>CAYOGE010000013.1:0-50803 GCA_964403525.1 uncultured Phycisphaeraceae bacterium | reverse complement strand
GGGGGGGGGGGGGGGGGGGGGGGGGGGGGGGGGGGGGGGGGGGAGGGGGGGGGGTGCCGCCGGCGGGGGGCTCAGCGCCCGGGATGACCGAAACGTGCTCGGCGGCCGGGGCGAGCGTGCCGCCCGCTCCGCCGGCGGGTCCCAGCCGGGCGTCGACGATGCGCAGGGTGCGCTGGCGGTCGCGCTCGAGGCGGTCAAGGTCGGTGCGGAGCGCCTCGGCGAGGGGGTTGCGTCCGCCGGCGAAGACCGCGCGGACGGCGGCAAAGTTCTCGAGGGTGAACTCGGGTGCGTCGGGCGTGCCGCGGATGCGCGCGGTGAAGAGCTCATCGCGGAAGGCGTCGAGCAGGTCGGTCAGGAGCGGGATGCGTGCGCGGCCGCGGGCGGCCATGCGCAGGTCGAGCGCCTGGGTGTCGATGCGCATGGTGCCAGCGCCCAGGAGGGCGAGCGAGTCGGAGAGGACGGCGGTGCGGTCGAAGACAAGGGTGTCTCCCTCGATGTGCACGTCGGCGTGGGCGAAGTCGAACGGCGCAGAGACGGGGAGCTGGAGCGCGGCGAGGGAGAGGATGGTGGTGAGACCTGGAACGTCGAGCACGGCGTTGCCGCCGGCGATGCGGACCTCGCCCCGCCCGCGGCGCGAGGCGGTGTCGCCGGTGGTGCCGCGCAGGGCGACCTGTGCCTCGACCAGGCCGCGCGAGCCGTCGGGGGGGAGGTCGTCCTCGCGGATGACCAGCGTGGTGGGCGGGAGCGGGCCCTCGATCGACGCGCGGGTCCGCTGCAGGTCGCGGAGGAGGTCGGCGAAGCGGAGCCCCGCGAGCTCGAGCGAGGCCTGGTAGGTGGTTGGCGCGGCGGCGCTGTCGGCGCTTGAGCCCTGCTGCGCGGGCGTTTGGGCGTGCGCGTTCAGCAGCAGCCGGCCGCCGTACGCGTTGCCGGTGATGATCGGCACGTCGAGCACGCTCCCGCCGTCGGCGCCAGATCCGTCGGTCGGCGCACGCTCGAGCCGCACGCTCCCCGCCGCGCCGGTCACGCGCAGCCCGGCGATGCGCATGGACGCGCCGGCGAGCGTCAGCTCCGTGCGCGCGGGCAATGCCGAGTCACGGGTCGACCAGAAGGCGAGCCTTCCGCGGGCATCATCGACGGTGATGCCGGGATCGGCGAACAGCCCCGCGAAGACGGCCGCGCCTTCTACGTGGTAGCGGATGGGCTCGCTCTCTGGGCCTTCGGACCAGGCGCGGACGACCGTGCCGGGGGCTTCGATGCCGTCGAAGACCTGGAGCTTTGCGCCGGCGAGTTCACCGGCGATCGACGCGGGCAGCAGCGCGAGCAGCGTGGGCGGCGTCCCGTCGGACTCAAAGTCGAGCGTGCCGTCGATGCTCCACCGGGCCGGGTCGCTGCCGACGGCCGCGGCGCGCGTCCAGGCTCCGTTGAACCGTCCGTTCCAGCCTTCGTCAACGACGGTAAGCTCCTCGAACGCGCCGCCGTTGCCTTCGATGGTCACCTGACCACTCACTAGAGGGAAGACCAGGCGCTGCCCGCCGCCCGCGTCCGCATCACCACGCGTGACGGCCAGCCACCGTGGTCGCAGCGCAAGCCACGGTGTCCACCCCGCCGGATCGGTCACGCCCGCCGGGAGCGCCAGCCGCAGCTCTCCGTCGAGGATCCCCTCGGGCTTGAGCGACTCGATCTGCTCTGCGATCGCTGCGCCGCCGAACCGCCCGGCCAATTGTCGCGCGACGGGGCTCTCAAGCTGCAGGCCGCGCAGCGTGACATCGACTGGTTCAAAGACCAGCAGCGGTGAAGCCGCCTCACCCGGGCCGGCCTCGGTCGGCGGCGCGACGACACCGTTGGCCGTGATGTGCCCGATGTCCTGGCCACCAAGGCGGATGAGCCCCGCCAGCTCTGTCAGCGCGATCCGCGCAGGCGGGGCGGCCTGCCCCTCCGCGGGCACGGTCAGGTGCACGCCGAGCGTGCCCGAGTCCTGGACAATCTCGATGCGCTCGCCGGTGACTGTGAACTGCAGGTTGAGGGCCTTGGTCATCAGGGCGTCGACGGTGGTCGCCGTCTCGGCGGCACCGGGGCGCTCGATCACAAAGCTCAAGTCGGCGCGGCCGGCAGGGAGACGCTGCCCGCGGAGGAGGGCCAGCGTGTCGGCGGTACCGGGGACGATCGGGCGCAGCAGGTCCTCGACGGTCAGCGAGACGTCAAGGTCTCTCACGCCGATCGACAGCCGCGACGGCGGAGCGGTGCCCGCGGGTGCGGCGTCGTCGAACCACCACTCGCCATCGACTCGGAAACGGGCGGCCAACGGCGGGCCGAACCGGTCCGACGGGCGCACGAGCGGCGCAAGGCGGCCCTCGAGCGAATCGATAAAGAGGCCCCGTGGCGACACACGGATGGCGCCGATAAGGCTGTTCATCTCGATCGCGCCCGGGCCCCCTTCGCCGTGGGTGGGGCGCGCATCAACACCCTCGAAGATCACCGAGGCGTTGGCGCGCGGCTTCTCGCCGGGGGCTGCCCCCGGCACGACCGAGATCTCCGCTTCGACCGGGCCCGCGAGGTTCAACCGCGAGAGGAGGTTCTTGATGGAGAACCCTTCGCCGGTGGACGGGGCGTGGTCGGCCGCCTCTGCACCGCCGAGCGACTCGGGCAGCGCGTTGATCAACAGCGGCTCGATCGGAAAGTGCTCGGCCTTGAGGTGAACGGTCGGGCGGTAGTCCCACACGCCGCCGGATTGCACGGTGTCGATCCGCGCATCAACCTGCGCACTCCCCCCGTGCGGTCCGGTCAGCCCTTCACCGTGGACCAGCACAAAGTCATCGCCGATGCGCACGGCGATGTCCCTGCCGATGAGCGGGTAGGGGAAAGCTTCCGGCAGCGCGTGCACCTCGCGGAAGCGGACGGCGACATCCTGGTGAACGGGCTGCTCCTTGCCGAAGCCGCTGGTCACGTGCACCTGGATTGAGTCCACCGTACCTGAGAAGAGCTCGAACCGCGGCGGGCCCGCCCCGGGTCGTGGTGCCCCGTCAGCGCCCGGCGGCAGGGCGGGCGCAACGAGCCCTCGTTCGATCAGTTCCGCAAGTCGCTTCTGGCTGAACACCGCGTCGACGATCGCGGCGCCCTTGCTGGCGAGCAACGCGCTGCGCAGCACACCGTCGACGGGCAGATCGGTGGCTGTGACGCGGATGTCGTAGCGCGAGTCCGCGGTCGGAGGGTCGATCGTTCCTTCCGCGAACAGGCGGGCGCCGGTCGGGCCGCGTCCCTGGATGCCGACGATCTGCACCTTGTCATCGTCGAACCGGACGGTGCCCGAGAGCCCCACGATCGGGTAGGGGAACTTGTCGAACGCCGCGGAACCGTTCTCGAAGATGAGCGTGCCGGCGATGGACGTCTCTCCCGGCACGCCGGGCGACTCGGGCGGCTTGCGGGTGATCTCGATGCGGGCGTCGATCACGGCGGTCGGGCCGCTGAACTTCTCGAAGTTCAGTTGGACGACCTCCGGTGTGAACCAGAGGATCCGCGGGTCCTTCTCGAGTTCGAACCGTTCGGCGAGCACCACGGCCGAGTAGGCCGCGTCGAGCGTCAGGGCACGCGAGTCGAGCCGGACGCGCGCGGGGAGGTCTTCGAACAGCCCGCGCAGGTCGGCGTGCAAGCCGGCGCCCGGCCCGGTGGAGACGACGCCGAGCGTTCCTGTCACGCCCTCCATCCGCGGGTTCCGCGAGCCGGTGATGTCGGCCCGGCCCGAGGCGATCGGCGCGTTCAGCGATACGTCATCAAGGCGCAGCGTCGTGTCGATGCCCGACTGCGGCGTGTACCTCAGCGTTGCCCCGGCGATGCGCCCGCGGAGGCGCAGCTTCTCCCACAGCGCCCGGAACGTGGACGGCACCCGCTGCGGCGTCCAGCGCGAAAGGTCAACCGACGACGCGCGGAGCTCGCCCTGAGCGGTCGCAAGGTCTACCTCACCCGTCGCGTCAAAGTCCATCAGCGCATCTTCGGGGTTCTGGGCGTGGAACCTGATCAGGTAGCGCTTGGTGCCAAAGACCGGGCTGATCCAGCCGTTGGTCTCAAACCGGATGAGTTCCTCAAATGCGGGTCGCGGCGGCGCTTCGGTGCTCGGTCCGTGTTCACCCACGATGATCATGCCGTCAACCACGTCGATGCGGGGGACGCGGGCGATGGCCGAGGCTTTCGAATCCTCGGCGGTGAGGCTTGCCAGGTTGAGCGCTTTGGTCGATCGGTTGAGCGACACCCGCACGACCGGACTGACGACCGTCACAGAGGTCGGAACGACCACCCCGGCGGCCCAGGCCGACCAGTCGAGCTCAACCTCGATGCGCTTGGCCTCCGCGACACGCGCCGGCTCGCCGACGAGGCCGGTTGATGCCGGAGCGGTGAGCGTCGCGTCGCTGGCGATGAACCGCCCGTCCAGCTTCAGCGACACCCATGAAGCATCGAACACCGCGCCCGTCGCCTTGCGGACGGAGCGCGCCACCAGCCACTTCGGGACCGGGCCCTGCGTAAGCACAACCGCCAGGACAACGAGGCCGGCCACGACGAGAAAGCACGCCCGCACCGCCCGCCGGAAGCGACGGTAAACCTTGCCCGGGCGCGTCTTTGCGGGCGGAGTGCCCTTGGGCGTCGACGGCATCGGGGAGAGCTTAGGGGTTCTTCGGTGCCGGGCTGGTGGCGGGCTACAGGGGAGGTCGGGGTGAGGTAGGCTCGACAGCACGGTTAATCACGGGCGCGGCTCTTTGCAAGATGTCCATCGTTCCCTTGGCGCGCGGATCGGTCACGCCGGGTGCGTAGGGGCCGAGTGTGCGTTCGGCTTCGTCCAGAATCTCCAGCGATTCTCTCATCGCGACATTCTGCTTCACCAGCATTGCGTTCTTGTCGTTGATCACACGCACGTAGTAGACCGTTGACACAACGCCTGCGATGCACAACACGGCGGCGAGCCCGCAGAGCGCGGCGACGGCCGGTCTCCTCCGGATCCATAGAGCGAACACGCGTGACTGTGACGGCTGCTGCCAAGCGATTGGGCGGTGGTTGAGCCAAGCATCAAGGTCATCGGCCAGCGCTGAAGCCGAGGGGTGGCGAAGCTCTGATGTGCGAGCGAGAGCCCGAACGCACACACGGTCGAGCGAGACGTCAACCTCTCGTCTGGCCTCGCGCGGCGAAGCTGGGATGAGCGTGGCGCTCTTGATCGGATCTCCGTGTCTGCGGGCGACATCGGCTGGAGATTCGCCGTTAGGGAGTCTGCCGGTCAGCAAGTAGTACAGGATGCCGCCCAGCGCGTAGACATCGGCGGGAGCGGAGAAACAGCCGGGCTCTGCGCGGAACTGCTCGGGCGAAATGAACGCCATGTTGCCGACCGGCCCAGAGGCCTGGATCGACGATGCGCCTTCGGCCTCTTCCATCAACGATCGGTGGAGGCGCGCGGCGATGCCGAAGTCGGCCACCTTTGCCTCGCCGCGCTCATCGATGAGAACGTTCGCTGGCTTCAGGTCAGAGTGCACAAGTCCAGCCGCGTGCGCAGCTTGTACGCCGCGGGCAATCTGAGCGACAATCTCGACGGCTCTTCGAACGGGTACCCGCCTGGCATGGGCTTCAAACCACGTCTGCAGATCGCCGCCCTTGACCAGTTCATACACAACAAACGGCGCGTCAGTATCCTCGCCGCCTCGATCCAGGACACGGACGACGGATGGGTGGTCGACGCGCCGGGCTTTCGTGGCCTCCTCGGTGAGGCGGCGGGCGAGCCAGCGGTCGCTGCGACGCGCGCCGAGCACCTTGATCGCGACCTCGGCCGGTCGGTCGAGTTCTGAGAGGTGGCGGTCGATCGCGGCGTAGACGGTGCCGCTGGTGCCCACACCGATCAGCCGGTTGAGTGTGTACCGCTCGCGTCCGTCGGCCAGGTACGGACCGAAATTGCGCGGGAGCCCGACGAGCGGTTCGGGGCGTGCGTGGGCCTGCACCTGGTGGGTCGTGAGCAGGCCGGCATCGAGGCTGAGCGCGTCGTTGATGGCGTGCCTGAGGCGTGGGTAGTCCGCCGCGACACGGTCGGCGTCGGTTGGATCGGGGCGAGCACCTCCGCGTGCGCGGGCGCTGGATCGAAGGGCGATATCGAGCGCCGCGTCGAGGGGAACGGGGCGGCGCTCCAGGTCGGGAACGGCGTGGAAATAACGGGTAGCGGAACGACGACGCCTTCGTCGAGCAAGGCGCGGCCGTCGGCCTCGATCGCGTCGGCGAGAAGGTCGTCGTCGGCGGCGTCTGCCCGGGAGGGCATGAACGGCCTGACAGGAGTCATGGGGCCTCCATGCTGAAGTGGCTCCTGAGCCGGGCACGGGTACGGCGCCAACGAGTGCGGACCACATCAACGGTCAATCCCAACTGCGCGGCGATCGCCTCGCTTGACAGGTCCCTCGCCCAGAGGCGGGCGATCTGGCGATCGATCGGCTGAGAGACGCTCTCGATGAGTTTCTCAAACTCGCCCTCCTCCGCGATCTCGACCCCAGTGCTGCGCTCGGCCTCGTCGAAGCGGATGCCGGCCTCGCGGGCCAGGCCGCTGCGTTCGCCCTCGTTCTCCGTCAGCACCCGCCAGATGCGGGCCTTCTCGACGACCGATCGCTCCGCGATAGTGAAGACCAGCCGCCACAGCTCGGCCTCGCTGCGGGGCTCGAATCGCTTGCTGTGAACGTAGATATCGAGACGACGGCTGAGCGTGGAGAGGATGTCGTGAGAGTCAAAGAGACACCGCATCGAAGCGCGCAACTTGCCGCGCACGCGCCTGCGGATCTGTGGTCCGTACCTGTGAACAAACTCCGCGGCGGCTTGACGCTCACCCCTGCCCATGGCGCTCAACAACTCGGGCACGCCCTTGGCCGGGGAGTCGGCCTCATAGATGTCCAATGCGTCCAGGGGCATCGGGAATCCTCAGTTCGGTGCGTCCGCGAACTACGGAAGCTGGGGAGAGATGTCGGAGAACGAGAAAAATCTGAAAATCTCTTTGGAATTGTGTCATTTCACGCGCGCACGGCTCGCTCTCCAATGGGAAAGACAGCAAACCCACTGGAGGCATCATATGCGAAAGAGCCGTTTTTGTGCGTCACTTCTGGTCCTGCTGGCTACCACGCTCCCCTTTTTGGGCGGATCTGCATCGTTTGCACAGGCCGAACCGGGGAGAAACGTCGTTCTCCCGCCTGCCACGCTCACATTGCCGCCTCAGCAAACCTGGGAAGAGCGCATGCGAGAGGTCATCCGTCGGCTGCGTGTGAAACTGGGAGATCCAGATGCCAACACCCCTGTTCCACTGAAGAACGCGGCTTTCGCGCTTCGAGCCGACCTCAACGAGTACGGCCTGCCTGCTGGACTTGCCGCCGGCGACCTTCAAGAGATGTCAGCCGACGCCGCCGATTTGGCGAATTGCGCTGAATTGGACCCCAAGCCCCCTGCTGATACCGAGTACGCGCTCGTGGTCTACCTGCACGACCTTGGACTGAGCCTCCAGAAGGCTATCGAAACCTATTGACACCCATGCCCCCCTTCTCCGCCGGTTGAGTATCGCACTCACCCATTCAACCACCATGATCAGCGGGCGGAGCCAAACTAGCCGCATAACCGCCGTGGCGCGTGAGAAGGGGGGTTTTCTTCCGCCCCGAGCACCCGAAAGGGGCTCGGGGCCTTTCCCGGTCGCACCGACCGGTCCCCGTAAGGACGCCTCGCATGAATATTCAGCTTGAAGCACCGCGTATCTCCGCTGCTGTCATCGATGAAAACACCCACCAGGTGTGCGTGCTGGACGGGCTGGGGGGGCAGATGAACAAGATGCCTGCGGGCGCTTCGGTGCTGGAGGTCTGGGCGGCGCATGTTCCGGCTGGGGTGCCTGTTGAGCGGGCCTACGCGTCGTTTTCGTGGATGAAACCCTCGACTTCACTGCCGGTGGTTGTTTCTGTTCCCTCGATCACCGGACGCGACCCGCTGCGTGGCGGGGCGGGGTCGTGGCATCTCTTCTACAAGGCGCGGTGGGTAAGCAAGGGCACCGCTGTGTCGGGCTGGTCGAACGTGGTCGTTGGCGGGGACCCCCCGCACAAGGAGAAGCCCCGCGCGAACGCCGGCGGCGGGTGGTGGCCGTTCTGATACGCTTGTCGCGTGAGCAAGACGAAAGAAGTCTTCGCGTGCACCGCCTGCGGGTCGGTGCACACCCGGTGGCTTGGCAAGTGCCCAGACTGTGGCGCGTGGGACACGCTGCAGGCGGAGCGTGTTGAGTCAAAGGTGAGGGTCGACCCGCGCAGCGCGGCGTCGACAAGCTGGGCGGCCGGGCACGATGGAGATACGAGCAGCGAGCCGGCGAGGAACGCGGCCCAGCCGATGAGCACGATCGACCCGGGCGGCGCGTCGATGTCGCGGCGCATCGTCACCGGCATCGCCGAGTTTGACCGGGTGCTCGGCGGCGGGCTCGTGCCCGGTTCCGCCGTGCTGGTCGGGGGCGACCCCGGCATCGGCAAGAGCACGCTGCTGCTCCAAGCCGCCGGGTCGCTGGCGGCCCGCGGGACGCGCGTCCTGTACGTGTCGAGTGAAGAGTCCGCCGAGCAGGTGCGCCTGCGAGCCCGGAGACTGGGCGCCGCGGACGAGGCCGAGTTGTTCGTCCTGAGCGACAGTTCGCTCTCGCGCATCGCCGACCAGGCATCAAAGGTGCTCGGCGATCGCCCGGGCTCACCCCCGCCGGTGCTGATCATCGACTCGATCCAGATGATCTACAAGGCCGACCTTGACGCGTTCCCCGGCACGCTCACCCAGCTGCGCCGCTGCACCGCCGAGCTCGTGTTCATGGCGAAGGCGACCGGCGCGACGGTGATCATGGTCGGCCACGTGACCAAGGACGGCGTCCTGGCCGGGCCGCGGATGCTGGAGCACCTCGTTGACGCCGTGCTCTACTTCGAGGGTGACCGCTACCACGCCCACCGGATTGTGCGTGCAGTAAAGAACCGGTTCGGGAGCACGCTGGAACTCGGGCTCTTCGAGATGACCGGCGAGGGGCTGCGGGAGGCGCCGGCGGGTGCGCTCATCGCCGCCGCGGGCGCGGACCAGCCACCGCGTCCGGGGACGGTCGTCTGCCCAGTGTTGACAGGAACACGCACGCTGCTTGTAGAGATTCAGGCGCTGACGGCGACGGGGTTCCCCGGGGCGACCAAGCGCAAGTCTTCGGGCCTTGACGCAAGCCGGCTGGCGATGCTCATCGCCGTGCTGGAGCAGCACGGCGGCCTGCGCCTATCTGACCGCGACATCTTTGCGTCGGCCGTTGGTGGTGTGAAGGTCGCGGAGCCCGCTGCAGACCTTGCCCTGCTGCTGGCGATCGCCGGGGCGCACTACAAGCGGGCCACGCCCAGGCGAACGGCGGTGGTCGGCGAGGTCGGCCTCGGGGGCGAGGTTCGCCCGGTCTCACAGCTAGACGCACGAATCACCGAGGCTTCGCGCCTGGGGTTCACGACGCTGGTTGTTCCAAAGACCCGGAACCTGCGGCCACCGGCGGGCGCAAAGGTCGAACTGATTCAGGTTGCAACGATCGGCCAGGCGATCGACCACCTTGCCTGACGGCCGGTAACAAAGAGCCCCGGCGGGTGGGCCGGGGCTGGCTGAGGCATGGTGCGGTCCGGTCCGGTTCAGGGGTTGCCCGGCGCATCAAGCGGCCGAGTAACGGCGCTGTTTACAAACGCCCGCGCGTGATCGCGGCACTCGTTGACGCGGTGAACCGCTGCTTCCGCTGCGCTGTTGATCGCGCCGCGGTGTGCATCGGTCGCGCCGTCGGTGTGCGCCAGCCGGGCGAGCGCTGTGGTGCGAACCTGCCCGATGCGGCCAACGGCAGCGGCGGCGAGTGAGTTGATCCGTCCGATCGCTGCTTCGCGTGCGGAGGCGATGGCGCTCGCGGGCGCATTGTGCCGACGGAGAGCGATGATCCGCTGGGCCCCTTCGGTCGCGGCCGAGTTCATGGCGGCGCACGACGCATCCGCGATCGAACGGAACTCGGCGACGGCACGGCCGACGATCATCGCGGGCGTGACGCTGGGGTGACCGGGCGGCGGATCGGATGGCGGAGGAGTGCCGTCACCGGCGTACAACGCGCCCGTAAGGCTTGCGGCCAGTGCCAGCGGAGCAAAGAACCGTGCGATTCCCTTGTTCATCTTGATGTCTCCTTAGTCGGTCAAGGCGTCCCACAGAAACGCCGTGCCGCTGTGTAACGGGCGCGACGAGCCACCGATTTCCTCGCTCCGAGCAACGGCACACGAATCACCTGTGCAGGGGTGACTGCGAACTTGGAGTAAGGGACGATGCTTCGCTGCCCGTGTGACGCGCCGCAACCAGCCAATCGGGGAGCGGTTGCGGCCTGCCGTCACGATCAACCGCCGCGAGCGTCGTGGATGCGACCGCCATCACCAGCGGCGCTGCGGGCACAATGGACCCGGGCCACCCGATTGCGGGCTCGATCATGGTGATCTCGTACTGGTGCTCGAGCTTGACGCGCGAGCCCCCTGTCACGGTGGTGCGAACGCGGATGAGGTCGTCGTAGCGGATCGCACGTCGGTAGCGGACGTCGAGCTTTACAATCACCAGGAGCACGCCGTACGACTCGAGCTTTGCGTATGTGAGGCCACAATCGCGGAGCAGCTCGGTACGGCCGATCTCAAACCAGGGGATGTAGCTGGCGTGGTGGGCGACGCCCATGGGGTCGCACTCGCAGTAACGGGGGCGGAGCGTGATCTCCCCGCTAGAAGCGGGCGCTCGGGGTGGCTGCGGCAGCGGCGAGGTCGGGTCGGGCATCTGCGGTGAGTCTACGGTTGCGGCCTCCGCCAGCAAAGAGACCCTCGCATCAGCACGCCCCCCCCCGATCAGACCGACAGCAGGCCGCCCTTTTCCGGGCCCGAAACCCCAGCGGGCACATCCCCGCTGATCCGGCGGTGGTTGCCGACCGACGCGGTGCCGCCGATCACCGCGCTGCTGCACCGCGCATACGCGGGCCAGATCGCGATGGGGCTGCGGCCGCTTGCCGGACGTCAGGACAACGATGTGACACGCCGCCGCCTCTCCAGCGGCGAGAGCTTTGTGGCGATCGACGGCGGGCGGGTTGTCGGGGTGATCATCCTCAACGAGCAGGAGCCCGACGAGGGCCCGGACTGGTTCCACAAGCCGCGGGTCTGCTCGTTCAGCCAGTTCGCGGTTGAGCCGACGCTGCAGAGCCGGGGCGTTGGGCGGGCGCTGCTGAGCGCCGTCGAGGCGCGAGCAAAGGAACTTGGCAACGAAGAGCTTGCGCTGAGCATGGCGGAACCCGACCACGCGCTGCGCGACTACTACTTGCGCCGAGGGTACCGGATCGTGACAACCTGGCAGTGGCCGTACACAAACTACACCAGCCTGATCATGAGCCGACGGCTGAAGTAAAGTATCGCGTCATCGTCCTTTGCTGTCACCGCGTGCGAAAATGCTCGCGACGTAGTTGAGCACGTCGGTGGCACTGGTGTGGTTGTAACCGAACTGCTTGATCATGCGCTGCTTGACGATGTCGATCTTCTGCTGGGTCTCGTCGTCGACGACGCTGCTGACCATGTTCTTCAGCTTGATGGTGTCGCGCGAGTCTTCAAACAGCTTCAGTTCCAGCGCGCGGTAGAGCCGGGCGTTGGTGTTGTAGTCGAACTTCTTGCCGTCGAGCGAGAGGGCGGCGATGTAGTTCATGATCTCGTGGCGGAAGTCGTCCTTGCGGCTCTCGGGTACGTCGATCTTCTCCTCGATCGACCGCATGAGGCGCTCGTCGGGCTCTTCGTCACGCCCGGTGTACTTGTTCTTGACGCGTTCCTTCTGGGTGTAGGCGCGGAGGCTCTCGATGTAGTTGGCGCACAGGCGCTTGATCGCGTCCTCGTCGCTGCTGATGGCCCGCTGCACCTCCCCCTTGATGATGTCTTCGTACTCCTCCTTGACGACGGCCAGCAGCTCTTTGTAGCGCTTGCGGAGGTTGTCGTCGGAGATCAGCGAGTGCGCGGCGAGCCCGGCTTCAAGCTCGTTGAGCACCATGAACGGGTTGACGCACTGGTCCTCGATCGCCTGGCGGCTGACCAACGCGTTGGAGATCTTGTCCTGCACGTAGCGGGGGCTGATGCCGGACATGCCCTCGCGGACGGACTCTTCCTTCAACTCCTTGACGCTCTCTTCGGTAAAGCCGGGGAGCGCACGGCCGTTGTAGAGCTTGAGCTTCTGCAGCAGCGAGAGCCCGGCCTTCTTCGGCTCCTCGAGGCGTGAGAGCACCGCCCACATGGCGGCGACCTCGAGGGTGTGCGGGGCGATGTGCAGGTTGCGCGTCTTGGCGGGCCCGAAGTCCTTCTGGTAGATCTTGATCTCGTCGTCGAGCCGGATGTTGTAGGGAACGTCGATCTTGATCGTGCGGTCGCGGAAGGCCTCCATCATCTCGTTGTTCTGCAGGCGCTTGTACTCGGGCTCGTTGGTGTGCCCGATGATCACCTCGTCGATGTGCGTCTGCGCGAACTTCTTGGGCTTGATCAGGTGCTCCTGGCTGGCGCCGAGAAGGTCGTAGAGGAACGCCACATCGAGCTTGAGCACCTCGATGAACTCGCACACGCCGCGGTTGGCGATGTTCAACTCGCCGTCGAAGTTGAACGCACGCGGGTCGCTGTCACTGCCGAACTGGGCGATCTTGCGGTAGTTGATGTCGCCTGTCAGCTCGGTGC
This sequence comes from uncultured Phycisphaeraceae bacterium, assembly GCA_964403525.1. Lineage (GTDB taxonomy): Bacteria > Planctomycetota > Phycisphaerae > Phycisphaerales > UBA1924 > JAJTGZ01. The sequence continues at coordinate 38,078 of CAYOGE010000013.1, read as the reverse complement.
TGTCCTGGTTCTTTTCGTCCTTGGGCTGGAAGGTGCCGATGCCGATGCGGTCCTTCTCGCTCAGCACGATGCGCCGCACGCGCACGTGGTCCATCACGCGGCGCCAGTCGCCGCCGTAGTGGGCCATCAAGTCGCCGTAGACCTTGCGGCAGAACGGGTCGAGCTCGCCGACCAGCCTGATCCGCCCGCTGCCGTTGAGGGGCCGGTACGACTCGTTGATGCGTGCCAGCAGGTCGGCGCGTGCCTCCTTGGGCACAAGCAGCAGCGGCTCCTCGTGCATCGGGCAGGCGAACTCGTGGGTCTGCGCCGTCGGGCCGCAGTGCTCGTCGAGCATCCAGCTGAACGAGTAGAGAGCGCCCTCGTCTGTGCGGCTGTAGTGCTCAAGGCCCTTCTTCAGGAGGCGCGCAATCGTGCTCTTGCTGCTGCCGACAGGGCCGTGGAGCAGCAGGATGCGCCGGTCGGTGCCGTACCCCTCGGCGGCCGAGCGCAGGTAGTCGACAAACTGCATCAGGGCAAGGTCGAGACCGAAGATCGCGTCCGCTCCACCCTCGAACGGGTCGGAGAAGAAGTGATAACGGATTGCTTCCTGCTTGAACACACGGTACTTCTCAACGCCCTGGCTCATCACCGCGTCGTACGCCCGCTGGTAAGCGTTTCGCACCACACCGGGGTGACGCTGGACAATCTCAAGGTACTCAAAGAACGAGCCGGACCAGTGCACGTGGTCGAACGTCGCGCGGTCGATGCGTGCGTCGATCAGCCCGGCGAGCTCACCCCCGCGCGAGGCATCGATGGCGGCGCGCAGCTCGGGCCTCACGCCCGGGGCGTCGGTCGGGTTTGAGGGCGTTCCAGACTGAAGACGCGACGAGTACTCGGGGGTCATGGGAAGACTCCTCACGCGTCGCGGCGGGGCTCACTCGCCCGCTTCCGCGGCGACGCTCTGTGCATGCAAGGCAACACCGACGCGATCGGGCGGCGGTGCGCAGCGCGTTCCCACTCAACAGACTTCATCGACCTTCCCGGAGCCCGGCACAAGTGCGCCGGGTCATCCACTTACTCAATACGCACGGCGGCGCCCGCGGATCGCCCCACAACGGCTGATAACGCTTTCTGTACGTTCTGCACCCCGATCGTGCGCCGCCCTTCTACCGTTAAGTGCATGTCATTTGGCCTGTCAAACGTGAAGGACCTTGACCCATCGGGCGTCGGCATCGACCTGGCGGCGGCGGTGCCGCCGCTGCCCGACGACATCCTGCAGCGACCTTCTGCGGGGCACATCCCGATCCACGCCTGGTTTAAGGACCCCACGCTCCCGCTGGAGATCGAGATCGGTTCGGGCAAGGGGACGTTTCTGGTGCAGCAGGCGCCGACCCAGCCGGGGACGAACTTCCTGGGGATCGAGTACGCCCACGACTTCTACCTTTCGGCAGCCGACCGCATCAGGCGCGCGAAGCTGCCGAACGTGCGGATGCTCTGCATCGACGCGGGAGAGTTCATTCATTGGCGCGTACCCGACGCCGCCACGACGGTGGTGCACCTCTACTTTGCTGACCCCTGGCCGAAGACCCGCCATAACCGCCGGCGGATGGTGCAGGACCGGTTCCTGCAGGACTGCCTGCGCGTGCTCAAGCCGGGCGGAGAACTGCGGATCGTGACCGATCACAACGACTACTGGGCGTGGATGGAAGAGCACTTCGCACGCTGGACGAAGCCGAACGGGCCGTACGCGCGCGTCCCCTTCCTTTCACCCCCCACTGCCCGCGAGGGAGAGGTGGTCGGAACCAACTTCGAGCGCAAGTACCGGGTTGAAGGGCGCGATTTCCACGCGACAACGCTGGTCACGCCACTCAACCGCTAACGCGCGTGGTCCAAATAACCCCTCGTCGTGGCGCAGCGGCACCGCAGCCAGTGGCGGACGCGCTCGGTCGTTGACCGAATCGGATGAGTCCTTCTTCATGCGATCGGCTGTGGAGCCGAAGCACTACGCAATTGCCCCTCGGTAGCGCCCCCGTGGACGCCCTACGGCGCAAGTGCCGCAGCGATCCAGATTGGAGACCTTGATGAACCGCAACCTCGCTCTCTTCCGCGGCCGCTTTCTCGTTCTCGGAGCCACTGCGTTCTTCGCCACGGGCGGCGCTGCTCAGCCCGCACAGCCTCCCGCCAAGGACGTCATCCGACTGGGGATGTCGACCGCCTTGACCGGGCCATCGGGACTGCTCGGCAAGGGTGTGCTGGCCGGCGTCCGCGCAGCGATCGACGAGCAGAACAGCGCCGGCGGGATCAACGGGCGAACGATCGAGCTTGTGGCCCTCGACGACGGCTACGAGCCGGCACGCGCAGTCCCAAATACTCACGAACTCATCGACAAGCACAAGGTGGTCGCCATGATCGGTAACGTGGGCACGCCGACGGCGGTGGCGACGCTGCCGATCCTCACCGAAGCAAAGGTGCCACTGATCGCTGCGTTTACCGGCGCAGGAGCGCTGCGGAAGCAGCCGCCCAACCGGTACGTGATCAACCTCCGCGCGTCCTACGTTGAAGAAACCGGCACGATGATCGATAACCTCGTGACCGTCGCGGGCCTCAAACCCGAGCAGATTGCGCTCTTCACGCAGCGCGACGCGTACGGCGACGCTGGTTTCGAGGGCGCCTCGGTGGCCATGAGGCGCCACGGACTGGCGAGCACCACAAAGATTGTTCACGCCCGTTACGAGCGGAACACGACGGCCGTTGAGAACGCGGTGGCGGACGTGCTGACGGCCGAGACCCCGCCCCGCGCGGTGATCATGGTCGGCGCCTACGCGCCCTGTGCGTCGTTCATCAAGCAGTGCCGCGCCGAGGGGCTCAACTGCCTCTTCCTGAACGTCTCGTTCGTCGGCTCGGCGGCGCTGGCGGAAACGGCCGGCCCGGACGGTGAGGGCGTGTTTATCACGCAGGTGGTGCCACATCCCGCGTCCGATGCGCCTGTTGCCGTTGATTTCCGCAAGGCGATGGCGACCCGCCCGGCTGGCGAGCAGAATCTGGATTTCACGGCCTTGGAGGGGTACGCCGGCGGCAGGATGCTGCTGCGCGCGATCGGCACAATCAAGGGCTTGCCGGATGCGGAGGGCATCGTCGGCGCACTTGAAGGGCTCGGGACGTTTGACATCGGGATGGAACAACCGCTCACGCTCTCGGCGACCGAGCACCAGGCGAGCCATCGAGTCTGGCTGTCGGTCATCCGCGGCGGCAAGGCGCTCCCCGCACAATGGAGCGAGCTGCGTCCAAGCTTGCAGCAGGCCGTGCACCCATGAACTCAACGGCCCCTGCCAAAGCAGTGCGGAACCACGCCCAATGGCGCGCGCAACGCCTTGTCTGGAGCGTTGTCGGCACCGGCTTCCTCACACTGACGGTGGTTGTGGCTGCGTTCGGCGTGGTTCTGTGGCAGGCATCGCAAGGGCACAACTCCCTCAGCTCGTTGAAGGCGTGGTCGAGCTCGATTGACCGTGAGATTCGATCGAGCAACGCTGAAGCCCGCACTGACTTTGCCCGCATCCTCCGCGGTGGAAGCGTCTCATCCGAGCCTGCATGGCTGGCTCGGCTCGGTGACGCCGCGCGCCCCGGCCTTTCGGTCGCGCCGGACATGGCGATGGTCGAGGCGGTCGACGAGCTCCGCAACGAGATTACCGCGATGTCGCGGTTCCGCACCGACCTGCTGGCGTGGGACGCCGCGCGGCGCGAAGCCGGTGAGCGGTTGAACGAAGCAACCCGGACGGCTGTTGAAGCGGCAGAGAAACTGAAAGAAGCAGGGGACAAGAGCGAGGGGCAGCAGCGGCTTGCGCACATCCGATTGCTGCGATCGTTCAGCGCTGAGACGACGACCGGTCACGCGCCGCCGACGAAGGAACTGCTCGAAGCCGCCGAGCGTCTACGGCGTGCGACCGTGCTGAGGAACGACGTCGCAGAGGTCCAACTCCTCGTCTTGACCCTTGCGGGCGTAACGGATGCCGATCAACTCGCCAACCTCCGCGACAACCGGTTCCGGCCCGTGATGGCGAAGGTGCGGCGAACAAGCGCCGACCTTGGCGCTGGGACCGGTCCGATCGAGCTCGCGCTGGACCACCTCGAGGAGGCGGTGTTCGGTCAGGGCTTCCGGGTCGAGGAGTCAGCCCAGACGATCGTCCCAGGGAACGGGGGGCTCTACTTGGCCGTTGTCGCCCGCTCAGCGGTCGCCGCTCGGGCTTCGGAGATGACCGCGGCTGCCGACGCGCTCGCCCGTCAACTCTCTTCCTCGGCGGACACGATCACTCAGCGCAGCGCAGCGGCGGTGGCGAACCTCGAGGCGGGTTCGCAGCGGTTGATGGTCACCGTGTGGTGGCTTACCGTAACTGTTTCAGTAGCGGCGGCGGTCGCCTTCGCTGTGCTTGGAGCGCGGGCAGCGCGGTCGGCCCGCGGGCTGGTCGCCGCGGCCGAGCGGGCCGACGCCGCCAAGAGCGATTTCCTCAGCAACATGTCGCACGAGATCCGTACGCCGATGGGCGCCATCATCGGGTACGCCGACTTGCTGCTGGATCCAACGCAGTCACCGTCGGACCGCATCGACGCGGTGCAGACGATCCGCCGCAACGGCGCGCACCTTCTCACCGTCATCAACGACATCCTCGATATCTCCAAGATCGAGGCCGGCCAGCTGACGGTCGAGCGCATCGAGACCGACGCCGCCCAGGTGATCGAAGAGGTCTGCTCCCTCATGCAGGTGCGAGCCGACGAGAAGGACCTCGCGCTGAAGCACTCGGTCACTGGCCCGTTCCCGCAGAGTGTCCAGACCGACCCTGTTCGCTTGCGGCAGATCCTGATCAACCTTGTCGGCAACGCGATCAAGTTCACCAAGGAAGGCGCCGTCTCGATCAACGCTTCGTACGTCACGGGCCCGCGCCCGCACCTCCGCTTTGACGTAACCGATTCGGGCATCGGCCTGACGCCCGAGCAGTCGGCGAAGCTCTTCAAACCGTTCGCCCAGGCCGACGCTTCGACAACGCGCCGGTTTGGAGGCACCGGCCTGGGGCTGACGATCTCGCTCAACCTCGCGCGGGCGCTAGGGGGTGACATCACGATCGCCTCGCAGCCCGGGAAGGGTTCGACGTTTACCGCGACGATCGAGACGGGCGCTGTTGAGGGTGTGAGCATGGAGCCGCGGCGCTCGGCCGCGCCCAAACCGCTCGCGCCAGACCAGCCCGCGACGCGGCTGGACGGTGTTCGTGTGCTGCTCGCCGAGGACGGCCCCGACAATCAACGGCTGCTGCGGATGTACCTCACCCGGGCCGGCGCCAACGTCACGCTCGCAGAAAACGGTCGCATTGCCGTTGACACGGTCATGCGGCCGGCCGAACAGCAGCGACCGTTCGACGTAATCCTGATGGACATGCAGATGCCCGAGCTGGACGGCTACGGGGCTTCCAGCCTGCTGCGGATCAAGGGGTGCAAGCTGCCGATCATCGCGCTGACGGCGCACGCGATGCACGGCGACCGCGAAAAGTGCATCGCCGCGGGGTGCGATGATTACCTGACGAAACCGGTTGAGTGCGCGGCGCTGCTGAGCGCCTGCGCAAAGTGGGCGGGCCAAAGGCAGGCCGAACAGGCCGCCTAGGCGGACGAACCGACCAAGGGTGGCTAACGGGACTCGAACCCGCGACCTCAAGGATCACAACCTCGCGCTCTAGCCAACTGAGCTATAGCCACCAACTGCGCCCACGCGGTCGGCCGCGGAGCGAGGGTGATTCTAGCGGGCAGGCGGCTGCATGTCGTCAACCGCTCACACCAAGGACCCGGCTGGCTGCGCGGCTCGTCTGAACGGCGCGATGGCCAGAGTCCGAACACCCGGCCGCGGGGCTACAAGGTGTTTTTCGCAGACACGGCCCTTGGTTGTCCACAGGAGTAAGGGTCGGGTCTACTGTGACATCCCCTCGTCACGCTTCGGCCCCGTTGCCAGCGTCTTTCAGCGAGTGCGAGGGCCTTGGAGCACCCATGAGCAGCAGCATCCTCTCCCGTCTGGACCTTTCTCCCAGCCGCGTTCAAACGAATCTGGCCCCCGCCAAACTGGTCGAGCTTGCGATCGCTCGTGGCGAGGGCGTGCTTGCCAGCAACGGCGGACTGGTTTGCCTGACCGGTGACCGGACGGGCCGAAGCCCAAAGGACAAGTACCTCGAGGACACGGCCGGCGTGCACGACAAGATCGGCTGGGGCGGCTTCAACGCCCCGATCACCCCCGCAAACTTCGACAAGCTGCTCACGATCGCCGTCGACCATTTGAACTCCCGCAAGGACCTGTTCGTCTTTACTGGTTTCGTCGGGGCGGACCAGAAGAACCGCCTTTGCGCCAAGGTCATCACCGAGCAGGCGTGGCACAACCTCTTCATCCGCACGCTGTTTATTCCGGAGGGTTCGCCCGCCGCGGGCGCCGGGGCGGTGTGGAAGGCAGAGGGTGGCTGGACGATCATCAACGCCGGGAAGCGTCGCCTGACGGCGGAAGAACAAGCCGCCTTTGGCGTCAAGAGCCCCGTGATGATCGCCCAGAGCCTTGAGCGCAAGCTGGTGGTGATCGTCGGCAGCGAGTACGCGGGCGAGATGAAGAAGTCGCTTTTCTACGCCATGAACTTCGACATGCCCGAGGTTGGCGTCTTCCCGATGCACTGCTCGGCGAACGTCGACAAGAAGGACCCGACCAACGTCGCGCTGTTCTTCGGGCTCTCGGGCACGGGCAAGACGACGCTGTCGGCGGACCCGGACCGGGCGCTCATCGGCGACGACGAGCACGGGTGGAGCGACAACGGCGTGTTTAACTTTGAGGGGGGCTGCTACGCCAAGTGCATCAAGCTCTCAAAGGAGGGCGAGCCTCAGATCTGGAACGCGGTCAAGTTCGGCAGCGTGCTGGAGAACCTCGAGATCGATCCGGCGACGCGACAGCCGAACTACGACAGCACCAGGTACACCGAGAACACACGCGCGACGTACCCGCTCGACTACATCCCCGGCGCGATCATCCCTTCCGTTGGCGGGCACCCCAAGAACGTCGTCTTCCTCACCGCCGACGCGTACGGCGTCATGCCGCCGGTGAGCAAGCTCAGCCGCGAGCAGGCGATGTACTACTTCATCAACGGGTACACCAGCAAGCTCGCCGGCACCGAACTGGGCGTGACCGAGCCGCAGCCGAACTTCTCGGCCTGCTTCGGCGGCCCGTTCCTGCCGCGCCCGGCCAAGGTTTACGCGGAGATGCTCGCGGCGAAGGTCGCCAAGCACAACGCCGACGTCTGGCTGCTCAACACGGGCTGGACGGGCGGTCCGTACGGCACCGGCAGCCGCTTCAGCCTCAAGTACACGCGCGCGTTCGTCACGGCGATCCTCAACGGCACTCTCAAGAACGCGAAGTTCTCCCCCGACCCGATCTTCGGGCTCAACCTCCCCGACAAGGTCGAGGGTGTCCCCAGCGAACTGCTCAACCCGCGCAACACGTGGAAGGACGGGGCCGCCTACGACGCCAAGGCGAAAGAACTGGCCAAGAAGTTCCGGGACAACGACAAGAAATTTGACATGCCCGAGGCGGTCCGAGCGGCCGGGCCGCGGATCTGAAAGCGTCCGACGCTGCTGACATGCAGCATCTCACAACGCCCCGGGACATCCCGGGGCGTTTTCGTTGAGCCACGGTATATTCACGCCACAAGGAGACACTCGTGGCCCGACGCTCCAAGCCCGTTCCCGCCCCCGGCGTGACCGTGCCGTCTGAAGTCCTCAGCCAGTACGACTGGATGCCGCCGCGCGAGCAGAAACTCGCGGTCGCCGAGCACGTCGCCGAGGAGGCCTACCGCCAGGCCAAGCGAAGAGCACGCACACCTTCCGCACGCCGCGAACTCGAGCGTTCGTACGAGCGTCAGATGCTCGCGCTCGCGTTCCCGCCCCTGCTGGTCAACTACTTGGGCGACGAGCGCGAACTCTGCTGCACACAGAGCAGCCTTTGGCAGACGCTGGTCCACGCCCGCAGTGCCCCCTTCGCCGACGGGCTCAAGAAGCTGGCGACCGTCAAAGACCCTCTTCTCGCAGCCGAGGCCACCAAGCACCTCGTCTGGCTCGCGCGTGATGCGGACCTGCCCGCCGCCGTCCGTGCTGCCAAGAGCCTGAACCCGCGATCAGCGGGCGCTGCCTTCCGCGGCGCGGAACTCGCCACCATCCACCACCACGCATCCAGACGTTTTTCCGCGGCCTTCATCCCGCTCGCCACCGCCGTCGTCACTGGGGAACGCGCTCTGCGACCGGGCGTCGGCGAGGCATGGGACGAGGTCTTCGAGCACGCGATCGATTGCCTCAAGGCCTGCGACCCGGTCGCCGCCCGCAAGCTCCTGCCGAGCCCGCGCTGCATCCACCCGGGCAACCGGGCAATCCGCCACGTCCTGTGGTCGCTCTACCACGACCGCGACCGCGGACGCCGCTACACCGTGCCGGCCGCCGCCGATCTCTGGTCCGTGGACGAGGCCCTCGCGAAGAAGAAGCTCCGCACGACCGACAACGAACAGGCACGCTCACTCATCCTGACCTTCACCGCAGAGCGTGACCCTCATCGTACAAAGGAGCTCGCCCGCGCCCGCATTGCCTCCGCGGCCAAGGACGAGTACCAGCGGGTTGAACTCGCAAAGGAGGCGCTCCGTCGCTGCAAGGGGTTTTTGGAGCCGGAGCAACTCCTCGCAAGGCTCAACCGCAACCCCGCCGCATTCTCTTCCAAAGCCGCGGGCGTCCTCCGTGCGTACGAGCTTGCACTCTCGGTGCAGGGCGACGGCCTCACGCTCACCCTCGCCAACGGATGCCCTTGGCCCACCGCGGTTGAGGGCCTCCGCACCATCGGCCTCACCGCCGCCGCCAAAGCGCTGCACACCGCCGCCCACGCGTTCGGCCCCGGCGGACTCCCCACCGAGTTACGCAACAGCATGAGGGTATACGAGGCGCTCAGCGACGCCCAGCACAAGAAGCTCGCACGCCTCGACGACGCGTTCACGCGGCACGCCGACAGGGCGCTCACCGCAGCGCCGACGTACATCTCCGCCCACTTCGATCAGTTCCGCCCGAAGCGCCCGGCCCGCCGCAGGGGTTGAGACACGTCAAAGGAACCGCTCCCCGGATGCCCTGTACACTCCCCGCAGGAGACTCTACATGGGCGCATGGGGCACCGGCATCTTCGAAAACGACGAGGCGATGGACTGGCTGGCGGGGTGGGAAGAAGCCGCCGAAGGTGAAGGAACGGCCGACGAGCCGGGGCGGATCGCCTTTGTGATCGGAGCACTCGCGGTGGTGGTCGAGTACAAGGGGTACCTCGATATCGATGCGGGCGAGTGCGCCCTCGCCGCGGCGGAGGCCGTCGCCGCGGCTGGCGGGAGGCCGGGGGCTTCAATGACTGGCGGTTCGGAGCCGCCGCTGAAGGCACTCGCCGCCTGGGCCAAGGGACCGGGGGCGAAGATCCTCAACCAGCCCGAGGTCCGCACGCTTGCTGTAGAAGCGATCGACCGCTCACTCGCCGAAGAGTCGGAGCTGGCCGAACTCTGGGCAGAGTCGGACCACGCCGAAGCCTGGCGGGCCGGCATCACGGACCTGCGCGCGCGGCTCATGTCGAAGTAGCCGCGCCGTCAACCGATCCTCTTTACTCTTGCTTTTCCGGCCTTCACGCCCGCGCTCGCGGCGAGCGTCCTGGCGCTGTCGGCAGACTGGGCCCGCACCTCAATCCAGCGTGCCGCCCCACCTGCTTCATCGAGCACTTCGACCTCGAAGTAGACGTCGGCGGTGCCGCTGGCGGCTGCGCTCGACGGCGCAGCGCTCCGCGTCAAGCTCGCCTGTTCAACCGCGTTCATGCACGCGTTGCGGAAGTCCTTGGGCGCAGCGATGTTCGTGAAAACCAGCTCCCCCTCTCCGCTCCCGTTGACCTCGATCGAGCCGTAGTTCAGCGCGCGGGCGAGCAGGTTCTGGTGGATCTCGACCGACTCGATCTTGCCGAGGAACATCTCTTCGGATTCCTTTCGCAGGACACCCACCCGGCTCAGCACCCGCCGGTTGGTGACGAGCATGTCGGTGGTGCTCCGCTGGACCATGGTCCGCGCCAGGCGCCCGCACCCAAACAGCAGCACGATACCACCCAGGCCGATGAGGCCGAACCCTGCCACCGGTAAGCCGAGCAACATCAGGCCGGTCACGATCATGGCCAGCCCCCCGAGCAGGACGCCACCGTCTATGTAGAGCGGGAGCGATGAAAGCCGGGCCTGGTAGAGCACCTCTTCACCGGGCAGGAGGGCTTTGTCAAATGACGCCATAGGCGATCCTAAGGGGGAAAGCGATGGGCCCGCGGGTTGGCACGGGGTTTGTCCCCCGCCGGGCGTTTGGGTGCAACAACGCAGGTCCTCCAGCGTTCACTATGATGAAGTCCGCCCGTTCGTCCCTATTCCCAAAGTGGAGCCATTGATGAAGAAGCAGTTGAGCGTGGCCGCCTTGAGCGGCCTGGTTGTTGCCGGCGTCATGCTTGCCGCGGGTCTTGGCCAGCCCGGCGGGCAACCGCCCGCGGGAGGCGGCGCAGGCGGACAGCCCCCGGCTCGCGGTCCCGGTGGACCCGGCGGTGCCGGACAACCCGGTGGGCGTGGCCAGCCCGGCGGTCGCCAGGGTGGGCAGGCCCCCGGCCTGGATGCCTCGATGAAGGGGATGCAGCGCGCGATCGATGCCCTCAAGGACACCATCGCTGACGCTTCAAAGAAGGAGGAGAACCTCCGCCTCCTGGGCGACGCTGAGCGGTTCTGCGCCAGCGCAAAGAACGCCCGGCCGACCGAGGCGATGAACGACGCAAAGGATGAGGCGGCCCGGGCGACGGTCCTGAACTCGTACCGGAAGCACCTGCTCGATATCCTCAAGAGCCTGATCGACGCCGAGGTGGCGACGCTCGACGGCAAGACCGCTGAGGCGAAGGCCGCGTACGACAAAGTCGTTGCTCAGCGTGACAGCGCCCACAAGGCGTTTGGCGTGCACGACAAGGGCCAGGACAACGGCAACCCCTTCGAGCGCGCCCCCGGAGGAGGCAACCCCCCGCCGCGCGGCTCAAACTGAGCGTTTCGCCAAGCCTTCCACGGAACCGGCGGCCTGATGGCCGCCGGTTTTTTCATGCCCGTACGATCGTGGGCAATCAGGAGAACGGCATGGGACGGACACTCAACGCGGCGGTGGTGCTCAGCGGGTGCGGGCGCGGCGACGGCTCAGAGATTCACGAAGCGACAAGCATCCTTATTCACCTTTCGCGTCTCGGCGTGACGTACCAGTGCTTTGCGCCAGACAAAGCCCAGGCGGACGTTGTGAACCACCTCACCGGTGAGCCGTCCACCGAGTCCCGCAACTGCCTCGTCGAAGCGGCGCGGATCGCTCGCGGCAACATCAAGCCGCTCAGTGAGCTCTGCAAGCTCGGCAGCGCGGGGTACGACTGCCTGATGTTCCCGGGCGGGTTTGGGGCCGCGAAGAACCTCATCACCTTCGCAAAGGACGGCGCTGCGGCCGTCGTGGACGAGGAAGTGGAGCGGGTGTTTGGCGACTTCCGCTCCGCCGGCAAGCCGATCGGGCTCTGCTGCATCGCGCCGGTGATCGCGGCAAAGCTGATGGGAGATCCCGCTCGCGGCGGAGTGACGGTCACCGTGGGTGACGATGCCGGCGTCTCGGGCGTGATCAGCGGCTGGGGGAGCAGGAACAAGGTTGTGCCGTGCGAAGCGGCGGTGGTGGACGCCGAGCGCAAAGTGGCCACGAGCCCGGCGTACATGTACGGCGACGCCAGCCCGTGGCAGGTGTACCAGGGCATCGGGAAGATGGTTGAAGAGACGGTCGCGATGTGCGCGAAGGTTTGAGCGATCGACGAGGCCCAACCGGCGTAATCGGCGCGAGAACGAGCGCCCCGCCCCCACTTGCCTGCTGCTACCTGCGTGCGACGAGGTAGACGACAAAGTCGTTGTCGAGAGGCCGCCCCTGTGCGGGGCTGACGGGCCGGATGCGTAGATTCCCGTTCTGGTCGACGGCATCACCGAGGCGGTCGTACGTTTCGACCTTTGCGAAGCCGGCCTCGAGCAGCGCATCGCGCAGCTCGGGGATCGACCAGAGGCGCCATTTGTAGACAAACGCGCTCTTCCACTTCTTGCCGCCGAGGGTGAAGTGCAGGTGGTTCTCGACCATGCCGGTGTCCGGGTCCGCGGCGACCTGCTGCCAGGTGTATCCGATGCGCCGCCGGGTGCCGGGGACGCGCGCAAACGTGCTCAAAGAACCGGGTGTGTAGGCGTTTGCGCCGCCGTAGATGTCAAGCGCCGCGATCCCACCGTTGTTGAGCGAGGCTCGCAGCACTCTGAAATACGCGACGAGCCGGCGACGGTCGTGGACCTCGCCGGCGGCGAAGTTGAACAGCGCGATGACGTCGGCCTTGTCGCGGCAGCGGAGAGCGTCGGCGACTTTTTTCTTCAGACGCGCAGACGCGGGCGCGTGCGCGAGCGGCCGACGGTCGATGTCAACCGCCAGTGCCGTGTGTGCCGGCGAAAGGGCCGCCCACTCGGCCGCCAGGCCCGCCGGTCCGGCGAAGTCTTCTCTCAGTGAACGCGGCTTCCCGCCGTGTGCTGCGATGAGAAACCTGCACATCGCCGGCGCGTCCTGCACGCACCAGCGGTAGAGGTCGAATCGGTTGATCGATCTGGCGGATCGCTTGGTCAACGGTGGCTCGATGCCTGCTCGCTCACGAAGGCGACGATGAGCAGGCCGAAGAGGATGATGTGATAGACCACGGTGATGCACAGTCCGACGATCCCGCAGGTCTTGCCGGTTCGGGCCATTCTGGCGCCGGCCGGGTTCGCGCGGCCCGCGGCAATATCCGCCGAGGCCTGGCGCGAGAAAACGATTGCGAGGATGCCGCACGGGATCGTCACCGTCCCGTAGCACATGCAGAACATTGCGCACGAGACGATGCCGAGCACCATCGACGCGACCGCGGCGTTGCTCTGGGGCGGGGGGGAAGGACCGCTGAAGACCGGCGGCGGCAGGACCGGCGCGGGGGCTGGCAGCGGCGGCGGGATTTGACCCGGGTCGTTGGACATTGGCGGCGTCTCTGGGAGCAGGGTTCAGGCTACGCCATCCGCACCCACTTGATCAGCGTGGCGATGTTCGGCGGCTTGCCGTACATCAGCACGCCGATGCGGAAGACCTTGGACGCGGCCCACAGGAACACGCCGACGGAGATGAAGCCGACGGCGATCGATGCGGGGATCTGCCAGGTGGGGATCTTCTCACTCCCCGCGACACGCAGAACCATGACGAACGGACTGATCGGCGGCACGAACGATGCGACCTGCGCAAAGCCGCTGTTGGGGTTGCGCAGGATCGGCATCCAGAGCATCATGGGGATGATCAGGATGATCATGATGGGCCCAAGGAGCGACTGCGCCTCGCGGATGTCGTTGACGGCGCTGCCCACCGCCGCCATCAGGCACGCGATGAGCGAGAATGCGATCACGAAGTAGATCGCCAGGTAGATAAGGTTCGACAGGTCAACAAAGTCGAGCATCGCCGCCGCGACAAGCCCGAATATGCCGGCGCTGCCGTACAGCGTGAGCATCACGATGCCCACGCACATCTGCCCGAGGATCTTGCCCGCCATCAGCTGGATCGGCGAAACGGCCGAGAGGAGCACTTCCATCACGCGGTTGGACTTTTCCTCGATCGTGCTCGAGAGCAGGTACTGGCCGCAGGTGAAGACGCTGATCCACAGCAGCAGCATGAACGCGCCGGGGATGAGCAACTGCGCGACCTCGCTCCCCTTCTTTTCGCCGGTGCTGGTGATCGCCTTGGTCGACGCCTCTGGTCGGCGGGTGATCGCCCGGATCGACTCCACGTTCATCTTTGCAGCGGTGATGCGGGCGTCGACGATTGCCTCGCGCACTTGAGCTTCGACGTCACCGCGGACCTCGATATCGAGCTTCGGCGCGACGAACATCTCGAAGCCCGCGTAGGGCTTGCCCTCTGGGGGCGTAACGGCGGTGAGGGGGACGACCACCAGCGCAAGACGCGGGTCGGAGACCTCGTCAGCCTCTTTCCCGCCGCTGGTGCCCGCCGCGGCGTCCTGGCGGATCGCCGCCTTGGCGACCTCGACGTCCGTCCCGCTCGGGAGAACCTTGAGCGTCAGGTTCGGCGCCGGCTCTCCCTGCCGCGCCTGGCCCGACTTTGCGGCCTGTTGGACCGGCTTGGGCACGCCCGCCTCGTCGAGCATCTCTCCCTGCCGCTTCTCGCGTCGCTGGCGGATGGCATCTTCGGTAAACGCCTTTTCCAGGCGCGGCGCCACCTCGCCGGTCGCGTCGATGATCGCCACGTGCCCCTTCACTCTCGGTGCCGCCTTGTTCATCAGCAGCGGCATCAGGATCGACATGACGGCGATCATGATCGGCGGGAAGAGAATGCCGAACAGAAAGCCCTTGGTCAGCACCGTCGCAAGGAACTCACGGACGGCGATGTGGAAAATCTTGATCACTTTGCACCCCCGTTGGCACCGGCGGGGACCAACTCCCGATCCGACTTGAGCCCCTCGAGCGTTTCTGCATCGGCCCCGACGAGCTTGATGAAGATGTCCTCGAGGTTCGGGCGTTTGACGCTCACCGAGCGGAACTGCCCCGTCACCGCCAGCGCGGCCATGACCGTCCCGCCCTCTGATCCGTCGGCGAGGGCCAGTTCGAGCCCCTTTGCGCTCGATCTGGCGCTCAGAACGCCGGGGATGCCAAGGAATTCCGCCGCGACGGCGGGCTCACCGACCGGCTCGGCGACGATTGACCGCGGGTCGTACTGCCGCCAGACCTCCTGCAAGGTCATGTCGAGTGCCTTGCGCCCACGGTGGATCATGAGGATGCGGTCGCACAACTGCTCGGCCTCGTACATGGCGTGGGTGCTGAAGAGAATGGTGCAGCCCCGGCGGTGCTGCTCGTCGATCAGCTCACGCATCAATCGACGGTTGACCGGGTCAAGGCCCGAGAAGACCTCGTCAAGGATCAGCAGCTGCGGCTCGTGGATCACCGCGGCGATGAACTGCACCTTCTGCTGCATGCCCTTGCTGAGTTCCTCGCACCTCTTGCGGGCCACGTCTCCGAGGCCAACGCGGCCGAGCCACTCCGACGTCTTGCGGGCGGCAGCGCCAGAGTCAATCCCTTTGAGGCGCGCCAGGTAAGCGAGCAGCGCCTGCACCTTCATCTTGCGGTAGAGGCCGCGCTCTTCCGGCAGGTAACCGATCTGGTCCTTGCTCTCAACGGCCGAGGCCTTGCCGAGCACGGAGATGGTTCCGCTGTCGGGGAAGATGATCGACATGATCATCCGGATGGTCGTCGTCTTGCCGGCACCGTTTGGGCCGATGACGCCGGTCAGGCTCCCCGCCGGCACGCGCAGCGATAGATTATCGACGGCGAGCTTGGAGCCGAACGTCTTGGTGACCCCCTCGATAACGATCGCGTCTGCCACTGGAATCCCCTTCTCGCACGGGCGGAGTGGCTGGGCGCAGCCCTCC
Organism: uncultured Phycisphaeraceae bacterium; assembly: GCA_964403525.1. Classification (GTDB taxonomy): domain Bacteria; phylum Planctomycetota; class Phycisphaerae; order Phycisphaerales; family UBA1924; genus JAJTGZ01. The sequence continues at coordinate 22,519 of CAYOGE010000013.1, read as the reverse complement.
GCCGGGTGCGAGCGGATGGTACGGGCGTCGCTACAGTCGCGGCTAGACCGGCCGCCGCGCGGCCGCTGTCTGTTCGGAGGGCTTCCGCGTTGGGCGTGATACTGGACAACTTCCCCACTTCCGTGGTCGCCAAGCTGCGGTCGTTGCGGTCTGAGTATGGTGAGCTCGGGCGGCAACTCGAGGACCCGGAAGTGGCGGCCGACCACCGCAAGGCACGCACGCTGGCGGTCCGCCGCTCGTTGCTGGAGGGGATCGCCTCGCGGGTTGAGCGTCTTGAGTCCCTCGATCGAGAGGCCACCGAGTACCGCTCCTTGATCAGTGGCAAGGGCGGCGACGGCGAGGCCGAACTGGTTGAGCTGGCCCGGGAGGAACTGCCACGCGTTGAGCGCGAAGCCGGCGAGATCTACAGCGCCGTCACCGGCGAGCTGGTGCAGGCCGATGACAACAAAGTTGGCTCGGTGATGCTGGAGGTGCGTGCGGGCACGGGTGGAGATGAGGCGGGCCTGTGGGCGGGGGACCTGCTGGAGATGTACCGCAAGTACGCGGCCAAGGCTGGGTGGTCGATGGAGATGCTCGACATGACCCCCGGCGACGCGGGCGGTGTGCGGTCGGCATTGGCGAACCTGCGGGGCGCCGGCGTGTGGACCGCGATGAACTTTGAAGCAGGGGTGCACTCGGTCAAACGCGTGCCGGCGACAGAAGCGCAGGGGAGGATCCACACTTCAACGGCGACGGTTGCCGTGCTCCCCGAACCGGAGGAGGTGGAGGTCAAGATCGACTGGGCCAACGACGTTGAGGAGTTCGCCACCACCAGCCAGGGGCCCGGCGGGCAGAACGTCAACAAGGTGGCCACGGCCGTGCAAATCAAGCACAAGCCCACGGGCATCATCATCCGCATGATGGAGAGCAAGAGCCAGCAGCAGAACCGGGAGCGGGCCCGGCGGTTGCTGATCACCCGCCTCCACGAGGCGGAGCGGCAGCGGCTGCACGCGGAGCGGTCGTCGGCCCGGACGAGCCAGATCGGGGGAGGGGAGCGGAGCGAAAAGATCCGCACCTACCGCTACAAAGAGGCCATCGCAGCAGACGAGCGCCTGGCAGGCGAGTACGCCCTGCGCGACCTGCTGGCGGGCGATTTCAGCGCTCTTCACGGAGACCTGATCCGGCAGGAGATGCAGCGGCGGCTGGCGGCGCTTTGAGGCGCAACACCCCTGTCGTTTCCGTTATACTCCTTATGAAACGGAGCCAACGATGACCGACTTTGTAGACTCAACCGCTTCGCCCGCACCCGCTGGCACCCCCGGAAACCCCGAGCGACCGAACTGCTCGACCGAAGAGATCGCCGCTGGAAAGCCTCTGGCGATCATCAGCTACGCGCTGAACTTTGTGCACATCCCATTCTTCCTGGTGCCGCTGATCATGCGGAGCGACCGGCTCTCGCTCTACCACGCAAAGCAGTGCCTGATCCTGTGGCTCGCGGCGCTGTGTGTGATGACCGTTCTGGGCCTGGCCGTGATCGCCACCTTCGGCTTTGGGGTGTGCATCGTTGTCCCGGCGTATATCTTGCTGTGGGTCACCGGGGTGGTGATCAACATCATGGGCATGGTGAACGCGATCAACGGCAAGTGCGTGCCGATGCCGATGATCGGCGAACTCGCCGAACGGTGGTTCGCCGGCATCAAGGTCGAACCAAAGGGAGGGGCGGCGGCGTGAGCAATCAGTTCATGGTTGAGCTTGTTGACGGGCAGACCTTCGGGCCTGCCGACGAGGCGACGCTGCGTGCCTGGGCGAACGAGGGGCGGATTCCTCCCGTCGCCAACATCCGCGCCGGCGACGGGACGGCCTGCCGCGCCATCGACTTCGGGCCGATCCGCGACGTGATGGCCCGCGTGGCGAGTGCACCGCCGATGGGCGCGGGCCCGCTGCAACCGGCAGCAGACACGGCCACGAGCGTCATCATCCCGTACAAAAACGTTCCCGCGCTGGTCGGCTATTACGTCTCCGTCGCCTCGCTCATCCCGGTCGCGGCGCTGCTGCTTGGGCCGGCCGCGGTGATCCTTGGTGTGATCGGGCTCAAGAAGGTCAAGGCCGAGCCGCGCGCTCATGGGACCGCCCACGCCTGGGTTGCGATCGCCTTGGGCAGTATCACGTTCCTGGCTCACGTTGCGCTCATCGTTGTGGGGATCGCAAGCGCCAGGTAGTTTCAGGCGGCTCCATCCAAGCGAGGCGGAAGATGGCAACTGCCACAGAACACGCGGCGGGGATCGGGGGCGGGGCGAACCGGCCGCGGATCGCATCACTCGACACCACGCGCGGCCTGGCGTTGCTGGGCATCATGCTCGTCAACGTGCACTATTTCACGGGCCCGCTCGCTTCGTTCTCCATGGTCAAGCCCGAGCCCTCCGGCGGGAAAGTGCCTGCCTGGCTCGATGAGGCGGCGTTTGTCTTCTCGCGGTCGCTGTTCGAGGGGAAGTTCTTCCCGCTCTACTCGCTGCTGTTTGGCGCAGGCATGGTGCTCATCCTTGAAAAAGTGGCGGCGCGCAACCGCCGCTTCTGGGCGGTGTTTCTGCGCCGGCTGGCGGTGCTGGCGATCATCGGCCTGGCGCACGGGCTGCTGATCTGGTACGGCGACATCCTGTTCGTGTACGCGATTCTCGGCGTCGGGCTGCTGGTGCTGGGCCCCTTCTGCTCGGCCAGAGTGCTGTGCATTGTCGGTGCAATCCTGATGGTTCTCGGGATGGCGCTGAGTCTGGGGTGCCTGTCGCTCCAGTCGCTGGGCAGCCTCTCGCAGACGGCACAGCCGCTCCCTGAATCGGTGGCTTCGCTCCCGCCGGGTGAGCGCTTGCTGCAGGGGATAGGGATCATGCAGGCACCGCATCACCCGGAATGGATCGAGATCGAGCGGCAGGCGTATGCGCACGGACCTTATTCGCAGGCGCTGATCGTCAGGGGTGTGTCGGTTGCGAGCGTGGTGATCGCCCGGGTGGCAACGGGCCCGGTCTCGCAGGTCGCTCTGGCGGTCTCGCTGGCCTTTGGGCCTGTGCTCACGCTGGGTATCGCGGCGGGCGTGGTCGGCTGGGTGCGCTCCGGGCGCGCTGCGGGCGTCGCGCGGGTGCTGGCCGTTCCGGGTCAGATGGGGCTCACCAACTACCTTCTCACCAGCGTGCTGATGACACTTGTCGCGTACCACTTTGGCCTGGGCCTGTGGGGTACGTTCGGCGCCGCCGAGCAGGTGGGCCTCTGCTTCGCCGTGTTCGCCGCGCTGGTGGCTGTCAGCCACCTGTGGATGTCGCGGTTTGTCGCCGGTCCGGTCGAGTGGGTGTGGAAGTGCCTCAGCTACCTTCGGCCGATGCCGCTCTTGCACGGCGCCCCGAGCGAACAATCGGCACTGTGACCAGCGAGCGCGTCGATATCGCGGTGATCGGGGCCGGCGCGGCCGGGCTTTTCGCGTCCATATGGGCGGGTCGGGCTGCCAAAGCCGCGGGGCGACCGCTCTCGATCGTTGCTCTCGACGGCGCATCAAAGCTCGGAGCGAAAGTCCTCGTGGCTGGGGGGGGGCGCTGCAACGTCACCCACTATGCTGTAGACGAATCCGCGTACGCCGGTTCTTCGCGCAACGCCATAAAGAAGGTGCTCCGCTCGTTCGGCGTCGAGAAGACTGTTGCCTTCTTCGCAGAGTTGGGCGTCGAGCTCAAGCGCGAGGAGACGGGCAAGCTCTTTCCAACAACCGACGACGCCCACACCGTGCTCGACGCGCTGCTGGGGGCCGCTCGCGACGCGGGGGTCGAGCTCCGACACCCGTGGCGGGTGGGCGCGGTCGAGCACACCGGTGCAGGCTTTGTGGTTTCAAGAGCCCCGGCGCCGGAGAAGGCAGCGGAAGGGCCGAGCGAGTCGCTGATCGCCAGGCGCGTCATCCTCGCCACCGGCGGGATGGCGCTCCCGCGGAGCGGGTCCGACGGCGCGGGTTATGCGTTCGCCCGGTCGCTCGGGCACACCGTGACACCCCAGGTGTTCCCTTCGCTTGTCCCGCTCACAACCGAGGAGGGGTGGTTTCTCAGAGCCCTCAGCGGGATCGCCGTCCCGGCGACCCTCACCGTCACCAGCGGCACGGGCAAGAAGCTCGCTTCGTTCACCAACAGCACGCTCTTTACGCACTTTGGACTCTCCGGGCCCGGACCGCTCGACGTCAGCCGCTATTACCTTGATGCCAAGCGCGAAGACCCTGGAGCGAAGCTGCTCTTGAACCTGCTGCCGGGGGCCGACACCGAGCGGTTTGATGAACTGCTGGTCAAGTACCGCGACGACTCACCCGTGCGCATCTTGAGCCAGAAGCCCTGCAACCTGCCCGAGCGGCTCGCCCGAGCGCTCTGCGACACCGCCGGCGTTTACCCGAGCACCGGGGGGACGATCCAGCACATGCCCAGGGCTGTACGGCGGGGGCTCGCGGTTCTGTGCACCGCGATGGAGGTGCCCGTAACCGGCAGCCGCGGGTTCACGTTCGCGGAAGTCACCGCGGGCGGGGTGCCGTTGAGCGAGCTGCACCTGCACTCGATGGGCAGCCGCGTCTGCCCCGGCCTTTCGGTTTGCGGTGAGGTGTGCGACGTGGACGGTCGGATCGGCGGGTTCAACTTTCAGTGGGCGTGGGCGAGCGGATTCCTCGCGGGTACGGGTTCCGTTGCCGACCTGTCCGCAGATTAAGGGCCGGTTCATCGGGTGTACGGCCGTAGTTCGCACCCCGGCCGTCGTATGCTCTCTCAATGGCGCTTGTCTGTGTCCCGATCATCGTGACCGACGCCGAGTCCGCCCTCGCGGCCGCGGGGCTGGCGAAGGCCTCGGGTGCCGATCTGGTCGAGTTCCGCGTCGACGGCTGGTTCACCGGGCGCGCCGAGACGGTGACGGGAGCGACCATCGCCGACGTGGTCGCGCTGGTTTCTGCCAGCCCCGCGCCGTGCATCCTGACCTGCCGCACCGCGCTCGAAGGGGGGCAGTACGACGGTCCGGAGCAGGCCCGGCTCACCATGCTTGAGCGCGTCGGCAGCGCCGCGGGCGACGGTCACCGCTCGCCGAGCTTTATCGACATCGAGCAGGAGTGCTACGGCACGAGTACCGACGCGCACCGGGCGATCAGCATCGCCGTGCAGCGCCCCGAGCGGGCGGGCGACGCCGTCACACGGCTGATCCTCTCGTACCACGACTACAACGCGCGCCCGACGGACCTGCTGCGCAAGTGCTCTGCGATGGCAACGGAGCCGTCGTGCAGGGTGGTGAAGATCGCGTACCGCGTGCGATCGACCCGCGACAACCTCGAGCTGCTCGACCTTGTTAGCGAGTGCCCCAAGCCGATGATCGGCCTGGGGATGGGGCAGTTCGGGCTGATGTCGCGCGTGCTCGCCGGAAAGTTCGGAGGCTTCCTCACCTTCGCCGCGTTGAGCCGGGAGTCAGCGACCGCGCCCGGCCAGCCGACCATCGCCGATCTGCTCGCGCTCTACCGGTTCCGAGAGATCGGCCAGCGCACCGCCGTGTACGGCGTGGTCGGCTGGCCCGTCGAACACTCGCTCAGCCCCGCCGTTCACAACGCCGGGTTCGAGGCGGTCGGGCACGACGGCGTCTACCTGCCGCTGGCGGTAGCGCCGGAGTTTGAGCCGCTCAAGGCGACGCTGCTGGAATTCATCGACCACCCGCGTCTTGACTTCTCCGGCTGCTCCGTCACCCTGCCGCACAAGGAGAACCTCGTCCGCCTCGCGCAGCAGATGGTCATTGACGGGGACGACCGCTGGACCGTCGACGCGTTGTCGGCCCACTGCGGCGCAGCCAACACCCTCGTCGTCACCCGTGACAGCCTGGGCGAGGCGGTGAGGATCGACGTCCGCAACACCGACGCCCCCGCTGCCGCCGCGCTGCTGGATAACGTCGAGCGGCGCACCGCCGCGATCCTGGGCACCGGCGGGACGACGCGCGCCCTCGCGGCGGCTCTTTCTGCCAGCGGCTGGAAGATCAAGATCGTCAGCCGCGACCTCGCCCGCGCCGGCCGGTTCGTCGAGGGGCTTGCCCTGCCCGGGGTGTCGGCGGCGGACCCCATCGCGCTGGCTGATGAAGACCTTGGGGCGCTGGTCAACTGCACGCCCGTCGGCATGCGCGGGGGGCCCGCCCCCGACACGGTCCCCATCGACAGATCGGTTTTGCGGAACCTGCCGCGGAGTTGCGTCGTAGCGGATGTGGTGTACAACCCGCTCCAAACGCCCCTCTTGAAGGAGGCCCAGGAGCAGGGACGCAAGACGATCAGCGGGCTTGCGATGTTCACGGCCCAGGCGGCTGAGCAGTTCCGCCTTTGGACCGGCAAGGCCGCGCCCGAACGGCTCTTTGAGCGAGTAGCACGTGAGGCATTGGAATCCAGGACGTAGCGGGTCGGATGAACAGCGCTCGGCGCTCGCCCGGCACCTCGCTTTGAGCAGCCGGCACACCGCACGGCCCATCGCGTTGCCGCTGACCCGGCGAACACTGGCGTTCGGCCCGCTCTACTTCTGGTACGTTCTGCTCGCAACGCTCGACCTGCTGACGACGATCGTGATCCTCGAGCTCGGCGGGCGCGAGGCGAACGGAATCGCCGACGCGGTGCTGCAGCACGCGGGCCCCGGCGGGCTGCTGGTGATGAAGTACGCCAGCGTGATGCTCGTGGTCTGCATCTGCGAGTTTCTCGCGGAGCGGAGGCCGCGGTCTGGAAGGTTTGTTGCTGTGGTTGCGGTGGCGCTCTCGGCGTTGCCGGTCGCGGTCGGCTGGGCGCAGCTGGCGGTTCACTGACCGGAGGGGCTCAGAATCCGCTTGAGCGGAGCAGCGTCTTGAAGCTCTCGCCGAAGACGAAGTTGCCGGTGGGGTAGTCGACGCCGGCGACCCCCGCCTGCCCCCGGCTGTTGTCGAGGTTGCTGAACATCATCTCTACCGCACCGATCGGAACAAACCCATCCGAAGGGCTGGCGTGGTCGAGCAACGCCACCGTTCCTCTCACCGACGCGCCGACCCCGCCCGCGTCCATGCGCTCAATCTCTGCGGAGTACCGCAGGGTGCAGCCCGGAGTTGCCTCGCGCCGGAACTCTGCGCGGTTGATCTTGGCGAGCACCACGTTAAAAGCAAAGTCGTTGGCGTGCCCGAACAGCACGCCGCCCGCCTGCGCCATCCCCTCAAGAATGAAGCACGCGGGCATCACCGGCGTTGCCGGTAGTCCCTGCGAAAGATCGGCGGCGAAGTGATCGTGCAGGTGCTCTTCGGCGAGCGAGACGTTCTTGACCGCGACCAGCTTCTTCCCGGGGATCAGCTCAACAACGCGATCGATCCACATCCAGCGCATGGGGGCCTCGCGATGAACCTACCGACCGAGCTTGTTCTGCACGAACGTCACCATCGAGTCGACGGTGAACAGATCACCGACCTTCGTCACCGACGGGTTCGCCTCAAACTTTGCAAAGTCGACGTGCGGCAACCGTGCCTTCAGCGCGGCGATTCCCTCCGGCGTGACCTTGCCGTCCTTGACGAACTTGGGGTCCTGCGCCACGTTCTCGGGGAAGAGTTCGCCCTGCGCGATCTTGAAGCCAAACGCCTGCTCGAGCTTGAAAACGATGTCCAGAAAGTCGATCGACTCCGCTCCCAGGTCGCGCACCAGCGACGCATCGGGCGTCACTTCCTCCGCGTCGACGGCGAGCGCATCGACCAGCACCGTCTGAACCTTGCCGAAGATTTCGTCGCGTGTCATCGTTCTTTGCCCTTGCGTTGACTCCGCCTTGCCTTTGGCGTGTCGCAACGATGTTAGCCTTCACAAACCTACTGTCCACCGTTCACACTCAGGCTCAATGGACGGAGGGAGAACCGGCCGGATACGGCGGTCGCCCCATCAATCAGCGCCCCGTCGCTCCCCCGCACCTTGCCCTCTCCCTTCAGCTCGAACACCGTTCCTTCTTGCTTGATCAGCTCGACCTCGATCACCAGCCCTTCGCCCGGCCGGACAAACCGCCCGTACTTGATCGCTCGCACGCCCCCCAGCACCAGCCTGGTCCCTGCCGCACGCGGCTGCACGAGGTGGCGCGCGGCGTGCACCAGCGCCTCGACCATCAGCACCCCGGGAAGGACCGGGAATCCTGTGAAATGGTCCTGGAGGTACTCCTCCGCCCGGCTGACCGCCTTAACGGTCACGATGCGCGATTCCGTGCGTTCGAGTACCTGATCGAGAAGGTCAAAGTGCACGTTCGCAGGGTAGTGCCGGTCTAGACGGGGCGTCCCGGCAACCTCCCCCAGCCCACACCGCTTTCACCAGGCCGGTACGCTTGCCCGTGCCGGCCGAGCCCGATCAAGCAATCTGTGTGCGTCAGTGGGACTGGTCGGAAACGAGCCAGACTGTTTCAATTTTGACGCAGACCCACGGGCTCGTTCGCGCGATCGCGAAGGGGAGCCGCCGGCCCAACGCGCCGTTCAGCGGCGGGATCGAGTTGCTCACGAGGGCCGAAATCGGGCTCATCATCAAGCCGGCCAGCGACTTGGCGCTGCTCACAGAGTGGGACCTGGCGGAGCACTTCCCCATCCTTCGGCAGTGCCTGCCGGCTTACCACGCCGGGCTCTACGCAGCGGAGCTGATCGTTCGGATGATCAGCGACCACGATCCTCACCCGGACGTGTTCGCGGCGCTGATCCAGTTCCTCCGGGCGGTGCGCAGCGCCGGCGAGGTTGAGGGTGCGCTGCTCGCGTTTCAGAAGTCACTCCTGCTGTCGTGCGGGTACGACCCAGTTCTCGACCGGAACGTCATGAACGGAACGCCGCTGAACAGCTCTCCGGTTGCGCACTTTGTTCCGGAGCTTGGGGGCGTGGTCTTGCCCACCGACAGGCCGGTCTCTCCCGAAGGGCGGACGCTCGAGTCATGGCCTGTCCGACGCACAACGCTCGCCACCATTTTGGATACATCCGTTGGCACGCCCGAGGACATACGAAGGGCGAACAGGCTGCTCGCGTCGTATTTCCGGACTCTGATCGGGGGTTCGCCCCGCACACTGGGGTTGGTCTTTCCCAGTCTGAGTCGCCAAAACGGAGGGTGAGGGTAATTGCGGGTAAAGCGGCGGCACGGCGGCGTCGATGAACGCTGCACGGTCTCCGCTTGGAGCCGTTGAAGCGAGCCCAAGACATGAACCCAGAACTGCTCGACAGGGTGTTGAAGTGTGACCGCTTGCCCAGCATGCCCGCTGTGGCCATGCGCGTGATCGAACTGACCAGCAGCAACCGGTCGTCTATGCGCGAGATCGCGGAGGTCATCACCAACGATCAGGGGCTTTCGAGCAAGGTTCTCAAGACCGTCAACTCATCGTTTTACGGTCTCAGCAAGCCGTGCACAACGATCAACCAGTCGATCGTCATGCTCGGACTGAACGCCGTGAAGACGCTCGCGCTGGGGTTCTCGCTCGTTGCCAGCCTCACGCGCTCGGCGAAGGGCGGCTTCGATTACCAGGGCTACTGGCGGCGGGGGCTGCTCACGGGCGTCGCGGCCAAGTGCATCGCGGCGGAATCCCGGATCGGTCACGATGAAGAGTGCTTCCTTGCCGGCCTGCTCCAAGATGTGGGCATGGTCGCCCTGCATGAGGCGCTTGGCGAGGAATACGGCATGATCCTCGACCAGGTCGGGAGCGACCATCGCCAGCTGGCCCGCGCCGAGTTGGCCGATCTTGAGATGACCCACGCGGACGTCGGCTCGATGCTCGCTGGGCGCTGGAAGCTCCCGCCCGAACTGGCGATGCCGATCAAGTTCCACGAGCGCCCGACGGCGGCACCCCAGGAATACCTGGAGATCTGCCAGGCCGTTGGCCTTGGCAACATCGCGGCGGATGTGCTCTGCGCCAGCGAGGGCGGCGTGGCGCTCAAGCGCTATTACGCCAAGGCCCAGGAGTGGTTCAGCCTTTCTCCGATGCAGGCCGACGCGGTGATGAACAAGATCAGCGCCGGCGCCAAGGAGATCGCGAAGCTGCTGGAGGTAGACGCAGGCTCGTTCAACGATCCGGAAGCGATCCGCAAGCAAGCGAACGAGCAACTGCTGGCCGTCACCGTGCCGTTCGGGCCGGGCGGTCAGACCGACAACAACCCGCTGACCGCGGAGGACACTGACACCATCACGATGCTCCCATCGCGGCGCATCTTGAACCAGAACATGATCGCAACGGTCGAGCAGTTCCAGGCCGGCGGCGGGCCGTTCTCGGTGGGCGTGTTCGCTGTAGACGGCTTCGCCGACATCGAGGTCCAGCAGGGGACCGAGTACGCCGACGAGTTGCTCTCGCAGATTGCCTCGATCCTTCGCACGACGGTCGAGCCTTACAACGCCGTGTGCTTCTGCTTCGACCGTGGGCGTTTCGCGGTGCTCATGGGCGGCACCGACCGCATCACCGGCACGAAGCACGCCGAGCGATTCAGGGCCGCCGTCGCGGGAGCGCCGCTGCGCATCAAGCCCCCGGGCCTGGTCGCGCTTGACCTGCGCGCCACGATCTCTGCCGGGCTGATCACGATGGACACCACAACGCGCGACCGCTTCACCAACGTCGAGGTCGTCTTCGACACGATCGACCGGGCGCTCTCTTCGGCCCAGAAGGCCGGGAGCAACATCTTGCGGGTGTTTGTCCCCAAGTCCGCGGCCGCCTGAGCCCGCGCGACCGCCCGCTCACGGATGAACGGTTCCGACCGTGGCCCGCGTGAGCGGGAAGTCGCTCAAGAGTGACACTACGTTCTCCACGGTAACGGCGTTGAGCCGCTCAAGCTCCTGCGCCAGCGTGGTGTACTCGCGGTTGAGCGTCCACATCCGGCCGATGCGGTGCATCCGCCCCTCCGGCCGCTCGCCGGCGACGGTGACGCCCGTCGCGATCTTCGCCCGGACCAGGTCAACGTCACGCTGGGTGATCGAGGCGGCCAGGCCGGCGATCTCCCTGTCGACGATCCCCCAGGCCTCGTCGATCGCGTCCGCCTCCGCGACGACCATCAACCGATAGTCACCAACGCCGTCGCGCGGGTCGTAACTCATCGACGCCTCCTCGGCGATGCCGGGCTCGATGAGCGCCCAGTGCAGGCGGCTGTTGTCCTGCCCGCCCAGCACCTCGCCGAGAACCGCAGCGGCGTAGCGGCGAGGGTCGTCGCTGGCCGGCGCTTCGGCGATCAGCATTCGGTATGCGCGGCTGAGCCGCTCGTCCTTGATCGCGATCCTCTCGAGCCCGTAGCTCGGCTTTACCTCGTTTCGGTCTGCCCCGGTGCGGGGCCACGACGAACAGAGGGCACCGATCTGTGCCACAGCCGCGTCGAAGTCGACCCGCCCGGCGAGGGCCACGGTTGTCGTGTCGGCCGAGTAACGGTGGTTGAAGTACTCGATCATCTGGCCGACCCGCAGCGCGGTGATCGATTCGGTCGTTCCCAACACGCGGTGGCTCAATGGGTGGTCGCGGAAGTGAGCCTCCATCAGGCGCTCGTAGAGCACCCAGAAGGGCTCGTCCTTGTACATCGCGATCTCTTCCAAAATCACGCCCTTCTCGGTGTCAAAGTCGGTCTCGCGCAGCGCAGGGCGCATCATGTCGGCCAGCAGTTCCGTCGCGGTCGAGAACTGCTCGGGCAGCACCGAGGCGAAGAAAGCAGTCATCTCCTGACCCGTGTAGGCGTTCGCCTTGGCACCCATGCTGTCAAACTCGCGGTTGACGTCGTCTGCCGACCGCCGCGCCGTCCCCTTGAACATCATGTGCTCAAGAAAGTGCGAGACCCCCATCACCTCCTTCTTCTCGTCGCGGGCGCCCGTGCGCACGAAGAAGCCAACCGACGCCGTGTGCGCGTGCGGGTCGGTCTCGGCGATGATGGTGAGCCCGTTGCCGAGCGTCGCGTGCTTGAATTCTGAGGCCATGGGCCAAGCGTAGTGGCGTCCGCCGATCCGGAGTTCAACCGCCCATCAGCTCCCGCAGACGACGGCACACCCCCGCGGGATCATCGCTCCCGCACACCACACCGCTCACCGCCACGCCACGGCAACCGACTGCGACCAATTCGCCCACGTTGGCCGGGGTGATCCCACCGATCGCCAGGTGCGGAAGCGGCCGGGTGCCACGGGTGAGCTCCAGAAACTGACTGAGAAACCGCGGCCCGCTGACCGAGCGCACCTTCGTCGCCGTGGGGAACATCGCCCCCACGCCTACATAATCCGCCCCGTCGCGCAGCGCCTGCTGAACCTCACCGGTGTCGTGCGTACTCAACCCTACCAGGAGCCGGTCTCCCGCTGCCTGTCGCACCGCCGTCACCGTCGCGTCATCCTGCCCCAGGTGCACGCCAGCCGCCCCCACCGCCAGCGCGATGTCCGCGCGATCGTTGATGACTACAGCCGCCTTGCCGCCGGCGAGTCTTACCAACTCGCGTGCCCGCGCCAGCAACTCGCGGTCGGGCAGAGCCTTCTCTCGAAGCTGCAAGCAATCAGCCCCGCCCTCGACCGCCGCCCGGGCGACCTCCAACCACGAATGCCCGCCTGTGCAGAGCGATTCCGTGACAAGCACGCACAGACGCCACTGCGGCGTACGGCCCGTACCGAGCGCGAGCCCCAGTCTCTTCTCATACTCATAAACGCGGTACCGCACCCGTTCCACTCGCTCCGCCGCCGTCGTACCCGGCGCTGCCAGCTTCAACGCCTCCTCGATCGCCCGGAGCGCCTGCGTCGTGCGTCCACCCGCCGCGCCTGCAAGGGCGTGAAGAGATCCCCGGCCCGTTTCGGTACCTTCGGCTTTGATGTCGGTGCCCACATCGCCCGGCGTGTCGCGAGAGACCAGCAACGCCAGCCGCCCGCCGGGAACGGCGTCAAGGGCGGTTTGCAGTTCGTGACGTGCCTGCTTGAACCCGCCCGCAAGCTCCGGGTGGTCCAGCGCGAAACGTGCGATGTCCTCCATCACACGCAGACCTTCGGCCGCGCGGTTCGCGTTAGCGTCGATAATCCGAAGTTCCGCCCGCATAAACCGACTCTAGGGATCGGCCGCCACAGGCTCTCTGGGCATCAGAAGAGACTCCGCAATACCCGCCGCTCCCGCAAGATGAACTCGCCAACCATCTCCACATGCCCCAATCGAGCACGCCCCGCATCCTGGTCCTCTCCGCTTCCGTCGGCGCCGGGCATCTGCGTGCCGCGCAAGCGATGGAACTCGCCCTCAAGACCGCCGCACCGGACGCTGTGGTGAAGAACATCGACGTCCTCACCCTCACCAACGCCCTCTTCAAGCGCCTCTACGGAACCGCTTACCTCGACCTCGTCGGCAAGGCCCCCCACCTCCTGGGGGCGATCTACGACCTCACCGACAAGCCGGGGCGCAACCGGGGCGCGGGCCACGCCCTGAAACTGCTCGTGCAGAAGGCCAACCTCACCAGGCTCTCCGCACTGCTCGCCGAGCCCTGGGACGCCGTCGTCAACACCCACTTTCTCCCCGCGGACCTGCTCGCCCGCGCACGCCGCAAGAAACGCTCAACGACCCGCAACATCACCGTCGTTACTGACTTTGACGCGCACGCGTTCTGGGTCAACGAACCGTGCGACCGCTATTACGTCGCCGCCGAAGAGGCCGCTCTCAGCCTGGTCGGTTGGGGCGTCGACCGAGCCCGGATCACCACAACGGGCATCCCCATCCACCCTGTCTTCTCGGCGCACAAGAGCGCCAAGGGATGCAGGGAGAAGCACTCACTGAGCCAGGACCGCCCGGTCGTGCTTCAACTCGCGGGCGGGTTCGGTGTCGGACCGATCGAGTCAATCTTCCGCGCCTTGCTGGCCGTCGAAAGACCGCTCCACGCTGTGGTCGTCTGTGGCAAGAACACGGCGCTCAAAGCGAAGCTCGACGGGGTCGACATTCCCCCGCGTCACCGTGCCACCATCGTCGGTTTCACCACCGGGATCGATGAACTCATGGCGGCGGCGGACGCCGTGATCACCAAGCCGGGCGGGCTGACGACGTCGGAGGTCCTCGCACGCGGGTGCGTCATGATCATCATGAACCCCGTGCCCGGCCAGGAGGATCGCAACAGTGACTTCCTGCTCGAGCACGGTGCGGCGGTCAAGGTCAACGCGTTGTCTGCCCTGGGCTGGAAGGTGAACTCGCTGCTGGCCGACCCCGCTCGGCTGACGCAACTCCGCGCCAACGCCAAAGCACTGGGCCACCCCAAGGCAGCCGAGACGATCGCGCGGCACGTGCTGGCGGCGCTTTGAGGGGGAAAAACGGCCCGATCGCCGATGGAGAGGGGCTGAGAGAGAAAAACCGGGCGCGATGGTTGCGCGCGGTCGAACGACCGACTCAAGGACCCAGCATGACCACCAAATCACCGGCCAGTTCCAACGGCAATTCCTCTGACCCGTGCGTCATTGTCATCTTCGGCGCATCGGGCGACCTGACGGCCCGCAAGCTCATCCCGGCCCTCTATGAGCAGGACAGGCAGGGCCGCCTCGCGACGGGGACGTCGATCGTTGGCGTGGCACGAACGGAGATGTCCGACGGCAAGTTTCGCGACAAGATGCTCGCCAGCGCCAAGGTGCACGCAGCGGCCTTTGACCAGGCGAGGTGGGACCGTTTCGCCAGTCGGCTCTTTTATCACGCCGCGGACGCTGCGGCTCCAGAGTCAATGGAGGGTCTCTCCGCGAAGATCGCAGAACTGGGCGGAAACGCCGGCATCCTTCGCCAGGGGGGCATGCCGAACATCCTCTTCTACCTGTCGGTCTCGCCCGACCTCTACGAACCGATCATCGACAACATAGGCGCTGGGGGCCTTGTCTCCGAAGGGCACCGCTGGTGCTCGCTCAACGCCGAAGCGACACCGTGGCAACGCATCATCGTTGAAAAGCCGTTCGGCAACGATCTGGCCAGCGCTGTCTCGCTCAACCGCTCGCTCGGGCGCGTCTTCGAAGAGGAAGAGACCTATCGGATCGACCACTACCTGGGGAAGGAGCTGGTCCAGAACATCGCGGTGATGCGCTTTGCCAACACCATCTTCGAGCCGATCTGGAACCGCGACACCGTCGAGCACGTGCAGGTCACGGCCGCGGAGACCGTCGGCGTTGGAAGCCGCGCCGCGAACTTCTACGATCGGGCGGGCGCTCTGCGCGACATGGTCCAGAGCCACCTGCTCCAGGTGATGTGCATGGTCGCGATGGAGCCGCCCAGCGTCTTCGACGCCGACGCGATCATGCGCGAGAAGATCAAGCTGCTCGGTTCGTGCGTTGTCGCCAGCGACGCCGAAGCGCCCTCCGCCTGCGTCATGGGTCGGTACGGACGCGGCAAAGGGCCAGACGATCGGCCCTACGTCGAAGAGGATGGCGTCGACCCGAAGCGCAACACCGATACGTACGCGGCGGTGCGTCTGCAGATCGACAACTGGCGGTGGTCCGGCGTTCCGTTCTACCTCCGCTCAGGGAAGAAGCTGGCCGTCAAGCAGACCGAGGTCGTGGTTCAGTTCCGCAGGCCACCCGTGCAGATCTTCCGCATGTTCGACGGCTCGCTCGCAGACAGGCCGGCCAACCGCTTGATCATCAACATCGCGCCCCGCGAAGGGATTAGCCTGCGCCTGGAGGGCAAGGTCCCCGGCATGGGCATGAAGCTCGACTACGCCGACTTGCAGTTGGACTACCTCGACCGCTTCGGCGGCGAACAGGTCGAGGCGTACGGGCCGCTCATCGTCGATGCCATCCGCGGCGACCGCACGCTGTACAAGCACAAGGACGAGGTCGAACTGGGATGGAAGATCTGCGAGCCGTTCATCAAGAACCCGCTCATCCGTTCGTCGATCCAGACCTACGAGCCCGGTTCATGGGGGCCCGAGGCCGCCGAGCGCCTCTTCGCGGGTGTCGGACGTTGGCACAGCCCGCCCCCGGGCTTTGTTCGTAAAACAGTTGGGTGATCCGCCTGTTTGTCCAACTGCGGACTGGCAGGCATCCGCTCTGTGTGGTATTCGTATAGACCTGCAACGGTCGCCGCCGCTCTGGCGTGCCTAGTCATTCCCGACCTGTTTCCGAGCGGGCCCTCGTGCCCTGGGAGTATCCATGAACATCGCAAACACCGCTGCCTGCCTTTGCGGCCTGCTCATCGCCGCCAGTTCCACGACCGCGCTCGGGCAGACGATCCTCAAGAACGACCGCTTCCCAAACGACGTATCCACCGTGGCCGATGCGCAGATGTCGATTCAAGCGGGCTTTGTCGCCGGCGAGCAGGCGCTCGCCGTCCTCAACGTTCCAGTCAACCTGCGCCCCGCGTTCAAGGTGACAAAGGTGCAGATCATGTGGGCCAGCACCAGCCCCGGCACCGTGCCACCGAGCGACCAGGGATCGATCATGATCTAATCCGGCTCGGTACTCCAGCCAAACCACTTCCTCGTCTTTGACTCCAAGAATGATGCGGCAGCTGGCGACGGCCTGACGCCACAGATGCAAGACGGCGGACTCAACGAGTTCGACTTCACCAGCGAGAACATCATCCTGCACGATGTCTCGAAGATCAGCGTGGGCCTTGAGTTCCTGACCGCGACGGACCCAAACACCGGTCCGAGTGTCTGTTCAGACTGGCCACCTAACAACCCCAACCGCAGCACCGCCGGGGCGAACGCCATCTACGGCACGTGGCCCGAGATGGGGATCAACAGCAACCAGTTCTTTGAGCCGCGCATCAACATTGGTGGCGGGCTCATCTTCGGCATCAGCGGCAATTTCTTCATCCGCGCTGTGATCGAGAGCGCCAGCAACTGCCCGGCCGACCTGGGCTCAACCGGCGGATTCCAGGGGCCAGACGGCGTCCTTGACAACAACGACTTCATCGTTTTCATCAACTACTTCTTCGGCCGAAGCCCGATCGCCGACATCGGCCGCACCGGCGGGGTGGCAGGTGCTGACCTGGAGTGGGACAACAACGACTTCATCGTCTTTATCGATCAGTTCTTCGCCGGCTGCCAGTAAGTCGCCCGGAGCGATCGCCAGCCAGGGTTGCCCGCCCGCAATACCCCCCCGCGGCGATTAGCCCCTTGGCCTTGCTCACACGAAGACCCGCGTTCGCGGGTCTTTTTTTCGTTTCCGTCCAGTTCGCGATGGTCTGCCCCCGGTTCATCTGGCACAATTGCCGCTACCCATCAAGGAGAACACATGACGCGCCCATTTGTTTGTCTGCTGCTCGTCGCCGCCGGTTCGGCCTCCGCCGATATTCAGACCCTCCTCACAAACTACGCCGACATTCCATCTTCAAACATCCCAGGCTACTCGATCAGGTGGCGGCCAAACTCGACCGCCGCGTTTGATCGCCCAGCGCTGAGCCCCGACGGCTCGTACTGGCTCACCCGCGGGAACTCCGAGGACGCGAACACCAGCACCGACACGTTCCTGGTGTACGGCTCCGGGACGACCTACGGGATCGTCGCCCGTGAGAACGACCCAATCCCGACAACCGGCTCGTCAGGGCTGCTTGCGGGAGAACAGTTCGGCAACTTCAACCCGCGCCGAGCGATCAACAACGCCGGCCAGTTCGCGTTCTCAACACCCGGGCGCAACACGCCATCTTCGCAGAACTACGTGGTCGTTCGCGGCCAACTGGTCGGCAGCAGCGCCGCAAACTTCACGGCGATGGCCCGCGAAGCACAGACGCTCACGGTGCCCGGGTACGGGTACAACGTCGGGCAGTTCGCCGACGGCGTGGCGATGGACGCCAACGGGAGGGTCATGTGGATCAGCCAGCGTACGCCCGGCTTCCCCGTGCTTGATCCACGCGAGGGGATCTTCATCGGCAACGGCACCAGCAACTCGCTCGTTGCGCAGACGATCGACTCGAACCAATCCGTACCGGCAAACCAGCCCGTCACCGGCGGCATCCCCTGGCGATCCTTCTCCATCCAGTTCGGGCTCGACGACGCGGGCACAAACACGCTCGTGCTGGGCTACCTCGGGATCGGCAACTTCAACACCCTCGCGCTGAACAACTCGGTGATCCTGCAGCAGGATGCACCGCTCCCCGACAACGGCTCGCTGATCGTCCAGAGCATCGCGCCCGGCAGCGTCGGGATTACCCCCGGCACCGCGGGCCCGTCCAAGTGGTACTGCCGCGGCGGTTTCGGGGGCGGCTCGTTCAGCGGTTCGTACGGCCAGGTCAACGGACGCACCGTCGCCTACGCCGCCCCCTCCGGCACGATCGTTGCCTGCGGCACCGAGCGCTGGTCGAGCCGCGGCGGCTCGCTCAGCAACGTCGCCGTCAACGACAGGGGTGACTTCGTCATCGCCGGAGGCACCGACGACATGACCCGGGCACCGGGCGATGATGAAGGGATCGACATCCCCGGGTACATCCGCGATGAAGTGCTGGTCGCCAACAACCGCGTCGTGCTCATCAGGGAGGGTGACCCGCTCGACCTTGACAACAACCCGTCCACCAACGAGCACTGCGTGATCACCGACATCTCAACCGACACCGCCGTGCTCACCAACGACGGTTGGTGCTACGTGGTCGTCGCGACGTCTCGCCAGGCCGCCATCCCCACCGACCCGCCCGTCCTCGGGTCGGCGCTCATCAGGGTCCGCGTCCCCCGTTTCTGCCTCGCCGATATCGGCAGCCAGGGGGGCGCCCGCGGGAGCGACGGCCTGTTCGACAACAACGACTTTGTCGTGTTCATCGACCTCTTCTTCAGCCAGAGCGAGTGCGCCGACGTTGGCGTTCAAGGCGGCGTGCAGGGGCGCGACTACTCGTGGGACAACAACGACTTTGTCGTGTTCATCGACCAGTTCTTCACCGCCTGCAACTGAACGTGCCGGACCGGCCCGGTGCGCGCAGCCGCGCTCTGCGTACCCTGCTGCGATGCCCGAACCGTTCGAAGTCCACCGCCCGCCCGCCGCACCCCGCCTGCCGGGCACGGTGATCATGCGCCCAGACGCGGGCGACACCCTCGACGCGCTGGCCGCCGACATCGTCGCGCAGGCGGCGGCGTGCATCCGCAAGTTCGGCGACTTCCACATCGCCCTCTCCGGCGGCAGCACGCCGCTCCCGCTCTACCGCCTGATGATGTTCGACCCCGACTACCGCGCCTTGAACTGGCGCAAGACGCACCTGTGGATCGTCGACGAGCGCCGGGTGCCCTTCGACGACGAACGCAGCAACTACAACCACATCCACGGCATCATCGTCGAGCACTCAGACATCCCCCGGTCGCAGGTCCACCCGATCCTCGCCACCCGCGACGACGCCGACACGCACTACGAGCGGGCGCTCCGCGAATCGCTCGAGTGGCGCGAGAAGGGGCAGGACAGGCTCGACTGCGTCGTCCTCGGCATGGGTGGCGACGGGCACACGGCGAGCCTCTTCCCCCACTCACGCGCGCTGCGGGATCACTCGATGCCACCGCGGATGGTGCTGGTCAACAGCGGGCCGGAGGTCACACCTCCAGACCGCGTCACCATGACGCAGCACCTCATCAACGCGTCGCGCATGGTCTGCGTGCTCGTCACCGGCGAAGGAAAGCGCGACACGATCGCCAGGGTCGCGGCGGCATCCGCCGAGGGTGACCTCGCCACCGTCACCGCCGACGACCTGCCCATCCTCTCCATCCGCCCCAAGGCGGGCGAGCTCCGCTGGTACCTCGACGCCGACGCCTGCCCGCGCTAGGACTCTTCTCCTTTGCTCTCCGTCACGCCCAACCCCACGATCACCTGGACGACGCTCTTTGAGGACAAAGACCTGGTCGTTATCGCCAAGCGGGCGGGCATCGTCACCCAGCCCGGCAAGGGTCACGACAGCGACTCGCTCCTCAACGGCCTCTTCGACCGCTACAGCAAACAGCTGCAGAAGCTCGGCGCACCGCGCGACTTCGGCCTTCTGCACAGACTCGACAGGTTTACCAGCGGCATCCTCGTCGTTGCGCTCTCACCAAGCGCCTACGACGGCCTCCGCGAGCAGTTCGAGGCCCGCACCGTCCGCAAGTTCTACTGGGCCGTTACCGACAAGTCACCCAGCACGCCAACCGGCCTGATCAACAAGCCGCTCCTTGAAACGCAGCCGCGTGACTACACCGAGCAGAAGCTCTCCAAGATCAGCGCCAAGGGCAAGCCGGCCCAGACCGCCTACCGCGTGCTCAGCACCGCAACCAGCGGCCCGCACGAAGGGGCAGCGCTGATCGAGGCGCGCCCTCTCACCGGCCGCCTGCACCAGGTGCGCGTCCACCTGGCCACCATCGGCTGCCCCATCATCGGCGATGACCTCTACGCCCCGCCGGCGATCCGCAAGCTCGGCCCGCGCCTGGCACTCCATTCCCACCGTCTCGCCTTCACGCACCCGATATCCGGCGAGCCCATCGACGCACAGACCCCCTTCCCCAAGGACCTCCGCTCGCTGCTCACCAAGCTCAAGCTGAAGCGGCCAGACGACGGCCTGAAAGCCGAGAAACCGCCCGCCGAGTAGCCGGGCTCAAGGCGCCCCGACCGCCCCCATCAGGCGCTTGGCGATCCAGTCCGCAACCAGCCAGCCACGCTCCCCTCCTACGCGCCAGCGCACGCCGTCCTGCGTCAACAGCCCGTCCCCTTGCAGCTCCGCCACCGCGCGGGCCAGGCGACCGCCCGACCCCGGCGACACGCTCTCCGCCAGCGCCAGCATCTCGACGGCATCCAGCCCGCGCGCCAGGCGCACCCCGGTCATCAACCGCTCGCGCACCGCACGCACCGGGTCGACCGGCTCGTGGTCGCTCAGCAGGCTCGTCCCGTCACCCTCAAGGTACATGCGCAGGTTGCCCACGTTCTTGGTCCGCACGCCGCGGATGTGCCCGCTCGCGCTCGGGCCCGCCGCCAGCCAGTCCTCCTGCAGCCAGTACGCCAGGTTGTGCCGGCTTTCCATGCCGGGTACCCCTCCCGCCGACGGCACCGCGTAGTTGCTCACCTCGTACCGCTTGAGGCCCCTCGCCTCCAGCGCCCGCGTGGTCGCCTCGAACATCGCCGACTCAACCTCTTCATCGACCGGGACGAACTCACCGCGCTTCATGCGAGCGGTCATCTGCGTGCTCGGCTCGTACGTCAGGTTGTAGCACGACAGGTGCGTTGTCCCCAGCGCGAGCGCACGGTCAAGGTCGCTCACCCACTCCTCCAGCGTCTGACCGGGGATCGCGTAGATCAGGTCCACCGACTGCCGTCCGATCCCGGCCGCGCGCACCGCGGCGAGTCCGCGCTCGACGTTGTCGGGGTTGTGCGTGCGCTCGAGCGTCTTGAGGTGACGCGGCACAAAGCTCTGCGCCCCCATGCTCACCCGCGTCACACCGCCGGCCTTCAGCACCGCGGCCAGCTCCGCCGTCGTGCTCTCGGGGTTGCACTCCACCGTGAACTCCGGCAGGCCCCAGGTGTCTCCCACCGCCGCAACTCCCGCCGCGCCGGCCCCGCGCACAAGGCCGAGGTCAAACTCGCTCTCGATCACGCCAAGCAGACGCTCCCACAGGTCCAGCCGCAGCAGGCTCGGCGTGCCTCCGCCGATGAAGATCGTCCGCAGCGGCGCACCCCGCGCCCACAGCGCCAGCGCCCGCAGCTCGGCGATCAGCCGATCGACGAACGCCGCCTGCAGGTCTCTGCCTCCCTTCCCATCATCCACAAACGAGTAGAAATCGCAGTAGTGGCACTTGTGCGCGCAGAACGGCGTGTGGATGTAGAGCGACCTTGCCGGGCGCACCCGGTCTGGCGGAGGAAGGACCTCCGCCGCGCGCACCACCGCCCGCTCGCCCGTGCCTCCGCCCTCCACCGTCAGGTTGACCGCTCCGTTGGCCATACACGCGTCCGCCGCCCCGCTATCACCGCCCGGCCGCTTCGGCCACCATCCATTCCGTCCGATCGGCTATTCTTGCCGCCGGGACAATACGATGGGGTCCGGCAGGTCTCCCGTGGGAATGAAGCAAACCGCCAACCAGCGCCCCTTCTGAACCGCCCGTCGGCGCTGCGCGAAAGGAAGATGCCCGTGAAGATCTCGCTGGTCATGGTCAAAGCCGACGGCACAAGCCGCGAGTTCCCCTTCGACAAGGCGAACATCATCGTCGGGCGCGACGAGTCCGCACGCCTGCGCATCCCCCTCCCCTCAGTCAGCCGCAAGCACTGCGAGCTGGCCATCGAGGATGAGGAGCTGGTGGTCAAGGACCTCGGCTCCGCCAACGGCACCTACGTCAACGGCGCCAAGGTCAAAGACCGCGAGCTCTCCCCCGGCGACCTGCTCACCGTCGGCGGTGTGGTCTTTGTGATCCGCATCGACGGCTACCCGACGCAGATCGACGCCAAGGACTGCTACGCCGCCGGCATGGTGAGCATGGATGATGCGCTCACCGGCGACGATGACGACTTCCCCGGCCTGCCCAAGGAGGCCCCCGGCTCTCCCCCCAAGGGCAAGTCGCTCAAGCCGATGGGCGGCGCGAAGAAGGATGACGGCCTGGATGACCTCCTCAAGGACCTCGAGATCGGCGACGACGACAAGTAGCCCCCCCCCCGGCCCCCTCGGCCCCCCTCGGCGGTGCCCGGCACGCCGATCAT
>CAYOGE010000012.1:0-86851 GCA_964403525.1 uncultured Phycisphaeraceae bacterium | reverse complement strand
CGTGAAGACTGCTTCGCTTCCGGCTCGCCGTCCGCTCCGCTCTCGTACGCACGGCTCCGATGGTCGGCGTGCCTCGATGCCTTGCCCGGGGGGTTCGCAAAGGGAGCCGCCCCCTTTGCATTGCGTCGAACGCCTTTGCCCCCCCCACCGCCCACACCGGCCCGGGGCAACCCGCCGGGGAGGGAGACGGCGTCTTTATCCAAAGGGGGGCGCGGGCGCAAAGACAGCCCCACCCAATGAATGACCCCGCCGTGGTAGAGACCGAGCGGAGACGGACGGGACCTGTGATCTTGTCCGGTGGGGTCGTCGTTCGTGCGCGCTGCACGGGGTGAGTGAGGCCCCACGCCGCCCGTTTGCACAGCCGACTTCAGAGCGTAGCGAGCCATGTAACCCATCGCAAGCCCCGGCCAACGCGTAGCAACCCGTACAAAGTAGATGAGCCGTAGCGAAAAAAAGTTTTAGAAAACACCTCAAGGCGCGGCGCGGCCGGATCGAATGTAGGTGTCAACCCGCCGCCCTCCGAGTGTTTCGGTCGGCTCCGCGGAGACAACGCTGCCCGCAACACAGCGCGGGCCGCCTCGGAGCCTGCCCATGTCAGACGCGTATCCCCGTTCACCCCGTGCCCTCTTCCTCGCGTGGTGCGCATCGCACCAGATTCCTTGGCAGGATAACGCGGTCGCGATCGGGCTAAACGCAACGATCGTCTCGAATTACAAGGCGGCGGTGCAGGATGCCGTCAGCGCCGAGCAGGAAGCGCAGGATGCCCGCTACGCCGCGCGCGCCCAGACCGAGAAGGCCAACCAGAAGGTCAAGGACCTGCAGACCCTCACCAGCGACAACATCCGCCGCATCAAGCAGAAGGCGCTGGACACCAGCGACCCCAACATCTACGTCCTCGCGCAGATCCCCGCGCCCTCTGCGCCCGGCACCGCGCAGCCCCCGGCCAAGCCGACGGACATCTCCGTCAGCATCAGCCCCACCGGCGCTCTGGTGCTCAAGTGGAAGGCCGCCAACCCCGCCGGAACAAGCGGCACCAGCTACATCATCTACCGCAAGGTCGCCGGGCAGAGCTCCTTCAACTTCGCCGGTGTCAGCGGCAAGAAGACCTACACCGACAACACCTTCACCGCCGGGCCCGACAGCGTGCAGTACATCGTGCAGGGGCAGCGGGCCGATGCCACGGGCCTCCCCAGCGAGACGTTCACCGTTACCTTCGGCCGCACCGGCACGGGCGACTCGTTCTCGATCACCTCGGCCACCAGCGGCAAGATGGCCGCCTGATCGCGGCCCAGCCTCTATCCAAATCAAGACCAAGGCCCCGAGCGCACGCGCCCGGGGCCTTTTCATTTGGCCCTTTGGCCCTTTGCGATTTGGCCCTTTCGCCTCAGCCCCCCGCCGAGCCCTCGCCACCGGGCAGCGTCATGCTCCAGGGGTTGAGGTAATCGTCGAGCGACTTGGCGGTGAGCGGCTTGCCGGTCAGGCGGTCGGTGGTGCCGACGGCGGTGGCGAGGGCGAGCTGGCGGACGGTCTTGCCCTGCTTGAAAGCCTCCTTCGCCAGGCCCGCGGCGGCGTCGTAGCCGATCACCGGCACGAGGCTGGTGCACATCGCCAGCGAGCCTTCGATGAGTTCCTTGCAGCGTTTCTCGTCGGGCTTGAGGCCGTCGAGGAGGTTGGTGGTGAACATGTCGCAGCCGCCGGCGAGCAGGTGGATGCTGGTGAGCAGGTTGTCGGCGATCAGCGGCATGGCGACGTTGAGGTCGAGGGTGCTGTTGAGCCCGCCGAGGTTGCCGTAGGTGATGGCGGCGTCGTTGCCGATCACCTGGCCGCAGACCATGATGAGGCTCTCGCAGATGACCGGGTTGACCTTGCCGGGCATGATGGAGGAGCCGGGCTGGACGGCGGGGATGATGAGCTCACCGATGCCGCAGCGCGGGCCCATGCCCATGAGGCGGATGTCGGCGGCGATCTTGGTGAGGCTGGTGGCGATGGTCTTGAGCAGGCCGCTCGCCTCGACGCAGGCATCCTTGGCGTGCTGGGCCTCGAAGTGGTTCTCGCACGGGCGGAACTCGAGGCCGATCGCCTCGGAGAGCTCGGTGGCGACGAGGGAGTCGAAGTCTTCGTGGGCGTTGATGCCGGTGCCGACGGCGGTGCCGCCGATGGGGAGCTCCAGCAGCGTGTAGATCGACTGGAGCAGGCGCGTCTCGGCGTGGGCCATCTGGCTGGCGTAGCCGCTGAACTCCTGCCCGAGGCGGATGGGCGTGGCGTCTTGGAGGTGGGTGCGGCCGATCTTGACGACCTTGTCCCACGCCTTGGCCTGCTGCTCGAGCTTGAGGCGCATGCGGGTGACGGCGGGGAGGAGTTCATCGGCGATGGCGGTGGCGGCGGCGACGTGGATGGCCGTGGGAAAGGTGTCGTTGCTGGACTGCCCCATGTTGACGTGGTCGTTTGGGTGGACGCCGCCGGCCTTGAGGTACTTGGGGTCTTTGGAGGAGCCGACCTTGGCGCGGCGGGCGAGGCAGACGAGGTTGGCGATCACCTCGTTGGCGTTCATGTTGGTGCTGGTGCCCGAGCCGGTCTGGAAGATGTCGATGGGGAAGTGCTTGGCCCAGCCGCCGTGGTCGGGCATGCCGCGCTCGATGGTGGCGCAGGCCGAGCGGATGGCGCTGGCGCGTTTCTTGTCCAGGCGGCCGAGGTTCTGGTTCACGGTGGCGCAGGCGCTCTTGATCTGCGCGTAGGCGGCGATGATGCCGAAGGGGATCGGCCGTCCGGAGACGGGGAAGTTGAGCACCGCGCGCTGGGTGGATGCGCCGTAGAGGACGTCGGCGGGGAGGGTCATCTCTCCCATGGTGTCCTTCTCGATGCGGGTGGCGGCGGGCTTGGTCTTGGTGCGTTTGGCCATAGGGCCGAGCATAGAACGCCGGTGGGCGGTCTTCCTACGCTGCGTTGTGACGATCGCGCTCTTTCTTGCGATGGGTGTGGCCGTGGGGCTGATCGGGACGCTGATCGGCGTGGGGGGCGGCTTCATCATGGTGCCGGTGCTGGTGGCGGCCTACCCGGGCGCGACGCCCGACCAGGTCACGGCGGTCTCGTTGCTTGCGATCTGCGCCAACAGCCTCAGCGGCACGGTGAGCTACGCGCGGATGAGGCGGATCGACTACCGCTCGGGGGTTGTCTTCGCCATCGCCACGCTGCCGGGGGCGGCGGTTGGCGCGTGGGCGGTGCAGCGCGTGCCGCGGGGGCTCTTTGAGGGGATGCTGGGGATCGTGATGGTCGTCGGCGCGGCGGTGCTGATCGTGCTGGGCGGCAAGGAGGGCCTGAAGAAGCGCGAGGCGAAGCTCGCCGCGGAGGGGCACCTGGCTGCGAGGGTGCCCGCGAAGGGGCTGCTGATCGGCGCAGCGCTGAGCGTGGTGGTGGGGTTGATCTCGACGATGGTCGGCATCGGCGGCGGGATCATCCACGTGCCGGCGCTGGTCTTCATCCTGGCGTTCGCGGTCCACCGGGCGACGGCGACGAGCCACTTTGTGCTGGCGATCTCATCGGCGATGGCGACGGCGGTGCACATCTTTCAGGGGTCGCTCGAGGGCTACTGGCACGTTGCGCTGCCGCTGGCGGCCGGCGCGGTGGTCGGGGCGCAGTTCGGGGCGCACCTGAGCACCAAGGCAGCGCCGACGGCGATCATCCGCGGGCTGGCGGTGGTGCTGGCGCTGGTGGGGCTGCGCTTGGGGTGGCGGGCGCTGCAGAGCTGATCGGCCAGGGCCGATCAGCCGGCAAGGTGCGCCCGCACGCGGTTGAGCAGGTCAACCTTGTTCACCGGCTTGGTGACAAAGTCACCGATCCCCAGGTCGCGGGCGCGCTCGACGTCGCTCTCTTCACCCAGCGCGGTGACCATGATGATGGGGATGTCCTTGAGCGCCGCATCGGCCTTGAGCTTCTGGGCGAGCTGGAAGCCGCTCATGCGCGGCATCATGACGTCGAGGAGGATCAGGTCGGGCTTCTGCGCCTGGATCTGGCGGAGCGCATCGACACCGTCGGCGGCGGTTGCGGTGTTGACGTTGAGCTCCTCGAGGTAGGCCTCGAGCAGCTCGAGGTTCTGCTCGTGGTCGTCAACCAGCAGGATGCGGGGAGCGCCGGCCTTGAGCTGTGCCTGTGGGATCACCATGCGGGGAGGGTAGCCGGAAGAGCTTTACAACGAAGGTACCGAGGGTAGCGAAGGGGTCAAGGCGTACCGATGGCGGTCGGCGGGCCGTCCTGTCTTCCTTCGCTTCCTTCGGTACCTTCGTTGTAGAAAACTGCCCTTACGACTTCGCCATCGCCCGCTCGGCCTCTTCGCGGCGGCGGCGCTTGAGCTCGGCGTCGATGAACGGCTGGATGTGCCCGGCGAGCACCTTCTCGACGTCGCCCGACTCTTCGCCGGTGCGGTGGTCCTTCACGCGCGAGTCGTAGACGACGTAGGAGCGGATCTGCGTCCCCCAGCCGCTCTCCATCGCGCCGCCCTTGGCGGCGTTGATCTCCTTCTCGCGCTTCTCCTCGGCCATCTGCTCGAGCTTGGCCTGGATGATCCGCAGGCACTGCGCCCGGTTCTGCGGCTGGTCGCGGAAGGTGTTGGCGACGACGGTGATGCCCGTCGGCTTGTGGGTCATGCGGATCGCCGTGGCGACCTTGTTGACGTTCTGACCGCCGGGGCCGGAGGCCCGCACGAAGGGCATGACGTCAAGGTCGCGGTCGGGGATCACGACGTTCACATCGTCGATCTCGGGCGTGACCTCGACGCTGGCGAACGACGTCTGCCGCTTGCCTTGGGCGTTGAACGGCGAGACGCGCGCGAGCCGGTGCGTGCCACGCTCGCACTTGAGGAAGCCGAACGCGTACGGGCCCTTGACGTGGAGCGTGACCGAATCGATCCCCACCTCGGAGCCGAAGCCGCGCTCGACCTCTTCGACGGCGAAGCCGGCCTTCTCGAGGTAGTTGAGGTACATGCGGAAGAGCATCTCGGCCCAGTCGTTGGCCTCGGTGCCGCCGTCGCCTGCTGAGATGGTGATGAAGGCGTTGCGCCCGTCGTGCTTGCCGCTCATGAGGCTGCGCATCTCGATCTGCTCGATCTGCTGGCTGAGCCCGTAGAGGATCTCGTCGGCCTCGGCGAGGAGCTCCTTGTCGGGCGTCCCCTTCGGCCCCAGTTCCCTGGCCATGTCGTAGGCGGTTTTCGCCTCGTCGAGCCTGGCGACGAACGCATCGACCGGGTCGATCTGGTTGGTGATGAGCTTGAGGTCGGCGACGACGCGGTTGGCGACGGCCTGGTTGGACCAGAAATCGGCCCCTTCCATCCTCGATTTCAGCTCCGCCCGCAGCGCGGCCTTTGCCGGGTAGTTAAAGAGAGTCGCGGATCGTTAAGATCCGCGCCTCAAGGTCGGCGATGACAGGGGCGTGTGCGTCGAAGTGCATGCCGGAGGATAGGGCCGAGGTTTGAGGGCCGAGGGACGTGTGGAAAGACTGTCGCCTTAGACTCGGCCCTCGGCCCTGACACCTCGGCCCTTTCCCGTTACCCTCCGCCCATGCCAACCACCACCTCCAAGCTCACCACCGAGTTCATCGGCACGTTCTTTCTTGTCTTCATCATCGGGCTCTGTGCAACGCAGGGCCTCGCGCTCGCGCCCGTCGCGATCGGCCTGGGGCTGATGGTGCTGGTCTACATGGGCGGGCACATCTCCGGCGCCCACTACAACCCGGCCGTCACGCTGGCCATTTTCCTGCGCGGCAGGATCGATGTGCGCGGCGCGGTGCTGTACATCGTCGTGCAACTGGCCGCGGCCACCGTCGCCGCGATGACGGTGCGCGGCATCACCGGCCTGACGTTCGTCCCCTCGCCGAGCATCCCTGAACCGGGGGCGATCGCCGTCGAGGCCTTGTTCACCTTCCTGCTGGCGCTGGTGGTGCTGAACGTGGCAACGGCGAAAGCGACCGCCGGGAATTCCTACTACGGCGCAGCCATCGGCTGCACCGTCCTCGCCGCTGCGTTCGCAGGCGGTGGGCTCTCGGGCGGAGCCTTCAACCCGGCCGTTGGGCTTGGGCCCGCGCTGGCGCAGGTCTTCGCCGGCAACGGCCCCCCCACCCACGTGTGGATCTACGTCGTCGGCCCGTGCCTTGGAGGGGCGGCGGCGGCGATGGTGTTCAGGTTGCAGAAGCAGGATTGACCGAGGGTGTTGGCGTGGACAGCTACAGGGCAGAAGATCGTGCGAGTGTGAACCTGGCTTGAGCGGAACCCTGTTTTCTGCCTCCCACCGGGCAATGCACGAACGGCACCCGACCAAAACGAAGACCGTTCTCATGAAACGGCCTCGGCGCAAGGTTGCGCCGAAGCGCCGCAAGGTTGCGCCGAAGCGCCGCAAGGTTGCGCCGAAGCGCCGCAAGGTTGCGCCGGAACGCCGCAAGGTTGCGCCGGAACGCCGCAAGGTTGCGGCGGCGCGCCACAAGGTTGCGGCGGAGTGTTGCGAGGTTGCGGCGTGGCAACGCATCTTTGCGGCGTGGCGGCGCAGCCACGCGCAGTGTCCGCGCTGGCCTGCGGCACCGCTGGTTCCCGCTGCCGAACCGCCCCACGTCTTACCATCGCCCCACCATGCCCACAACGCCCATCTCCTCCGGCCCCCGCACCCTCCACGCCCCCACCGGCACCGCCATGACCTGCAAGACCTGGCAGGCCGAGGCGGCCCTCCGGATGCTCCACAACAACCTCGACCCCGCCGTCGCCGAGCGGCCCGAAGACCTCGTCGTCTACGGCGGCCGCGGCAAGGCCGCCCGCGACTGGCCGAGCTTTGATGCAATCTGCGCCACGCTCCGCCGCCTCGAACCCGATGAGACGCTGCTGGTGCAGAGCGGCAAGCCCGTCGGCGTCCTCCGCACGCACGTTGATGCCCCGCGCGTCCTCATCGCCAACTCCAACCTCGTCCCCGCGTGGGCGACGCAGGCGCACTTTGACGACCTCGAACGCCGCGGCCTCATGATGTACGGGCAGATGACCGCCGGCTCGTGGATCTACATCGGCACCCAGGGCATCCTGCAGGGGACGTACGAGACCTTCGCCGAATGCGGGCGGATGCACTTTGGTGGTGATCTCTCAGGCCGACTTTGCGTCACCGGCGGGTGCGGCGGCATGGGGGGTGCCCAGCCGCTGGCGATCACGCTCGCGAAGGGCACCTGCCTCATCGCGGATGTTGACCGCACGCGCCTGGACCGGCGCGCGGCGGACAAGTACCTCGACGAAGTGATTGACGGCGTGGATGCGGCGATTGACCGCGCGGTGAAGTACGCGAGCGAGAAGAAAGCGCTGAGCGTCGGCGTCTGCTGCAACATCGTCGAACTGCTGGAGCGGCTCATCGCGCGGGGCACCAAGGTGGATGTGCTGACGGACCAGACCTCCGCCCACGACCCGCTCATCGGCTACATCCCGATGGACATGACCTTCGCCGCCGCCAAGGCGGAGCAGAAGAGCGACCCGGCGGGGTACCAGAAGAAGAGCCTCGCCACGATGGCGCGGCACGTGCGTGCGATGCTCGAGTTGCAGAAGCGCGGCGCGAACACGTTTGACTACGGCAACAACCTTCGCCAGCGTGCCAAGGACAACGGCGTCCCCAACGCGTTCGACTTCCCCGGCTTCGTGCCGGCGTTCATCCGCCCCCAGTTCTGCCTCGGCCGCGGCCCCTTCCGCTGGGTCGCCCTTTCCGGCGACCCCCGCGACATCTACCGCACCGACCACGAGATCCTGAAACTCTTCCCCCTCCTGGGTAGCCCGGCGGTCCCCGCCGGGTCTGGTACTGAACACTCAACCAACCCGGCGGGGACCGCCGGGCTACGCGACGCCGACTACCGCCGCCGCCTCCACAACTGGATCCTCGGCTGCCACAAAAACCCCGAAGCCCTCCTCGCCGGCGACTACGACAACTGCGCCCCGCGCTTCGCCTTCCAGGGCCTCCCCGCACGCATCTGCTGGCTCGGCTACGGCGAGCGCGACAAGGCTGGCCTGATGTTCAACCGCCTCGTCGCCGAGAAGAAGGTGAGCGCCCCCATCGTCATCGGCCGCGACCACCTCGACTGTGGCAGCGTCGCCAGCCCCAACCGCGAGACCGAAGCGATGAAGGACGGCACCGACGCGGTGAGCGACTGGGCGATCCTCAACGCGATGGTGAACATCGCCAGCGGCGCAAGCTGGGTCAGCTTCCACCACGGCGGCGGCGTCGGCATCGGCTACAGCCAGCACGCCGGCCAGGTCATCGTCGCCGACGGCACGCCAGAGGCGGCGCGACGCCTCGAACGCGTCCTCACCAACGACCCCGCCATGGGCGTCCTCCGCCACGCCGACGCGGGCTACGACCTGGCCCGCAACTGCGCGGCCCAGACCGGCGTAGATATCCCCATGAACCCCACCAGCGGGTGATCTCATGGGCGACGAGAAAACCCGCAAGCCAACCAGCCGCCTCACCAAGATCGTCGCGTGGACCGCGGGCCTCACCACCCTCGCGTGCATCCACTTTGCCCTCATCACCGGCATCATCGCCGGTGCAGAAACGAAGAAGCTCAGGGCCGCGGAAGTCTGGTGCGAGCAGGCGGAAAAGACAATCGCCGCCGACCCGCGGTTCACGGGCCTGATGATCGGCGCCCCGTGCCGCATGTACGCCTTCTCACCGCCCAGCTGGGGCATCTTCGCCCAGGCGGTGGTGCTCGACGACGCCACCGAAGCAGCCTTCCGCAACGCGGTCCTTGCCTTGAACCCACCGAAAGAACCGCGCTTTCAAGTTCTCAACTGCGCCGGCGACGAGGACCTATTCAAGAAACTGAGCGCCCAGTCGTCTCCATAAGACCAACGCACGCGCGCCCCGCCCATCGCACTGCGAACAACCCTGTTTTCGCAGCCTCTCCGCCCTACGCAGGTCCAATTTCAAGCGTTCTTCCCGCCCACGCCGATACCTCCCTCAGCGAGCGGCGGAGCCCTCACCCCCCGGCCCTGTTCCTCCGGGCCCTCCGCGCTTGCTTCTACGGGAGCACCGCGTGCGCATCATCGCGATCGTGAACCAAAAGGGCGGCTGCGGCAAGACCACCACGGCCATCAACCTCGCCGGCGTCTTCGCCAAGCTCGGCAAGCGGACGCTGCTTGTTGACCTTGACCCCCAGAGCCACTGCGCAGCGGGTCTGGCCATCCCCGAGCAGCGCATCGATGTGCAGATCGGTGACGCCATGCTCGCCCGGCCCGAGCAGACGATTGACTGGACGCGTCTGCTGTGGCGCGTCGGCCGCTGCCTCGACCTGGCGCCCAGCACCGTCCGCCTGGCTGCGCTGGAATCACCCCGCGGCGGACTGGCGAACGTTGAAGGGGCCGAGACGCGCCTCGCCGGTGTGCTCTCACGTCTGGCCGATCAGTACGACCTCTGTCTCATCGACTGCCCACCGAACATCGGGCTGCTGACGTACAACGCCCTCGCCGCCGCGACCGAGGTGATCGTCCCGGTGGAGACCGCCTTCTTCGCACTCCAGGGCGCGGCCAAGCAGATCAACGCCATCAAGAGCCTCTCCAAGCGGCTCAACGTTCAGCCGCTCTACCGCGTCCTCCCCACCATGCACGACCCGGGCAGCACGCTCGCCAAGGATGTGCTCGACGAGCTCACCCGGCGCTTCGGCGATGCCGTTTTGCCGGTGACGATCCGCTTCGATCACCGCCTGAAAGAGGCGGTTTCGTTCGGTCAGCCGGTGGTCGACTATGCCTCTGACGCCGCGGGCGCCCAGGACTACCTCGCCCTCGGCCAGTTCCTGATCGGCGACGCCAAGGGCAAGCGGCTCGACTCGCTCACGCGCACGCACCAGCCGTCGGCACCCTCGGGCAACGGGGCCAATCCCGTCACCGTGCGCGCGGCCGCGGAGTTCTTCGCCCGAGGGAACGTGCAGCCGGCAGCGCCGTCGGTGATCCCCACGGCTACTCGCTCGCCCGCGCCGATCGGCCCGAGCGTCGGCCCTTCGACGATGATCGAGACACTCGAATCGGCGATCGGCGTCGCCGAGCCCAAGGCCGCCTCGCTGACCGCTGAGGACGTTCGCACGCGTCTGCTCGAACTGACCACGCGTGTCTCGCGGCTTGCGGAGAAAGCCCGCACGGAGAACCCGGTGCAGCAGATCACGCCGCTCACGCTCATCCCGACAAGCGCCGAGCCGTCCCGCGCATCGGCCGAGCCCGCGGTGTCCGGGCTGCTCGGCGTCAAGATCACCTCGTCCGGCGTGCTGTTTGTTCAGCCGCTCTCGCTCGGCAAGCAGGTCTCGATCGCCGGCGACTTCAACGGCTGGTCGCCGATGTCCTTGCCGATGACGCGAAACGAGCGGCTGGGTGTCTACGAGCGTCTGGTTCAGATCCCGCCCGGCCGCTGGCAATACCGCCTGGTCATCGACGGACACTGGACGCACGACGCGATGAACCCGAACTCGCAGAACAACCCCTTCGGCGGGCTCAACAGCATCCTCGATATCCCCGCGACCTCCGGCAACCGACTCTGAGCCTTTCGCCGGATCGCCACCCCTCGACCGTCGGCGGAGCACGATGATCGCAGACAGTTCATTCTCCAGCGCGTTTGACGACCTCGCCGACCTCTTCCTCGGCGGCGGGAGCAGCGGCGCCGTCTCCGAGTCATCGCCGCCACCCGCGTCACAGGGAACGATCCAGGCCGCTACTCGCCAGGCTTCAGCCGCCGCTGCGCCCGCTGAAGCACGCAAGCCGCTCCTGGTCGAGGGTCTGGTGCTCGGGCACCTCCCGATGATGGCGTCGTTGTGGGCCAGCCAGTACCCTCGCCTGTGCGCAGCACGCGACGATGCGCCCGTTGCGCTGGTACGGCTGGACGCGGGCACGGCACGCGTCGAAGTGTTCCACCCGCCCATCGGTCAACGCACACGACTGACCGAACGATCCGGCGATCACGCCTCGCACG
The DNA here is from genome assembly GCA_964403525.1 of uncultured Phycisphaeraceae bacterium. Lineage (GTDB taxonomy): Bacteria > Planctomycetota > Phycisphaerae > Phycisphaerales > UBA1924 > JAJTGZ01. Next base: position 75,896 of record CAYOGE010000012.1, on the reverse strand, counting down.
ACCAGTCAGCGTCAGGGCGGACGTGCCCTGACTTGGCGGGTGCGATCAGCCGGGCGGCGCAGACAGCGTCTCGCATTGTCATCTACTCATCGTTCACCGCCGACGAACTGCTCTTTGCCCGTTCAGCGGCCGTCAACGCGATGGCCGTGCTGACCGGGGCCGACGACGCGAGCGCGGTCGGCGCGTACAAGGCGATCAAACGCCTTGCAACGGTCGACGGGCGGACCGCTCAATCTCCGCAGGTGATCCGCGTCGCGGTGATGGGCAGCGACGAGCCCAGGGCGGACGCGGCTTTCCATCGGCTCGCCGATGCCGCGAACTCGTTCCTCTCGGTGCCGATCCAGCTCGCCGGTCACTGCCGCCAGATCGTCGGCGGTGTGCCGGGCACGCTTTTGTTCGATGGCCCGAGCGCAATGACGACGCAAGCGGTCATTGAAGCCCTGTCTCGCCCCGCCGCGCCGTGCTCCTATGAACCCGCGATCGAGCCGGTTCGCGTCGCGAGCGCGGTGACCGTCGCCCCCTCTCCGGCGCAACAGTTCACCGTTCCTTCTGCCGGCGCCTCCGTGCCCCCCCCAGCGCGCCCCTCCGCGCACACCGCCGACACCGTCGCTGAACCCAGCATGACCGCAGCCGATTCGCCTCTCCCTGTCGCGTCGCCGCAGGTGCATCCGCCCGCAATCGCGACGGCGCAGCGCGGTGTGGCCCCCACCGGCCTCATACCACTGGCCATCTACTGCCCGTTCGAGCGTGCCCCCCTCCTGGCGATCGATGACGCGGGTGTCCCGCAGGTCGTCGCAGCGGCGGAGGCCGGCCGCTCCGGCGAGTCCCTGCAGCAACTGCTTGCCGTCTCGGCTTGGTTGTGGAGCAACCGTGAACTGCTGGCGATGGTCTGCCCCGCCCTCCGCACGGACGCAAAACCGGTCATGCACCTGGTGACCGATCGCCCCTGCGATGTCACGAGGCTCGTCGATTCAGACGTTCGCCTGCACGTGCGTATCCCGCCGGCCCCCCGCGAAACCACGCTTGCGCTCAACTGACAGGTGGCGTACCGAGAACCACGTGTGGGCCTTCGTTGCGGGCAACCGCACACCTTCCAAACCGCGAATCCGTACCCCGGAGTTGTGCGTACCTAACATTGATTCAGCGGAGGAAGCACCATGGACATCGTCCTATCTGTGTTGATCGGCATCAGCCTCGCGGCCGCTTGCGGATTCCGTGTGTTCGTGCCGATGCTGGTGCTCTGCATCGCCGCGCGTGCCAACGCCGTGCACCTGGACCCCTCCCTCGCGTTCCTCGCCAGCACACCCGCGCTGATCTGCTTCTCAGTCGCGACGGTCGCCGAGATCCTCGCGTACAAGATCCCCTGGTTTGACCACGCTCTTGACACCATCGCTTCACCGGCGGCAGTCATTGCGGGCACACTCGTCGCCGGCAGCCAGTTCAGCTTCACGGGCTCAAACGGCGACCTCTTGAAGTGGGGCCTCGCGGCGATCGTCGGCGGCGGCGCCGCGGGCGCGGTGCAGGCCACCACGGTCATCGGCCGCGGCGCATCGACCATGCTGACCGGCGGGCTCGGCAACCCGATCTTTGCGACCATCGAGAGCGGGTCAGCGATCGTGCTCAGTGTCATGGCGGTCGTGGTGCCGGTCGTCGCGGCGGTGCTGGTTGTGGGCGTCGCCGTAACGGCGTTCCTTCTGTTCCGCCGCTGGCGCAGCCGGCGGGCGAACACTCAGCGTCTGGTGCCCGTGATGAGCTCCCCGACCACGACGTAAGCGTTGGAGAGTGGTTCCTTCCGCAGGAAGCTCGGCTCAACCCCGGGCGACCCGACAAACGGCCGCAGCATCCACCCAGTCTGCACTCCCACAAACACGTAGGCGACCAGCCAGTAGGCAAGCAGCAGCCGGTGACGCCGCGCCCGCTGCACGAGCCCGCGCCAGCGCCGCCACATCACCACCTGCCCCACCAGCGTTGCCAGCGCAAACATCGCCCCGCTCAGCAGCAGCGCCCAGCGGTGGCTGACGCCGCTCAAGTAGGCAAAGACCAGCACCGTCGCCAGCGAAGCCAGCACAAACGCGACGGCCGCCTGGCCGCACGCGATCGCCCGCAGGCACTCGCGCAGGTCCTCGCGGAGGCCCAGCACGCTGCACAGCGCAAAGAACCCGGGGAGGCACACACCCCACGTCACCGCGATCATCAGCGGCATCTTCACCGCCGCGAACACCGCGTAAAGCCAGCGGTCGCCCGTCACGTCGAAGCTCCCCATCGCCAGCCCGAAGACCGGGGTCAGCAGCACCACGCACACGAGCAGTTCCTTCAGCGAGGGGCGACGCTCCGGCAGCGGGCGTGCAACCGCCTGAAGCAGGTTGGGCGTGCGCGAGATGGAGATCGAAGTGCTCATGGCTCAGAGCATGTGCTGGACCGCGTTGTACACACCCTGCAGGAAGCTGCCGTCGCGCGGCCTGAACAGCTCAAACGGCACGCCCGGTGCCCCGATGAACGGACGCAGGATCCAGCCCATCTGCGCCCCCACGATGCCGTAGGTAAAGATCCACACCACAAACAGCCACAACCCCGCTCCTTCGCGCCGCGGCCGTTCATCAGTGCCCGGCACCACCGGCGGGACGTCGCCCGAGTATGGCGTGTGAAACTGCAGCGCAGCCAGCGTCTTGATCAAGAACCCGATGCTGACCAGGCCGGCGACGCCGAGCAGTGCAACGTTCAGCAGCACCATGAACCCGTAGCTGGACGTACTGAGCGTGAAGAAGCCGAGGATCGGCCCCAGCGAGGCGGCGATCGCCAGGTTCACAACGATGGTGGCCACCAGCAGGCGCAGCGTGGCACGAAAGCCCAGGCGCGAGCCGAGCATCGCGTTAAAGACGTACAGCGACGGGAAGGTCACCAGCAGCGTCCCCAGGAACAGCAGCGGCAGCTTCACCATCACCGCCACCACGTGCCGCAGAGCATCGTCCCTTCCGCCGGTGAGCGCGTACCACCCCATGAAAAACCCATACGAAGCGCCGAGCGCAACCGCCCACGGGACAAACACCTTCAGAGGCAGCGTGTCGCCCGTGCGGACCTGAGCTGCGCTTGTCAGTTGCCCACGGAGGAGCCGGTCGAGCGCAGCGATAGCGCCGCGGCCCAGGGGATTCGCAGTGGTCATATCGATTGGTTCCGGTGAAAGAGAGAAGCGTGCAGCGCGCTCAGAGCGGGCGCGACTTGTCCAACGACGTACGGAGGCGTTCTACCTGAAGTTCATGCGATTCCTGGTTTTTTTGCAACCGCGTGCGAGCCCTTCGCCCAGCTCCGCTGCGAGACCGTGCCTTTGCGAGCGAAGCCGACGAAGTCCGCCCATCAATCCACACGTGACCTCCTTTGGCTTTGCGGCGGCCGATGCGGGCGCCTGCGCCCGGCCAGGCGTTTGGTCTGACGCTAATTGCCCGCCCTGCCGCTCGGCGCAGCGCCGTCGTCCCACTCCACCTTCACCGTCCAGTTCAGCGGCGCGTAGAGGCTCCCCATCAACTGCACCGCCGAACCCTTCGCCGAGTCCAGCAGCGCCGCCTCGTTCGCGGCCAACTCAATTCGACGCTGCAGCATGATCTTGCTCTGACGCTCAAACTCGTCGCGGCTGCCGCTCGCCCCGAACGTCCACCACCCCATCCCCGTCTTCTCGTACGTCAGCATCTTCGTCCGCACCGGGTCGAGCCGTGCGTTCCGTACGACCGGGCGCGGGAGGCGCATGCTGATGACGCGGCGCGCCTCGTCCTTGTCGATCACCTGGGCCTTTGAGAAGTCGACGACGTAATCGGCCGATCCGCGTGCAAGCCACAGGCCCTTACGCTCCGCGTGCTCCGCCTCCATGTCGCTGGTCACCTCGAAGCTCAGCACCGTCAGCAGCTTCAACGACCGCACCTGATCGATCGTCGCCACGCCGGCGCTGAAGGTCGAGACCGGCGTCCGCCGCAGCAGGGTCCCGGCGGAGAAAGCGATCACCACCAGGCCCACCAGCCCCATCACCGCGAATACCGACAGGATTGCAAACAGGATGATCTTCGAAAGCGAACGCCGCTCGCGGGGTGGGTGGGCATGCGCAACCGGCCCTGCGGGGGCTGCCTGTGGGTCAGCGGTAGAAGCCTGCATGGGGGTGTTTTCGACCATCGGTCGTCCCCGGACGCAGTTTCGGGCCGGGTCAAAGCGCAAGGCCGATTTTGCCACCGGTCACGGTGCTCTCGGTGCATGGAGCCCCATCGTCGCCCAGGTGCAACGGTCACCGCACATCGGCCCGACGGCCCTCGCTCGGGCTTAGACCTTCCGCAGCAGCGTCACCCTTCCGATCGGCACCCACTCCGCAACCAGAATATCGCCGTTCTTCAGGAAGATCGCCGTGTGCGGGTGGATGAACTTGCCGGAGACGAACCGGTCCCGTGGCCTGTCGCGCAGATTCGTCGGGTGCCCATCGCCCAGGTGCACCACCACCTTGTTGTCCTTGTCCAGCAGCGTGACCACGCTCGAGAGGTCCGGCACCAGCAGCAGATCGCCGCGCGTCTTGAAGTGGCACGGCTGCCGCATGCCCGCCGTTACGAACCCCTCGTGGACGCCGTCGAGCGTGAAGTACTGGATGCGGTTGTTCCCCCGGTCCGCCACGGCGAGGCGCGCCTTGCCGCTCCGCGCGTCAATCCACAACCCGTGGGGGCAGTTCACCTTCCCCGCATCCTTGCCGGGCTGGACGATCGTCTTCACAAACTCACCATCCGCGGTGAAGCGGTGGATGTACGACGAGCCGTACCCATCCCCCACCAGGATGTCGCCCGCCTTCCCATCCTCGTCTGGGAGGAACGCCACGTTCGTCGGGCAGTACTTCTCCTTCGCCGGATAGACACTCGCCTCAACCGGATACTCGCGGACCCACACCACTTTGCCGTCAAGGTCCGTCTTCTCTACCACGCGCCGGTTCGTGTCACAGTGATAGAGGAACTCCGCCGCACTGTCCCCCGCCTTCGCGCCAGGCTCGCTCCGCACATCCAGCCCGTGCGCACCTTTGCGATACCGATCCCCCCAGGCAGCGATGAACTTCCCATCCTCCCCGTACACGCACACCGCCTCCCCCTTCGTGCTCGTCGGGTGAACCGTCTGCGCCAGGTAGATCCGCCCCGCAGCGTCCTGCGCCAGTCCGTGCGTATCGCCGAAGAGCAGCCCCTCCGGCGGCTTCAGCCAGTCGTGGATGCACTCGTACCTGTGCTCGCCTTCGCCAAGGATTGGATTGCTCAGTCCCGACTTATCGGCGGTGCGGGCGAACAGCGATCGCGATGCGGCACCGGCTACCGCCGCAGTGACAAACGAACGCCGACTAATTTCGCTGGCCATGGGAATCACCTCGAGATGCAGAATAGCGATTCCTCACGGTGAATCCCGCAGAACCTCCCACGCCCAGATACGGGCCCGCTGGTGCACGGGATGCCGAAGCCCTTTGACATCCAGCGAAACCGTTTGCCCGAGTCGAACGCGCAGGACGGTGCTCGCGATTGCCTCGAATGACCGAATGAGCGGCTCAAGACTGATCTGGGCTGGGTCATGCTCGTATCCCACAACAACCACAGCCGCCGATTCCGGGCCTGCGTGCTTCTGGAGCTTGAGCGCATCCCCCAAAGCGCTTGTGTTCCCCTCATACGGGTGCAGCAGATTCTGCGACCAGTGCTCTGCTTCCTTGGCGTTGTCACCGAACGGACGAGCGAGCTTGAGTTCAATCGCCCACTCGCCAGGAACAAGCAAATCTGGGTTTCGCTTGGTGCAGGCGCCCGCGCACAGATCAGGATGGCGCGAAGCAAGCAGTTCCGCAATTCGCTTGCAGAGCACAGTCTCGCTGTAAGGACCAACGCCGGGCGAATACTCACGAAAAGGCGGCTTCGTCGATCGGTACGGCGTGCCCCCGCTATCAATGGCCTCGATTGCGGAGCCGATCAGGCTCACCATCGCAGGCAAGGAGAGGGAACGACTCACCCTTCGTCCCTCTGCAAGTGGACGTGCATCCCACGCGCCGCCTCAATCCTCGCCGCCTTTGCCTCAAACACCGCGGTCAGCTCTTCTGCACTCAGCCGCCGCTCACCCGAGCCACTCGGCCCCTGCACAAATGTCAGCATGATCAGCACCACAATCGGCGTTGTGAGAATGCACATCAGAACGACTACCGCTACCGGGAACTTCTTCTCGCCCGCAAGCACCATGCAGCGATACAACAACCACGCATACAGGAGGAGTCCGACAGCCATCATGAACGCGTAGAAGACGTCCAAAGCTGCCCTCCTCCCTGCCGCTTACAGATTCCCGCGCTTCTCCTGCTCCAACTCCAGCGCCTCAAACAACGCCTTAAAATTCCCCTTCCCAAACGCCTGGCTCCCGCGCCGGCAGATGATCTCAAAGAAGAGTGTCGGCCGGTCCTGCAGCGGCTTGGTGAACAGCTGCAGCAGGTACCCCTCTTCATCGGCGTCAACCAAGATGCCCAGATCACGCACCTTCTGGTGGTCCTCCTTCACCGTCTTGCCGGCCTTCGCCAAGAGCGGCTCGATCCGCTTCCAGACCTGGTCGTAATACGCGTCGGGGATCGTCAGGAAGTCCACACCGCGGCTTCGAAGAGCATCGATCGACTCGAGCTCATCGTCTGTGCGGAGGGCCAGGTGCTGCACGCCCGGCGTGTTGTTGTGCCAGTCGAGGTACTCCTGCACCTGGCTCTTCTTCTTGCCGGGCGCGGGCTCGTTGATCGGCATCTTGATCAGCCCCGACCCGCTCGCCATTACCTTGCTCATCAGCGCGGAGAAGTCGGTCGCAATGTCCTTGTCGTCGAACGACATGAACATCTTGAAGCCGAGCACATCCTCGTAGAACTTCACCCAGTGGTTCATCTTGCCAAGCTCGACGTTGCCGACGAGGTGGTCGGTGTACTTCAGGCCGCACGGGTGCTTGACGTTGTAGTCGTTGAGGCTCTTGAAGAGCGTCGTCTGCTGGAAGCCGGGCATGAACGAGCCCTGCCCCGTCCCCTGCGCCTGCTTGACGTTCGGGAGGGCGTACACGCCCTTCCCGTCCGAGGGGCGCTGGACGAACGTGTGGATCACTTCGCCGTAGGTCTTGATCGCGGCTGTGATCACCGTGCCGTGCTTGTCGGTGAGCTTGGTCGGCTCCTGCGCCGACTCGCCCCCGTTCTTGATCGCCTGCTTCCACGCGGCCTCGGCATCGAGAACGGTGAAGGCCACATCCTTCACGCCGTCGCCGTAGAGCGCCACGTGGCGCGAGGCGGGGTGGTCCTTCGTCAGGCCGCTGGTGAGCACGAAGCGGATGTTCCCCTGCGTGAGGTAGTAGTGGGCCGAATCACGTGAACCGGTGGTCTGGTCGCTCACCTGCTCGCAGGTGAAGCCGAAGCAGTGGCAATAGAAGTAGGCCGCCTGCTTGGCGTTGCCGACATAGAAGCGGACGTGGTCAACGTCAACAAGCTGGAGCGGATCGGTGCTCGTCGACGGGCGTGACGCGGGGCTGAGCGTGGTCATGCTGAACTATACGAGCAAACGGGCCGCGAGTGAACCCGCCTCCACGCTCGGCCCGCCCGCGCCCCAAGCCTGTTTGAGGCTTGTTTCATGCGAGCAGACCGCGAACCCGCAGCACCGCGGGGAGGACAAAGTCCCGGCGATCACAGGATTACCGGTCGACAACCTGCGGCGACTCTGCCAGATACGCCGGCCCGCTCCAGAGCATTCCACCCGCCATTCCCGCCCGCTCTGGCGAGCGGGCTGCACGCCGGTAGATTGAAACCATGGCTCCCCTCCAAAGGCACAACCGCGTCGGCTCCACCAAGCGCACGGCCGCCGCTGTCGCCGCACTCGCAGCGCTCACGGCCGCCATGACCGCCATCGGCGGGCCTGTTGACCCGCCGAGCGGGCCGATCGGTCCAACAGGCAAGACCATCGCAGAGCTCGAGCCGCGCACCGCGATCAACGCCGCCAACACCCCCGGCGATGCCACGAGCCTCTTCCGCATCTCTCAGCCGGGCAGCTACACGCTCACGGGCAACCTCCAGGGCGTCGCCGGCAAGCACGGCATCGCCATCGCCGCCAGCGGCGTGACCCTCGACCTCAACGGCTTTGACGTCTCCGGCGTCGCCGGGTCGCTCGACGGCATCAGCGTGGTGACCGCGGGCGTGACGGCGGTGACCGTGCGCAACGGCAACGTCAGAGGCTGGAGCGGCGACGGCGTCGACCTGCTCACGCAGAACGCCAACAACTCGCGCGTCGCCGATCTGCTGGTCTCGGCCAACACCGGCAACGGCGTCGCGGCCGGCACCGGCTGCGCGGTGACGGGCTGCTCGGTGTTCGGCAACGGGCTGGCGGGCATCAACACAGCCGGCGGATGCGCCGTCACCGCCTGCACAACCTACAGCAACCTCGGCCCGGGCATCTTCACCAACTCGGGGTGCGCGGTCGAACGGTGCACCTCATACTACAACGACGCCGCCGGCATCTCTGTCGGCTCCGGCTCAACCGTCGCTGACTGCACCTGCAGGCTCAACACCACCGACGGCATCCTCGCCACAAGCGCGTGCGTGATCAGCAACAACACCTGCACCAACAACGGCTTCGGCACCGGCGACGGCGCCGGCGTGCACACGACCGGCACCGACAACCGCATCGAAGGCAACACCTGCCTGCTCGCCGACCGCGGCGTTGACGTTGACACCTCCGGCAGCATCATCGTGCGCAACACCTGCTCGGGCAACACCAGCAACTGGACGATCGTCGCGGGCAACTCGATCGGGCCGATCGTGACGGCGGCGACCAACGCCGCATCGATCAACGGCAACGCCGCCGCACCCTCAACCCTCGGCACCACCGACCCCTTCGCCAACTTCAATTACTAAGGGCTATCGCTCAGCGAAGGCCGGGCGCTCAGCCGTCGACCGCGATCATGTCGCAGTACGAGTGCGACAGAATCTCGCCCATCACCGGCACCAGCGCCTGCCGCAGCAACGCAACCGCCTGGTGGCACGCTTCCTGCGGCGCCTGCGGCGTCACGAGCGCCTCAAACTCGATGAACGTCCCCAGCCCCTCGACCCGATCGAGGTGGATCCGCACGCCCGAGTGCATAAAGACCTCGCGCACCTTCACGACCCTGACCCACACGGGCAGCTCTTCAGCGCCGAAGTGCTGGCGTGCCTGCGACTCCGAATAGATCGTAAACCGCGAGACCCGCGCCTTGGCCTGGTTCTCCCGGTGATAAAAGATTACCTCCGTCGGCAACCCCTTGGTCTCGCGCTTCTTCAACCGCCCGTCCGTCAGCCGGTAGTAGGTGTCGGTCTGTTCCAGCGTGCCGATCTGCGTCGCGTGGATCTTCCGCAAGAGCGTGCGGGCAAGATCGATGTCGCGGAGCTCGGCCTTAAACTCGATGTTCTGCATAGAGAGCGCTTCAAGAGGCCGGCATCGATCACGATCAACCGCAAACGCCGCTGACTGTATCGGCCCCTTGCGGCCAGCGTTTCACCGCTCGGCTCCGGGCTTTATCCCCAGTTTGGCCAAAGCCTCCAGCAGCCTCGCCTCGTCCCATACCTCAACGCCCAGTTCCTTCGCCTTGGTGAGCTTGCTGCCGGCCGCCTCCCCCGCGATCAACAGCGACGTCCGGCTCGACACCGAGCCGCTCACCTTCGCACCCAGCGATTCCAGCAGCCGCGAGAGCGGCTCGCGCTCGTAGCTCTCCAGCGTCCCCGTGATCACGACCGTCTTGCCCGAGAACGGCCCCGGCTCGCCCGACGCGCCCTTCGCTCGCGACGCCGCGGCCTTGTACTCATGACTGGTCAGATCAACGCCAAGCTCGCGCAGCTCCGCGAACGTCCGCTGCGCAGGCGCAGAGTGAAGGTACCCGTGCACCGCCGGCGCTGTGTCCCGCCCGAGCCCTGTCTCCGTCCGCTCCTTCGGGTCTTCCGGCAGGCCGCGCCTCCGCGCCTCCTCTTTCGAGAGCGTCTTGGGGCGCAGGTCCTCCTCGCTTGCCGCCAGCAGGGCATCAAGGTCCGGGTAGAGCCGCGCCAGCGAGCGCGCAGTGGAGTCTCCCACGTGCCTGATCCCCATCGAGCCGATCAGCCTGGCCAACCCGCGCGACTTCGCCTGCTCGATCCCATCCAGCAGAATCTCAACCTTGCGCTCACCCATCCCGTCGAGCGTCAGCATCGCTTCGGCGTGGTCCTTGAGCCGGAACACATCCGCGAACGTGTTGAGCGGGATGCCCGGGTGCGTGCGCAGCAGGTCCACCGTCTTCTCGCCCAGCCCCTCGATATCCATCTGCTTGCGCCCGGCGAACCAGATGAGCTTCTCCCGCACCTGCGCCGGGCACTCGGGGTTCACGCACACGCGCACCGTCTCCAGCGCAGTGCCGTCGCTGCCGGGCGGGTCCACCTCAACCGGCCCGCCGCACTCTGGGCACCGCGACGGCGCTTCCACCTTCTGCGCGCCCCGCACCCGCTTCTCAAGCACAACCCCCGCGACGTACGGGATCACCTCCCCCGCCTTCTCGATCATCACCGTGTCGCCGATACGGATGTCCGTCCGCGGCGCTGCCGGGTCCTCCGGATTCGTCGACGCATCGCGGACCCGCCCGTAGTTGTGCAGCGTCGCGTGCTTCACCGTCGTCCCACCCAGCACAACCCCCTCCATGACCGCGCGCGGCGTGATCTTGCCCGTCTTCCCCACCTGGTGCTCAACCCGCAGCAGCACGGTCGTCTTCCGCTCCGCCGGATATTTGTACGCGACGATCCACCGCGGGCTCTTGGATGTTCGCCCGAGCCGCTCCTGCAGCGAGAAACTGTCCACACGCACCACAACACCATCCACCGCGTACGGCTGCTCATCCTTCGCCCGGCCAAACGTCTCGATCGCCGCGACGATCTCCCCGATGTCCGGCGAGTGCGCAAGCGGCCGGTTGATCGAAAAGCCCAGCCCCACCAGCCGGTCCAGCAGCCTGCTGTGGCTTGGCGCGAACCCCTCGTCGCTGATCTCCCCCCTCCCGTGCGCGACAAACCCCAGTCGCCGCGACGCGACAACCGCCGGATCGAGGTTCTTCAGCGTCCCCGCCGCCGCGTTCCGCGGGTTCAAGTACAGTTCCTCCCCTGCTTCCTCCCGCTCAGCGTTGACGCGCTGAAACTGCTCGAGCGGAAAGAACACCTCCCCGCGCACTTCAAGCACCTCCGGGACGCCCTTGCCCCTCAGCACCAGCGGCACAGACCGGATCGTCCTGATGTTGTTCGTGACGTCGTCCCCCTTCACTCCGTCTCCCCGCGTGATCGCCCGCGCCAGCCGACCGTTCTCGTAACGCAGGCTCATCGCGATGCCGTCGATCTTGGCGTCGGCGACGAGCACCGGCGCCGACGCCGCTCCGCCAAACAGGCCTTTGTCGCCGTCCCCGCCCGCTCCCGCGGCCTTGAGCATCCGATCGTGCCAGTCCAGCAGCCCGCTGTTGTTGTCGTGCCCAAGGCTGTAGGTGTTGTCGATCGAGAGCATGGGAACGGCGTGCGCGACCGTCTCGAACCCGTCAACGGGCGCACCCCCTACGCGTCTGGTGGGCGAAGCGTCATCGGCCAGCGCCGGGTGCTTCGCTTCGAGTTCGATCAGCTCCGCCATCAGCGAGTCATACTGCTTGTCGCTCATCACCGGCGCGGCATCGGTGTAATAGGCTCGGTTGGCTTGCTCGAGAAGATCGCGGAGTTCGGCCGCACGCTTTGAGGGGCTCAGGCTCACGTGCCCAGTGTACCGATCCCGGGTCCACCATCCCCGCTCGCACAGCCGAACCACTCCCACGCCCACTCCTCCCCGCCCCAGCCGTCGCACCCCGCCCCTCACCCGCCCGGTACACTCCGGCATGACGGCACGCCTCCTCGACGGCAGGTCACTGGCTGAATCGTACAAGGCCCGCATCGCCGAGCGCGTCGCCGCCGTCAAGGCCCGCGGCGGCAACGTCCGCCTCGACGCCGTACTCGTCGGCTCCAGCGACAACGGCGCCCGCGTGTACGCAACCAACCAGGGCCGCACCTGTGCCGCCGTCGGCATCGACTACAAACTCCACGAACTCGACGACGGCAACGAGCCCGCAGGCTACGACGAGATCGCCGGCCGGGTCCTGCTCCTCAACACCCGCGAGAACGTCACGGCGGTGATGCTCCACATGCCGCTGCCCACGGGCGTCGACGCCTACAGCATCCAGAGCCTCATCGCGCCCCAGAAGGACGTTGAAGGTGTCAACCCCGCCAACATCGGCAACATCGTCTACGGGCGCAGCAGCCTCGCCCCCTGCACCGCCCTGGCGGTCATCAAAATGCTCGAGGCCACAGGCGCCCCGCTGCGCGGCAAGCGAGCGCTGGTCATCGGCGCCTCAGACGTCGTCGGCAAACCGATCGCCGTTCTCCTGATGCGCACCGACGCCAGCGTGACAACCGTCAACAAGTGGACCGACCCCGCCGCCGTCGCTGCGCTGGCACGCGAGTCGGACGTCATCGTCGTTGCGGCCGGCGTGCCCGGCCTGCTCAAGGCCACCATGGTTCGGGCAGGCTCGATCGTCGTCGATGTGGGCGTCAACCGGGTTGCAGGTCCGGATGGAAAAACGCACACGGTTGGCGACGTCGACTTTGAGCCTGTTCGGGTCGCGCTCGGGCCCGACGGGTGGATCAGTCCCGTCCCGGGCGGTGTCGGGCCGATGACTGTCTCGATGCTGCTGCTCAACGTTGTGCAGGCGGCAGAACGTGCGGTCGGAATCGCATAACAGCCCCCGACCGCGGCAATGTCCATGCGTACAGTTCGTTCTCCTTTGTGCACCCACACACAGAACCGCGAGCCCCGGTCGCTCGACGGAATACACGCCAGACCGGCAGTGGCCACGGGCCGCGGAGTTTGAAAATGACCAGCACGATCGGGTTTATTCAGAACATCGGCATGATGGAATGGGCCGTCATTCTCATCATCGCGCTCCTCCTGTTCGGCAAGCGGCTCCCCGAGGTCGGCAAGTCGCTGGGCAAGGGGATCGTCGAATTCAAGAAGGGCCTCAAGGGCGTTGAGGACGACATCGAGCAGCGCAGCTCGCCGAACTACCAGACCCAGCTCCCCCAGGGCGGCCCCCAGACGGCGCCTCACGTGCAGGCCCCGTCGCACGGCCAGCCCAACACTGTTGGCCGCGCCGACGCGCCCCAGTAAGACCAGCGCCGCCACGCTCACTTCGCTCGCCGCCCCGCCGCCGGTGCGGGTGTCGTGTGCTGCGCCACCGGTCGGTCAGGCCCAACCCCCTCTCGCACACCTAGTAGTGCGAGACCGACCGCACGATCTTCCCGTCCGCGTTCAGAAAAAAGACCTCTGCCGCCAAATCACCCGACGCGGGCGTGTCGTGGCTGTGACGGCGGTAGACGAGAAGCACCGACTCGAGCCCCGTGGTGACGTGCATCGGCTCGTACCGCAAACGGGGATTGCGCTCAATCGCCCGCCCGAAATACGAGCCGAGCTCCTTCAGCCCCTTGACCGACGCCTCATCGCCGCGCCCGACCGCCTCGTTGTACCGCTTGATAAACGGCGACGAGTGCTCGATCGCCGCGTCGTAGCAGGCGAGGATCGCCGCCAGATCGTGGCTGTTGAACGCAGCGAACCACCGGTCTGCAAACGCGCGCGCCGACGACGGAGTGATCTGGTGCATCCGCAGAGTCTAACGCGCCGCCCGTCATGCTTCATCCGCGCCGCCAACAGTGCACACGACCGGCCGGCTCAACCGCGGTACACATGAGCCAACCGGCAAGGGCACGCTTCAGATTTCGATCTGCTTGCGAAGCCCGTTCCACCCGTCCTTGATCACCTTGTCGGCCGCGCCGCGAACAAGCGCCGCCGGGGCAAGCTTGACCAGCCCCGTGTAGCTCGTCACGCGGCCCGTCCACTGCACCTTCGTGCCCGCGCCCTCGGGCACAATGCTCATCGCCGCCTCAAGGTTCAGCGTCATCCCGATGCCGCTCGAGTCGATCGTCATCACCGTTCGCCCAGCCGACGGCGCCGCGGGCGCAGCGCACTCGGCAAGCTTCATCGTTGCCTTGACCGTCCCGCTGACAAACGAGAGGCCCGGCTTGATCGCCACCTTCATCGTGCCGTCGGGCTGCACCTCGTGGCTCACCAGCCCCGGGATGGCCCGCGCGTAGCAGTCCATGCTCGACAAAACCGCGTACACCTTGTCCGGTGCGGCGTTAAACACTTCTTCGCCAGTAAACGGGTCAGTGATAGATGCCATGCAGCAAGTGCTCCAGAAGTGCCCCCGACCGTGGCAGCGTAGCAACACCGGGCACGCCCCGGAACCACAGCGGCAAGCCTCTGCCGCGCTTGGCTGAAAACCCGCTCAGATGCTAGCATGTAATCGTTTGCAGGAGCCGCCGCGTGATCAATGCCGCACCCTTCATGCTCCCCCGCCGCTGGTTGATCGCCGCGTGCACGCTCCTGCTCGCCACGCTCAGCGCCCGCGCCCAGCAGGACCTTTCATCGTTCAACGCGTGGACCCTTCACCCCTCGCACGAGGCGGTCAAAGCCACCCTGGGCCCCGCCAGCGGCAAACACGGCGAGGCCGGGCTCAGCCTCGCATACAACTTCACCGGCGGCTCGGGCTTCATCGTTGCCCGCCACGAGTTCCCGCCCGGCGGGATCGAGCTGCCTGAGAACTTCGAGTTCTCCTTCACACTCACCGGCACTGGCCCCAGCAACAACCTCGAGGTCAAGCTCCTCGACGCGCCCGACGGCAACGGGAGCAAGCTCGGCGACTCGGTCTGGTGGATCAACCGCCGAAACTTCGAGTGGCCCGAGTCGCCGACCCGCCTCAACAACAAGGCGAAGCACTTCCAGTTCGCGTGGGGGCCGCTCAACGGTGCGAAGATCAAGCGGCTCGGCGCGATCGAAGTTGTCGTCGCGTCATCGTCGGGAGGACAGGGAACGATCAACCTCACCGACCTGCAGTTCCGGGCGCTGCCGGCGCCCGCGCCCTACACCGGCACGCCGCAGGCAACGGCCACCTCCTCCGCACCCGATCACCCGGCCGCGCTGGCGATCGACGCCGATGCAGCGACCTCATGGATCGACGACGACAACGCTCCCCCGCAGTTGACCATCGACTTCGGGCAGCCGCGTGACCTCGATGCTCTTCGGATCGACTGGGCCACGCCCGTGCAGGGGTTCACCGTTGAGTCGTCCGACGACGGCGCGAAGTGGCTGCCGATCTGGGCCGCCAATCCCGGCACCGCGCCGGTTGCCCGCAGCTACGCCGACATCCCCGACACCACCGCCCGCATGCTCCGAATATCCATCGCAAAGAGCGGCGCAGAACCCACCGGCGTGGCGGACATCCGCTTCCTCACCAATCCAGGCGCCGCGGCCGACAACCTCGGCATCATGCACCTGATCGCCGCTGACCTCCCCGCCGAGGCGATGCCCCGCTACTTCACCGGCCGCCAGTCAACGTGGACGGTGCTCGGCTCGCCCGCGGGCACCGACGAAACACTGATCAACGAGGAGGGAGACGTCGAGCTCTTCCGCTCCGGCCCGATGCTCAGCGCGCTGCTGCTCCCAGACGGCCAACCCGCGGTGCGCTGGAATGCGGCTGCGCAGCGGATGAACTTTGACGGTGCCCCCACCGCGACCGTCGAGCGTCACGCCGGCGGCTTCACGCTCACAACCAGCGCTTTCAGCACCGACGCCGAGACGTTCGTGCGCTACACGCTGGCGTGCACGAAGGGCCCAGCAAGCGGTCGGCTCGCCCTCTGCATCCGCCCCTTCCAGGTCAACCCGCCGTGGCAATTCCTCAACGCTCCCGGCGGTCTCGCAAAGGTGCGGAGCATCGAACAGGTCCAACGCTTCACCGTGATCAACGGTGACCGCTGCATCATCCTCCCCGAAGGCTGCGCCGGGTTCACCGCCCTCGGCTTTGACCAGGGCGAGGCAGCCTCACAGCTCTTCCTCACGCCTCACCTCCCAGCCACCCGCGACTCCGTCGTCGATCCCCACAACGCGGCCAGCGCTGCCGCGTTCTATCCGTTCGCGCTCGACACCGGCGCGTCCAGGTCATGGCTCGTCCGCATCCAGCACGAGCCCGAACGCAAGTCGCCCAACGCACAAACGGACGACCGGGCTTCACCGACCACTCCCTCGCTCTTCGACGAGGTTCGGGCCAGCGAGCGGCCACGCTGGTCGATGTTCGACGGCTACAAGATTGCCTTGCCACCCGGCAACGAGCAGTTGCAAGCCTCCATCCGCGCCAGCCTCGCCTACATCCTCATCAACCGCGACGGCCCCGGCTTCCAGCCCGGCTCCCGGTCGTACGAGCGCTCGTGGATCCGCGACGGTGCCCTCACCTCCGCCGCGCTGCTGGAGTTCGGTCTGACCGATGAAGTCAAGCAGTTCATCGACTGGTACGCGGGCTTTCAGTTCCCCAGCGGCGCGATCCCCTGCGTCGTCGACAGGCGCGGCGCCGACCCGGTGACCGAGAACGACTCGCACGGCCAGTTCATCTACGCCCTCGCCGAGTACCACCGCTACACCCGCGACGACGCCTTCCTGCTCAAGCACTTCGCAGCCGTCGAGAAGGCCGTCGCGCATATCGAGGCCGAGCGCGCCGAGCGCAAAACCGCCGAATACACAGGTAATGCCGTCCGCGCCGAACCGGGCAAACCGCCCGTGCCCCTGAAAGCCCTCTACGGACTCATGCCCGAGTCGATCAGCCACGAGGGATACTCCTCCAAGCCGATGCACTCGTACTGGGACGACTTCTTCACCCTCAAAGGGCTGCGCGACGCCGCGGAGATCGCTCGCGCCTTGAACAAACCCGACGAGGCCTCGCGCTGGGAACATGCGGCGACCGACCTTGCCGTGTGCATCAAGCGCTCCATCGCGCTGGCGCAGGTCGCCCATGGCATCGCCTACATCCCCGGCTGCCCCGAGCTCGGTGATTTCGACGCCACAAGCACAACCATCGCGATCAACCCGTGCGGAGCGCTCAACGACCTGCCACGGGAGTGGTACAGCGCCACCTTCGACAAATGGTGGGAGTTCTTCGTCGCGCGGCGCGATGGGAAACAGCCCTACATCGACTACACCCCCTACGAGTGGCGCATCGTCGGCACGCTCAACATGCTCGGCCACCGCGACCGCGCTTGGGAAGCGTTGAAGTGGTTCATGCACGACCAGAACCCGCCACGAAGCCCCGGCGACACGTCGGCCGGCGGCTGGCTCCACTGGGCCGAGATTGTCCACCACGACCGCGGCGCCGGCAAGTGGATCGGCGACATGCCACACACCTGGGTCGCCAGCGACTTCCTCCGCTCAATCCGCACGATGTTCGTTTACGAGGAGCCTTCACCTGCTCCGGCCCTCTCCAACCTTGTTCTCTTCGCGGGTGTACCGGCTGAGTGGGTCGAGGCCCCTGAGGGTGTCTCGTTCGACGGCCTGCGCACGCCGTACGGCGCGCTTCACGCCTCGCTGAAAAAGAAGGACGGCTGGTACGAGCTGCACTACGGCGGGCTTGACCGGATGCCCTACCGCGTCCGCTTCGCCCCGCCAGTAGCCTGGCCGCCGAAGGAATGTGAAGTTCTCGAAGGTGGCGGTTCACAGGACAACCTCACAGCCGGCACCAACGGCATCACCACTGGGATGACCATCCGATTCCGCTAACGCCACCGAGTAGACTCCAACCTTACCCCGATCCCCATTCCCTTCCCTCTTCACCTTCTTGGTCCCCGCCCGATCTTCCTGCCCTTCCTTCATCCCCTCCCCACTCTGTGCCCTTCCCTTCCTCCGCGCCCTCTGTGTTCCCGCCTCTTCCCGCCTTTCTCTGTGCCTCTGTGTCTCTGTGGTGAAAACTCCTCATGGCCCGCGTAACACTCAGCGACATCTCAAAGGTCTACCCCAACGGCTTCAAGGCCGTTGACGGCTTCACCCTCGACATCGCCCCCGGCGAGTTCGTCGTCTTCGTCGGTCCCAGCGGGTGCGGCAAGAGCACCACGCTCCGACTCATCGCCGGCCTTGAGGAAGACTTCACCGGCACCATCACCATCGGTGACCGCGTCGTCAACACCGTCCCGCCCGCTCAGCGCGACATCGCGATGGTCTTTCAGAACTACGCCCTCTACCCCCACATGACCGTCTACGCCAACATGGCGATGGCCCTGAAGCTCAAGGGCGTTGCAAAGGCGGAGATCGACCGCAAGGTGCGCGAGACGGCGAAGTTCCTCGAGGTCGATCAGCTGCTCGACCGCAAGCCGGGCCAACTCTCCGGCGGCCAGCGCCAGCGCGTAGCCCTCGGCCGCGCCATCGTCCGCCAGCCCAAGGCCTTCCTCTTCGACGAGCCCCTCAGCAACCTCGACGCGCGCCTGCGCGTAACCACCCGGGCCGAGCTCAAGGCGATGCACCAGCGCCTCAAGACAACAAGCATCTACGTGACCCACGATCAGGAAGAGGCCATGACCCTGGGCGACCGCATCGTCGTCATGGCCAAAGGACGCATCCAGCAGGCCGCGCCGCCGCTGGAGGTCTACCGCAGGCCCGCCAACCGCTTCGTCGCCGCGTTCGTCGGCACGCCGCCGATGAACTTCCTCAGCGGCACGCTCTCCGCAAACGGTCCGTCCCCGACGTTCACCGAGGCCGGGACGAGCGGCCAATCGGTCCCACTCACCGCTCGCCCGTCGCTGCCGCCCAACGGCGCCCCGCTCGTCATCGGCATACGCCCCACCCACTTCTCGCTGACACCACACGCGGGCGGCGCTGCGATCGCCGCGACCGTACGCGCGGTCGAACCGCTCGGTGAGCAGTGCGACGTCCAGGCGATCACCCCCGCCGGCACGGTTCTCACCGCGCGGCTCCCCCTGACCGAGTCACCACTCACGCCGGGCTCAACCGTCACGCTGCACGCGAGCCCGGGCCACCTCACACCGTTTGAGCCGGGCGAGTTCGGCAGCAACCTCGCGCTCTGATCTCGCGCTCTTCGCCCGCTCTTGCTCCGCCCGTTCCGCGCTGCTTCGCGACTCCGCTTTCCGAATCCTCTTCGAGCTCTTCGAGTGCGCTATTCATGAACACACCGACCTCATCCTTCCCACCCGGCTTCACCTGGGGCGCAGCCACCAGCGCTTACCAGATCGAGGGCGCGTGGGACGCCGATGGAAAGGGCCCATCCGTCTGGGATGCCTTCTGCCATCAGCGCGTCCCCGCGGGCAGCACCGGCAACATCCCCGGCCAGGTCTACACGCCCGGAAACGTCTACATGGGCCAGACGGGCGACACCGCGGCGGACCACTACCACCGCTTCCACGACGACGTCGGCCTGATGAAACAGATCGGGCTCCGCGCCTACCGCTTCAGCATCTCGTGGCCGCGCGTGATGCCATCTGACCCCACCACCATCAACCCCAAGGGGCTCGACTTCTACTCGCGCCTCGTCGACGCGCTGCTGGAGTCAAACGTCAACCCGTGGGCAACGCTCTTCCACTGGGACCTCCCACTCTGGGCCGCGCACCGCGGCGGCTGGCTCAACCGCGACATCCAGCACTGGTTCGCCGACTACACGCGCGCAGTGGTCGACCGCCTCTCCGACCGGCTCACCCACTGGATCACGATCAACGAGCCGCAGATCTTCCTCGGGCCAAGCGAGCACGAGGGCACGCAGACCACCAACGCACGCTGGCCCCACAGCCAGCGCCTGCTCGCCGCGCACAACTGCCTGCTCGCCCACGGGCGCGCCGCCCAGATCATCCGCTCAAGCGCCAAGAAGGCCCCGCAGATCGGCTGGGCGCCGATTGGCCGCGTCAAGGTCCCCTGGTCAGCCCCACTCTCCACTCCAGCGCCCGACGGGCGCATGCTGAGCGAGCCGTCGCCGGAGAACATCGCCGCGGCCCGTGCAGCCACCAACGCCACGCTGTACAAGGACTTCTGGACCAACGCGTGGTTCGCCGACCCCGTCGTCTTCGGTACGTACCCCGTCGACGGTCTTGCCCTCTACGGCAACGACGCCCCGCCCGAGGTCCGCTCCCCGCGCGACGGCGACATGGCGACCATCAAGCAGCCCCTCGACTTCTACGGCATCAACGTCTACGACGCCGAGCTCTTCCGCGCCTGTGCCCCCTACCCCTCAAACCCCTGCGGCCCGTCCGCACCGTTCGAGAAGGTCGACTTCCCGGCCGGGTGGCCCCGCACGGCGATCGGCTGGTTCATCCTGCCCGAGGCCCTCTACTACGGCGCGAAGTTCCTCTACGACCGTTACAAACTCCCCATCGCGATCACCGAGAACGGGCTCTCGAACACCGACTGGGTGGCAACAGACGGCGCCGTCCACGACCCGCAACGGATCGACTACACCCGGCGCTACCTGCTGCAGCTCAACCGCGCGATGGGCGAAGGCGCCAAAGTCGCCGGCTACTTCCACTGGTCGCTGATGGACAACATGGAATGGCAGAACGGCTACAAAGACCGCTTCGGCCTCATCCACGTCGACTTCCAAACCCAGAAGCGGACGCTCAAGGACTCCGCGCACTGGTACGCAAAGGTGATCGCAAGCAACGGCGCAAGCCTGGCCGCGCAATAACCACCGCCAACCGAGGCGCTGCTACGCCCACGCCCTGCCGACCCGCTCACGGGCACGACTGGAAGAACAAGTCGATGAACACGACGAAGTCGTTGTTGTCGAACGCGCCGTCGCTGCCGAGTTGACCGCCCTGCACGCCAACATCCGCGCCCGCATCGGCCGTGAAGAACTTGTCGATGAAGACGACAAAGTCGTTGTTGTCATGCACGCCGTCGCCACCCGACACGCCGCCCTGACTGCCCAAATCGGCCGCGGCGACAAAGTTCGTCGCCGCGTACGTGTAACGCGTATCGCACGGGCCACGGACAAGCGCCCGCAGCGTCCAGCCCCCGCCGCCAAGACCCTGACCTCCCGGCGCCGGCGAGGCCAGCGTCGTCATCGCGAGCGAGGTCGCGCTCAACGGCCCTCCGATCGTCGCCGTGAACGCCGGTTCGCCGGTGTCGGGGTCGATGTTGACTCCGTCAACCACCTGCACGTACTCAACCTCGCCGCCGGTTGAGGACGGGAGTCGCTTCTTGTACGCCCACTCGACCGTCACCGGTGTCCCACCGCCACCGCCCACCGGTGTCGGGTCAAAGTCGAACACGACCGTGCCGCCCGGGCAGGATGCATGGTGGGCCATCGCGATCGGGTCCAGCGGCAGGCCACCGCACGGGGGTGGCGGCACCATCGGCGGCACCACGCACATCTTGAACCCCTCGGTCTGGCCGTTGCGCTTGCCGCGCCCCACCACGCAGTTACCGTCGCTGATCCCCTCGGCCGATTCGAGCACCCAGCCGCTGCCGCTGGGGAGCCACGTGTTGAGGTCGCGCCACATGCCGCTGGCGGGGTTGTAGATGAACGCGTGCCCGTTGCTCCCCGTGCCCGTCCCGTGGAACTTGCCGACCACCACGCCGGCCGAGTTGATGTCGTGCGCGAAACTCTCCGAGGTGGCACCGAGCACGACGGGGTGGATGTCCTGCATCCCGCCGCCCGATGTCCAGCGGAACGCGTGGCGGAAGTTGCTCGACGACGCGGCCGAGCTGAAACCAACCGCCGCGCCTGCGTTGTTGTTGGCGAGCGCAGACCCGGCCATCGTGCCGCCCAGGCTCCCCATGCTCGTCGAGGCCGAGGTGATCACGTTTACCTGGTACGCCACGCCGCCGTAAGACCCGACGGCAAGGTTCGAGTCGTTGATGTCGTACGCCGCGTGCAGCGGAATCAGGCTCATGGTCCCCGCGCCGCTCGAAGGTGTGCCGGGGTTGGTCGGCACCCATTGGAAGGCGAAGCTCGTGCTTCCGCCCGCGCCGGGGTACGAGTTGTTCGCGTAGCACGTGCCGATGATGGTGCCGTTGTTGTTCACGCCGCGTGCTTCGCTGTTCTGCAGGAACGGATTGAGCGTCCCGAGCTCAGTCGTGAACCCTCCGTACGTGCGGAACGCCCTTGTCGAGAGGCTGGCGCTCTGCCCGCTGCCGCAGTGGATCAGGTTCGTGGTGCTCATGCGGTAGGCCACCTTCGGCGTAAAGAACCCGCCCGGCCCGGACCCGTTGTTCACCGCCGCCATTCCGGACGTGAACGTGCAGGCCCTGTGGTTGAGGCTGTTGTTCGTGTCGGTCTCACCCACCACCGGCTGACCCGGGCCGTTGCTGATCCCCCAGGCGATACTCGGCCCTCCGGCAAGGTTGCCGATCCCCGTGACGGCGTAAGGCTGGGCCAGAACCACACCGCTTGAGCCGGCGAGCAGCGTCAGGGCGAGCACGTTGATGGTCGATTGCTTCATGGGGTGGCTCCTTCGATCGTCTCTGCATGACTTGCGCCAAGGGGGCGGAACCTTGCAGCATCCCCCCTCGATTCGGGGTTTACCGGAATGTACCACATTTCCCGCAAATCGCACACCAAATTCACGCAACACAGAGCCGATTCGCTCGGTTCCTGCGGCCACAGGCCCGATCGACGCCAGCATGCTGCCGAGGTCGGCGGGGAGAATGAGTGACTGTTCATGCTTGCCCGAACATCCTCTTGGTACGCTGGTCATTGCGCTCGTGGCCAACCCCGCTTCTCTGAGGAGTCCGCCATGCGTACACCGCTTACCCGCTCCGGAATGCGCACCCGCCGATGCTTCAGGGCGCTGCTCGCCTCTGTCGTCGCGGCGACGCTGTTCAGCGCCGCCCCGGCCAGCGCAGCCGATCCGGGCAACGCCGACCGCTTGACCGCTCCGCTGGACATCTGGCGCACCGCTGCGCAGACCGTCTTTGATGACCCGCGCGGCATCGTGCTCGAGCACTCGACGCGCTTCCGCGGCACGGTCTCACTCCCGCCAAGCGCTGCCGCCGGACACGTCGGCCAGTACCCGCTCAAGGGCATCAACTGGCTCGTCTCACTCACCAACCAGCCAGAAGACATCTACATCACCGGCGAAGGGACGTACCAGGTCACTTCCAGCGTCGGCATGCTTCAGGTGATCGGCCACCGCATGGCCATCGACGTCAAGTGGGGCGAGCAGGGGCCCACCCGCCGCTTCGACAGCGGCATTGTGCCGCGTGCGATGGAGGTGGGCGGCGCGCCGATCGACATCGTGCTCTACGAGGTGCTGCCCTCTCCGGTGCCACCGGGCAACGCGCCCGATCCGGCCCGCGCATCGCTGCGCCTCGCCCTTGCGCCCGTGCCGCTGCAGCAGGTCACCCACTACAGGCTGAGCGAGCCCCACAGCGACTTCCTGTTCGGCTGCTACAACCTCTGCCGCTGCGCTGTGTTCTCTCAGCCGATGGGCGGAGACTTTGACCTCGTGCCCCTCACCGGCGGACCGATGGGGAGCCCGGGCGACGACGGCACGCTCGAGTGGGCGATGGTGAACATCCGCACCGTCACGCCGCCCACGCGCTCACCCGAGCTCAACCCGCGCCTGGTCCGCAAGTTCCGCGGCGAGGGCATCTACCAGTGGTCGCCCGTCACCGTGCCGACCAACGACGCGACACCCACCCAGCGCCTCCGCGCACGCATCACCGACAGCCAGCGCACACGAACGCCCCCGCCCGACCGCTTCGACAGCGGGACCGTCGCCGTCACCGTTCCGTGGCCGAAGTTGCAGGTCTCCATCGCCGACAACCACTTCGACTGCTTCAACCGCGTGCTCACCCTGGCGGCGAAGCCTCAGTACATCTGGGGCGGCGTCATTCTCCCCGCGCCGGCGCCGATCCCCCACCCGTGGTCACCGCCCGCGCCGGAGGACAGGTAGCCCCAAAGCCTTTCGCCAGATCCGCACACACATCAGCAACAGCCGTGAGGCCCCGGGCAGCAGCGCTCGGGGTCTTTCGTTGGCGGCCCAGTCAGTCCGCGCTGGCGGCTCAAGAACTCTGCCGCACCACCAGCCGCGTCGGCAGGCGCAGCACGTGGGCGGGGGCATCGGGCTCTTCGATGCGCTCCAGCAGCAGCCGCACCGATGCTGCGCCCACCTCGATCAGCGGCACGCGCACGCTGCTGAGCTTGGGGCGCACGATCGAGGCGATCCGCGTGTCGTCGAAGCCGACGATCCGCACACCGTCATCGCCGGGGCCGACGTGCAGGCCCATGTTCTCCGCGGCCTGCAGCACACCCACCGCGATGTCGTCGTTGGCGCACAGCACCGCGCTCCCCTTGAGTCGCCCCCCCACACCGCCTCCCGCGCCCCCCTCGCGGCTCATCTGCTGGGCCCACTCGTACCCCCAGGCCTCGCTGTATTCCTTGTACGCCAATTGCATCGGGCCCGGCGCGCGCCCGAAGCCCTTGAGCGTCGTGATGAACGCCTCCGCGCGCGTCCGCGTGTCGAAGTTCCCCTCCGGCCCGCCCACGAAATAGATCCGGTCCTTGGGCGTCTTCTCCGCCAGGTGGGCCATCGCCTCGACGGTGCCGACCACGTTGTCCACCAGCACGCAATCGACCGTCGGCGCCCGCACCTCCGAATCCATCACCACCAGCGGCAGGCCCGTCCCCATCGCGCGGCGGACCAGCTCATCCTGCGGCTGGGTGATCATCAGCGCGATCCCCTCGACGATGCCGAAGGTGAGGTCGAGCTGCGCTGCGCCCTCCTCATCTCCTGCGCCGTCGATGCCCCCTCCGCCGTTGCGCCGCGCATCGGTGCTCACCAGCAGCTGGTACCCGTGCCGGCGCGCTTCATCGTCAGCGCCGTGGAGCAGCGTGGAGTAGAACTCGCCGTGCAGGTCGGGCAGGGCGATCCCCAGCACCTGGCTCTTGCGCGTCATCAGCCCCTTGGCGAAGAGGTTGGGCTTGTACTTCAGCTCCGCCACCGCCTTGCGCACCTTCTCTGCCGTCTCCACGGCGACAAGGTCGGGCGTGTTCAGCACGCGGCTCACCGTCGCCGTCGAGACGCCCGCCAGCCGCGCCACATCCTGGATCGAGGTCGTCGTCTTGAACGGGCTTGGGCTCTTCCTTCGTGTCACACGCGCTCCCTGAGGCGATGGGCAGATGCCCGCCCATCAACCGCTTGCATTCAACCGTTCTTCACAATCGGGCAGAACCGCTCCGCTCAATCACCGCTCTCACCGGCTGTAACCGCTGCCGCGTGGAATCTCCCGGCCCAGCATACCCGCATCACCGTACACTCTACCCTCATGAAAGCCATTACAACAGCTTTCCTTTTTGCCCTCAGTGCAGGACCGCTGCTCGCGGGAGGGTGTGCAGGAGGGGGGGGCTCAGTGGGGATGGCGCGTGCGGATGCGCCCGCTGCGGGTCCTTCGCCGCTCACTCACGCATCTACCACTAAGCATGGATCGCCCGCCGCGGCGGTGGTCATCGCCTCTCCTCCCAACACCCCTCGCCCCCCCTTCACCTTCTCGCCCGAGGATGACGCCTTCCTCACGCTCATCCAGCGCGGCGGTTGGAACTGGGCGATGCACGCGGCCAACGCCACCTCC
Organism: uncultured Phycisphaeraceae bacterium; assembly: GCA_964403525.1. GTDB lineage: Bacteria > Planctomycetota > Phycisphaerae > Phycisphaerales > UBA1924 > JAJTGZ01. The sequence goes on along the minus strand of CAYOGE010000012.1, from coordinate 50,412 downwards.
GGCATGGTCCCCGACCGCGACTCCAAGCCGTACATCTCCATCGCCGGCGTCGGCTTCCAGCTCGCCGCCTTCCCCATCGCCGTCGAACGCGGCTGGATCTCGCGCGCGGATGCCCAGAAGCGCGTCGACACCATCCTCCGCACGCTCGCGCACACCAGGACCTCCCGCAAGTTCGGCATGTACCAGCACTTTGTCGATGGTGACACCGGCGAGCTCTCCCCCATCGCCTACGAGGACGTCGTCAGCACCATCGACTCGGCCCTCTTCTTCTCCGGCTGCATCGTCGCTTCCTCCTACTTCGGCGGCGACACCGCCACCCTCGCCGACTCCATCGTCGCCAGCGCCGACTGGTCCGCCTTCTACGACGTCGGCACCCCTCCCCCTCGCGACTTCGAGCGCGGCTTCCTCTCGCTGGGCTGGAAGCCCCTCGACCTGAAGCACAACCCAACCGGCCCCGGCACGTTCCTCCCCTACTACTGGCACGATGCCGGCTGCGAGCACCGCCTCGCCACGTTCCTCGCGATCGCTGCGCCCGACCCGGCCAAGCGCATCCCCACCGACACCTACTACCGCCTCCGCCGCCAGATCGGCGCCGACGCCGCCCTCGGGCCCAAAGGCTCCGACGAAGCACGCCTCATCTACTTCCCCTGGTCTGGCGCGCTCTTCACCAACCAGTTCTCCCACCTCTTCATCAACTACAGCGCCATGGGCCCCGACAACCCCAGCGCAGCGCCGTTCAACATCGCCGATCGCGCACGCGTCGACTGGTGGGAGAACGCCCGCCGCACCACCAACCTCCACCGCGCCCGCGCCATCGCCCTCCACAAGCAAGACCCCACCTCACCCTTCGGCCCCGACGCCTGGGGCTTCACCGCCAGCGACCGCACCCCCCCCCCCCCCCCCCCCCCCCCCCCCCCCCCCCCCCCCCCCCCCCCCCCTCCCGACCGCGCCGGCGCCACCAGCGGCTACCAGGTCGCCGGCTGCTTCCCCGAGCTCGACGAGACCGCCATGACCGGCGCGCGGCTCCTCTACGACTTCTCCTGGTACCGACCCAAGCCGACCGACCCGGGCGACAGTTCCATCGCCCCCTACGCCGCGGGCATGAGCATCCTCTTCGAGCCGACCGCCTCCCTCAGCGCCCTGCGCCACTACAAGCACCTCGCCCAGACAACCCCCGCGCTCGCCAAGCTCTGGCAAGACCCCACCACTGGCGGCCACGGCTTCGCCGACGCCTACAACGCCCCCGCGCAGTGGGTCGCGCCCGACCACCTCGCCATCGACCAGCTCCCCATGATGATCGCGATCGAAAACGCCCGCACCGGCCTGGTCTGGCGCCTCTTCCACCAGCACCCGGTGGTGAAGGCGGGGATGGAGCGGCTTGGACTCGGGAAGAAGTAACGAGTCACGAGAGGGGAAAAGGGCAAAGCGAAAAGCGAAAAACGAAAAGCGGAAATGAAAACCCCGAGCGCTGCCGCCCGGGGTGAGTTGACTGCCTTGATGTTCGCTTTTCGCTTTTCGCTTTTCGCTTTTCCTCAAGCAGCCATCTTCGCGTCGCCTTCGTCGAACGAGGTGATCGAGAAGCTGCCAGCGGGATTACCGAAGTTGATCGAGACGCTGCCGCTGGGGCCGGTGATGCCGCTGCGGACACCCTGCACCATGTACTGCACACTGTCGGGCCCGGCGGTGAAGGAGGTGTCGATGAACGTCTTGTCGCTGCCGGCAACGCCGATGAGCATCCACGCGCCGGTCGAGTTGAGGCGGCGCTTGACGGTGTAGCTGGTGTTGCCGCCGGGGTTGGCCGCCTTCCACTTGATGACCAGCGCACCGGTGTCGATGTCGATGCTGGCGGTGAAGTCGGTCGGGCGCGCGGGGGGCGCCATCGGCGTCGGCGTGGCGGGCGGGTCGATCTGTGCGATGGCGTAGACCGTGCTCGGCTTGGCCTGCACCTCGGCGAAGGCGCGGATGGTGCGGATGTTGTTGCCGGTGTTGGCCTGCAGCTCGCGCATCGCGGTGGCGGCCTCGACGACGGTGTTGTGGTAGACCGTCTTGGCGGCCTCCATCGCGGCGACCTTCGCGTTGGCGTTGGCGACGCTGGTGTCGTAAGCCGTGGCAACCGGGGCGCTGAGCCCGATCAGGGTTGGCGAGTTTTTCCAAACGGGTGCGTGCGCAGCGCACCAGGCGAGGTACGGGGCGCGGGGTGACGGTGACGGCGGGTTGAGTGTTGACATGGTGGTGTCTCCAAACGATCCAACTTCACGGAGCGCGAGGCGGGAGGCCGGGTGAAGGGCCTCAGGGTGAGAGGAGCCCGGACTGACGCCGGGCCTGCCGAGTTGGTCGGCCAATCCGCGCACGCACTTTGCCCCGCGCAGCCAACATGAGCAGAAAATCCGCGCGTCGCGCACAATCTCCGCATCGGTGTGCCCGTCACCCCCGCAGAAAGTGCGCAGCTCGCTCCGCACGCCCACCAGAACCGGGCGGTGCCGATAAGAACCGCGCTGCACGCAAAGGAGCGACCATCACCCGCCCATCACCCTTCCAAAAACGCGATTTAGCCAGAAGAAAACGGCGTTTTCTCTTGGCACAAAGGCGTTCGCCAGAAGAAAACGACGTTTTCTCTCAGAAAACGGCATTTTCTGAGGGGCAAAGCCCATTCACCCGCAGAAAACGACGTTTTTTCTCAGAAAACGCCGTTTTCTGAGGGGCAAGTCCCATTCACCCGCAGAAAACGGCGTTCGCGGGGGGCGGGGGGGCAAAAGGCGCACGGAAGTCGGTCAGAGCACCACCTTCATTGCCATGCCCTCAGCCACCCACCGCGGGTACATAGCATTACCCGAATACGTGAGTGTTCAGGTGAAGTCTCCTGTGCGAAATGCGAACGGGGAAGCGATGACGATCGATCTTGTTGCGTACTTCACAGACCGGCTGCAGGCGGCTAAGTCTGCATTGGAACCGGTCGCCGAACTTCGGCGCAAGAAAGAACAGGACGGTGTCCTGCAGACTCGCCTTCGCGCCGAGCGGCAAGAAGAGGCGAGTTTTCAGGCACAGGCCGCGGGCAAGGGCCTCGCGGTGGAGTCGATCGCAACGAAGATCGAAGAGTTAGATCGGCAGATCGCCGAGCTCGACCGCATGGCGATCGATACCGAGAGCCGGATCAGGGGCCTGATGGAGTCCACAGGAAACAGGGCGCTCGCGGATTGCCAGATCGCACAGAGGGAACTGAATCTGGCCGAGTTGCTTGCGGAAGACGGCTGGTACAAGGCCGTAGTCGCAAAGCGCGGAGACCAGCTTCCTGGCATTGTCGTGGAGATTGGAAACCATGGTCCGGGCTCAGGCGATGAGTTCGACTACGAGGTGCGATTGGTCGATGTGATTCTCGGGCGCTGCGTGCTCAAGAACCTGCCCGTGAAGCCCGGGTCCGGCAGGTACCGCGATTCCGATCCGCCCGGCGCGATTTCGTGGGCGTTCAGCAGGGGCCCCTCCCGTGCTTTGTGGGCACAGCCGGCCGGGAGCAATAGTGCCAAACGGCGGGGGACAACACGGGACGATGGTGATAATGAGAAACTCGCCTATGTGTTCGAAGAGACGTGCGAGATTCTTCTTCCGACCGATTTAATCAACAGCGGGCGAAACGCCGACGGTGGTGCAGAATCTACCTTGTCGCGGTACCTCGCTGCGCCCTATCCCAATTGGCGAGTGTTGGACGCAGCCACCGTTCTAAAATCCGAACTGAGCGAGGCTGGTGGCGCAATCGACATCGCTTCTCCCGAGGGGGGACCGTTGCTGCTTTGCATCAAAGCCGCGATCCGCAACCTCGGGAGCGGCAAACCACCCTTTGAGCCTGCGCCTGGCCCAATCCCCTCTGGTGAGATTGAGAAGAAGATTGAAAAACACTGGCGACGGCTCGCTGATTCACCATGGTCGGGCGCCATCGGTGGCGATCTTGCATCGCTGAAGTTCAACGTCGAGCGCGGCGAGCAAGCTCGATTCTGGGTCGGCGTCTGCAAGGGCCACTACGGCTTCCGCCTACGGACACGCGACCACTCATGGCTGATGGGCGAACTGTACGTTCCGCCAGAATCAGACCCCAGTCACGAGCATGACGGCGGCGTCCTCCGCGTGCTCAGACACGGCAGCACCGATGCGACGCACACGATCGCTACCGTGGGAGACATGACCCTGAGGGTCCGCGAGGTTCGGGACTGATCTATTCGCCCTCGATGAAATGGCCGCCCCCCTCGGGAACTTCAGTGTGCCTTTGGGCTTCACGCTCGCCGGTCTGTTGTCGGCGGGCGCGGAGGGAAGTCGGTCAGAGCTGGGGGCGGGGGAGTTGAGGTGAGAGGCTTGCTGATCCGTGCTGATCCGTGTCCATCCGTGGCTGGTTTGGATGCCCCACTCGCTCACGCTCGGGGCTCGTGGGGGCCGGATGCTCCACTCGCTCACGCTCGGGGCTCGTGGGGGCCGTTGTTGCTGATCCGCGTTGATCCGCGTTGATCCGCGGCTGGCTCGGATGCTCGGGGTCATCGCGCGGGGCACGGGAGCCTGAGCATCACGTTCCCTTTCCCACCACCCCCCCGCCCCCCACCCCCCTCCGCTCCTTGCCCGTCTTTCCCATGTTCACATGGGTGACGGTCGGCGGCCGGTGGCGATCGGCGCTGCATCCGGTGATTCCTGCACAATTCGGGTTGACAGATTGGAAATAAGAGGTAGTCTGACGGTGTCGTGTCGTCACGGGTCGGGCGGTGGCGCTCGCTCTGGTCAAGCAAGTAAGGAGTGCGTATGTCCATTCGAACCATCGGTGTGCTGGCGGCGGGGGCGTGCATCGCCAGCGCAGCGCAGGCGCAGGTCAACGTTCAGGGGTTCATCTCCGGTGACAACCAGTTCGATGCCTTCACCGGCACCGCGAGCGGCACCGTGACCCACCTCGCCGGGGCCAACGATTGGAACCAGGTGCAGTCGTTCAGCACCGTCTTCAGTTCCAGCGGGTACATCTACGTGGCCGTGTCGGACTACGGCGCGGTGTTCGGCCTGGGCGGGTACATCAGCACCAACGGCGGCGCTTCGTTCGATGCGATCCTGCCGGGCATGGGGTGGGAGTCATACAACGCCGGGCCCAACGACTTCGTGCACCCGGACCAGAACGCGATCAACGCCTTCATCGCCGCCGCCAACGCGGGCGGTTCGGGCGGGGGGAGCGGATGGGTGCCCGCGACCGACGGGACCGCGACGATCTCGTTTGGTCTTCCCCCGGACTACAACGGGATGCCCGCGCTGGGGTGCATCTGGGACCCTCGCGCTGACGTGAACGAGACGGTGATCTTCCGGCTCTTGATCGTCCCCGCTCCCCACTCGGCAGCGCCGCTGGTCGCCGGGATGATCGCGCTGGGCCGTCGCCGCCGCTCGCGCTGAGCGTGCGGTTGCGCGGTGTGGATGGCGCGAGATCACTTTGGCGCAGGGGGCGGAGGACCTGCCCTCGATCACCTCATAGGCCACGAGGCTGGCAGGCACGATCCGTGCTGATCCGCGTTCATCCGTGGCTGGCTCGGATGCTCGACGGGGCGGGGATGGCGGAAGAAACGCCCTTGACAGAGGGGGCGGAAGAGGGCATACTGACGTGAGCCGACCTCTCCGCGCGCGGGCGTGGATGCGCAGTTCGGGGTGCGGGCCGTTACCGCCAGGAGAGAGAGCATGTTGACAACGATGACCCTTTCGATCGCCGCGTTGCTTGCGGGCGCGGGTGTTGCCTGCGGGCAGGTGACGCTGGCGGAGTGGACGTTCGAGACCAGCGTCCCCACGACGGCGGGTCCGCACGCGGCGGAGGGGGGCACGCTGGGGGGCAACGCGTTCGCCGTCACGGGGGGCACGATCAGCAACCCCACCGGCAACGGGACGCCGGAGTCGATGAGTTCCAACGGGTGGGATGCGGGCGACTACTTCGAGTTCCGCACCAGCTCGACCGGCTACGCGGGGCTGACCTTCAGCTGGAGCCAGGGACGGTCACCGACGGGGCCGGAGCTGTTCGACTTCACCGTCAGCACCGACGGCGCGAGCTTTGTGACGCTGCTGCCGGGCTACTCGGTGCGGGTGCTGTCGGGGCCGGGCTGGAGCAGCCCGGGGGTGCCGGTGGCGATGGACATCTTCACTGTGAACCTGCCCGCGGCGTACGACAATCAGGCGCTGCTGGTCTTCCGCATGGTGAGCCTGCAGACCGTCGCGGCGGCGGGCACGAACCGGGTTGACAGCGTGACGCTGACGGTGCCAGCACCGGCCGCCGGCTCGGTGTTCGTGCTGGGGGCGCTGGCGGCCGGAGCGGGGCGCCGCAGGCGCACCACCTGACGCCCGCGCGGCTGATGCCAACACGTTGTAGACCAGCCGCACGCGCTAAGGGTGTGGCCTCAATCGTGTCACGCGCCGGCGTTGCTGTATGCGCACCCGCTCGCTCACGCTCGGGGCTCGTGGGGGCCGTTGTTGCTGATCGGCGTTGATCCGCGTTGATCCGCGGCTGTTCCCTTCTTGGGCAATCAGGGAAGCGGAGGAGCAGGCCGCGCGGCGGTGAATGCTTCGATGCTCTGTGTGGGGGCGGGGTTGGTGTCGGCCTCGATCGCGGCGATGAGCCCTTCGATGGCTTTGATGTCGCGGTCGAGCTTCTTGGTGTCGCCGTTGTTGGCCTTGACGTCGGCGCGCATGGCGGCGATGGTCTCGTGCAGTCGCGGGATGAGTGGGCGGGCAGCGCCGCCGTAGGCGCGGAGCGGGCGGATGCAGCGGCCGACCTCGCTCCCCCACTCGAACTCGTTCATGAGGTCGATGCTCAGGGCCATGCCCTCGGTGATCCGCAGGCGGGCCAGCAGGTCGAGGCCGTTGTAGCGGACGCCGTAGCGGAACATCTCGCCGCTTGGGGCGTTGGTTCGGATGGCGCTGACCAACTCGGGGAGGATAGCGCGGGCATCGTCTGGCGTGAGCAACGGGTAGATGCCGGCGGCGAGGCCGCGGATGAGGCCATCTTCGTTGGAGATGACGCGCTTGAGCGCGGCGTGCAGGAGCGGGCGGTCGACGCCGTCGAGTGACCTGGCGAGGATGGGGGCGGGCTCGCCGGTGCCGGGGCTGAGCGAGAAGAGGGCCTTGGCCACCTCCCCGGCGAGGCGCTGCCGCCGGTCGCTCGGGTCGTTGATCAGGGCCGCGTTGAGCAGGTCGGGCACGGCGGCGCTGCGGATGGTCTGGCTCATGCGCGGGATGGCGCGGGCGGCGAGCATCCGCAGCCATGGGTCGCGGTCGTTGAGCAGAGCGCGGATGCGCGGGGCGAGCGCATCGGCCTTTGCGCCGAGGTTCGCCACCGCTTCGCAGGCGCCGTAGCGCCCGTGGGGGTCGTTGCCGTCGAGCAGCTCGACAAGTTGCGGAAGGAAGTCTCCCGGTCGGTGGGCCAGCGCGATGGCGGAGCGCTGGCGGACGGCGGGCGACCAGCTCGAGAGCCCGGCGAGGAGGGCTTCGGTCGGCCGGTCGGCGTACCAGAGGTGGCGGTCGGCGTCGAAGAAGGAGAAGTCGCGGCCCGCGGCGATGGTTTCGTCCACTTCGGTCTGGGTGAGCACGGGCGCAGCGCCGGGCCGGCGGCCGGTGATGTAGAGGCTCTTGAGGGGGAGGGCGTAGCCGAGCAGGTATGAGCCGGTGCAGTCCCAGTTCTCGTAGGAGTTCTCGCCGCGGATGGCGACGTAGCCGACGCTCCCATCCCAGGCGCGGGCGAGGTCGTAGTACCAGCGGGCCTGGTTGAAGTAGGCGCTGGTGGCGGCGGGCCCGCAGCGCGAGACGCCCGGGAGCGCCCAGAGGATGTTGAAGTAGTTGCCGGTGTGCCCGCTCTCGCGCTCGGCGTAGGCGGCGGTGGCCATGCGTGCGTAGTAGGCGGCGGCTTCGCGATCGCCCAGCAGGTCGAAGAGAACGGCAGCGCCCGAGCACTTGCCGTTGTCCTCGTGCCAGGGCCACGCGTCGTGGTCGCCGTAGGGGATGGCGCCGCGGTCGACCCACTGGCGGAGGAAGGCGCTCGCCATGGCGATCGCCTTGTCCAGGTCGGGGTCGTTCACACCGGCCTCACGCGCGAGGACCATTGCGAGGGTGAGGGGGATGCCGGGCTGGTTCATGCAGCCGTAGCCGTTCAGGTTGCCCGAGGGAGCGGCGAAGCGGTGGCCCCAGGTGCCCACAGCGCTGGCGCCGCGGGCGATGTCGAGGGTGAGGCGCTTGAGGCCGGGCATCACCGATTGGTCGCGGGTCGCCAGCGCGTACTCGGCGAGGAAGAGCGTCTCGTAGGCGTAGCCCCAGGACTCGAGCCCGCCGGGTCGCGAGTCGGCGACCGCGCGGGCGTACTCGGCCACGAGCGGGCGGTGGGCCTCGTTGCCGCTGGCGACAAGGGCCAGCAGCGCGAGGGCGTTCATGTCGTTGGCGATGCTGATCTGGACCTTGCCGTTTCGGTTCTTGAAGCCGCGTCTGGCGATCGCCTCGCACCCTTGCTCGAAGATGAGCCTGGACTTCTCGCAGGCGTAGGGCGCGGTGGGCGTGTAGGCGCCGAGGATGCGGAGCTTGAGCTGGATGTCGTCGGTCTGGCCGTCGCGCCAGCGGAGGAGCTTCAGCACGCCGGCGCGGGCTTCGGTCTCGGCGTCGGTGACAGCCTGGGCGAAGGCGCAGCGCGCATCGCTGCGGAACGGCTGGCCGTCGATGCCCAGGATCACATCGCCGGGCTTGAGGAGACCGGCGGCGGGCGAGCCCTCGGCGACATCGGTGATGAGGATCTGGCGTGCATCGTCGTTCTGGACGCCCGAGGCGAGCTTCCAGTTCCAGAACCAGCCGCGGGCACCGGTGGCGCCGAGCGTCCAGGTGTGGTTGCTGCTGGGCTGGCCACCCTGGGTGAGATCCGGCACGGGAGGCCTGTTGTTGTGGGACTCCTGCGCCAGAGCCGGCGGGCAGACGAGGGCCGCGGCGACGAGGCATGCTGCAACAAGGTGGGTGTTCATGGGGCCGATCCTTCACATGCGCCGGGTGGAGGACCGCCGCGGCTGCTGAGAGCCGAGCCTATCAGATGTGCCGCCGGGATGGGTATCGGCCAAGCCCATTGAACGGGTGGTGGCTCAGCACGGATCGCCGGAGCGGTTGCGGGCCTACCGGCGCGAGCGCTTCTCAAACTTGGTGGTCAGCAGGCGTTTCATCTTGCCGGCGGCGGTGGTGAGGGCCTTTTCGATGGTTGCCGCGTTGGCTGAGGCGGAGACGGGCTTGCTGGCGGCGGGGCGCGCCTCGATCTGGCAGTGCTTGTCGCTGCCGCCGGACTTGGCACCGTTCTCGTCGTTGAGGTAGACGTCGATGCGCGTGAGGCGCTCGAAGAATCGCGAGAGCGTGCCGGAGATGACCGACTCAACGTGGGCATCGAGGCTCGCGCTGCCGGGGACGGTGTGGGAGGTGCGGACCTCGATGAGGAGGGCCGAGCGTGCGGCGTTCTTCTTCTTTGGCGCGGAAGCGGGCTTTGCGTTGGCGGGCGTGGGCTTGGGCTTCGCCGCGGCGATTGGCTTGGCGTTACGGGCATCGCGCTGGGCCTGGGCAACGCTGGTGGTGGCGAGGGCCTTGCCGGCGCGGCGGCCGCCGAGACCGGCTTCTTCTACGCGGGCACGCTTGAGGGATGCGGTGGCCTTGATCTGCTTTGATTTGTTAACGGTGGTGGTGGTTCGCGGCATGGGGCCCTCGATGGAGTTGATGGAAGAGAGTGGATGCGGGACCGGCGGAATGAGCGCGGGGCATCATATCGGAGCGCGTGGAGCGTCGGTGGGTTGCGCGAGCAAATGACAAGGCCCGCGCTGTGGGTACGCGGGCCTTGCCCCTTCTCATCAACCTTGGCCCGGCGCGACGGCTCGAGGGCGTCGCCTGGAGCTGCGCACGCACTGATCCTCGGGGGTCGTGCCCCGGTGTGGCGCGCAGCCGCTGTGGGTGCGGCAACGGTGGAGAGCACGGTCGAGAGGGATCCGCCGTGCGAGCTTCACCGCTGCCCCGCGCGGGCGGGCTTCTTCAAAGGGATCTACATTGACGCGGGCGGCATGAGCCTCGGCTGCGGCTTGCGGCTTGGGAGCGCCTCGCGATCGACGTCGGCGGGGGTGTCGTTGTCGAGGGCGAGAGCGAGGCGCCGGGAACCTGGGTGCGAGCGGCCGTAGTTGAGCGCCTCTGCGCACGCCAGGGCCGCGAAGCATGACACCGAGAGCCTTGTGGCGAGAGCACCGGCTTGAACGGCCGCAGAGGGCACTGACGGTTGAGGCTGTTGCTTTGGCCCTGGTCTGTTCATGGTCATGGTGTTCCCTTTCGAGGTATCAAGTCAGAGGCAGCGGCGTGACACGGGTATCCGTCGTGCCACGCCGCCGGCCGTGTTGAGCGGTCGATTCAGCGGAAGACGCCCATCAGCATCATGACGATGAGCACGACCAGCAGCAGGCCGATCACGCCGCCGGGCCCGTAGCCCCACTTGCGGCTGTAGGGGAACAGGGGCAGCCCGCCGATGAGGAGGAGGACCAGGATGATGATGAGAACAGTTCCGAGCATGAGGGTGCTCCGTGGGTGCGAAAGTTCGTCCGGCACGAGGGCCGGACGCGAGTGTCGCCGGCGGCGTCGCGTCACAACGCGCAGCCGGTTTCAATCACCAGCATCATGACCGCGCGCGGCGCTTGTGTCTATGCGGAACGTTCCCCCAAGTGATGCGCGTGCGGCTCGCCGCGGGCTGGAGCGCAGAGCACCGCGCCGGGCGGGCCGTCGCCTCGTCGTCGCCGGCGACGGCGTGCGCGAGGATGCGCTGCAGGTAGCGCTCGGCCTCGGGCCAGCTGATCACGCCGTTACCAGCATGGATACGCCAGAACTCGCGCTCGACGGCCTGCACGAGCAGGCGTATGTCTTCTGCTTCGGCGTTTGCGGCGGCGGATGTGGCTTGCCTGTTGCGCACGAGAGCCTCCGTTTCTGCTGTGTTACGGGCCTGTGGCCGTGCCCGCCAACTGGCTGATCATGGCTGTTGCGGTCTGCGGCAGCTACGCGGAAACTTCCCTCATCTCTGGTTCATTCGGCGAAACAGCGGGCGCGGCGGGTTGCTGGCAGTACACTTGCACATGCCAGTTGGCTACAAACACGCTCCCGCACGCTCCTCACGAGCGTCGAAGGTAACCGCGCGGGCGGAGCGTCTTGCCGCGGCGAGCGCGTTCGCCCTCCGCGACGAGGCCGCCCGTTTTCCGCTGGACCCCATCATCACGATGAACGCGGGCGGGTTCATCCAGTCTGCGAGCGATTCGGTCGAGCAGGTGTTCGGCTGGACGCCGGCTGAGTTGCTTGGCCAGAACATGCAGGTGCTTGTGCCCGAGCCGCGGCGTTCGTCGCTCGACCGCTACCTGGACCGCTATCGCCACGCGGACTAGACCGCCTCACTCCAGCGGACGCGCCGGTGCGGCGCCGTGCGCAAGGATGGCACCGCTATCCAGATCGAGCTTTCGATGTCGCGGGCGGTGCTGCCGACGCTGGGGACGCAGTACTTCATCGGGATCATCCGCGACATCACCAACCAGATCGACACGTCGGCCAGCACGACGGTCGAGCGGTCGCGGATGCAGCACCTGATCACCGAGCAGACGCGCGCGCTGGCGACGGCCAATCTTCGGCTGCAGCTCACCGACCGGCTCGCCTCGCTCGGCACGCTCGCGGCGGGGCTTGGGCACGACATGAACAACGTGCTGCTGCCGGTGCGGGCGCGGCTGAACGCGCTTGAGCACGGCGGGCTCTCGCCCGCCGCGGTGCGGCACATCAGGGCCGTGCGGCGCTCGATCGCGTACCTGCAGCACCTCAGCGACGGGCTGCACTTTCTCGCCTTGAACCCCGACGGCCCGGGGATCGCGGGCGATGCGGACGAGACGACCAACGTCGCGACATGGTGGACCAACATGGGCCCGCTGCTGCGCAAGTCGCTGCCGCCGCACGTGAAGCTGAGCGTGCGGCTGCCGCGTGACCTGCCGGAGGTGCGGATCCCGCCGCACTGGCTGACGCAGGCGATCTTGAACCTGATGGTGAACGCCGGCGAAGCGGCGCCCAAGGGGCGACGCGGCGCGCATGTGCGCCTGAGTGCGCAGACGGTTGACGACGGACCCAACGCGACCGTGCGGCTGAGCGTGAGCGACAACGGGAGGGGCATGGCGCCTGCGATCCAGCGGCGCGCGTTCGACCCGTTCTTTACGACCAAGGCGAGGGAGATGGGGACCGGCCTGGGGCTTCCGCTGGTGAGGAAGGTCGCGGCGCGGGCGGGCGGGCAGGTTTAGCTCCGCTCGCCGCCGGGGCACGGCACAACGGTGGACCTCACGCTGCGGGCGGCAACGCCGCTGGCACGCAGAAAGCACGCGGACGGCGTTGCCGCGCGAACGGCGGCGCTGTCGATCGCCGATCACCGGACGGCCGCTCTGGTCACGCAGGTGCTGCTGGGCGCTGGGCTTCGGCTGCGGGGCGGCAAGAAGCCGTCTCCGGGCAATGCCGACGTGTGGGTCACGCGGCCATCGCCTGCGGCGCTGAAAACAGCGCAGCGCTGGCACGCCCGCGGCAAGAAGAGGTCGCTGGTCCTGCTGGGTGAGCCGGCGGCGAGCACGCGGGCCCGGTGGCTGCGGCTGGGGGCCGCGGTGATCGATCCACCCGACGACTTTGAGGCCATGCGCCACACGATTTCTCTTGCTGCGCGGGGTGGGGATGAGGCAGAACCCCCCAAGGAGACCACATGAGCCGCGCCGAATACACACCCAGTTCCGGGCGCGCAGCGCGGGTCGGCCTGCACGCCAACGCAGAGGCTTCACCCGCCCCACGCCGCGGCGCGTCCGAGGCCGTGCGGATTCTCTGCGTCGACGACCACGCCGTGCTTGTCGAGGGGCTCAAGGCCCAGTTTGCGATCGATGGGGAGTTTGAGGTTATCGGAAGGCTCGCGAGCGCCGCCCTTCTGCTTGAGACGGTCGCGAGGCTCGCGCCGAGCGCGGTGCTGCTGGACATCGAGATGCCGGGTCCGGACGCGTTCGAGGCCGCGAGCCGTCTGCGGCAGTTGCACCCCGCTGTGCGTGTGATCGTGCTGAGTGCGCACATCCGCGACGCGTTCGTCTCGGCGTCGTTCGCCGCCGGGGTGTGCGCGTACTTCGCAAAGTCCGACGAGCTTGATGACATCGTCAGCGGCATCAGGACGGTCATGCGCCGGCAGCCGGGGACCTTTCTGCTGGGCCCGAAGGTGCGTGAGCGCTGCCTGCCGGGCGCGCCGCCGAGGCGCGGGGGACTGAGCCGCGTCGCAGCGCCGCGCCGCAACGACAAGCTGTTCGTGGGCGCACCGATCACGCTGCTGGACTCGTTGACCGGGCGCGAGGTGGAGATCCTGCGGCTGATAGGCAAGGGGCTGAACCGCACGCAGATCGCGGAGCAGCTTTGCCGCAGCGCCAAGACGATCGACGGTCATCAGGACCGGATGATGAAGAAGCTCGGCATCGCGGACCGCGCGAACCTGATGCGGTTCGCGATCCGCGAGGGGCTGGCGCAGGCCTGAGACCGCCCGCATCGCGCCCACGCGATCGAGCATGTTTCCGTCATTGCCGCCGGGCGTCGGTGCACGCATGATGTGTGTATCGCTTTCTGCTGCGCGGTGGCGCGACAGCGCCGGAGCGTGCGCGGGCGCTGCCCGTTCTCGCGGGCATCGCGGCAGAGGCGCGGTCGAGTGTTCGCAACAACGGCGGTTGCCGTGGCTGCCTGGCCACGGCACCGCTCAAACCCGGTCCGGGACGTCGAGCCCCGGGCCACTTCGAAGGAGCTCCTCATGGCCTCAGACTCTCGCGACGTGAACGGAAACAAGGCGACCGATATCAGCAAAGCGCACAAGGAGAACCCGATCGCCGGGGTTACCGGCGACCATCCGATCGGCACCGGAATCGGAGCGGTCGGCGTGGGCGCCGCGGCCGGCGCAGTGGGCGGCGCGGTGGCCGGCCCGGTCGGTGCGGTTGCCGGAGCGATCGTCGGCGCTGTAGCGGGCGGCATCGCCGGCAAGGCCACGGCCGAGGTGCTCAACCCCACGATCGAGACGAAGTACTGGCAGGACAATCACGCGAGCCGGCCGTACGCCGACAGGGTGATCGGCTATGACCAGTACGCGCCGGCCTATCGGTACGGCTGGGAGAGCTACGGCAGCAAGGACGGCTCGACGCGGACGTTTGACACCGCGGAGGCGGACCTTGGGCGCGGTTGGAAGCAGGCCAGGGGCGAATCGACGCTTGACTGGGAGCAGGCCAGGCACGCGTCACGCGCAGCCTGGGAGCGTGTTGAGCAGTCTGCGGCTGCGCGCGAGTCGAACGCATCGTCGTCAACGAGCGGCAAGGTTGACGCGGCGAAGCATCCGACGGCGGGTTGATCGCTGCTGACGCGTTCGACCGGCCCTGATCCGGTCGTTCTCGTGCCTGTTGCCGGGCGAGCCGTTTGCGCACTATTTGAAAGGCCCGCGCCGTGGTCGGCGCGGGCCTCTTCTTTGCAGTGGCTGGTTCCGCCCGGGTCGCGGGTAACGACCGATCAGTAGCGGTAGTGCTCGGGCTTGTACGGGCCGTCGGGAGAGACGCCGAGGTAGGCGGCCTGCTCCTTGGTGAGACGGGTGAGCTTGACGCCGAGCTTGTCGAGGTGGAGGCGGGCGACCTCTTCGTCGAGCTTCTTGGGGAGGATGTAGACCTTGTTCTCGGTGTACTTGATTCCCGAGAGTGTCGGCTTGTTGTTTGCGGAGAACCAGAGGTCGAGCTGGGCGATGGTCTGGTTGGTGAACGATGAGGACATGACGAACGACGGGTGGCCGGTGGCGCAGCCGAGGTTCATCAGGCGGCCCTCGGCGAGGACGAGGATCGACTTCTCCGACTTCTTGCCCGTCTCAAAGACGAACTCGTCGTACTGCGGCTTGATGTTGATCCGCTTGACCGTGCCCTTCTCTACGCCCTTGTAGAGGTTGTGCATGTCGATCTCGTTGTCGAAGTGGCCGATGTTCGCCACGATCGCCTTGTCCTTCATCTTCTTCATGTCATCGAGGGTGATGACGTCCTTGTTGCCGGTGGTGGTGATGAAGATGTCGGCGGTCTCGACGACCTCGTCGAGCGTGGTCACCTGGTACCCCTCCATCGCGGCCTGCAGAGCGTTGATGGGGTCGATCTCGGTGATGATCACGCGGCAGCCCTGGCCCCGGAGCGACTGGGCCGAGCCCTTTCCGACGTCGCCGTAGCCGAGGACGACGGCGACCTTGCCGCCGAGCATGACGTCGGTGGCGCGGTTGAGGCCGTCAACCAGCGAGTGCCGGCAGCCGTAGAGGTTGTCGAACTTGCTCTTGGTGGCGGAGTCGTTCACGTTGATGCCGGGGAAGGCGAGCTTGCCGTTCTTCTGCATCTCGTAGAGGCGGTGGACGCCGGTGGTGGTCTCCTCGCTGACGCCCTTGATGCCCTTGAGGAAGCGGGTGTACTTGCCGGGGTTCTTGGCCTGCTCGGAGCGGAGAAGGTCGAGGATGACGCCCCACTCTTCGGGCTCGCTCTTGGCGTTGAAGGAGGGGACCTTGCCGGCGGCTTCGTACTCGGCGCCCTTGTGGACGATGAGGGTGATGTCGCCGCCGTCATCCAGGAGCATGTTGGGGCCGTCGCCGTCGGGCCAGGTCATGGCGACGTTGGTGCACCACCAGTAGTCCGGGAGCGTTTCGCCCTTCCAGGCGAAGACGGGCGTGCCCTTGGGGTTGTCGATCGTGCCGCCCTTGTGCTGGCCGACGACGACCGCGGCGGCGGCGGAGTCCTGCGTGCTGAAGATGTTGCACGAGACCCAGCGGACGTCAGCGCCGAGCTCGACGAGCGTCTCGATGAGCACGGCGGTCTGCACGGTCATGTGGAGCGAGCCGAGGATGCGTGCGCCCTTGAGGGGCTTCTTGCCGGCGTAGCGCTCGCGGAGGGCCATAAGGCCGGGCATCTCGTGCTCGGCGAGGCGGATCTCCTTGCGGCCGAGTTCACAGAGGGTGAGATCGGCGACTTTGTACTCAAGGCCGTTGCGGGCGCGCTCGACCGAGGCGGTCGCGATGGGGCTGTGCTTCATGGTCTTGCTCGCGGGGCGGACGGGGGCGGTGGTCATGGCGGGTTCCTTGAAAAACGTCGTGTGGGGTGAGCCTTGAAGAGCGGATGAGGACGGTTGAGATCGGCGAGGAACGGTTCGGACCTGCGGGGCGCGGGTTTTATGAACGTGGCGGCCTGCCAACGGCCGCGGGGTTCGTGGTTTTCTCGGACGGGCGGCGTGCGGTGCAGCTGAAGAGCCCGGGGCCCTTGGCCTCAGCGGCGGAGGGGAGGACGGAGAAGCGGACATCGACAAGCCCGGCATCGCCGAGCAGGCGCACCAGTTGCGGGATGCCGAAGCCGAGCCAGCGGTGGCCCATCGCGTGCTTGTACTGCACGCGGTCGTGCTCGACCATGTCGACGATGAGGCAGACACCGCCGGGCTTGAGGATCCGGGCCATCTCCGCGCACGCGAGTGTTGGGTCTTCGATGTGGTGGAGCACCAGCACGCAGACGGCGGCATCGACGCTGGCGCTCTTGAGCGGGAGCTTCTCGACGTCGCCGCGGAGGAAGTCGACGTTGGCCACGCCCGCGAGGCGCTTCTGTGCGGCGGCGAGCATCGCGTCACTCTGGTCGATCGCGAAGACCTTGGCCACAAGCGGCGCGAGGACCTCGGCGGCGTTGCCGGTGCCGCAGCCGATGTCGGCGACGACCCAGCTCTGCGGGAGGAGCGCCAGCAGCGATTGCACGGTGGCGCGGTCGCCGAAGAGTTCCTGGCGGACACCGTCCCACTGCCCTGCGACGCGCCCGAAGAAGGCCTGCGTGTCGCCGCGGCGGTCGTTGAGAACGCCGGTGAGGCGGCGGTTGTCTTCGTCAAGCTCCGGGCTGGGGCCCATCTGCTCGCGGACGGTGTGCCAGAGGGCGCGGTGGGCCTGGTCGAGGTCGTCGCGCACGAGCCGCAGCAGCGTGCTTGTGCCCTCAGAGCGCGAGACGACCCAGCCGCCGTCGCTGAGCACCTTGAGGTGACGGCTGACGGTTGACTGCGGGAGTTGCACGATTCGGGCGAGTTCGCCGACGGAGAGTTCTTCCTTCTCCAGCAGTCGCAGCAGGCGCAAGCGGACCGGCTCGCTGAGAGCGGTCAGACGATCAACCAAGGATGTTTGGGCGGCCTTGTTCATCCGTATATCCGGATGAACTATACATTACCTAGGGTGCCACAGTCAAGGCATCGATCGAGTGTGGCGAAAACGACCTCGCCTGGAGTCACCAGTTTGCCCAACCTTCCAGGATTGCGGGCTCGTTACTTGTTTGCGGCAGGCTCGGGCGTGCTATCTGGGGCCTTGCCTTCGAACGGGTTGAACGGCTGCAGCGGATTTTCGAACACGCGTGCATCCCACTCGTCGGGGCGGAGGGGGAAGGTTGGGCCGTTGATGGCGCCAGACTCTGAGATGCGGCGGGTGACCTCGGGGTTGCGCGGGGCGACCCACGCGGCCATGCGGAGACGGCGGACCGCTTCGGTGCGCTGGCCCATGGAGCGGTAGTAGTCGTAGAGGGTGACGTGGGGCTGCCACGAGCGACCGGCATCGACCTTTGCCGAAGCGAGCAGGGCGACCAACGCGGTGTCCTTGTCGCCCTGGCGCAGGGCGAACCGGCCCAGACGCAGCCAGTCGTCCATGGTCTGCTGCTCGAGGGCTTCGCTCTTGAGCAGACGGTAGAGCTCGTCGCGCCGGCCACCGGCGAGCAGGGCATCGGCGAGCGCTTCGGTGTACTCCGGGGTGCGCGGGGCCTGGGTGTGCAGGATGCGCAGGTGCTCGGCGGCCTTGGCGTAGTCGCCCGAACGCATGTACGCCTTGGAGAGGTTGTAGCGTGCGGCCTCGTCACCGGCGCGGAGTGTGAGGTACTGCTCGTAGCTCTCGATCGCGACCTGGTTCTGGCCGGCGTCGAAATAGATGTCGCCCTTGTTCTTGTACGACGATGCGGGTGTGCCGCACGCGGCGAGCAAGAGGGTGCATGCGAGCGCGGCGGGGGCTGCAGCGCGGATGGACAGCAGAGGGGTGAGGTTCACGGGGCGATGGTATCGGCCCGAGCGGTGGCGGGAAGCTCACCATGAGGACGGGCCTCGGCAGGCGGGGCGCAGCCGTTGCGCCCGGCGGGAGGGGGGCTGGGGGTAGTAGGATGGCCCGTGATGAACGGGCCCTTGCTGCAAGTTCGCGACCTGCGGGTGCACTTTCCGGTGCGGACGGGGGTCCTGCAGCGGGTGACCGACCACATCCGCGCGGTCGATGGGGTGAGCTTTGATGTTCCTGCGGGAAAGACGCTGGGCCTGGTGGGCGAGTCTGGGTGCGGGAAAACGACGGCGGGGCGGGCGGTGCTGCGGTTGATCCAGGCGACGGGCGGCACGGTTGTTTTTGACGGGGTGGATGTGCTCGGCGCTGGGCGGGCGCGGCTGGCGGAGCTGCGCAATCGCATGCAGATCGTGTTCCAGGACCCGGGCGGCTCGCTCAACCCGCGGATGCGGGTTGAGGAGGTCGTCGGTGAGCCGCTGATCGTGCACGAGCCTCGGGTGGCACGGAGGCGTGCGCGCGAGCGGGCGGGCGAGATGCTGGAGCGTTGCGGCATGCCGGCGGCGGCGATGGAACGCTACCCGCACGAGTTTTCGGGCGGGCAGAAGCAGCGGATCGCGATCGCACGGGCGCTGATGCTGGGGCCTTCGCTGGTGGTGTGCGACGAGCCGACGAGCGCTCTGGATGTGAGCGTGCAGGCGCAGGTGCTGAACCTGCTGGCCGACTTGCAGCGCGACATGGGGCTGAGCTACCTGTTCATCAGCCACGACATGGCGGTGGTGAACCAGATGTGCGACCGCATCGCGGTGATGCAAGCTGGGGTGATCGTGGAGCAGGGGGATCGCGAGCAGATCATGCACGCGCCCGAGCACCCGTACACGAAGAAGCTGCTGGCGGCGGTGCCAGAGGCGGTGGTGGTGCAGCGGAGCTGAGGTGGGCAAACCCTGCTGACGGTCCGCGCAACCGGGTGGTCGTGCTGGTATCTTGCCCGCATGAAGAAGAAGGGCATCGCGCTGCACTGGCAGATCACGATCGGTCTGGTGCTGGGCATCATCGCGGGTGTTGTGGCCAACCAACTCTGGACGACGGCGACGTGGGCGGCGGTGGGCGTCAACGACTCGGCGGCGTATCTGGCCGGGACGCGGCCTGCGCCGGGCGCGGCGGACCCGAACGCCGACGCGGGGGTCGTCGCGGGGACGGTCAAGTTCGCCTCTTCTCTGACTGACTTTGCGGGCAAGCTGTTCCTGAGGTGCCTGCGGTTTATCGCGGTGCCGATCGTGCTTTTCTCGCTCGTTGTGGGCGTGGCGAGCCTGGGTGACCCGCGCAAGCTCGGGAGGATCGGCACCAAGACGCTGGCGTGGTTCGTGCTGACGACCGTTGCCGCGGCGGTGATCGGGCTCGGGCTTTCCAACGCGGTGAAACCGGGCGGGGACGCGTTTGTGAGTCCCGCCAAGCGGGTCGAGCTTCTTGCAGCACAGGCGGCGGGGGCGCAATCGCGGATCGCGGCAGGGGAGAAGATCCGCTCGGAGACTTCGGTGTGGCAACAGCTGATAGACGTGGTGCCGGCGAACCCGATCGCGGCGCTGGCGAGCGGCGAGATGCTGCAGGTGGTGTTCCTGTCGGTCGTGCTCGGCCTGGGTCTCACGTTGATCCCGCGGAGCAAGTCGGACGTCGTGGTACGGGTGTGCGACGGCGTTCAAGATGCGCTCATCTTGCTCGTCCGGGCGCTGATGGTGCTGGCGCCGTACGCTGTCTTTGCGCTGATGGCCAAGACGGTGGCGGGGCTGGGGCTGGATGTGCTCGGGGCGCTGCTGGTTTACTGCGTTGTCGTTGTCGCGGGCCTGGCGCTGGTGCTGACGGTGATGTACCCGGCGTTCATGTGGACCCTTACGCCGCGGGGGAACAAGATCGGGCTGGGCCGGTTCTTCAAGGCGATGGCCCCTGCGCAGTTGCTGGCGATCTCGAGCTCCAGCTCGGCGGCGACGCTGCCGGTGACGATGGAGTGCGCGAGGGACAGGCTGGGCGTGGCGGACGAGATCACCAGCTTTGTCTGCCCGCTGGGGGCGACGGTGAACATGGCGGGGACTGCGCTTTACCAGGCGGTGGCCGCGACGTTTGTGGCACAGCTCTACGGCATCCACCTCACGCTCGGCGATCAGGCGAGCATCGTCATGCTGGCGACGCTGATCGCGGTCGGTTCGCCCGGCGTGCCGGGCGGGAGCATCGTGATGATGGTGATCGTGCTGGAATCGATCGGGGTGCCTCCGGAAGGGATCGCGGTGCTGATGGCCGTTGACCGTGTGCTCGACATGGCCCGCACGGTGGTGAACATCTCCGGTGATGCGGCGGTTGCAGCGGTCGTCGCGGCAAGTGAGGGCAAGTTGCTGACGGAGGCGGAGGTGCGAGCGGCCGCCTCCGCTGCGGCCGCGGCGGCGTGAGCGGCGAGCGGACGGCGTGCGCACGCGTCAGGCGCGGTCGATGCCGGTCTTCTGGCTGGGCGGACTGAAGATATCGAGCGCGAGGGTGTCTTCGAGCGCGTGGGCCGAGTGGGGCAGGTTCGGCGGCAGGTGGAGCACCTCGCCCGCCGAAACGGTGACCTCGCGGTAGTCGCTGGTGCCTGGCGCACCGAGCCCGAACTTGAGCCTGCCGCTCAGGATGACCGCGAACTGCTCGTTGGCGTGGCTGTGGCTTGGCACGTGGCACCCCTTCGCGAGCGTGATGTGCGAGAGCATCATGTTTTCGCCGATCACTCGCTTGCGGGAGAGGAGCGGCATGGGGTTATCCTGCGTGAGGGTTTCCCATCGATGAACGAGCGAGGATTGATCGGGCATAGACCGCTCCTTTCGCGGTGATTCGCAGGGACGGGGATCCGACACATGGTACACTGACGCGGGTTCCGCCTGCCCTGCAAGGAGAAGTGCTGACATGTTGCAATTCGCGCTCGCTGCGCTTGTCTGCTGCCAGCCACCATTCGCCGGCCCGCGTGGTCAACCGATGACGGCCGACGCCCGCGCTGGGGTGAGCGCGGATCGGTGCAAAGAGACGGTTGACAAGCTCTGCGCGTTCGGGACGCGCCACACGCTCTCGTCGGAGGACGACCCGGCCCGGGGCACGGGGGCGGCGCGACTGTGGCTGAAGGCAGAGCTTGACAAGGCCGCGGGCGCAGCCGGCGGGCGGATGACGGTCCGACTGGAGGAGTTCGCGGTCCCTCGCATGGTGCGGCTGCCGGAAGGAGCGAGGGTTGTCAACGTGGTTGCCGTGCTGCCTGGGACGATGAAGGAGGCCGAGGCTCGGCGTTACTACGTGGTCGGTCACTACGACTCGATCAACGGCGACAAGATGAACGCGACGTCCGATGCGCCGGGCGCAAACGACGACGCGTCGGGGGTGGCCGTGGTGCTCGAGTGCGCGCGGGCTCTGGCGGCGCAGCGGCTGGACGCGACCGTCGTGTTCCTGTGCACTGGTGGAGAAGAGCAGGGGTTGGTCGGTGCGCGGCGGCACGCGGAGGATGCGGCCGCGCGGGGTGAGCGGGTGATGGGCGTGCTCAGCAACGACATCGTGGGGGACCCGTCACCGCGCGTGTGGACAAGCCACCTGGACGCCCAGCGGCGCACGCGATCACGCGATCTTGACGCCGCGTCAGCCCGATCTCCCTTCGTCCGGGTCTTCAGCGAGGGTGTCCCGCGGAACGCGAGCCCGGCGGAACTTGCGGCGATCCGGCTGGAGGGGGCCGAGAACGACTCACCCAGCCGGCAGTTGGCGCGGTTCGTGCCCGAGGTTGCGGCCCGCGAAGGGGTCCGTGTTCGGCCGGTGATGGTTTTCCGGCAGGATCGGTTTCTGCGCGGTGGTGATCACTCGGCCTTTAACGAGAGCGGCTTTCCGGCGGTACGGTTTACTGTGCCGGGCGAGGACTACAGCCGCCAGCACGCCGACGTCACGGAGAAGAACGGGAAGCCTTACGGGGATGTGCCTTCGTTTGTCGATCCGCAGTATGTTTCTGCGGTTGCGCAGCTGAACGTGGCGACGCTCATGCACCTGGCCAATGCGCCGTCACCGCCCGGCAAGTCGCGGATCGTCACGAAGGAGCTCTCGACCGACACGCTGCTGCGGTGGGACGCTTCCCCCGAGCCGGATGTAGCGGGGTACGAGGTGCTGATCCGCGACACGACGGAGGCGGACTGGCGCGAGGTCGTTGATGTCGGTAACGTCACCGAGTTCCGCACCCCGGTGAGCAAGGACAATGTCTTCTTTGCGGTACGGGCGTACGACAAGGACGGGTGGGTGAGCCCGGCGGCGTTCTGCTGGGCGGAGCGATGAGCGGCCGGCCGCCAGCGCTGCGCCCAACCTGCTGGCGGGCTAGAAGATGCCCGGTCGCAGCCACGGGCCGTCCTCGTTGAGGTCGCGCGTGAGGGGGTTGGTGTCGACCGGCGTGCGTGTCGACTTGTTCTGCAGCACGTTCGGCTGGCTGCGGCGGAACTGCCAGAGGTCGCCCTCGCGGACGCCGGCCCAAGTGTACTCCAGCCCCTGGCCACCACTGGTGAACTTGCCGCGGATGCTGATGGCGTCCATGGCACCGTCGTGCTCGTGCCCCATGATCTCAACCTTGCGGACCATGCCGCCGCCGATGCGTCGAACCGTTCCCTTGCCCTCAACGTCGCCTTGATAGTCGAGGTACTTGCGCCGGTGGAGGGGGAGTGCATCGGCCGGGAAAGCGGCGACCTTGGGGTGGTCGATCCGGTCCATGACGCGGAAGGAGATGAGGCAACGGTCGTCGGGGTCTGAGGAATCGGCGAACTTCGCCAAGGGGGAGCCGGGTCCGGCGCCGGCGGGCTGGATCAGCCAGTCAAAGTGGTGCGTGCCGTCGGGCAGGGTGTGCTGGAGCAAGACCATCCGCGCCATGATCCAAAGGGTAGTCTGGATGCGGACCGCCTGTTCCGCGACTGGTTTCTGCGCCGGCGGCGGAACCGACCGTGCTTCTCGGTCGTTGACTGCCTTGATCCCGCGAGGGCCTCCGCGTACCGTTGCCCCTGACGGGTAGGTAGCTCAGTTGGTAGAGCATCGCATTGAAAATGCGAGGGTCCCCGGTTCAAGTCCGGGCCTGCCCATTCACGCGTAACGCCCCGGGCCACATCGGCCCGGGGCTGTTCGTTTTAGAACATCCGATCGGGGGCCGGGCGACCGCCCTCGGAGCCTGATTTCTGTTAGACTGCCGGTTGCTGCGCCGGCAAGCGTGCGGCGCACCAGCGGAGCTCACATGCCCGACCGATTGTCCGCAGACCGATCTGAATCCACCTTTGGCGACTACAAGCTGCCGCTGGCGCACGATCAGGCCGTTGTCGAGGCGACCCGCTGCCTGTTCTGTGCCGATGCGCCGTGCATTAAGGCCTGCCCCACCGCCATCGACATCCCGCAGTTCATCCGCAAGATCAGCACGGGCAACGACAAGGCGTCGGCCAGAACGATCTTTGAGTCGAACATCCTGGGCATGAGCTGCGCGCGGGTCTGCCCCGTGGAGGTGCTGTGCGTTGGGGCCTGCGTCTACAACCACCTCGATGCGCCGCCGATCCAGATCGGAAAGCTGCAGCGTTACGCGACCGACCGCGCGCTTGACGAGGGGTGGCGGTTCTTTGAGGCGGGGCCCGACACGGGCAGATCGGTCGGACTGATCGGCGGCGGGCCGGCCAGCCTCGCGGCGGCGCACGAGCTTCGAAGGCTTGGGCACCGGTGCACGATTTACGAAAAGCGGTCGTCGCTGGGAGGTCTGAACGCGACGGGTGTCGCGCCGTACAAGATGCGGGCGGAGCAAGCGGCCAAGGAAGTTGAGTGGGTGCTGGGGATCGGGGGCATCGACGTGCGGCTCAACACGGCCGTGGGTGAACAGGTCTCGCTTGAGTCGCTGGAGGCATCGCACGACGCGGTGCTGATCGGCGCCGGGCTTGGGGCCGACTCGCGGCTCGGTGTTACAGGTGAGGACTTGCCGGGCGTGCTGGGCGCGGTCGATTGGATCGAACGGATGAAGCTGGCGCGCGTGCCGCTTGACGGGGTACGGACGTGTGTGGTTGTCGGCGGTGGGAACACGGCGATCGACGCCGCGCGCGAGGCGAAGGGGCTTGGCATCGCGGACGTGGTGATGCTCTACCGCGGCGACGAGGGCGGGATGTCGGGGTACGAGCACGAGTGGCACGCGGCCAAGGCCGAGGGCGTGCGCGGTGAGTGGCGGGCGTTGCCGGTGGCGTTTGAAGGGGCGAAGGAGGTTCAGCGGGTCCGGTGCACGCGTCTTGACGCTTCGAAGAGGCCGATCGCCGGCTCGGACTTCACGCTTGACGCAGAACTGGTGCTGGTGGCGATCGGCCAATCGAAACTGGGCGACTCGTTTGCGAAGCTGGCGGGTGTGCGTGTGGAGCGCGGACGGATCGTGACCGACGCGAACGGCTTCACGGGGCGACCCAAGTGGTACGCGGCGGGTGATTGCGCCAACGGAGGCAAGGAAGTTGTCAACGCGGCGGCGGAGGGGAAAGCGGCAGCCCGCGCGATCCATGCGGCCCTGAGCGGCGGCCAAGGGGGAGCAATCAATGGTTGATCTGAGCGTAAACTGCGGCGGCATCAAGGCACCCAACCCGTTCTGGCTAGCCTCGGCGCCGCCGGCAAACTCGGGTTTGCAGATCCAGCGGGCCTTCGGCGTCGGCTGGGGCGGGGCGGTCTGGAAGACGCTGGGGGTGCCGATCCAGAACGTGTCGAGCCGGTTCGGGGCGATCAACATCCGTGGCGTGCGCGGGGCCGGCTTCAACAACATCGAGCTGATCACCGACCGCTCGCTCGAGGTGAACTTCAAGGAGATCGCCGAGACGAAGCGGCTCTTCCCCAGGCACGCGGTGGTCGTGTCGCTGATGGTCGAGACGCGTGACGAGTGGCGCGACATCATCAAGCGCACCATCGACACCGGCGCGGACGGCATCGAGTTGAACTTCGGCTGCCCGCACGGCATGTGCGAGCGGGGGATGGGCTCGGCGGTCGGGCAGGAGCCGAGCGTGAACCAGGAGATCACCTCCTGGGCGGTGGGCTACTCGACCATCCCGGTGCTGGTGAAGCTCACGCCGAACGTATCGAACATCGTGCCCCACGGGCTGGCGGCCAAGCGCGGCGGCGCGCACGGCGTTTCGCTCATCAACACGATCAAGAGCATCATCGGCGTGGACATCGACCGGTTCGTGCCCGAGCCGAGGGTGGCGACCGCGAGCACCAACGGCGGGTACTGCGGCGCCGCGGTGAAGCCGATCGCGCTGCACATGGTCGCGGCGCTCGCCCGCGAGAAGGCGTTCGGCCTGCCCATCAGCGGGATCGGAGGCATCAGCAACTGGCGCGACGCGGTGGAGTTCATCCTGCTCGGCTCGTCGAGCGTGCAAGTGTGCACCGAGGTGATGCTGCGCGGGTACCGGGTGGTTGAAGACATGAACGACGGGCTGGCCGAGTACATGCGGACGCACGGGTTCACGAAGGTCGAGCAGATGGTCGGCAAGGCGATCCCCGGGTTCAGCGAGTGGGGTGACCTGGACCTCAACTACGAGACGGTCGCGAAGATCGACGCCGACAAGTGCATCGGGTGCCAGTTGTGCGTCGCCGCGTGCCACGACGGCGCCCACCAGTGCATCCACCCCAGCGGCAAGCAGACGCGCGTGCCGGTGGTTGACGAGTCGGAGTGCGTGGGGTGCAACCTCTGCCAGATCGTGTGCCCGGTCCCTGACTGCATCTCGATGGTGCAGGTCGATAACGGCTTCCCCCCCACTTCGTGGAACGAGGCGGTCGAGCAGAAGAAACCGCTCCGCCCGAAGAAGGGCGCGCACTAACGTTTACGTGGGGCAGGTTGCCAACCTGCCGGGTCTGATTCGGAGCAGGTTGAAAACCAGCTCCACGCGGAGATCACCATGAGCAAAGTCGTCCGCTGCGGGCTGATCCAATGCAGCAACCCGATCAACGACAACACCACGCCGATCGCGCAGGTTCAGAAGGCGATGGTGGATAAGCACCTGCCCCTGATCGACGAAGCGGGCAAGAAGGGCGTGCAGATCCTCTGCCTGCAGGAGATCTTTAACGGTCCGTACTTCTGCCCCAGCCAGGACACGCGCTGGTACGAGGCGGCCGAGGAGGTGCCCGGGCCGACGTGCGAGTTGATGGCCGGGTATGCCAGGAAACACTCGATGGTGATCGTGGTGCCGATCTACGAGCGTGAGATGAGCGGGGTGCTCTACAACACCGCCGCGGTGATCGACGCCGACGGCACCTACCTGGGCAAGTACCGCAAGCAGCACATCCCGCACGTGAACCCCGGGTTCTTCGAGAAGTTCTTCTTCAAGCCGGGCAACGGCGGTTACCCGGTGTTCAAGACACGGTACGCGAAGGTGGGCGTGTACATCTGCTACGACCGTCACTTCCCGGAGGGGGCCCGCTGCCTGGGGCTCAACGGCGCGGAGGTCGTCTTTAACCCGTCGGCCACGACCGCCGGGCTCAGCCAGCACCTGTGGAAGATCGAACAGCCTGCTCACGCGGTGGCCAACGGCTACTTCATGGGGTGCATCAACCGCGTCGGCACCGAGGCGCCGTGGAACATCGGCAAGTTCTACGGAACCAGCTACTTCGTCAACCCGCGCGGGGAGATCCTCGCGCAGGCGAGCGAGGACAAGGACGAGTTGCTGGTGCACGACCTGGACTTTGCACAGATCGAGGCCGCGCGCTCGACGTGGCAGTTCTACCGGGACCGCAGGCCCGAGGCGTACGACGAGATCGTGAAGCATTGAGGAGGAACGCCCGTGTCGATCATCATCAAGGGTGGGACGGTTGTAACGGCGGAGGGTGAGCGGCGGGCGGACGTTCTGGTTGTTGGCGAGAAGGTCGCCGCGGTCGGGACGGGCCTCGACGCGCCGACGGGCTCACGCACGATCGACGCCGGCGGGGCGTTTGTGATGCCCGGCGGAATCGACCCGCACACGCACATGGAACTGCCCTTCATGGGGACGGTGGCTTCGGAGGACTTCTTCTCCGGCACCAGCGCGGCGGCGGCGGGCGGGACGACGATGATCATCGACTTTGTGATCCCCGCGCCGAAGGAGTCGCTGGTTGAGGCGTACAAGAAGTGGCGTGGCTGGGCCGCCAAGGCCGCGGCCGACTACTCGTTCCACGTTGCCGTGACATGGTGGGACGAATCGGTGCGTGCCGACATGGAGACGCTGACGCGTGAGCACGGCGTGAACAGCTTCAAGCACTTCATGGCGTACAAGAACGCCATCATGGTTGATGATGGCGTGCTGATCTCCAGCTTCATGCGTGCGAAGGAGCTTGGGGCGCTGTGCACCGTGCACGCCGAGAACGGCGAACTGGTGTTCCGTCTCCAGCAGGAAGTATTCGACAAGGGGATCACCGGCCCGGAGGGGCACCCGCTGTCGCGCCCGCCCGAGGTGGAAGCGGAGGCGGCAAACCGGGCGATCCGCATCGCCGAGGTGCTCGGTGTGCCGCTCTACGTGGTGCACACCTCATGCAGCGACGCCATGGATGCGATCGCTCGGGCCAGGAGCGAGGGGCAGCGCGTGTTCGGCGAGGTGCTGGCGCAGCACCTGGTGATCGACGACTCGGTGTATCAGAACACGGACTGGGACAAGGCCGCGGCCCACGTCATGTCGCCGCCGTTCCGCTCGAAGGAGCACCAGGCGGCGCTGTGGCGCGGCCTGCAAGGGGGCATCCTGCAGACAACCGCCACTGACCACTGCTGCTTCTGCACGCCGCAGAAGCGCGGCGGGCCGGGCAACGCGGCGGTGGGCGACTTCCGGAAGATCCCCAACGGGACCGGCGGGATCGAGGATCGGATGAGCGTTCTGTGGCACCACGGGGTGCGCACCGGGCGGCTGACGCCGAGTGAGTTCGTCGCCGTCACCAGCACCAATACGGCGCGGATTTTCAACATCCACCCCCGCAAGGGAACAATCGCCCCCGGCGGTGACGCCGACATCGTGGTGTGGGACCCCGCCAAATCGCGCACGATCTCCGCCAAGACCCACCACCAGAAAGTGGATACGAACATTTACGAGGGCATGACGGTGACCGGCAACGCGGCCGTCACGCTCGGCCGCGGCCGCGTTCTGTGGGAAAACGGCAAGCTCACCACCGAACCGGGCTGGGGCCGGTACATCGACCGCCCGTGCCATGCCGACTTCGCGTACGCGCAGGACCTTCGCAACAAGGCGGTTGAGCCGCGCGGCGTTCAGCGCAAGCTACCGTCTTCAACTTGACCACCCCCGTCCGATGAGCCCATCATGATCCCCCCATTCTCAGCCAAGAGCTACGACCTGACCCCGTTCGCGCCTGCCCGCAATTACATCGGCGGCGAGTGGCGCGATCCGTTGACTTCGACCCATCGCATGGACGTGATCAACCCGCGGCACGGGAAGGCGATGAGTACCGTGGCGATGAGCGGCGCTGAAGATGTCGATGCCGCGGTGAAGGCGGCGGCGAAGGCTGTTTCGGACTGGCGCGGCTGGCCCATGAGGGAGCGGGCGCAGGTGCTGTACAAGCTGCGCGAGCTGATGCTGGCGAACATCGATGAACTGGCGTGGCTCGTTTGCCACGAGAACGGCAAGGTCTACGGCGAGGCGAAGGCGGAGGTCGAGAAGGGGATTGAGTGCGTGGAGTACGGCTGCTCGCTCCCCAACCTTGCGGCGGGGAATCAGCTTGAGGTGAGCCGGGGCGTGTCGTGCGAGGTGGTGTACGAACCGCTGGGGGTGGTCGCGGGCGTCACGCCGTTCAACTTCCCGCTGATGGTTCCGCTGTGGATGCTGCCGCAGGCGCTGATGGGGGGCAACGCGTTCATCCTCAAGCCGAGCGAGCAGGTGCCGCTGTCGTCGCTGCGGCTGGCGCAGCTGCTGAGCGATGCCGGGTTGCCAAAGGGTGTGTTCAGCCTCGTGCAGGGTGGACGTGAGGTCGTCGAGGCGTTGTGCGATCACCCGGGCGTGAAGGCGTTCGGGTTTGTCGGTTCCACACGTGTGGCCAAAGCGGTCTACGGCCGGGCGTCGATGCAGGGAAAGCGGGCACTGTGCCTGGGCGGGGCGAAGAACCACCTGCTGGTTGTTCCAGACGCCGACCCGGAACTGACGGCGGAGAACGTGGTGGCGTCGTTTGTCGGGTGCGCCGGCCAGCGCTGCATGGCCGCGTCGGTGCTGATCGCTGTCGGCGAGGTGGACCACATCCTCAAGAGCGTGCGGGAGAAAGCGGCCAAGATCGTGGCGGGCAAGGACCTGGGACCGATCACCAGCGCCGCCAGCCTCGAGCGGATCCGCGGGTACATCAACCAGGCCGAGAAGCAGGGCGCCAAGGTTGTGCTCGACGGGCGCACAGCCGAGGGCGTCAAGGGCGGGTACTGGGTCGGCCCGACGATTCTTGACGGCGTGACGATGGACATGCCGGCCGCGACAGAGGAGATCTTCGGACCGGTGCTCTCGGTCGTGCGCGTCGGCACGCTGGAGCAGGCGATCGAGATCGAGAACGCAAGCCCGTACGGCAACGCGTCGTGCGTCTATACCACAAGCGGCGATGTTGCGCGGCGGGTGATCGCACGTGTCGATGCGGGCATGTGCGGCGTGAACGTCGGCGTTCCGGTGCCGCGCGAGCCGTTCGGGTTCGGCGGGTGGAACGATTCGCTCTTTGGGCACGGCAACATCACCGGCTGGGACGGCTACCGCTTCTGGACGCGCCAGCGGAAAGTGACCAGCAAGTGGGCCGTGCAGAAGGACGCGACGTGGATGAGTTGAACGGACAAGACGGCACCACTGCCTGGGTGCCACAGACTCCCTGGGCTGTGACGGGGAGTCTGTGCGGTAGCTGTTGCCCGATGCCCCCCCTCGCCCCCGAAGCACAGACTCCTCCCCCGAGCCGGAGGAGTCTGTGGCACCCTTTGATTCTTGAGTAACGTGGAGCCTTGCATGAACTCGCAGGAGATGGTTGACCTTTGCCTGAAGCACTCGCTCTTTTCGTGGTCGGCGACCGGGAAGGTTGACCCGCTGCCGATCGCGCGGGCGGAGGGTGTGTATCTCTACTCGCCCGAGGGGAAGCGCTGGCTCGACTTCAACAGCCAGCTCATGAGCGTGAACATCGGGCACGGGCACCCGCGGGTCATCAAGGCGATCCAGGATCAGGCCGCGACCCTGCTCTACGCATACCCCGGCATGGCGACCGAGGTGCGGGCGCGGCTCTCCAAGCGGCTGGCGGAGCTCGTCCCCGGTGACCTCAACACGTTCTTCTACACCCTCGGCGGCGCGGAGGCGAACGAGAACGCGATCAAGGCGGCACGGCTCTTCACCGGCCGGCACAAGATCATCGCCCGTTACCGCAGCTACCACGGCGCCACGCACGGGGCGATCTCGCTCACCGGCGACCCGCGCCGCTGGCCCAACGAGCCGGGCATGAACGGCGTGGTGCGCGTGATGGACCCGCGGCCGTACAGCTACTCCTTCGGCGGCAACGACGCCGAGATCGTCGCCAACAACCTGCAGTACCTTGAAGAGGTCATCCAGTACGAGGGGCCGAAGAACATCGCCGCGATGATCATCGAGACGGTGACGGGGACAAACGGCATCCTGCCGCCGCCTGAGGGGTATCTGCAGGGGCTCAAGGCGCTGCTCGACAGGCACGGCATCCTGCTCATCTGCGACGAGGTGATGTGCGGCTGGGGCCGGACCGGCAAGCTCTTCGCCTTCGAGCACGGGGGGATCGTGCCCGACATTGTGACCATGGCCAAGGGGCTCACCAGTTCGTACATGCCTCTGGGCGTGATGGCCGTGAGCGACCGCATCGCCAACCACTTCCGCGAGAACGTGTTCTGGGGCGGGCTGACGTACAACGCCCACCCGATGTGCCTTGCCGCCGCCGAGGCAGCGATCGAAGTGCTCATCGACGAGAAGATGGTCGAGAACTCGGTGCGGATGGGCGAGGTGATGCGCGGGCACATGGAGCGCCTGGCCGCGAAGCACCGGTGCGTGCGCACGCACCGCAACATCGGCCTCTTCGGCCTGATCGAGCTGCGCAAGAACGCGAAGAACGACCTGCTGGTGCCGTACAACGGCGCCCACCCGGTGATGCCCAAGGTCGGCAGGTTCTTCCGCGAGAACGGGCTCTTCACGCTGACGCAGGGGAGCGGCATCATGTGCAACCCCCCGCTGTGCATCAACGAGGCGGAGATGGCCGAGGCGTTCGGCGTGATCGACGGCGGGCTTGGCCTGGTCGACGAGGTCTACGAGGGCTGAGCCGGCCTGCGCAGCTTCATGCCGAGCAGGTAGACGCCGCCGGCGAGGAGCACGCCGGTGAACCACGCGTAGGTGTAGATCGCGCTGAAGGCCGCGGGCGCATTCTCCCAGACGTGCACCTGCTTGAGGAAGCCGGGAACGTTCGGCGCAACCCCGACCAGCAGCGCCGCGATCGCGACGGGGTTCACGCCGGCATAGCGCCCGTTGGTGCGATACAGGTCGGGCACATCCAGTTCGCGCCGGCGCACGATCCAGTAGTCAGCGATCATGATTCCGGCGATCGGCCCCAGAAGAGCGGAGTAGCCGATCAGCCACTCGAAGATGTAGGCGCTGGGGTTCGCCAGCAGCTTCCACGGCATCATCACGATGCCGAGCACCCCGGTTATCACCGCGCCGGTCTTGAACGAGATCAGGCGCGGGGCCATATTGGCGAAGTCGTTGGCGGGGCTCACGACGTTGGCGGCGATGTTCGTTGCCAGCGTGGCGACGCCCACACCCACCAGCGCCAGCAGCGCGACGGCGATCCGAAGCCCGGCGGACCCGATCAGCGGCTCCTGCATGCCCGGCGGCGGTGATGACGAGGTGATGTGCGAGAGCACGACGACCGGGTCCCAGAGCGTCTTGGCGTCGGCTCCACTGAGCAGTTTCTGGGCCGCGCCGGTGATCACGACGGCCATCGCGGAGAAAACGAGCATGGTTGTCGGCAGGCCGAGTGTCTGACCCAGGGCCTGCTCGCGCTGGCCCTTGCCGTAGCGGGTGAAGTCGGGGATGTTGAGGGACAGTGTGGCCCAGAATCCGACGGTGCCCGTCAGCGCCGGCACGAAGACCGGCCAGAACGCGCCGAGGGTGCCGAACCTGGAGGGGCTGGTCAGCAGCGTTCCTGCCCCGCCCGCCCGCCAGACGATCCACACCAGCAGGACCAGGGCCATGACCAGCACCAGCGGCGCGGCCCAGTTCTCAAACACCCGCACGGAGTTCATGCCCCAGAGCACGATCGCCACGTTGACCGACCAGAAGAGCATGAACGTGATCAACGATGGGAGCGAGAGCCCCATGATGGCGAAGTCGCCCCCGAGGCTCGCGAAGCCCGGGCACGCCGCGATCAGGAAGGTCTTGACAGCTTCGCCACCGATGTAGGTCTGAATGCCGAACCACCCGCACGCGACGACGGCCCGGAGAATCGCGGGCACGTTTGCTCCTTGTGTGCCGAACGAGGCCCGCGCCAGCACCGGGAAGGGGATGCCGTACTTGGTGCCCGCGTGTGCGTTGAGCAGGATCGGCACCAGCACGATCGTGTTGCCGATCGCGATCGTCAGCAGCGCCTGCCACCAGTTCATGCCCACGGCGATCAGCCCGCCGGCGAACATGTAGGTCGGGATGCAGTGGGCCATGCTGATCCACAGCGCGGCGTAGCTGTAGGTCGTCCAGTTGCGTCGATGCGGGGGGACCGGGGCGAGGTCATGGTTGTAGAGGGGGCTGTCGCTGACATCGGGCGGCATGGAGGAGTCGTGAACCTCGCTGGCCGTTCCTGGTTGCTGCATCGGCTGCGCTCCGGTGAGAGGAGAGGCTCGCCCGGCGCATCGCCGCGTCGCCGAGATCACCGAGTGTGATCGGTGGCCGGGGCGCGGGGACTGCAATTTGCACATGTGGAATTGCCCCGGACCGGCGGTTCGGGACGGTCGACTGTCCAGGGAGCCTCGGAGGTGAATCCACTCAACTGTGCGGCCCAAACACGAGCCAACGAGCTCCAACCAGTTGTTGTTCAATAGGAGACATCAGAATCCGCAATGCCACAGGCCTGCTCGATATCCGCATCGGCGTCACCACTGCAGCAGTGATCAATGAAACCAATGAATTCGTTGCTGTCGACCTGATCACCCGGACCGACGACCCCACGCGCCTTGCCAAAGTCGGCGGGAAATAGCGCGTCAACATTGAAGTGGATGGAAAATGCGCTGCAGTCGTCGAGGTCGACGTCGCAATCAATGGCGTTGACAGAGCCCTAGCCAGACGGAGCGAGCGAGTACGAGCCTTCAGTACCATACTCAGAGAACATCATGAATCGAGAACTCGTTTGGTCGTTTTATCGTCAGGATTGGTCCAAGAAAACTTTGCTACCCCTGTGAGCTCGCCGAGAAACGGGTGAATCGGCACGTAGTATTTCGACGACCGTTCGTCCATAAGTTCGCACAACGCGATCTCGCAAGTGACGGACCCACGCCCGCGCAGAGAACAGCGACCCTCTTGAGCGTGTCTCAGAAAGAAAGTGACACAGAGCCGCTACAGGCTCTAAGCCGCTGGTCTTTGCTCTCAGGATCGGCCAACTGAGCTTCCAATGTGGTCTACGAGCCTAGATCGAAAGCGGCCGCGCCTGTCTGGGCGCTGAGTCTATTGAAGCCCGCCGGAGTAGTTAGCAGGGACTGGCGGCACAATGGTGTACTCGGTTGCCGGGATGTCCTGCCCGGCGGTGGTGCGCCCGGAGTACATATAGCCCCAACCGCGGGCAAGGTAATTCCCTGGACCAGAGGAGGTGTTGCCAGCGACGATCTTGCGCTCGAGTTCCGTGTCCGCGGCGTGGCCGTCAAGGAATCCCATCACTGTGTGATTCCAGTCGCCGAACTCGCCCATATAGCGGGCGTTGGTCGAACCGAGCATAAACGCCCAGCCGATTTGATCGTAGAAGAGAGCGAACTTTGCGGTGTTGCACTTTCCGCTGTTGAGGGCGACGCTCGCCCGGCGGACGGACTCGACAAAGGTGCTGTCCAACTGCGGGTTTGCGCCGGGAGGAATCCAGAACTGCCAGTACAGGTCGTTCATCAGGTACGAGGTGCCGACGTCATCGTAACCCGAGCGCACACCGCTGAAGGTCGCCGGCTGTACGTGCCCGTTAAAGAAAAAATCCCAGACTGTGGCTCTGTCGCCGGGCGATTGGAACACTCCAAACTGCTGGGAACCTCGGCTCGCCGCCGTCACCCCGTACTCGATAGTCTTGATCGCATCCCCGAGGATGTACGGATTCAGGCTGCGGTTCGACGGAGCCGTGTCGACACCAGTGCCCGAGAATCGGGCGTTGCAGTACGCCCCACCGAAAGCCCACGGCCAGCCGTTGGTGTTGAGGATGTTGCCGGTCGGACCATATTCGATGGCCCGCGGCATTGGCAGGATCGATCGATTGTCGGTCATGTATGCCTGCACCGCCGTGGGCATGTTCTTCATGTTCGTGACGGAGAGGGTCTTTCGAGCGGCCTGGCGGGCACGGGCGAGTGCCGGGAGGAGGATGCCGACGAGCAGCGCGATGATGGCGATCACCACAAGCAGTTCGATCAGCGTGAATCCGAGCGGGCGCTTCTTCATGTGTATCCCCTCTTTCGCGGTCGTCAACAATCAGTGAAAATTCGTGTTCGTCTTGGGCCTGTTGGGCTGGCTGATTTGTGGCGCAGTGGACTGGGTGGTGATCGGGGTGTGGGCTGCGGCGACTTCCGGGGGCACCGTCGGGTCAACCTCTTGGGCTCCGACTTGAGCTTTGCCGAACAGGCCAGCGTTCCAAGCGATCAATCCGCCTCCAACGACCAAACCAGCGATCGCGATCGTCAGTTTGATCGCCTTGCCTGCATCGGTCGAGGCGGCACCGACCTTTGTGGCCTTGTGTGCTGCGGGAGAAACTTCAATTCCATCCAACAATGAGCCCATCAGGGTGCTCCTTCCGAACGACCAACCACACTTGGATGCGCGAAGGGCGTGAGAACCGTCCAGAGAACCCGGACTGCCCTGAAGTATACGGAATCTGATCGGCTCGGGATGCAGTCGGGGATGAAAATGCAGTTCTGGGGACTGGATGGCCAGAACACCCTAGGGGTGCGGACGACAGGCCTCAGCTAGCGGAGTACTTCTGGGCCTCCGAAGTCGACGCCCTTGAGTCCTCCAACGGTGGCGGCGTACCGAGGCGGCTGGGACGCCGGCGCTGCGTCGGGCCATGCTGGATCGCCGAAGATCGTGCTGGGCAGGTAGGACACGCTCTGGCGGGCGACGGTGCCGTCCGCCTGCGCATAGCCGCCCTGGTTCGCATCGCTGGTGTGGAGCGACCGCACGCTGCCGTCGGCGACGGCGACGGTGACGACCGCCTGGGGGTGGGTGAAGTAGGCGGGTGCTAAACGAGCGTGACGACTGAACCGCTCGTGGTACATGACCTTCTGGCTGGGGAAGTAAACGTCGCTGAGTTTGCGGGTGCCAAGCGGCGTAAGCGGATGAACCTGCACCGACGAGTTGTCGGCCAGGCGCAACATCGCCGTTGACGACTCCCGATCGATCTCCGCGAAGAACGCGAGCGGCACGGTGTACGAAGACCTCGCCCATCTGAGCGTGTCGTCTGGGAACTGCGCGATCGTCGCCTGAGGATCGGCGGCCCATTGCAGTTGCTGCCTGTCGGCGGGGCAGATGCCGATAGGCTCGGGGATGTGCTGTGAGAAGTACTCGGCGAGGAAGATGCTGTTGTACTCGGTGTACGGAAATGGTGCGCTGGTGTCGTCGCTGCTTGTCGCGGCGTATTTGTTCAGCAGGTCGACGACCTGCCACTGTGCCGCTTCGTAGTCGGTGCCGTACGGCCCGTACGCACGGCTGCTGCCGAAGACGGTGTACGGGATGTCACGCCGCCAACTGAATGTCGCGAAGCGGTCTTTGTGATCCGATGCGTACGCGGCCGCGGCCTTGCCGTGGTTGCTCATGTTGGCGCTGCAGACTGCTTCTCGCGCAGTGCGCCTGGCTGCCGCGAGCACCGGGAGGAGGATGCCGACAAGCAACGCGATGATCGCGATGACGACCAGCAGTTCGATCAGCGTGAACGCCTGGCGGTGGTTCGGTGGCATCGGCAAGGTCCTGTGTATCTGCACAACCGGGGCTGTCTAACGCGTTCTCACGGTTCTGACTGACGGCGCACGCGCGTCTGCCACTGAACCCTCGGCAAACGGATTGTTGGAAGCCGACGCGCCGGTCGCGCGAACTGCAGCCCTGTCAAACATCCCCAGATTCCACGAAACAAGCAGAGCGCCGATCAAGAGGCCGATGACCGCAAAGCAGAACCTGAGGCTGTCGCCGCTGCGAGCGAAGGAGCCAACGCTCTCCCGCGGGATCCCCGTTTCGGATGCAACAAGCGGTCTGCTCACAGTTCTCCTTTGCGGCCCGATGATCACCTCAGTATCCGCATAGCCGCCTTCGCCGTCTGGAGAACCCAAACGCACATACGAGCATACGGGAATTGGCCGGATGGGGATGCGGGCGATGGCAAAGTTCTCGCTGCCTTAGTGCCTTCGCGAAAGCACCCAGGGCAGGCCTCACTTTGCCCCTTCAGTCGGAATCTGGTTTGCTCCAGGCGCAGCCGGGACGATATCGCCGTACCCGGCTGGGAGTGGCGGAGCAGGGGGGGGGCCCTCCTCGCCGAAAAGACCGAAATTCCAAGCGATCAAGGCCCCTCCGATGACCAGGCCGCCGATCGCCAGTGCCAGTTTCAAGGTCTTGACGGCTTCCTTGGACTTGGAGGGTTTCGCCGGCGCCTTTGCCGGGGCCTGCGGCTCATCCTTGTTTACGTGAATCAGCGGGCGCATTCGTACCTGTCCTTTCAACCTTCGGCGGCACGACTGGAGGCCGACTGGCCATCCATCGCTTCACTTCCGCGGTCGCCGATCGGCGGATGACAGCGGCTGTTCAAGTATATCGGTTCGGCCCTTCGATCCCCATGGCGAGCTTTGGCGGGGACGGCGGGGGGGGGGTTGCAGAGACAGTGTCGGCCGTTACAGACGGTCAGGCCTGACTGCCGGCCCCCTCTGCTTAGGCTGGCAGGGAAAGCCGCAAGAGGAGAATGGCCAGCAGTTGGCACCGTTCAACCAGGCTTGACAGATCGATCCATTCCTGTGGCGTGTGAAGCCCGCCCCCCCGCACGCCGAGCGTGTCAAGAACGGGGAAAGGGGGGAGCGGGGCGGGTGCCTGGTGGGCACGGGGCGGAGACCCGTGCGAGATTGCACCGGTCGGTGAGCGGTGCCACCCATCGAGGCCGGCCTGGAGGTTGTTGCCGTCGCAGACACCCGAGGTGGTTGTAAAGGTGATCGGCTGGCCCAGGAGCGCGGCGATCGACTGCACCTGCAGGGCGAGGTCGTTGGTCGCGGGCGTCTCGGGCTTGGCGGGGCGGATGAGCGAGACCTGGGCGGTGATGGTGCGGCCATCGGCGGGAGTCGTGCGTTCAGCGCAGAGACGGTGGATGGCGGCGGCGAGCTTGTCGCCGGCTTCCTTGGTCTGAAAGCGGATGTTGCCCCACGCGGCGGCGTGGTCTGCTACCTGATTCGGAGGCTGGTCACAGAAGAGGGTTGAGAAGTTGACGATGTCCCCCCTGGCGACGTCTGTCAGCTTGTGCCCGGCGACGATCATGCGCGCGAGCAGGTCGGTGGCGGAGCGGCCGGAGGCGAAATCGCGTCCTACGTGGGCGGCGCGGCCGCGGGCTTCGATCATGCACTGGCCCGAGCCGCCGCGCGCGGTGACGAGACCGTCGGTGCCGTTTGCGGGCTCGAGAGCGAGCGCGCATGCGTATGTGCGGCCGCCGGCCCGGTCGGGGCGTGAGGCTTCCGCACGCAGGGCTTGATCGGAGGAGAACGAGCCCGTCTCTTCATCGCTGTTGAGGATGAAGCCAAAGGGAACGTTGAAGCCGGCATCGGCGAGGGCCTCGAGCGCGTGGATCGCGATGACGAGCCCACCCTTCATGTCGACCACGCCGGGACCGGTGGCCTTGGTCTTGTCGGGCGAGACGGTGAGGGTACGGAAGGGCGCGTCGGGCGACGGGTCGTGGACGGTATCAAGGTGCCCCGAGAGAAGGATTGGCCGGCGGTCGGACTTGGTGGCGAGTTGCCGGGCGACGAGGGTTGGGGGGGGAGTCGATGGCAGGTTGGAAACCTGCTCCACGCGATATGACGGGCCGGAAACCTGCCCCACGCGATCGAGCCAGGGGGGGCGGGGGTCGCCGGGGATGAGTTCGCAGGTTGCGCCGAGTTTCTCCAGGCGGGCTCGGATGAGGGTGCGGGTGCGGTTGAGGCCTTCGACTGAGGCGGGGTGCGGCGCTCGCCCGGTGGGGATGTTGACCAGTTCGGTGAGGTCTGCGAGGAGCTTGCTCCAGCGGGCCATGATCGACGTCGTCAGTTTCCGCTCGGCATCAGAGAGCGGCTCGGCGGTGCTCACGGGCGGGACTTGGGTCACTTCTTGGCTCCGGCGCCGGCGGTTGAGGGTGTTGCGGACTGCTGCGCGAGCCACTGCTCGCGGGTGATGGCGTATCGGGCGACGTCGATCGGTTTGCCGTGCTTGAGAGCCGCGGAGAGGCAGTTGCCTTCGAAGGTCATGCCGGTCTTCTGCATCACCCGACCGGAGGCGTCGTTGCCGAGGAAGTGGTGCGCATCGACGCGCTGCAGCGGCGGCTGTCGCTGCTCGAAGGCGTAGCGGAGGACGGCGAGGGAGGCTTCGGAGGCGTACCCGCGGCTCCAGTGCTGGACGCCGATCCAGTAGCCGATCTCGGCGCTGTTGTGCCTGTTGTAGACGGCTCCGATCGCGCCGACGAGTTCGCCCGTGGCCGCCAGCTTGATGGCCCAAACGGTGTTGACATTCAGCGTGTGGCTGATGGTGTGCGTGCTGATCCAGGCGACGGCGTGCTCGGGCTTGTAGGGATGAGGCACGGTGAGCGTCGTATCGCTGATGCGCTTGTCGCCGGCAAGCCGCGCAACTTCGGCGGCGTCGGCATGGGTGAATGGGCGGAGGGTGAGGCGCTGTGTGGTGAGCGTGGGAATAACCGTAATCCGCGGCGGCTGGTCCGTGGGCCAGGTGCCGGTGCAGATGTCATGGGCAGGGCCTGTCATGCGCACGC
The DNA here is from genome assembly GCA_964403525.1 of uncultured Phycisphaeraceae bacterium. GTDB lineage: Bacteria > Planctomycetota > Phycisphaerae > Phycisphaerales > UBA1924 > JAJTGZ01. The sequence goes on along the minus strand of CAYOGE010000012.1, from coordinate 11,120 downwards.
GGTTGGTCGCTTCATCCCAATCAACGTCGAGCTCACCCCCCGGGAGAGCGACGCGGACCGAACGGGCGAGACGGCCGGTGAGCACGCCGGCGACAACCACAGCGCACGCGCCGGTTCCGCACGCCTGGGTAATGCCGCTGCCGCGCTCCCACGTGCGCATCACCACCCTGCCCTTGCTGGAAGTCGCCGCAAAGTGAGCGTTGACGCGACGGGGGAACATGGAATCGTTCTCGATGAGCGGGCCGACGGTCTGGAGTGGAACGGCCCAGGGGTCTTTGCACCAGAGCACCACGTGCGGGTTGCCCATCGAGACGCAGGTCATGGATGGCTCGACGGAATCGGGCGAGAAGCCGATGCCTGCAGCGAACACGGCGAGTTGGTCGGCGGGAACGTCGATGGCGCATCCGTCGTTGTTGAGCCCGCGCACCGGCGCGACGGGTATGCGGCCTGCTTCGAGGATGGGCTCACCCATGTCAACCGACGCGGTCTCGACGCGCCCGAGGGCGTTTTGTGTCAACGCGATCTCGACCAACCCGGTGGCGGTTTCAACGGTGATGGACCGGCCGGTGTGGTTGAGTCGGTCGTGTGCGAACTTGGCGACGCAGCGGATGCCGTTGCCGCACATGGCGCTCTCAGAACCGTCGGCGTTGAACATCCGCATGCGCACGTGCGCCCCGGCTGAGCGACCATCGGCTGTCGGCTGGCAGACAAGGATGAGGCCGTCGGCGCCGATGCCCGCGTGTCGGTCGCTCATGCTGCGGGCGAGCTGGGGCAGGCCGTTGATCGCCTCGATCGCGGGGTCACCAACGGCATCGAGGTAGATGTAGTCGTTGCCGATGCCGTGCATCTTGACGAAGGCGAGGTTGGGCACGCTGAAGCGTAGATCGATCGCCTTGGGGTGTGTCACGACGGGCCGGGCGCTCCGGAGGCCATGGCGAGCAGTGCCGAGACGGCCACGACCACGCAGCCGAGGAGGATCCCCAGCTTCAGCCGACTTGAAACCGCGTCGATAGGGAAGCGGTCTACACGCTGCCCCTCGAGCGAACGCAAGCGTTGCACGCGGGTCGCGATCGAACCGTGGCGGAACGTGAACCGGCTTCGCGAAAGGTGGTTGGCCGTCGCCACGATCTCCAGGGCGGTGCACATCGCCGCGACGGCAGGGCGCGTTGCCGTCGGCGAGGGTGACCAGGGAGCGTCCGCGTCGTCGGTCGGGGGGGTGTGCTGCGAGAAGTGCTTGACGGCGAACGCATCGGCCTGCCACTCGAACCTCCGGCTGACATACCCGAACGCGACGACCGCCGTGGCGAGGGCGATCGCAGAGAGCGCAAGCTGCCAGTGCGCTTCAACGTGATCGAGGTCGGTGCCGGTCGTCAGCTTGAGCCCGAGGTTGATCACCACCAGCGCGCTCCCGCTGACAGCAAAGAGCGTGGCGGTCAACCAGGGGACGTGCCGGCAACGGACGTGCCCGATCTCGTGGGCCATGACCGCCTGCACGCAGTGGCCGGGGAGCGCGTCGAGAAGGCCGTCGGTCAGCAGGATGTACCGCGCGCTGCCGAGCACCCCAAGGACGGCGCCGTTGATCATTGTGCCGCCGGTGCGCCACACCAGCAGCCCCCTGACCTTCACGCGCTGCAGTTCGCACATCCGCAGCAGACCCTTGGCGATATCCCCCTCGCGCAGGGGCGTGGTGTCCCACACGCGCCGGATGGCCAGCGGCGCCGCCGCGATGACGAGCCCGAGCCCCGAGAGTTTCAGCCCGCAATAGGCCAGTGGTGCAGCGGTCGGGTGACCGTTGATCCAAGCGCCGATCGCTCCCCACAGCCCGGCGGGCGGCTCGCTGTTCGCCGCGGCGGTGCGGAAGTGCGTATCGGCTGTGCGGACGACCAGCTCGATCGTGTCGCTCCAGACGACGAGCACCGCCATGGGCAGCAGCAGGATGAACAGCTGGTGCCGCACGTGACCCCAGGTGTACGCGGCCCGCGGGGGCATGGGGTAGACCGGTCGCCCGTCGTCAAGGTCACGGATGAACGCCGAATCGCGCAGGAGCTTCTCGACCGGATAACCGGACCACCAGCCGGCGGTAACAGTCAGCAGGAACGGCAGCACCGTCAGTGCCTCGTCGAAGAACACGGTATCGCCGGTGACCGACTGCACGGCGTCGTAGAAGCCAAGCAGGCAGACGCTCGAGGCGGTCAGCAGGGCCGCCGCGACGCGGGAAACGGTCACGACGAGGTCAAGGGTCTCCACGGGGCGCAGCGAGCCGGTGCGCTCGATGCTGGCGAGCGCGCGGCGGGCGGTTAGCTCAACCGACAGCGCGATCATCGCGTGCAGCGCGGGCACGAGCCACAGCAGGGTGCCGTAGCCGACCCCACCGACCAACGGCGCAACGCCCTGGTCGCGGAGCACCAGCGAAGCGAACACCGCGATGAGGCACACGTGCAGCAAGGTGAGGGCTGTGAGGGAGCATCCGCCGTCGCGGAGGCGGCGTCAGCGCGCGCCGGAGTCGCCGCCCGGGCCGATCGCGCCGAGGTCGCAGCGCACGCGGTCGCCGAAGTAGACGTCGACATCGAAGACCCCGCCCTTGCGGACGGGCGTGAAGACGACGCACAAGCGGCCCGAGTCACGCGCGTAATCAACGTCGCCGCCGCTGGGGCCGGCAAACTCGGCGTTCGCGTATTTCTGTGCATGAAAGTGGTAGACCGCCAGGCCGGTTGCCCCGTTGGTCAGCAGCTCGTCGCTGGCGACGAACCGCGTGTCACTGAAGCGCTGCGTCGGGCGCGGCGCGTAGAGGTTGGCGGTGAACGGGCCGTCGTCACCGCTGGCGCTCCGCGAACCGATGTACCCGCCGTACTCTGTTGTGGTATCGCTTGCGTCTTCTTCCGCCTGCACCGCGAGCTTCTCGGCCATGCCGGGCGTGCGCACGGCGCGGTCAACAACCAGCACCGCCAGAACGTCCCCCCAGACCATCTTCTTCAGGTTGTCGCTCAGGCGCTCGGACCCCTGGCCGGCGTCGCCGCCGCCGTCACCACGAAGAAAGAACTCCCGCCCCTTCAGCCGCGCCGTGAGCAGGTCTGCGAGTTCAGCGCGGCTCATGCTCAGCCAGGTCGGCTCGTTGGCGGCCGCCCACCTGATCGGTTCGGCGTGTCTGACCGCCAGGCCTTCGCGCGCAGGCGCAGGCAACGCCGCGACGGCCGAGCGTGCCTGCGCCCACCACTTTTCATTTTCTACCCGGCGAAGCTGACGCACCCACGCAAGTTCGCTCGCGGTGAGAGGCACGGCCCCAAGGTCCGCGGCGACCGCGCGGACGTCCGCCATTGCCGGGGCCGGATTCTCAGCCATTGAGGCGAGGAGCGTGCGCCGGCGCGAGCCGTCTTTGTCCAGGCGCGTAAGCAGTTGCCACGCCGCCTCCCGGGCACGCTCGCCACGTTCTTTCGCCGTTCCGGTCCCCTCGGGCGCGGCGAAGACTTCGAACGCGATCTCCTCCATCGGCTTGCCGGGGTGGAGCCTGGCCAGCGCGGCCCACTCCGCACGGTCTTTGTCCTTGGTGTCCAGGCCCGGCCTTGCGAGTTGGCGCACCAGCACGGGCGTGAGGTCCGTCCAGCCGCGCTCGGCGGCGAGCTTGCAGGCGTGGTCGATCACGCCGCGATCGGGTTCAGGCCCGAGCAGGATGGTGAGCATCGAACGGGTGTCGGCCCCCTCCGGGTCCAGCGGATCGTCGGCGAGCAGGTCGATCGCGTGGTTTCGGCTGCGGTACCCGTTGCTTGCGGTCCAGGCGATGTCCTTGAGCGCCTCGCGCCGCGCCTGCGGCGTTGGCGCGTTCGCCGCGACGCGATCGACCAGCCGGATTTTCTCATCGGTGCTGAGCTGCGTGCCGGTGAGGGCCGCTTTGTTGTCGGTCACGTCGGAGACTCGGTCGGTTTTGCAGCCGCCAACCACCGAGAGAACAACCGCTGCGCCGACGAGAGCGTGTGATCGCATCGCCGATGGTAGCGGTTCATGCCGGGCCGGCGGTCGGATGGGCGCCGTGCGCACGCTCGGGTGACGACGTACCATGACCGCGTGCAGAAAGAGCCTGTCAAGCCGCTCACCACTTCCGAAGCCTCGCCGCTGGCGGCCGGCGGCGTTGCGGTTGACCGCGCAGTCATCGGGCGCATCGAGCGCGTGCTGGAATTGATCCGCCCGGCCGTGCAATCTGACGGGGGCGACATCGAGTTTGTCGGCATGACCCCCGACGGTGTCGTGCAGATCCGCCTGCACGGGGCGTGCGTCGGGTGCCCGAGCAGCCAGGTGACACTGCAGGTTGGGGTCGAACGGAACCTGAAAGACCACATCCCTGAGGTCCGGGCCGTTCAGGCCGTTGACTGAAGGCGGGCACGGCCCGGGGGCGGTGCCGGCAACGCACGAGTTTTCAGCCTGCACTTTTGCAATGTTGGGTTCTCGGACACTCTTTGCGCGAACCCGAGGCGGGAGTTACCCGAATAGACACCATATCTGGCGAATGAATTCGCCCGCAGTGTCAGGCTCGGGGTATATTCACAAGGCCCTCCCACCGGGCGGCAGGTGGGACGAAGGGACAGGAGGTCCGCGGATGCTGGTGATCACACGACGTGAAGGGGAGGAGGTCGTCATCGGCGACCCGGCGAACCCGCTGGGCGTGGTGCGCATCGCGTCCATCCGCGGAGACCGTGTGCGAATCGCCTTTGACTTCCCGCGCGAGGTACAGGTCCACCGGCGTGAGATCGCAGACCAGATCAACGGTGAGGTGCGCGAAGGGGATGGCGCTGCGGCGTCAGCGAAACTGCCGAAGCACCCCGAGGCTGCGCCGAACCAGCCGGCGGCGATTGAGCGTCCCGGCGTGATCGGGCAGATCCGGCCGAAGGTGGGGTGAGAGGCATTTGCCACTAGCCATTAGGCATCAGTGAAATACAAAAAGACAAAGGCCCCGCTCCGCGGGGCTTCTCTTATTCGCTAATGCCTAATAGCTAATGGCCAGTGCCTGGACTTTCACTCCGCCTTGCCGCCGGACATGTCGTAGATCCACGCGTCGCCAGCGCGCGGCCAGCTCACAACTTCACCCGGAGCGAAGAAGAGCTTGAGCTCACGCTCAGCGGCCTCGGGGCTATCGGAGCCGTGGATGAGGTTGAACGAGTTGCTGACGCCGAAGTCGCCGCGGATGGTGCCGGGGTTGGCCTTTGAGCCGAACGTGGCGCCCATCATGTTGCGGGCGATGGTGATCGCCCCGTTACCGCGGATGGCGAGCACGAGCACCGGGCTGCTGGTCATGAACTTGACCAGCCCGGGGTAGAAGCCGCGTTCCTTGTGGGCCTCGTAGTGGGTCGCGGCGAGCTGCTGGCTGATCTGCATCATCTTGGCCCCGACGACCTGAAGCCCCTTGTCTTCAAAGCGGGTGATGATGCGGCCCATCAGGCCGCGCTGGACGGCATCGGGCTTGAGGATGATGAGTGTGGTTTCCATGGTCTGCTCCTGTAGCTGGTGCGGGGGGTCATCCCCGGCTTGTTTGCGGGAAAGGGGCCGAGTTTAGGCAACGGCTGAACCGATCCGCTAGGCTCGGGGATGCCCGCTGTGCGTGTGGGGATCGTTGGGTGCGGAACGGCCGGTCCAGCGGCCGCGGTCTTGCTCGCCCGGCAGGGGCACCTGGTCACGGTCTTTGACAAGGCGCAGGTGCTGAGCCCTGTCGGCGCGGGGCTGCTGCTGCAACCGAGCGGGCTGGCGATTCTGGAGCAGATGGGCCTGCGCTCGGCGGTCGAGGCGGCGGGCACGGTGATCCGCCGGATGCACGCAACGGCCCCACCGTGTCCGCGTGGTCGGCCGGTGCTTGACCTCGCCTACGCAGACCTCCGCCCCGACCTGCACGGAGTCGGCATCCGCCGGGGCGAACTCCTCAGCGCACTGCTCACCGCCGCCCGCGCTGCGGCCGTGCGTGTAGAGACCGGGGTTGAGGTTGGCTCGATCCGAGACCTCTCGGGTGAATCGGTGCTGGTCGATGTGCGAGGCGAACCGCTCGGCGCCTTTGACCTCATCGTGATCGCCGACGGCGCGCGCTCGGGCCTGGTCGGCTCGCTCGGCATCCCCACGCGCACGCACCATTACCCCTGGGGCGCGCTCTGGTTCATCGGCGAACGCCCGCACGAACCGGCCGCCGCGCACACGCACGTGCTCGAGCAGGTGTACGACTCCACCACGGGGCTGATCGGCACGCTCCCTTCCGGCCCGCTCGGCAACGGCATGGAAGCCGTGAGCATGTTCTTCAGCGCCCGCACCGACCGCTTCGATGCGATCAGGCACGGTGACCTTTCCGAGTGGAAGCGGGGCGTTGCGCGGCTCCACCCGCGGGCCGGTGAGATCGCCGCGCAGGTCAAGTCACCGGACCAGCTCCTGGCCGCCGCGTACCGCGAGGTGGTGATGCCGCGCTGGCACGCCGGTCGCGCGGTGGTGCTCGGCGATGCCGCCCACGCGCTGAGCCCGCTGCTGGGGATGGGCGCGAACATTGGGCTGGTCGATGCCCACGCGCTTGCGGAGAGCGTGCTCGCGCACGGGATCGCCGGCGGACCCGCCGCGTACTCGGCGGCGCGGCGAGACTCCATCGTCGCGTACCAGCGGATCTGCCGGTGGATGAACCCGTTCTTTCAGAGCGATGCGCGGGCGCTGGCGATCGTCCGCAACGCCGCCGTGCCGCGCCTGTGCCGGTGGCGGTGGTCGCGGCGTCAGGCCCTGCTCACCATCGCGGGGGTCAAGACGGGCCTGCTCGCGGCGGGCCCGCTCCCGGCGGTGGCCGCGGCCGCGCTGCCGGTCCCTTCGCCCCTTGCCGGGCCTACTTTTGGTCAGCCGGCGCCGGTCCGCTGATCCCGCCGGCCTTCTGCTGATGGACCAGCGATGAGCAAGAAGCCCACCCGCCACTCAAGCCCGAACAAGAAAGGGCCCCGCATGGAAGCGCCCCCCACCTCCGCTACCCAACTCCTCCCCTCCGCCGCCGAGGACTTTGAGCTCTCTGCCGCGCAGGAACGCGTCAGCAAGAAAAAGAACGCGCGGGGGGGCAGTGGCGGCGGCCGGGGCACGCGGGCCACCGCCGAGTCGATGGCCGCCAAGCAGCGCGACATCTCCGTCAGCGAGTTCTTCGCCAAGAACCGGCACCTGCTCGGCTTTGACAACCCGCGCAAGGCCCTCCTCACCACCGTCAAAGAGGCCGTCGACAACTCGCTTGACGCCTGCGAAGAGGCCGGCATCCTCCCCGACATCACCGTCGTGATCGAGGACCTCCAGCCCGACCGCGCCTCCACCGTCAAGACCAGCCGCTACCGCATCACCGTCGTCGACAACGGGCCGGGCATCGTCCGCAAGCAGGTTGAGAACGTCTTCGGCCGCCTGCTCTTTGGCAGCAAGTTCCACCGGCTCAAGATGTCCCGCGGCCAGCAGGGGATCGGCATCTCAGCCGCGGGCATGTACGGCCTCATCACCACCGGCAAGCCGATGATGATCCAGACCCGGCCCGATGCGCGCAAGTCCGCGCACCACATCGAGCTGGCGATGAACACCAAGACCAACCGCGCTGAGGTGACCGTCGACGAGGAGACCGACGACTTCCCGCTCGCGCGGCTCCGCAACCTCTCCACCGACACCCGCGACCTGGCCGCCAAAGATGAGTTCCTCTCCGCGAGCACCTACCCCACCGGCACGTGCGTGAGCATCGAGCTGGAGGGCAAGTACCAGAAGGGGCGCGGCAGCATCGACGAGTTCCTCGAGCTCACCGCCATCGCCAACCCGCACGCACGGTTCACGCTCGTGCGCCCCAGCCGCACGACCGAGGATGAGGACGATGTGCCGCTGCTGAAGAGAGGCATCAAGGCATCGAGGGATCAAGGGATCGAGAAGAAGGACGCGGAGGAAACCGCCTCTCGCGCCCCCTCGGCTCTTCTTGATGCCTCGATCCCTCCTCCCTCGATCCCTTCCGTCACCACCGACCTGGGCACCCTCGTCGTCTTCCCCCGCGGCGTGAGCGAGCTCCCCCCCGAGACCAAAGAGATCCAGCCCCACCCGCGCGGGGTCGAGCTCGGCACGCTGCTGCAGATGCTCAAGGACTTCGAGCTCGCCGAGGGTGGGCGGGGAGGGGGGGCGACGCTCTACACCTTCCTGCAGGAGAAGTTCTGCCGCGTCAGCAGCGCGACCGCCTCGACGTTCTGCAAAGCCATAGGTGTGACCAGCCGCACCCGCGCCTCGGAGATCGAGCCGCAGCAGGCGGAGAAGCTCTACAAGGAGTTCATGGAGGCGAAGCTCCCGCCGCCCCCCACCGACTGCCTCGCCCCCATCGGCGTGCAGCAGATGCTCAAGGGGATGCACAAGGGCGTCCGCGCCGAGTTCTACGCCGCATCGTCGCGCGAGGCGGCGGTCTACCGCGGCCGGCCCTTCCTGATCGAGGCCGCGGTCGCTTTCGGCGGCCAGCTCCCCGCCGACGACTCGGCCCGCGTGATCCGATTCGCCAACCGCGTGCCGCTCCTCTTCCAGCAGTCGGCCTGCTCGTCGTTCAAGGCCGTCAGCGAGACCAACTGGCGCAACTACGACCTCCAGCACCCACGCGGCGGCCTTCCGGTCGGCCCGCTGGTGGTCATGATCCACATGGCGAGCGTCTGGGTGCCGTTCACCAGCGAATCCAAGGAAGCGATCGCCGACTACGACGAGATCCGCAAGGAGATGAAGCTGGCCCTCATGGAGTGCGGCCGCAAGCTGGGCGCCTACCTGCGCAAGCGTGCGAAGATGCGCCGCGAGGGTGAGCGCCGCGACGTCTTCGAGCGCTACATCGGCGAGATCGCAAGCGCGATCAACGCCATCAACGGCACCGACGCCAAGAAGCTCTACGAGGCCCTGCAGATCCAGGCGAAGAAGCGGACCGCGATCGCCGACCTCGAGCTCAACGACGAGGGCAAAGCGATCAAGGAAGAAGACCCCGCCGACCAGGAGGGTGTGCTGATCATCGAGGGGGAAGGGGAAGGGACCGAGGCATCGAGGCAGCAAGGGATCGAGAAGAAGGAAGAGCAGCAGGAGGCCGCGGTCGCGAAGAAGGCGAAGAAGGCGGTTGAAGAGCTCAAGGCGAAGCGGACTTCGTCACGGAAGAAGGCGGAGCCGGATGCGCCGCTGCTCAAGGGTGTCGCCTCTGCCGCCGCCCCCACCCCCCCCAAGCCGACGAAGTCGTCTGCCCCATCTCCCGCCGCGAAGGCCTCGGCTCCAACACCGCCCGCCTCTGCCACAAGCGCGAAGCCCCCCAAGCCCCGCATGGTCCTGGACCCGAAGAAGGGCGGCCTCAAGCCTATTGATCAAGGCAATCTGTTCTAACAGAGGCCCGACCGGCATGGGCCGTGCCTTCGGGAGCGGAGCGCACGAAGGCCGGAAGCCAAATAGCCAGCCGAAGGCTCTGCACCTTCCACGCCGTGCCATACCACCGCCCGGCTCGAATCACAGCAAGACCCTCAAGGCAAAGGCGCTCAATGCCTTTTCTTGATGACGTGGGGGCGTGGACGGTTCTGGTGGCATGACGCACACGAGCCCCCACGTGAGGCAGCACAGGACGCGCTCCCGAGCCCCGAAGGGGCAGGCGGGCTCTCGACTTCCACGGGTTGCGCGACGCGCAGAGCCGCGTCGCTTCACCCGTGGCTACACCCCGCGGCCCCTTCAGGGCCGAAGAGCCCGAGCCGCCGCTCCGCGGCTCCGGACGCGGGGCCGCAGCAAGAAACCTGTGCTTGAAGCTACCACTGAGCGGCCGCCCGCAGCGAGCAGCAGCGCGGTATCGCCGCGAGGGTGCGATGAATCGTGACGAAGGTGGGCACCATCGCCACGAAGGGGCGCTGAATCGTCGCGAAGGAGCGAAGCATCGCGACGAAGGCTCGCTGAATCGTCACGAAGGTTCGAAGCATCGTCGCGCCGCCAGAGGTACTTTTTGCGCAGCAGCCGCGAACGCTCGCCGAACTTTTCGATGAAACCGCTCGTCAGCGACTCGAATTGCACAAAAACTCGGACCAGCGACTTATCGGAGGCCCGGCGGGTGACGACTTCTTGGGTGGCTTCTCGGGCGGCACCTCTTCGGAGTTGCGACGGGCCGCGAGGGTGTGGGTTGTGTTCTTCGGTCGGGGCGTTCTCGACACGGAGGCATCCACCGGTTCGGGCCACGTGTTCGTCTCGCGCCTGTTGCGCGAGCCGTGCACGAGGGCCCTTGCATCACAAGGAGTCCGAGTCATGAGTAGCGTCTTACCAAAGAACCTCCTCGAGCAGATCGAGTTCTGTGAGGAGCACGTCGCCGTGTGGACCAGCGCACCGACCACCCTGGGCCTCACCGCTGGCCAGGTCTCGTCGCTGGACACGCTCACGAAGACGGCCCGCGCCGGGTATACAAACGCCCAGGCCCTGCGCAGCGCGAGCAGAGCGGCCACCACTTCGCAGGGCGCCGCCGTGACAGCGATGCGCAACAAGGCCGCCGAGCTGGTCGCCCAGATCAAGGCCTTCGCCGCGCTGCAGGCCTCACCCGCCACGGTCTACGCCGCGGCCCAGATCCCGCAGCCCGCCGCGCCGTCACCGGCCCCCGCGCCCGGCGTGCCGAGCAACATCACCGTCGCGCTTGAGTCCACCGGCGCGGTGACGCTCTCGTGGGATGCCACCGACAGCGCCGCCAGCAAGGGCGCGTTCTTCAACATCTACCGCAAGCTCCCCGGGCAGACGGGGTTCACCAGCATCGGCGGCGCTCCCGGCAGCACGCCGGAGAACCGCCGCCCGTCGTTCACCGACGCCACCGTGCCGACCACGGCCGCCGGCAGCGGGGCGCAGTACATCATCCGGGGGATGCGCGGCACCACCCTCGGCAATCCGTCCAGCGCGGTGATCGTGCAGTTCGGCGTTGATGGCGGGGGAGGGGGGGCGAACTACTCGTTCGCGCCGAGCGATGGGATGCAGATTGCGGCTTGATGCGAGGCCAAACGGCAAATCGCAAAGAGCAAATGGCAAATCTCAAGGCCAAAGACCAAGGCCCCGGGCAGCGACGCTCGGGGCCTTCTTCATTTGCCATTTGCTATTTTCCCCTCGCCCCCCCCCCCCCCCCCCCCCCCCCCCCCCCCCCCCCC
>CAYOGE010000011.1:0-93213 GCA_964403525.1 uncultured Phycisphaeraceae bacterium | reverse complement strand
GGGCGTGGGCGATCAGCGCCAGGCGCCGGGCCGCGCTGGCGAGGCGCTCGCTCACCGCGGCGAGGGCGGCGGCGTCGACGGACGGCGCGGCGGCGGTGTCGAGCGCGGTCGCCGCGTCGATCCGCGCGCGCGTCGAGAGCTCCTCCGCGACGCGGGTGCGGTCGCGACGGGCGATGCCCTCGCGCAGCTGCGTGACGATGGTGGCCGCCGCGCCCGAGCGGAACGCGGTGTTGACGCTCTCGGCGTCGGTCCGCTCGACCGGGAGGGTCGGCCGGGCGGTGGTGAGCTCCTGCAGGAAGTGCGTGCTGCCGCTCTCGCCCTTTGGCAGGTTCCCCAGGATGACCAGCCGGCGCTCGGCGCGGGTGCAGGCAACGTAGAAGAGCCGGCGTTCCTCGGCGAGCTGGCGGGCCCTGGCGTCGCCGCCGGTGCCGTGCCGCTCAAGCAGGCCGACGGGCAGGCGCGGCTCGGGGGCTCGCACGCTTGGGTAGTTGCCGTTGCCGGGGTTGACGCGCGGCACGAAGACGGTGTCAAACTCCAGCCCCTTGGCGCTGTGGGCCGTCATCAGCTGCACGCCGTCGCCGTCTGCTTCCTCGTCGCCGTCTCCGCCGTCGATGCGGGCCTGGTCGTCGAGCCCCTCCTGCTCAGACCGGTTGAGGTCGTCGAAGTACTCGAGGAACGCGCGCAGGTCGCCCGGCTCGGGGAGGCGCGCCTGCCTGCCGATCGCGAAGCGCAGCAGGCTCACCACCGCCGCGAGGCGCGCAGCGCGCTGCGACGCCGGGAGCAGGTCGTTGTGGACCACATCCACGCGCAGCGCCAGCTCGTAGAGCAGCTCGCCGGCGGGGAGGCCCGCCGACTTCTCGCGGAACTCGCTGTAGACCGCCGCGAGCTTCTGGACCGACGGCTCCTCCGGCAGCCGCTCGGCCAGCCACGGGATGAACGCGCCGGGGTCCTCACCCTCGCCGATGTCGGCGATGCTCGCGACGCCCGCGTACTGCCCCAGCAGCCGGATGACGCGCGGGCCGCTGAAGGCGACGGGCGGCCTCAGCAGCAGGCGGCGGGCGTGCTCGACGTCGCGCGGGTTCACGAGCACGCGGCACCAGGCCATCAGGTCCTTCACGCCCTGGTCGCCAAGCGCGGAGCGCTCGCGCCGCCGCACGACGGGGATCCCCTCCGCCTCCAGCGCGAGCGACACCTTGTCGAGCTCGCCGTGACCGCGGGCGACGACGGCGAAGTCCTTCCAGCGCACCGCCGGGTTCTTCTGCCGCTCGGCGAGGATCATCGCGGCGATCGGCTCCCCGTTGTCGCCGAAGCGGGCGTTCTCAACGACGACGACGCCCGCGCCGGCGGGCGGAGGCCCGTCCGCGTCGCCGGCCGCACGCCGGACGGTCTTGGTCGGGTCGAAGCGCTCGGCCGCGGCGGCGATGGTGCTGTTGGCCACCGCGATGATCGGCGGCTGGCTGCGGTAGTTCTCCTCGAGCTTGACGATGCGCGCCCCGCGCCAGCGCGCGGCGAACTTCTCGAAGGCGCGGTCGTCGGCCCCGCGGAAGCCGTAGATCGCCTGATCGTCGTCGCCCACGACGCACAGGTCCGGCGTTCCCGACGCGGGGAACACCTGCTCAAGGAGCACGATCGTCGCCTCGTTGACATCCTGGAACTCGTCGACCACCGCGTGGCGCAGCTCGGAGCGCACCAGGTCGCGGGCGAGGCGGTCGGAGCGGAGCAGGCGGATCGGCTCGGTGATCAGCTCGCTCATCGAGAGCCAGCCGCGCCGGCGCTGCGCCGCTTCGAGCGCCACCATGAGGCGCGCTGTCTGCTCGAAGACCGCCCGCTCGGCCTTCGCCCCCGCCAGCGCCGCGGCGTCGAGCCCCTCCTCGTTGCGCTCCAGCCTTGCCCCCCACTCCTCCGCGAACGCCACCGCCCCCGCGCCGTCCACCGCGTAGTCGCGCAGCGCATCGATCACCCCGCCGGCGTGCTCGGCCGCGGCGTCGACACCCTGGCCGAGCATCAGGCCCATGTGCCTGTCGGACTGGATCAGCCCGCGCAGCAGGCGCTTGCGCTGGGCGCTGTCGATCAGCTCCGGCCGCGACGGCAGGCCGAGCCGGTCGGCGAACCGCCGGATCAGCCGGTGCCCGAAGCCGTGGTAGGTGTGGACGTTGACCAGGTTGGCCTGCGCTGCCGTGGCCGGCCCGCCCCGCGCGAGCAGCTCGCCGAGGCGCTGACGCATCTGCTCGCACGCCTTGACGGTGAACGTGAGCGCCACGATCTGCTCGGGCTTCACGCCGCGCTCAAGGATCATGTGCGCAACGCGGTGGATGATCAGCCGGGTCTTGCCCGTGCCCGGCCCGGCGAGGACCACCAGCGGGCCGCCCTCGCTCCCCGCAGAGCCGTGCTCAACCGCTTGCCGCTGGGCTTGATTCAGGCCTTGGAGGAGGTCCACGGGGAGAAGATAGGCCGACTTCCGCAACAGCTTACAGGCTCGCCTGGCGCGTGCCAAAGGCCGGTTTCCGCGAAAGCCGCAGAATTCCTTGGCACCGCCCTCGCGGCGCGGTAACTTACCGGTAGCACGCAAGAGGAGCCCAACGTGAAGAACACCACGCTCGCCGCCCTGCTCGCATCCGCCGCCACCGCGGCGATGGCCACCGTCGCCCGCGCCGACTTCGTCAGCATCTCGTCGTCGCTCGTCGGCGGGTTCGATGCGGGCGGCGGGTACTCGAACACGCTCGCGTTCCAGAACTACTTCACCGGCACCACCGCCACGGGTCCCACGATGGACCGGCGGACGTTCTTCACCTTCCACCTGCCCGCCGCGCTGCCGGGGCCGGTCACCGCCGCTGCGCTGGTGATCCGCATGCCGCTGCTGCCGTCCCCGGGCGGGATGGGGGGCACGCCCGGCTACTTCTCCGACGACCCGTTCGAGACGTTCCGCATCTCCGACACGCCCTTCTCCGCCGCGGCGATCGCCGCGCCGCACACGATCGCCGAGGCCTTGGCGATCTGGGCGACCCTCGGCACCGGCTCGCTCTGGGGCACCTACGACGTCACCCCGTCGCTCGCCGGCACGGACATCACGATCCCCCTCTCGGCGAGCGCTGTCGCGTACATCGTCGGGCACATGGGGAGCGACATCGTCATCGGCGGCCAGGTCTCGTCGCTCGACGGATCCTCGCCCGACGAACTGATCTTCGCCTACAGCGACATCCCCTCGCCGCACATGGTTGAGCCGCGGCTGCTGCTGGGGTTCGCCCCCACGCCGGGGGCGCTCCCCGTCGCCGGCCTGGTGCTCGCCTGCAGCGCACGGCGCCCGCGCCGCGCACGCTGAACCCGCGCGGAGCGCTGCGCATCTGGCGACTTCATGCCCCGGGCAGCTTCATGTAAAAATGCACCGCCGTCGAGCCGTACGCGTGCGTCTCCGGGCCGCGGGTGCCGGGGATCGTCCAGTCGGCGATGACCGGCGGGACCGCCAGCGCTGCCGCCGCCAGCAGGTCGGGCGGGATGATCGGCATCCCCTTCCCCCTCCCCTTCATCCCCTTGCCCCCGCCCGCCCCCCCGGCCCCCCCCGCCAGTTCCTCCAGTTCTTCCTCGCTCAGCGGCTGCACCATCTCGCCGCCGATCATCAGGCCGCCCGCCTTGGCCCCTTTCCCCGCCCCGCGCGCGCGGTCATCGTCGGTCCACTTTCCTTTGCGTGGCTTCTCGTGGCGTTTGAACCGCCGCGCCTTCAACCGCTCATCGTCACCGTGCCCCTCCCCGGCGGTGTCGTCGGTCACCATGTGCGGCAGCGGTGTGCGGAGCATCAGGAACCCGTCGTCGGCCAGCAGCGCCGCCACCGCCGAGCACTGCCGCACGACGCGCTCCCACCCCAGCCGCGACTGGATCAGCGGGTAGGGCGGGTCAAAGAACGCGAGGTCGAGCGGGCGCGGGCAGCGGGCGACGACGCTCAGGCCCAGCGCATCGCCGCGCACCAGCGTGCTGCGCTCGGCGCACGTGCCCCCCAGCGTCGCGATGTTCTTCTCCAGCGTGTCGGCGGAGTGGCGGTCCTTCTCGACAAACAGGCACGACGCCGCCCCGCGCGAGAGCGCCTCGAGCCCGATCGCCCCCGACCCGGCGAAGCAGTCCAGGAACGTCGCCCCCTTCACCCGCAGCCCGAGCATCGAGAAGAGCGCCTCCTTCACGCGGTCGGGGATCGGGCGCGTCGTCATCCCCGGGGGGCTGAACAACTGGCGGCGGCGGTAGTCTCCGGAGATGATTCTCACCGGCGAGGGTAGGAAAGGGGATTAACCACAGAGGCACAGAGACACAGAGGAAGACAGGGGGAATTTGGGGCAAGGCGCTCGGCAAACGGCAAACGGTACTCGTCAGACAGCATGAAGCAGCGCTGGAACTCCGTCGATGGCCAGTGACCACCTGCCTTAAACACAGCCTCTCTCTGTCTTTCTCTGTGCCTCTGTGTCTCTGTGGTTAACCCGCTTCGCTCAGCGCCCCTTGCGGACCTCCGCCTCGGCCATGATGCGGTTGGCCATCCGCCCCGCCAGGTCCATGAAGAGCGCCGCATCGGCGGGTGCGCAGCAGCGCTCGACCGTCTGGCGGAAGAGCCGCAGCCAGATGGAAAAGTGCGCCGGCGCCAGACCGGGGATCGCCAGGTGCGCCTCCAGCGGCCGGCCCGCGTACGTCCCCGTCCGCAGGATCGCCGACGACCAGAACGAGCGGATGCGCGCCAGGTGCGCATCCCAGTCGTGCACGTGCGCAGCAAAGACCGGCCCCAGCACCGCGTCAGCGCGGCAGGCGGTGTAGAACTCCTCCACCACCTTCGCGATCGTCGCCTCGGTGATCGTCACGTTCAACGCGCCCGCACCCTCGGCCATCGAAGCCGACAGCGGCAGGCGGACCGGTTGCCTGGGGGTCTCATCGGCCATCGGCTACAGCGTAGACGGGCGGGCGGCCCCGCCTGCTTTTTCTCGATCGACGGAGAAGAAGGAACGTTCACCACAGAGCCGTGCGAACGGGAGCGGAGCGAACGCCGAGCCGGAAGCCCTCTCGCGAGCAGGCGAACAGCCTGCACATCACTTAGGAGGACACAGAGGAAGACAGGGAGCGAGAATGTGGAGAGACCATGGAAGAGGCCCGGGGGCTGTCTGGGTCTCGGCCTTCAGTCTTTCACTGATGCCTGATGCCTGATGCCCGATGCCTGATCCCCGGCGCCTCTCCACCTCACGCCGCGCGGACATGGATGGCGACCGCGGGCGCTTCAACCCCCGCCCCGCCGCCGAGCCGCACAAACAGCGGCGTGCTCGGATCGCCGACGAGCGACGCGCGGCGGGCCGTCACCTGGTACTCGACGCTGGAGATGCCCCCCGGAAGCGCCGCATCCACAAACCGCGGCCGCGAGACGTGGCCGAGCTCCGTCCATCGCTCGAGCGGGCTCAGCCGCCGACGGACGAGATAGACCGTGCCGCTCACCGTGCGCGGGTTGCGGCAGTCCCACTCAAGCGTCAGCACGCCGGTGACGGTGTCGATCGCTGCGCGCAACAGCTCGGGCTGGGCCGGCGGCCGGTGACGGTCGGCCCGCTGCGGCACGCGGAGGTCGGCGGCGATGAAGACCGCGTCGGGGTTGGCCGCGGCGTCGGTGGTCGCAAAGGATGTGATGGAGCGGATGCAGTTCGACGCTGTCCCGCGGTACGCCTCCTCCGCGCGGTTGTACGCCTCGCGCGCGGCACGCAGCGCAAGCTCCGCCGCCGCGCGGGCCGATGCGGCCTGCTTCAACGCCTCCGCCTCGTCGGCGTGCTGCTCGGCGAGCTCCTCCCGCAGCCCGATCTCCGCGTGATGCTCCAGCCACAGCGGCGCGTGCACACGGGCGAAGTCCAACAGCTGTGCTTCTCTGACGGGGAGTTGACGGGCCATGGGAAGCTCCGAAGAAAAGGGCCAGATCGCGAATGGCCAAAGGGCCAAATCGGAAGGAGCGGAGACGTTTCCGCCTCGGAAATCGGCCGCGCAGCCGCGCAGCTGAAGCGGCGACACGCCAGAACCCCGAAAACCGACGCGCCGCCGGGCCGGAAACCCCTCAGCACGCGCAAAACATGCACGCCGCCGGGCCGGCAACCCGCGAGAAACCCCGCTCTTCACGCGCCGCCGGTCCGGCGGCGCGTGAGGTTTGTGTCAAACCGCATTCATCCGCGGCCGCTCAGGCTCTGGCCATTTGCCATTTGCCATTTGCCATTTGCCATTTGCTATTTGCTATTTGGCTCTTTCGCGCAGCCTTACCACTCCCACACGCGCGGCACGAAGGCGAAGGCCGAGCCCTCGCGCTTGACGTAGCCGACGGCGGGGAAGGGCAGGTGGGCGCCGCTGACGAGCGTCTTGTCGGCGGCGACGCGTGTGAGCAGCGCGCGGCGGGTCTTGGCCGCCATCACCGGGTCGCTGTCGTAGGCGACGTGCCAGTCCGGGTGCGGGAACTGGATGCCCGCGTGGTGGACCACATCGGTGAGGTAGATGAACTTCTCAGCGCCGGCGGCGATGGTGATGGCGCTGTGGCCGGGCGTGTGGCCCGGCGCGGCGGTGAAGGTCACACCGTCAATCACCTTGTCACCGTCGCCCACCTGGTGGAAGCGCGTCTTGTACGCGGGGTCACCCAGTTGCGAGAAGAGCGTCTTGGCCGACATGGTGACGGCGTCTTTCATCTGCAGGTCCATGCGGCTCTTGCTCAGGTCGGGGTTGTTCATCCAGTAGTCGACCTCGGCCCTGGCGACGAAGAAGTGGGCGCTGGGGAAGAGGCCGGGGCCGAGGGCATCCATCAGCCCGCCGGTGTGGTCGGGGTGGGCGTGGGTGATGACGACCGCGCCGATCTGCGCGGGCGTGTGACCGGCCATCGCCAGCGAGCGGACGAGGCGGCCGGTGGTGGGGCCCATGCCGCTGCCGCAGCCGGCGTCGATCAGCACGCGGCCGCTGTCGCCTGCGCCGGCGTCGATGAGCATGCCGTGGACGTGGCCGAGCAGACGCGCGGGGGGGATCATCGCCTCGGCCGCGGCGGCGTCGACATCTTCCTTCGTGGCGTTGGCGCCGATCATCGGGTAGGCCCCGGCGTTGCCGCCCAGGGGGAAGGAGCCGTCGGTCAGGAGCGTGAGCGTGAAGCCCCCCCCACCGCCGACCTTGAAGCGGTAGAAGCCCGCGCCGTTGAAGTCGGTGCCGGCGGGGAAGGAGGTCGCGCCGGATGCAGCGGGCGCGGACGCCGGAGGGGTGGTCGGCTGGCCGGTGCGCGCGAGGGCGGCGGCGGTGAGCCCGGCCGCGCTGAGCGAGGCGATCGCCGCGCGACGTGAAAGGAGCGCATCGTGACGGGTCGCGAGGTTCTCGAACATGCGGAGCTCCAGTTGAAGAAGGATACGAGTGATGAGCGATCAGCGACGAGTCGAGCAACGAAGCCGACCCCCGGGCCTTCACTCGTGACTCGTCACTCGTCGCTCATACCTCTTCCCGCCTACCAGCCGAGCGTCTGGCCCATGTGGAAGTAGCCGCCGGTCGGGCCATCCGGCCCGAGGGTGGCCATGGCGACGGAGGTCTTGGCGCCGTCGGCCAGGTCCATCGGCGCTTCGGGCCCGCCCATGTCGGTCTTGACCCAGCCGGGGTGGACGGCGTTGACCTTGATCGGCGTGCCGCGCAGCTCGTGGGCGAGCTGCACGGTGAACATGTTCACCGCCGCCTTGCTGGCGTTGTAGGCCGTCATCAGGTAGCCGTAGATCGGCGACGACGGGTCCTGGTGGGCCGACATCGAGCCGAGGATGCTGCTGAGGTTGACGATGCGCCCAGCCGGCGACTTGCGCACCAGCGGCAGGAAGGCCTGCGTCACCGCGATGAGCCCGAAGAAGTTGGTGTCGAAGACCTCGCGCAGGGCGGCCTGGCTGACGACGCTCGGCGCACCGTCGCCGTCAGAACCCGCCTGGCTGCGCCCGCGCGAGATGCCGGCGTTGTTGACCAGGATGTCCAGCCGCCCCCACCGCTGCTGGACCAGCTCGGCCGCGGGGCCGTGCGTGGCGGCGTCGGTGACGTCGAGCACCAACGCGTGGGCGTCAGCGCCGGCCTTGCGCAGTTCCGCGGCGGCGGCGTCACCCTTGGCCTTGTCGCGGGCGCCGATGATGATGGTGATGCCCCGCGCGGCGAGCTGGCGCGCCGTCTCGAGGCCGATCCCCTTGTTGCCGCCGGTGATGAGCGCAACCGTCTGTGCCTGTGCCATCGCGAAAACTCCTGCGCGGTGCCGAACGAGATTCGACGGGATCGACCCCGCCGCTCAGCGGTGCTCAACGACGTCGCTGTGGCTGAAGCGGACCTTGGCCGCCCGGGTGGGGTCGACCGCATCGTCGGCAGCGCGGTAGCCGAAGGTGCCGACGACGGTCGCCTTGAGCCCAAGGGGCGCGAGCCCGAGGACCTCGTCGTACGCGGCGGGGTTGAACCCCTCCATCGGGCAGGCGTCGACGCCGAGCATCGACGCGGCGGCGAGGGCGAAGCCGAGGGCGATGTACGTCTGGCTGCGGGTATACGTGTCCATCGCGCCGCCTGGCAGGTTGGCGGGGGTGCCGATCGAGCCGAGCATCATGTCGCGGAACCCGGCGAGCGCCTCGAGGGGGACGCCGCGGGTCTTGGCGATGTGAGCGATGTACCGGTCGACATAGGCGGTGTCGAGGTTCGCTCGCCGGCAGAAGACCACCAGGTGGCTCGCGTCGGTGATCTGCGGCTGGTTCCAGCTCGCCTCGCGCAGCTTGGCGCGGGTGGCGGGGTTGTCGATCACCAGGAACTTCCACGGCTGCAGCCCGTAGCTGCTGGGGGCGAGCACCACGGCCTCCTCGATGCTGCGCCACAGGTCCGGGGCGATCTTCTTTGAGGTGTCGAACTTCTTGGTGGCGTAACGCCAGCGGAACTGCTCGAGGATCGATTGCGGTTGAACGGTGGCCATGGCTGATAGCTCCCTTAGATACTTGTCTAAACGTATGCCCCCAGTACCCCGCCGGATCGCTGGAACCGAGGTTTTTCAGCAGATTGAACGATCGCTTGATCCGATGTTCGTGCCCACCGAACGACCGTTCAGAAAGTGCAAAAAGCTAAGCAGAACAGTGCATAAATGCACGCTTTCTTGATTTGCCCCTAGGGTCCTAGGGGCGTGTGATAACCCGATGAGGTCAGCGAAGATAGCCACTTTGGGCAAGCTGCCTGCGCGGGCGCCGCACCAGCTCACGGCACGGTGAAGCCACCGTCAACAACAAGGTCAGCGCCGGTGATAAACGCCGCGGCATCGCTGAGCAGGAAGAGCACGGAGTCGGCGATCTCGCCGGTCGTTCCGATGCGCCCCAGCGGGTGCATCGAGTTCATCCACGCCATCGCGTCGGCGTTACGCCCACCGGTGAAACGGTCGAGCATGTCGGTATCGACGCCGCCGGGAGAAACGGTGTTGACGCGGATGTTGCTCTTGGCGACCTCAAGGGCCGCCGCCTTGGTCAGGCCGTTCACCGCGTGCTTGCTGGCGATGTAGACCGACGTGTTGGCCATGCCGATGCGGCCCGCGATGCTCGACGTGTTGACGATCGAGCCGCGCCCCTTGCCGCCGTCGTTGGCGAGCATGGCCCGCAGCTGGTGCTTCATGCTCAGCAGCACACCCAGCACGTTGACGTCGAAGACGCTGCGGTACTGCTCAACGGTCGACTCGGCCACCGCCACGCCGCCGAGCTCGACACCCGCGTTGTTGAAAGCGAAGCTGAGGCCACCCCCGCCGCCCAGCGTGACGGCCGTCTTCACCGCTTCGACGATGTGCCCCTCGTTGGTCACGTCACCCTGCACAAAGACCCCCTTGACGCCCAGCGCGCTGACCGCCTTGGCAACGGCCTCACCCTCAGCCGCACGCCGACCGGTGAGCACAACGTGCGCGCCCTGCTTTGCGAGCGAGAGAGCGGCGGCCTTGCCGATGCCGCTCGTGCCGCCGGTCACCAGCGCAACCTTGCCCGCAAACCCGGTGTATTGAACAGCCATTTGCCAGCTCCTGACCGTCCCGCGTGCGCACCGGCACAAGCCCGTGGGCGCGGTTACGTTTTGATGTTCGTCAAAACGTTATGCCCGCGAACGCTTCCCGGTTCGGTCATCACGGATTCTTAAACGCCCCGGCCCTTGGGAGCAGCGGCCTCAGACCCGCTGAGCAGGCGGCGCGAGAGCTCGGCCTGGTAGGCGGCGAGCGTCTCGGGCTTGATCGTGAAGTAGCCGCACTTGCCCTCGCGGCGGGCGGAGATGAGCTCCGCCCCGGCCAGTTCTTTCAGGTGGTGGCTGATCGTCGCCTGCGTGATCGAGCACTCATCCACCAGCGCCATGCAGGGGCAGTCGTCCTGCTGCGCGATGCGCTGCAGGATCGCGAACCGCTGCGGGTCGGCGAGGGCCTTGGCGATCAGGTTGAAGCGGGCATCGTCCATCGGTCTTGGTGAATACTACACGCCCTGCGCCCGGGTTCGTCACGCGGTCGCCGCGGCCAGCATCAGGCTCTCGAACGTGCCGCGGACATCGGGCGATTCCGCTTCCGTGCCCGGCGCCGGCAGCAGGCGGGCGTAGTCGCCGTCGGGCTGGAGGTGCCAGCAGTTGCGGCGGTCCTGGCTCATGGTCTGGAGGATGTTCAGCAGCTTGGCTCGCGCCGCGGTGTCGAGCACGGGGCAGGCGGCCTCGACGCGCCCGTCGAGGTTGCGGCTCATCCAGTCGCCCGAGCCGATGTACCACGCGCCCTCCATCGGGTCGGGCTTTCCGGAGCCGAAGTAGAAGATGCGCGAGTGCTCGAGGAAGCGGCCGACGACGCTGAAGACGCGGATGTTGTCGGAGAATCCGGGCACACCGGGGCGCAGGGTGCAAAAGCCGCGCACGAACAGGTCGATCTGCACGCCGGCTCGTCCGGCGGCGTAGAGCGCCTCGATGATCTGCGGGTCCTCCAGCGCGTTCATCTTGGCGACGATGCGCCCGCCGACGGCTCCGGCGCCGGCCGCGTGGTCGGTGGCGATCGCCGTCTCGCGCTCGATCAGGTCGAGGAACGTGCGCTTCATCGTCGCCGGGGCGACCAGCAGCCGGTTGTGCGCGCTCTTGAGCGAGCGACCGGTGAGCAGGTTGAAGAGGTGGACCACGTCGTCGGTGATGGCGGGGTCGCAGGTGAAG
The DNA here is from genome assembly GCA_964403525.1 of uncultured Phycisphaeraceae bacterium. Classification (GTDB taxonomy): domain Bacteria; phylum Planctomycetota; class Phycisphaerae; order Phycisphaerales; family UBA1924; genus JAJTGZ01. The sequence goes on along the minus strand of CAYOGE010000011.1, from coordinate 82,056 downwards.
AGCCCAAGGTCTGTGTAGAGCGAGGCGGTCGAGGGGTTGTAGTTGCCCGTTCCAAGGTGCGCGTAGGCACGCAGCCCGTCGCTCTCCTTGCGGACAACCAGCGCCGCTTTGCAGTGCGTCTTCAGCCCGATCACGCCGTAGGCAACGTGCACGCCCGCTTTCTCAAGCGTCTGCGCCAATCGAACGTTCCGGCTCTCGTCGAACCGGGCCCGCAGTTCCACCAGGCACGCGACCTGCTTGCCCTGCTCGGCCGCGTGCACCAGGTGCTTGAGGAACGGTGAGTCGCGGCTGGTGCGGTAGATCGTCTGCTTGATCGCCAGAACGCTGGGGTCGTGGGCCGCCTCGGCGATGAACCGCTCGGTGGTGGCGGCGAAGCTCTCGTAGGGGTGGTGCACCAGGATGTCGCCGCGTTTGATCTCGTCGAACAGGCTCGACCGTGTGTCGCGCACGCGCAGCGGGACCGCCGGCGTCCAGACCGGGTGCTTCAGGTCGGGGCGCGGCAGGTCGGCGATCTCAAACAGCGAGCGGAAGTCCACAAGCCCCGTCATCAGGTCGACGTCGTCGGGCGTCAGCTCGAGCATCTCGGTGAGCTGTCGCAGCAGGCGCGGCGAGGCCTCGCGCGGCACCTCCAGCCGCACCACCGGCAGGAACCGGCGCTTCTTCAGCGTCTCGGTCACCTCTTCGAGCATCGTCTCGGCCTCGCTCTCGATAGCCGTGTCGCTCTCGTCGTCCCATTCCGCCGCGCGCGTTACGCGGAAGGGGATCACCTCCAGGATCTCAAGGCCCGGGAAGAGCCCCGCCAGGTTTGCGGCCATCGCGTCGGGCAGGTAGATAAACCGCCCGCGACCGGCGTGGATGTCCGCCTCGTGCTGCTTCGCGTCCGCGTGCGGCACGCGGATCCACTGCGGGAGCGCCGGGGGAACCTTGATCCGCGCAAAGACGGGCTCAGTGCTCCCCGGCTGCGCCAGCAGCACCGCCAGGTTCGCCGAGAGGTTGCTGATGAACGGAAAGCGGTGACCCTCGTCCACCGCCAGCGGCGTCAGCACCGGGAAGACGTTCTTCGTCCACCAGCTCTCCAGGCGCTGGCGGTCCTCGGCCGAGAGGTCGTTGTACTTGAGCAGCTCGATCCCCTGCGACATCAGCGCGGGCTTGATCTCCTGCTCGAAACAGGCCGCCTGCTCCTGCTCGAAGCTCTCGAACATCTCGCGCGATGCGCGCAGGATCGTCTTGGACGAGTACCCCTGGTCGAGGTCCGGGTCGAACCCCTCTTCCATCGCCCGCATCAGAAAGCCGATGCGCTTCATGACAAACTCGTCGAGGTTGCTGGTGAAGATCGCCAGGAAGCGCACGCGCTCCAGCAGCGGGTTCCGCTCGTCGGTCGCCTGCGCCAGCACCCGCTGGTTGAACTTCAGCCACGACAAGTCGCGGTTGAACAGGCGCGAGGCGTCGCTGACATCAGGACGCATCTTGCTCGAAGAGAGCGGCACCGCCGCCGGTCCCGCGTCGGCACACAACGGGTCAAGACCGCCCGCACGCGCCGGCGAGAGTCGGCCGGCGGTGTCGGGCATTGCGGGATCGACGGGAGCACTCATGGAGGAGACCAATCTCAATCTGGAAAGAAGGAAAGACGCGGTCAACGGGCCGGAACATACGCCGCAGCGCACCCGACCGCTTCGGTCACGCGGACCCGAGCGACGCGCAGCGACCGGGGGAGCCCCGGCGATTGAGATTTCGGCAGATTCTGGGACCAGGTTGCGAGCCGGTCTGATAAAGATTCGCCGATGAATCGGGCCACGTGCTCTGCCGTGGGGTTCAGGCCCGAGCGGAAGGGCTCAACCTCGTTGAGGTTGTGGTTGTGGAAGGGTCCGATAATCGCGCTCAGTTCAGCCTGCAGCCAATGAAAGTCCACGAGGAGTCCGTCTGGATCAAGCGTCGGACCCTCGATCATCGCTGTCACGTGCCAGTCGTGCCCGTGGACCGGCTCGCGCACGCCCGCCATCGTGATGGCGTGTGCCGCGGAAAAGTGCGCGTTGATCTCAAGGGTGAACACGCGGCATCGTACGTCGCGCCGGCCCCTCGCTCACCCGCCGCGGGCGATGTGCAGCAGCGGCACGGTCGCGCTGGTGTGCAACCCGGGCGGCGCGTTGAGCAGGCTGGGGATCGCGTTGAGCGTCATCGCGCTGGTGGCGATGTCGCCGTGGACGCCGCCGGTGAAGACCACGTCGATGCTCGGCTCGCCGCTAATGATCACGCGGTCCTGCGGCACCGGGTCGGTCTGGCCGATCGCGGCCTGGAAGACCATGGTGATCACCGGCTTTCCGGCACGCTTGCCGATCGCGACCTGGCGCACGCCCGCCGCGCGCCCGGGCTCGATGGTGCCGAGACCGCATTGAAGACTCTTCGTCGCCTTGATCGGCTCGATCGTCTCGCCCCACTCGTCGAACGGGAGCCCGAGGTAGTGAGCCACGAAGTGGAGGCTCTCGCCCAGGCCCACGTGGCGCAGCCAGCCCTCCTTGACGCCCTGCGCAAACTGCGCATCGTCAAGGCCTGCGCCGATCTTCTTCTGGAACGGCACCCGCCGCGGCGACGCGTCCTGGATGCGGTGCACCTCGACGCTGCTCACCTTCGTGCACACGGCGGTGACAAACACCGGGATCGTGTCCATCATCGCGCCGGGGTTTACGCCCGTGCCGATGATGCGCCCGCCCGTCCTTCGCGCAACCGAGTCGAGCTCCTGCGCCAGCGCCGCGTGACGCAGCCACGGAAAGATCAGCTCCTCGCAGGTGCTCACCACCGGCAGCCCCGCCGCCAGCAGCGAGCGGAAGACGTCCATGCACTTGCGCAAATCGCTCGAGGTCGTCACCACCGCCACGTCGAAGCGGCCGCTCACCAGCGCCTCGTCGAGCGACGCGGTGACCGGAACGTCCGTCTTTGCCTGTGGCACGTAGTCGCGGAGGCGGCGCCCAACCAGTTCCGGCGAGGTGTCAACCAGCGCCGCAACCTCGCCCAGACGGCGGGCGTAGACGTCGCCGACGATCTTCTGGCCCAGCGGGCCGAACCCCACGTGCAGAATCCGGTACATAGAAGCGAGCATACGCGCCGCGCAACCTCGCTGCGCTACTGCGAACGTTGCGCCGCGCGCCCTGTCACCACGGTGCCGAGCCAGCAGACGGCGAACGCCGCCGTGCTCCCCACCACCAGCTGCCACGGAGAGGCCAGAGGCGTCCACACCGAGAGCGCAATCACCACGCCAAGGCCTACCGGCATCGATGTCACCGCCCACCCCTGCGGCACGCGTCGAAGGATCACCGCGCCCGCGAACACGCCCAGCAGGCCCGCGTAGGCGTACGGCATCACACCCAGCGCGAAATCGATGAGGTCTTGCCGGCCCCGCAGAGCGATGCACGACGCGGCAAAGAAGGCCATCACCACCCCGCACAGCACCGTCGCCACCCGCCCGGCGACGACGTAGTGCCGCTCGGTCTTGCCGGGGCAGGCCGGGCGGTACAAGTCGGCGATCACCGCGCTCGCCATCGAGTTGAGCGACGAGTTGATCCCCGCCGGACCAGCCGCGAGCACGCCGGCGAGCATCAGGCCCAGCGCGCCCGCCGGCGCGTGCAGCGCTGAGAAGTCCACAAGACGGCGCGTCGATTCGTCCCCCAGGCCTGCGCCGACCACGGTCGGCACGCTCCCCATCACGTCCGCCCGCGTGTAAAAGACCCCCATCAGCAGCCCAAGCGTGCAGAAGAGCACGACGACGGGGAACGTGATCGCGACGGTGTTGATCAGCAGGCTCTTGGCGGCCTCGCGGCTGCTCTTGCACGCCAGCAGACGCTGCGTCAGGTCCTGGTCCATCGCGAAGAACGCGATGTTGAGCAGCGCCCACCCCGTCAAGCCCGTGAGGATCGTAAACGGCTTCGCGAAATCGACGTTCTCACTCAGCGGCCCCACGACCGTCAGCCCCTTGTGCACGCCATTGGAGTCCAGAGGGCCCTGCGCGATCGCGTTCCACAGCGCCTCGCCGTGCAGAGGGATGTGCCCCAGCAGGATCAGCATGATCACCACCGCCGACCCGATGTAGACGCCAACCTGAATAACGTCGCTCCAGATCGCGGCCCGCACGCCCCCCGCGAGCGTAAAGACCGCGCCGAACGCCATGAACCCCGCGATGCACGCGACCAGCCCCCACGGGGTCACCTCGCCAAAGACAGCGAGGCAGAACGGCAGCGCGCCGATGTACACGCGCACGCCCGACGCCATGAACCGCCCCAGCAGATACCACACACTCGCCGTCCGCCGGGCGGCCGGACCGCAGGTCGTCTCCAGCAGTTCGTAGGGCGTCTGCACGTTCAACCGGTAGTAGACCGGCAGGAAGACAGTGCTCACCACGATCGCCGCCACGACCACGCCGAGGTTCGCCAGCAGGTAGCGCAGGTCACCGTTCCAGCCCTTCTCCGGCGCTCCGACGTAGGTGGCTGCGCTCTGCGCCGTCGCGAGAATGGAGACCGCCACCGCCCAGGCGGGCATCGACCGCGCGGCGAGGAAGTACCCCTTGAGGTCACGAGCTTCACGCCGGGCGAGAAACCACCCCGCGCACAGCAGCAGCGCCACATAGGCCGCGAGTACGGCCCAGTCCGCGGTCTGAAGTGCGATGGCGAGGGTCATCGGCTCGGACTATCGGCCAATCACCGCCCGCCGCGGGAATCACCGCCTGGAACCGTGCCTGGCACGCCACAGCGTGACGGCCTCGGGCTCGCGTGGGTAGATCGGGACCAGCCCCGAAGGGTCGCCCGGCACACACAGCGCCGACGCACGCAGGCAGTCGTCGGCTGCGAACGAGATCGCCTCAACCGTCACTCCACGTTCAATCAGCGCGGCGCGAAACTCGGGGGAGAGGTGCCCGTCGGCCAGCGCCAGTCGCACGCCGGTAGCAATCACTTCCAGCGCGGTCATCATGCGTCCGCTCCGCGCCGCGTCTACGGCCGCGCTGCTCCCTCCGGGCCCCCCACCGCTTGGCACAACCGCGCACCAGGCCGCGTTGCCCTTGCTGGCCATCAGCACCGCCAAAGCCTCATCCACAACGCCGTCGATCCGCCGACGCCCCTCCGAAGCCACCAGCGCGCTCGGCACCGCAACCGCTGGAACACCCAGGCCCTCGGCCAGCATCGCCGCCGTCGCGCAGGCCACGCGCGTCGAAGTGAACCCGCCGGGGCCCACCGACGCCGCCACCCGCCCGACATCGCTCAAAGACCGCCCCACGCCCGCCATCAGCCGCTCGATCGCGGGCACCAGGTCGTCGCGGTCACGGTCGACGTCCATCAGCTTTTCAACAGCGAGCACCTCCGGCTGGCGACCGCCACCGACCATCCCAAGCGCCACGCCCCCACCGCCGCTGCCGGGGTTCGCCGTCTCGATCGCGAGCGTCATCACAGGCTCTGAGGCGCTTTCAGGCACGGCGAACCGTACCCGCGCTGCGCCCCGCACGCCGCGCCGTGCGAATGATCCGCCCACATGAGCACCGCCAACGCAAACCGCCAGCCCGCCCAACGCGGATCGATCCTCGTCAAGGTCGGCGGCTCGATCCAGGACAACCCCGCGCAGATGAAGGCCATCGCGGCGGATATCGCCGAGCTCGCTCGCCGCGGAAACAGCCTCATCGTCGTCCACGGCGGCGGCAAGGCGATCAGCGCGGCCATGAACGCCGCGGGCCTGCAGGCCCGCTTTGTGCTCGGGCAGCGCTACACGGACGAGGCAACGCTCGCCATCGTTGAGCGCGAGCTCTGCGGCGAAGTAAACGCGCAGCTCGCCGGCGACATCGCCCAGGGCGGCGCCCGCTCCGAGCCGATGACGACGCTCAACCAACCGGTGCTCTACGCCCGCCGCGCCGGCGCTACCGACAAGGAGGGCGCTCACCACGACCTCGGCCTCGTCGGACGCGTCACACGCGTCGACACCGAGGCCCTTGCGCAGGCGATAAGCAAAGGGGTCGTCCCCGTGATCGCGCCGGTCGCGCTCGACGAGGCCACGCCGCCCCCGCACGGAAGGCTCAACGTCAACGCCGACCTCGCCGCGGGCCGGGTCGCGCAGTGGGACGGCGTCGGTTCGTTCATCCTCGTCTCAGACACCGCGGGCGTTCGCGTCGACGCGACCAACTACGCCAAGACGCTGACCGTCGCAGAGTGCGAAGACCTCAAGGCCCGCGCGGTGATCGACGGTGGCATGATCCCCAAGATCGACGCGTGCCTGATGGCCTTGGCAAAGGACCCCGGCCGCCGCGTCTGCATCACCGATGGACGCGCCGCCCACGGGCTGCTCTCCGCAGCGACCGGCGACGCTTTTCCGGGCACGCAGATCGTTCGATAGCTCCGCTACCTACGCGAGCGCAGCGGCCTGCTCGAATCGCTCTCGCTCGGCCGCCGCGTGCCCAGCCACAGGCCGGCGGCGCTCGCGGTCGATCTGCAGCACATCACCAACAACCGCCTCTGTGGTCGGCCAGCGGCCGGCGCCGAGCCCGCGCAGCACCACCGGACTTTCCGCCCCTTCGATCGTCAGTTCAAAGACGTTCTCCTCGTTTCTTGCGCCGGCGAGTGGGTCGCACAGCCGCAGCTCCTCTGGCCGCACCGACGCTTCCAAACGCCCTCCCCTCCGCTCCAGCGTGGCGACGAGCCGGAGCGTGCGCCCGCTCGCGCTCACCCGCCGAACCACCTCCGGGGTGAGCCCCTCGATCCCGGCGCACGAAACGTCGTCGAGCGCAAGCTCCGCGGCGAAGACCTCTCGGGCGAGCACGATCAACTTGCGGGCCGCGTCAAGCCCGCTCAGGTCGGCCGACGGGTCGGCCTCGGCGAGCCCTCGCTGCTGAGCCGCCAGCACCGCTTCACCCAGCGGCAAACCCTGGGCCAGCCGGTCGAGCACGAAGTTGCACGTGCCGTTGATCACCGCGCGGACCGCGGTGACCCGCTCACCGGCCGCCACCAGCGCCGCGGCGGCCTCTACCACCGGAACACCCCCGCCGACCGCTGCCCCCCAGCGGATCGTTGAGCCGCAACGGTGCGCCAGCGCCGCCAGATCGGCACCGTTTGGGCCCGCGAGAACCTTGCTCGCGGTCACGACCTTCGCGCCCCGGGCCAGGGCCACCCGCACCGCCGCCAGCGAAACAGCCGCGTCCGAGCAGCAGTCGATCAGCACATCGATGTCAGCGCGTGCGGCGAGCGCGACGGCGTCACCGCAGACGCGCACTCCCGGCGGCGTCGTCGCGAGGTGGCGAGAGGGCTCGCGCACGGCCGCTGCTTCGACCCGCGCGATCGCAGGGCTGAGCGCCAGCCGCTCCGCTACTCCGCGCCCCACGGTGCCAAGCCCGATCAGCCCCACACGGAGCGCGGGCTCCACGATCGGGTCGCCCACGAGCACCGTCCGCTCGGTGCCGATCCGCGTGCCCCCTTCACTGTTGAGCCCGCGCACCGTAAAGACCAGGCCTTCGCGCCTTGCAAACCGCAGCCCTTTGTGCTGCACGATCCGCCCGTCCAGCCGCAGCGCATCGTCGAACGTCAGATCAGAGAACAAGCGCGGCCGCCGGCCCGCGATCGCCGGGTCCCACTCGAACAGCCCGGGAACATCCTTCAGCAGCGTGACGGGTGCGCCAAGGCGGGCACCGATGAAGAGTGCGGTCAGGTCGCTGCCGCCGCGCCCGAGCGTCGCGGGTGAGCCGTCGGCGAGGCGCGCCAGAAACCCCGGCACGACCACCACCGCGGCCCTCTTCAGAGCGTCGCCCAGCGCCCAGGTATCCACCGCGAGCGGATCGGCGTCAAGACGACTGCGCGCCGCACTCGCCAGCAGACCGATCTGCTCGACCGTGCGGCTTGTGGCATCGATTCCCGCGCGGGCGAGCGCAAGGGTCAGCAGCGCCGCGGCGGTGTGCTCCCCGGTCGCCAGGAGTGCGGCGAGGGTCTCCTCATCGGCCTGCTCATTAACGGCTCGGGCTCGCCCCAGCAATCCGTCCGTCGTTTCGCCGATCGCCGAGACCACCGCCACCACCCGTTTCCCTTCCCGCAGGTGCCGGTAGACCTCGCTCACCGCAGCAGGGAGGCTCTTGTCGCTGGCGAGCACCGACCCGCCAAGTTTCAGCACTGTCACGTTCTTGTCGCTGTTGGTACACATGGATCGCTCCGCAGGTCCTGTGGGTCGCACAGAACGGCTCATACTCAGATTACTCGCACAACCCTTTACCGGAATACGCCCGCTGTGAGGCCGGCCGCGCACGCAAGCCGGCCACACGCGGGCGCGAAGGACGCCCCTTACCCGACCGACGCGAGCGCATCGCGCAGGTCGGCGATGATGTCGTCTGGGTCCTCAAGACCGACGCTCAGGCGCACGAGCCCGTCGCTGATCCCCGCGGCCTCACGCTGAGCCCTCGGCACATCGGCGTGCGTCATCGTCGCTGAATGCGTCAGCATCGTCTCCACCGATCCCAGGCTCTCCGCGAGCGCACACAGCGACGCGTTCTTCACGAACGCGAGCGCCGCGTCGGCGCCCCCGTGGAGTTCAAACGTCACGATGCCGCCGTGGAACCCGTTGGTATGCAGCTTCTGCGCCAGCTCCGCCTGCGGGAAGCTCTTCAGGCCCGGGTAGAGCACGCGCGACACGGCGGGGTGCTGCTCGAGCCACTCGGCGATCTGCTGCGCCGAGCGGCAGTGGTGCTCGATCCGCAGCGGCAGCGTCTTGAGCCCCCGCAGCGTCAACCACGCCTCCTGCGGCGTCTGGATCGTCCCCAGGCTCTTGCGCACAAACCGCAGGCGCTCAAGCAGCGTCTCGTCGCTGGTCACCACCGCGCCGCCGATCGTGCCGTTGTGACCCTCGATGTACTTGGTCGTGCTGTAGACACTGATGTCCGCGCCCAGGTCCAGCGGGCGCAGCAGGGCCGCGGTGAAGAACGTGTTGTCCACCGCCAGCGGCACGCCCGCGGCCCTGGTCACCCTCGCGATCGCGGCAACGTCGGTGAGTTTGAGCGTGGGGTTGCCGGGGGTCTCGATAAGCACAAGCTTGGTCACGCCGGGCTCGATCGCCTTCGCGACAGCAGCGGGGTTTGAGGTGTCGACCCACGACGCCCGGACACCCAGCGGCGCGAGGATCTGCTGCAACAGCCGGGTCGTTCCGCCGTAGATCACGTCGCCGACGACGACATGGTCGCCGCTCTTGAGCAGCGCGAAGAAGAGGCCGGCGACCGCGCCGATGCCCGTCGAGTAGGCAACCGCGGGCGGGGCGTCTTCGAGTGCGCCAAGCGCCTTCTCGAGCGCGAACACCGTGGGGTTGCTGCAGCGTGAGTACGAGTAACCCTTACCCCCGCCCACGCCGTCCTGAACAAACGTCGTCGTCTGGTAGATCGGTGTGAGGATCGCACCGGTCAGCGGACAGTGCTCCTGTCCGCCGTGGATCGCCTTGGTCGCTGCCCGCGAGTTGCGCGTGACACGCGGGCGCTTGCCCGAGGGCCTGGGCGCGTGCCCGTAGGCCGCGACGGCCGAGGGGGATGAAGTGGTACCGGTGGCGGGTGAAGATACGACGGGTGCTTGCAGGGCCATGTGCGGGCCTCCAAGCACCAAGAGCTGACTAAGCCAGGACGGCGGACGGAGTTGAAACACTCAACCCCATTTTGCTGACCACACGCGTGGCCGCCGCATCGGATCTGACCGCACTCTTGCGAGCCGTCAGGTTGGCCTCGGCACCGCGGCGGTTCCCATCTTTCAGGGCCGCTCGGTTGCCGCCCAGACCTGCCTTCAGGCCTGGGACTCTTGATGCACCCACAGAGTAACCCACCGCTCTGTTGCGCGTCAAGCAGGCTGACAAGAAATGTTTGTACCGAGCAAGCACCGGCCCAATACGCCTGATTTCAAGCACATCTCCGGGCAGCCGGTCGCTCCAAGCCGTCAATGGCCGGCGGTGCGCGGAGCCTCGGTCTCGTTGGCGTGACCCCCGGAAGCCTTCGGTTCCGCGTGCTGAGCGCCCGCCCCTGTACCCGCGGGCTTGTCTGAACCGTGCCCGGAAACTTCCCCGCCGCCGGTCGGAGATTTCGCCTCAGCCGTCGGCTCGGCACCGGCGTGCTCCCGCGCCTCAGCCTCGGCGATGTGGCTGCCCACGCGCGTCTCCTGGAAGAAGAAGACGTACCCCCACGTCGCGCCCGCCATGAACAACGTCACGATCCCGATCCATCCCACCGTGTGCTGAAAACCAACCGGCAGCTTTCCAAGACGAACGGCGATCGGTTCCATCACCGGCGTTGCGATGCGCCAGAAACGGTCAGCAAGCGTCGGACCCGCCGGCTTCGGGGCGGCGATCACCGCCGGTGCCAAGGGCTTGGCCGGGACGGGAGCGGGGGCCGGGGCAGGTTTCGCGACCGGAGCAGGCTTTGCCGCCGGCACCGCGGCCGCCACTGGGGCAGGCGCCGGCGCTGCCGGCCTGGGCGCTTCAACAACAACGGGCGCTGCAGGCTCCGCCACGACAGCAACCTGCGCAGGCTCACCGACCGCCGGCAGTTCGCCCAGCGGGCTGCTGTCGGGCAACGGCACATCAAGGCTCTGACCCTCTACGAGCTGCGTGCCGTCAGCGAAGTCGTCGTCGATGCTGCTGTCCACGCGGACCGCGCTGGCCAGTTGCTCGTCGAGTTCCTTGATCGTCGCCGTAGGCACATCCACTCCCTTATCGCTCTGAACATCCTTTGCCGCGGCCGCGTTGCTCAGCGCCTTCTCAACCTCCGCGTCCAGCCCTGAAGCCGCCGGAGGCGGCTCGGGCGGAACTGATCGAGTCGGTGGCGGCACAATGTCATCGGCCCCACCGCCCAGCCGGTTCACCACTTCAGCGTGAACCTTGTCCATATGAGCCAGCATCTGCTCGACGCGCGCGTCGAGTTCGTCCGGCACCGGGGTGGAAACTTCAACGGCCATAGGCAAACCACCGACCCGAGGGAATTCCTCAACGTCATCATCGTGTAGCCGACCCCGAAACTCAAGACCGGACGATTACCGGACTTGCACCCCTGATGGCTGGGAGGGTCCTTCCGCAACCCGGCGCTGCCCCAATACCCTCACCCATTGAGCAGGCACCGCCTCACCCTCGAAACCACCCCTCCCGCCGCGGGAACCCTCTTTTCATTCACCGGCGACGAGGCCTGGCACGCGGTCGCGGTCAAACGCGTGCAGCAGGGCGACACGGTTGAACTGCTCGACGGCCAGGGAACCGTCGCCACGGCCACCGTCACCGGCAGCCAGAAACGCAAGCGCGATGCGCTCCTGGACCTTCGTGTCGAGTCGGTGCGGCAGGAACCCCCCACCTCGCCGCGCGTGGAGGTCTGGTCCGCGGTGCCAAAGGCCGACCGCGCAGCACACATGATCGACCAGCTCGCCCAGGCCGGCGCAGCGGCCTGGCGCCCCCTCGTTGCATCACGCTCGGTAACCGACGCCGACCACAAGTCGGAGCGCCTGCACCGCATCGCCACCGAGGCCAGCAAGCAGTGCGGTCGCGCGTGGCACATGACGATCGGCGCGCCGGCCTCGATCGCCGACGCAACGGCCTGGAGCGCCGCTCACAAACCGCCAACCTGCGCGATGCTCGTCGCCGACGCTGACGGCTCGCGCCCTTCCGACCTGCCGCTCGCCGATCACCTGGTCGTGCTCATCGGCCCCGAGGGCGGGTTCACAGACGCGGAGCTTGCATCCCTCCGCGCGGCAAACGCCGGCACGGTGTGGCTCGGCCCGCACGTGCTGCGCACCGAGACCGCCTCGGTCGCCGCGGCCGTCGCGCTCCTTTGCCGCTAGAACGAAAAAGACCCGCACGCTGTCGCGCACGGGCCCCTCAAAGATGCAAAGCCGATCGGCTCACGCGGCCTTGCGGGCCGTGCGCGAGCGGTTGTTCTTGAACGTGCCGGTCTTCGTCGTCGCGCCCTTGCGCGTCGCCGTCGTCTTGCGGGCGTTCTTCTTGGTCGTGCGCGCCTTCTTGAACGTGAAGTTGCCGGTCTTGGCGTTGTAGCCCCAGCCCGAGAACGTGTTGTTCTTCTTGGCCGTGGTCTTGTACGACTTGGCGGAGGCGCCGCGCTTGGCGCTGGTCTTCTTCGCCGTGGTCTTCTTCCAGGTCGACTTCTTGTTGAACGACTTGGCGTTGCGGTTCTTGCTCTTGGACGCGGTCTTGCGGCTGCTGTTCTTGCGGTTCATGGTGTGCTCCGTGCGGCGTTCGCCGCGGGTCTTGGATTGCCGCAGATACACCCGCGGCCACCGCACCAATCGACTCAACCCGGGGGGCACTTCACCCCCGTCCGAGAAAAACCATCCGTAACAGACGGCGCTGCGCAACTTCTGCGGGCCAGGCAGAGGTCACGCGGCGCGCCGCCGTGCCGATACCATCCGCCGTGCACGCCAGCAACCCCAACCAGTGGCACCCGCTCTCGTGGCAGAGCAAGCCCGTCGCCATGGATGCCCCCTACCCAGACGCCGCCGCCCTCCAGCGCAGCGTCGAGAGGCTGCGCCGCTTCCCCCCGCTGGTCACCAGCGGTGAGATCGAGCGACTCAGGCAGTTGATCGCCGACGCACAGGCGGGCAAACGCTTCCTGCTGCAGGGGGGCGACTGCGCCGAGGCCCTGGCCGACTGCACGCCCGACACCGTCGCCGCCAAGCTCAAGATCCTGCTGCAGATGTCGCTGGTGATCGTCTTCGCCGGCAAGAAGCCCGTGATCCGCGTCGGCCGCATCGCGGGCCAGTACGCCAAGCCGCGATCGAGCCTGACCGAGACCCGTGCGGGAACCACGCTGCCGTCGTACTTCGGCGACATGATCAACAGCGCCCCGTTCGATGCCGCCAGCCGCGCACCCGACCCCAACCGCCTGCTGGACGCCTACCAGCACGCGGGCCTCACGCTCAACTTCGTCCGCTCGCTCATCGCCGCTGGTTTCGCCGACATCCACCACCCCGAGTACTGGAACCTCGGCTTCCTCGGCAAGGCGGGCCTGACCCCCGAGACCCGCGAGCAGTACGAGAAGCTCACCCGCCGACTGCTCGACAGCGTCAACTTCATGGAGGCCGTCGGCGAGCGGAACTTCGAGTCGTTCTCGCGCGTCGAGTTCTTCACCAGCCACGAGGGGCTCAGCCTCTGGTACGAGAGCGCACAGACCCGCCAGGTGCCAAGAAAGGAAGGGTGGTGGGACCTCACCACCCACCTGCCGTGGATCGGCGAGCGGACGCGCTCGCTCACCGGCGCCCACATCGAGTTCTTCCGCGGCGTGCGCAACCCCGTCGCCGTCAAGATCGGGCCCTCCACAACCCCCGCCGAACTGCTCGCGCTGGTCGACACGCTCAACCCCGGCGACGAACCCGGGCGCCTCGTGCTGATCCCGCGCATGGGCGTCAACAACATCGACCGGGCCCTCCCGCCGCTCGTCCGCGCCGTCGTCGAGGCCAAACGCCGCGTCCTCTGGGTTGCGGACCCGATGCACGGCAACGCCCGCACGACCGGCACCGGCGTAAAGACCCGCGACTTCAACGACATCCTCACCGAGCTCACCCGCGCGTTCGACATCCTCGCCCGGCACGGCGCTCACCTGGGCGGCGCACACATCGAGCTCACCGGCGAGGACGTCACCGAGTGCCTTGGAGGCTCCGGCGCTATCACCGAGAATGACCTCGCACGCAACTACGCCACCAACTGCGACCCCCGGCTGAACTACGAACAGGCAATGGAGCTCGCCTTCGCCCTGGCCAAGAAAATGGGCTAGCAGCCCACGACACGCAGGAACAGCCGCCGACCCTCGGGGCCACCCACTCTGGTGACGCGTTCGCTCAGGATCCCGCGCCCCCGCTTCAGTCACACCTCACGCAGGCCGATAAGCCAAGCACCCGTGCAACCGCCGGGCTGTTTGGAGATGGCCATGTCCCGACTCCCCCGTCAGCAGATCGAACACTCCTCGCCGATCGGCAAGCTCAACGCCGAGCAGCTGCGCATGGAACGCCGCCGCTCGCCGCGGCGCCCTGTCGAAGAGCTGGTCACCGCCGTCTTCCGTGATGGACGCGAGCGCTTCGGGCTCACACGCGTCATCCTGCTCGACTCAAGCCACACCGGCCTGGGCCTCAAGGCCGACCAGTCGTTCGAGCCCGGCACCCGATTCACCCTCACCGCCAACAACATCCCCATGCCGCACCGCAGCGGCACCGTCGTCCGCTGCATCCCCTGCGGCGACGGCGCCTACTCCGTCGGTGTGGCCTTCGACCGCCTCAAGGCCGCGTAAGCGCGGGCGGGCCGGCGCTGGTCCAGACAACGGCGCCGCCGCGCTGTGGTGAATCACTCTCCCCGTCTACCCTCTCCCCGTGAACCCCACGGCGGCACTCCTCGAACCCGAAGTGCTCGAGCTCATCAGGGCCAAGCAGTTCGCCGAGCTGCGCGAGATCCTCCACGGACTACACGCGCCCGACGTCGCCGACATCTTCTGCGAGCTCTCGGCCGAGGACGCGGCCATCGGCTTCCGCATCCTCCCAACCGACGACGCCGCCGAGGTCTTCTCCTACCTCCCCACCGAGAGGCAGGAGGAGCTCATCCAGAAGCTCGGCGACGCCGCGGGCGCACTGGCGCTGATCGAGGCGATGGACCCCGACGACCGCGTCAAGCTCCTCGACGAGCTCCCCGCCGCCGTCGCCGGGCGCATCGTCGCCAGCCTCTCGCCGGAGGAGCGCGCCCGCACGCAGAGCATCCTCGGCTACCCGCCGCGCTCGGTCGGCCGGCTCATGACGCCCGACTACGTCCGCGTCAAGAGCGATTGGAGCGTGGGGCAGGCGCTCGACCATATCCGCCGCTACGGACGCGACGCCGAGACCGTCAACGTCGTCTACGTCGTTGACGAGCAGGGCCACCTCGTTGACGACCTGCGCCTCCGCCAGCTCATCATGGTCGCGCCCGAAGCGCCGCTCGAGTCGCTGATGAACCGCCAGTTCATCGCCATCCGCGCCGACCAGCCACAGGAAGACGCCGTCCTCCAGCTCCAGAAGTACGACCGCGTCGCGCTCCCCGTCGTTGACACCCGCGGGCACCTGCTGGGCATCGTCACCCACGACGACCTCGCCGACGTCGCCCAGGAAGAAGCGACCGAGGACATGCAGAAGATGGGAGGCGTGCAGGCCCTGGAAGAGCCCTTCCTCTCCGCGTCGGTCATTGCGCTCTTCAAGAAGCGCGCCCCGTGGCTCGGTCTGCTCTTCCTCTCCGAACTGCTCACCTCAAACGCCATCGCCTTCTTCCAGGACGAGGTGCAGCGGGCCGCCATCCTCGCCACCTTCATCCCCGCCATCATCTCCAGCGGCGGCAACTCCGGCTCCCAGGCTTCCACGCTGGTCATCCGCGCCATGAGCCTGCGTGAGATCGTGCTGAGCGACTGGTGGCGCGTCCTCCGGCGCGAGCTGATCGTCGCCGGCATGCTCGGCCTGATGATCGGCATCATCGGCCTCATCCGCATCAACACCTTCGGCGCACTGGGCTGGTTCAAAGACCCCGACGTCATGGACCACTTCGTGATCCTCTCGGTCGCGATCTCCGTCACGCTCATCGGCGTGGTGATCTGGGGCAGCATCATGGGGGCGATGCTCCCCTTCCTGCTCAAGAAGTGCGGGCTCGACCCCGCCGGCAGCAGCACCCCCTTCGTCGCCACCCTCGTCGACGTCACCGGCATCGTCATCTACTTCTCCGTCGCGATCTTCGTGCTCCGGACCACCCTCCTTCGCCCAGACGCGCCCGACCGCAACATCCGCACATCGACCCCGGCCCTCGTCGTCGCCGTCGATGACTTCAAACCCGGCGACAAAGAGATCGACCTGGAAGTGGACGTCAACGGCAAGCGCGGGCACGTCACCGTCCCCGCGGCCGGCCTGCGCAACGGCACGATCCCCAGGCTCGGCGACCGTGTGATCATCGATTTCAGCTCGCAAAGAGGCGAGTCCGTGCGCCCGGCAACCGAGCCCTGAGTTCAGCCCGCCGCCGCCACGATCGCCGCGAACTCGTCCGCCTTCAGGCTCGCCCCGCCCACCAGTGCGCCGTCCACGTCGGGCATCCCCATCAGGCTCTTGGCGTTGGCCGCCGTGACGCTCCCGCCGTACTGAATGCGCAGCGCGCCCGCCGCTTCCTTGCCGAACATGTCTCCCACCACGGCGCGGATGTGCGCGTGCGCTTCCTGCGCATCGTCGGGCGTTGCCGTCTTCCCTGTGCCGATCGCCCATACCGGCTCGTACGCGATAACGACCCGCTTCAACTCCTCGGGCGTCACCGTCCGCAGGCCAAGCCGCACCTGCTTCTCGTTCACGTGGTTGGTCTCGTCCACCTGCCGCTGGTGCAGCGTCTCACCCACGCACAGCACCACGCTCAGCCCCCCGTGCAGCACGGCCCGCACCTTCAGGTTCACCAGGTCGTCCCCCTCGCCCATCACGTGCCGCCGCTCGCTGTGCCCAGCCAGCACGATCCCCACGCCGCAGTCCTTGAGCATCCCCACCGATACCTCGCCGGTGAACGCGCCCTTCTCTGCGTGGTACGCGTCCTGCGCGCCCAGCAACACTCCCGACCCCTTCAGTGCTTCCGCAACAGGCAGCAGGTACGGGAACGGCGGGAAGACGGCCGTCTGCACCCCGGCGACCCCCTTGGCCGCCGCCGCGACGGCGGCGCTCAGCGCAGCCGCGCCCGCCCTGTCGGTGTTCATCTTCCAGTTGCCGCCGATGATCTTGGTTCGCATTGGGGCGAGCATAGCCAGCAACAAAACACCCGCCCGCTTCACCCGCCCCTGGCGCCCGCCGGCCGCGGGTAGTGTGCCGCAAGCGCCGCGTTCCAATCCGCGAGCGTCGACACCCGGCACATCGCCACCTTCACCGCCTCCGGGTCAGGGTGATGACGGGCGAACTTGATGGCAAACTTCCGCATCATCCGCCCGCCCACCTGCTCACCGTTGAGGGCGACCGACAGGCGGAAGTGCTCCATCAGCACCGCCCGCTGCTCGTCGAGGGTCGGCACGCCCGGCGCTTCGCCGGCGATCATCCGCCGCGCCTGTCTGAAGATCCACGGGTTGCCGATGCACCCGCGCGCCACCGACACGCCCGTCACGCCGGCGTACGCGATCATCTTGAAGATATCGTGCACGTCCCACACGTCGCCCGACCCGAAGACCAGCTTGTCGCGGTGGCGCCCGCACAGGTCCTTCAAGAACGTCCACCGCGACGGACCGAGGTACTTCTGCTCCACCGTCCGCGCGTGCACGGTGGCCCACGCGTACCCCAGCTCGTACGAGGCGTTGAAGATCCGCTCGAAGTTCCGCGCCATCTCCGGCGTGTCGTCGTACCCCCGCCGCAGCTTCACCGTGCACACAATCTGCGCCGGAACCGCCGCCCGCACCGCCTTGAGCAGCTCGATCGCACCCTCCGGCTCGCTCAGCCAGTGCCCTCCACGCTGCTTGCGGTCGATCTTCTTCACCGGGCACGCAAGGTTCACGTCGATCGTCGCGAACGCCAGCCCCGCGTGGGGCAGGTTTCCAACCTGCCCACCCGTCCCTTCCGTCGCCGGCCGCCGCTCCCCCACCACCCGCCCATGAAACACAATCCGCGGGTCGTAATTCTCCGGCACCAGCAACGCCTCGGGCGTGCAGTCCTCTTCGCCTTCAGTGGAGCAGTCCCCCTCGCTACGCGTGGAGCAGGTTTCCAACCTGCTCTCCTCATGCCGCGCCCCCGACCACCGCGGGTCGGTCCCGCTCGGCCGCGGCCCATCCCCGTACGCCATCGACCGGTACTGCTTGTCCCCCCGCGTCGCCTGCTCGATCATCTTCAGCGCTGCCGCCGCCATCTCGTCGGGGTCGCTGCCGATGATCTGCCCCGCCAGCGGCTGGTCCTCCGCCGAGGCCGGCAGCGCCTCGGCCATCAGCGCCAGGTCCGCCTTGTCAAAGCCGTGCCCGCCACCCAACAGCATCCGGTCCAGCAGCGCCTCCGTCACCGCAAAGGGCGCCCCGTGCCGGCGTGCCAGGATGCGCATCGCCGCGTCGGAATACCCCGCAAGCCCCGCCTGAAAGAACGGCGCATCAAAGCCCGGCACCAGCGCCGGCACCCGCGGATCCACCCCCCCGGGCCACTTCTTCCCCAGCTCGCGAGCGACCGCCGCGGCGTCGATCTCCTCAGCCCCCGGGGCGATCGCCGGGCTCGGGGGGGTCGCGTTGTTGCCGTTGGCGCTCACCCATCATCGTAGGGATTGCGTGTATCATGCCTCGATGCGCACGCTCAATTCCCCTTTCTGCCGCTTCCCCGCCGCACTCGCCACACTCGCCGCCCCCGCCATGCTCATGCTCGCCGCCTGCGCCGGCGGAGAGCG
The DNA here is from genome assembly GCA_964403525.1 of uncultured Phycisphaeraceae bacterium. GTDB lineage: Bacteria > Planctomycetota > Phycisphaerae > Phycisphaerales > UBA1924 > JAJTGZ01. The sequence continues at coordinate 63,705 of CAYOGE010000011.1, read as the reverse complement.
TGACATCGTCAACGGCCCGGTCTATCCCACATCCCCGCAGAGTTCGGTTGTCGACATTCAGGTGCTCCGCAACGGCACCACGGCGACGTTCACGAACACCACCGCGCAGACCTTCACCGACGCCCGACTCTGGGCCAACCAGTGGTACTCGCTCCCGCTGGCGAGCCTCAAACCGGGTGAGACCATCACCGTCGATCTTGCCGGCTTCAAGGACCGCTACGGCAACACCTTCCGTGCCGGCGGGTTCTGGGCCGTCGACAACCCCGAGAAGCTCGTGCTCATGCAGATCGAGCAGGGCGACAAGCTCACGGGCCTGGTCGTCGTCGGGCAATCCGAGTGATCCCCCCCACTGCCCGCGTGGAACCCACGCGGCCGCCGTGCCCGCGACCGGCGCACGTACCCTACCTCCATGCCCAACATCCTCGTCGTCGGCCCCCATCCTGACGATCAAGAGCTCGGCATGGGCGGGACGATCGCGCTCCTGGCCGATCAAGGGCACAACGTCCTCCTGCTCGACATCACCGACGGCGAGCCCACTCCCCGCGGCAGCCGCGACGTGCGCCTCAAAGAAGCCGCTGAAGCCGCCCGCGCCCTCTCGCCGCCGGCACCCTCAAACCCGGTGCGCCGCCACCTGCTCGACCTGCCCAACCGGCGGGTCGAGCACAACCTTGAGAACCGGCACAAGGTCGCCGGTGTCATCCGCTCGCACCAGGCCAACATCGTCTTCGTGCCCTACTTCGAGGACGCACACCCCGACCACATCGCAGTCACCCGCATCACCGAGGACGCACGGTTTGACGCCAAGCTCACCAAGCTGGCGATGCCCGGCGACGGCGGCGCGCCGCCGATCTACCCCACCTGGCTCATCTACTACTACGCCACACACCTGCGCATCGTGCCGCAACCCTCGTTCATCATCGACACCTCGGCGTTCGCCCAGAAGAAACAGGCAGCCGTCGCCGCCTACCGCTCGCAGTTCGCCGACAACCCGCTCAACCAGAGCCTCCCCGCGATGATCGCCGCACAGGACGCCTACTTCGGCTCAAGGATCAAGGCCGCGGCCGGCGAGTGCTTCTTCACGCGCGAACCAATCGGCCTGACAGGGCTCGGCTCGCTTCTGGTGCCCCCCGCCTCCCCCAGGATCACCAACTGACGCCACGCAAGTAGCCACCTCCGATAACCGAAACACTCTCTACACCGTATCTGCATCCCTGCCTCCGCGCGTTCCCGCTTTGCTTGACCCCCACTTCTTTGGCCATCTGGCGCTTTGCTGTTTGGCCCTTTGGAACCCCCCATGGCCACCCGTCCCGTCATCGGTATCGACCTCGGCGGAACCAACATGCAGATCGGCGTCGTTGACGCGACCGGCAAAGTGATCGGCCGCGCCAAGAAGAAGACCAAGGCCGCCGAGGGCTTCAAGGCCGTCGTCACGCGCATGGCCGAGGGTGTCGCCGACGCGTGCAAGGACGCGGGCATCACCGTCCGCGGCGTCTCCGCGATCGGCATCGGCGCCGCCGGAGCGGTCGACCCGAAGACCGGCGTCATCCTCCAGGCCCCGAACCTGCGCTGGACCAACGCGCCGCTCGCACGCACGCTCAGCACCGCCACCGGTCGCCCGGTCTACGTCACCAACGACGTGCGCGCCGCCGTCATCGGCGAGCACGCCCACGGCGCGGGCAAGGGCTCGACCCACATGATGGCCGTCTGGCTCGGCACCGGCATCGGCGGCGGGCTCATCCTCAACAACCGCGTCTACCCGGGCTTCTTCAACACCGCCGGTGAGATCGGGCACATGTCGCTCCTGCCCGGCTCGCCCCCCGGACACCGCAGCTTCGAGCACAACTGCTCGCGCTCCGCCGTCGCCGAGCGGATCATCAAGCTGATTAAGGGGGGCCGCCCCAGCCTCGTCACCCGCCTCACCGAGGGCGACCTCTCCGAGGTCAAGGCCCGCGTGATCGCCGACGCCTACCGCGGCAACGACCCGCTCGTCCGCGAGATCGTCGACGACGCGGCCCACTCCATCGGCATCGCCATCGCCTCGATCAACAGCGCTCTGAGTCTCCAACGCGTCGTCCTGGGCGGAGGACTCACCGAAGCGATCGGCGAGCCGCTCGTCCGCCTCGTGCGCGCCGCCCACCATGCCGCCGTTTACCCCCACATCCTCCGCAAGACCGAGATCGTCAAGACCAAGCTCGAAGACGACGCGGGCGTCGTCGGCGGAGCCGTCTTCGCCCAGCGCAAGGGCAAGATCGACTGATACCTTCTTCCAGCATTGCTGGGATGAGGTGCCCGAGGCTCTGAGAGGGCGGATGAGGGTGCCTTGTGTGCGGCACGCTCTCGCCTCGTGCTCACCTACTTCACCAGTTCGCGCAGCGGCACTTCGAAGTTCACCTTCCAGTATCGCACGCACTCGAACGGGCACAACGCCATTTCGATGTCCGTGCTGAACCTCGCGGTCGCCCCGGCCGCGAGGTAGCGATTCACTAACAGCGGCGCATCGGCGTTCTCGAGCGGGGTCCCGGAGGCCGTGAGCAGTTGCACGTGCACCGGCCGGGCGCTCAACGGCTCTTCCTTGGACTGATACCAGCGCCCCCGTGCAACCACAACACCGCCAACGCGCAGTTCGACCCGACATCCCACCGCCTCTTCCGCGTGTGCCGAGAACGAGTCCTTGATCGAAAGGGCAAGCCGGTCGGTCGTTGGAAGCACGAAGATGCGTGGCGACAACCGCGACAGAAACTCCTCGCCGGAAACCTCGACCGGCCGCATGACCTCGTCGATCGACTCGGCGAACCGCACGCGGCCCAGACCCTTCAAGAGCGACCAGCTCTTGCGAGACGGTGCAGTCCACATCAGGTCTACGCCACCCCCCGGCAGAACCGTCTGCTCATCCACCAGCACCTTCGACGGCTGCCACCAATTCTCGTGAGACTTTGGAAAGAACGACAGATCGGCGTCATTCTTCGAGAGCCTTGCCGGCACGAGCGTGAGCCCGCCGCCCCCCTTCGCCGCACCGCCAAATGCCGCGTAGCTGCTGCACCGCAACGGCACGCCGCGAACCCACTCGTCTCGCGTCAGACGGAGCCTTGGCTCACGCGCGTACAACCGTGAAACTGCACCGTCTGCGCTCACACTCCCGGTGATCCGATCTGCCAGTTCGTCTTCAAACACGCCCGACCGATACGGCGTCGCGAGGATCGTCCACATCACCCACGTCGGCGTAACCGACCACACCCCGTCACGCCGGCCCTTCGGCGTAAGCCCGCTCGCCAACCCACCAAGCGCAACCAGCACCGCCAGCACCACGCACCCCCACCGCCGCCGCGGTTTGTAGAACTGTCCCCTCCGCTTCCCCATCCACCCGCACTCCGGGCACGCCGGCAACGGCGATCCCTCTCCGCTCAGCAACCCCTCCATCGAATACCAGCACCTCCCACACCGCGCCCGCCCGCGCGACCGGTCACCCCACCACGCCCACACAAACAGCCACAACGCCCCCACACCCAGCACACCCGCGCCGAGATACCACACCCAGTCACCGCCCATGCCCAAGCGTAACGCGCGGCCATAGGTCCCGTGAGACCGATAGAACCTGTTCGACCTACTTCTTCTTCCCCCCCGCCCGCGCCGCCATCAACCGCTTCGCGTCCCCCACCAGATACAGGCTCCCCGTCACCGCAAGCACGTCGTTGCTCGTCAGCGACCGCTTCGCAAGCTCCACCGCCGCGGCGAGGTCCGGCGCGTGCATCGCCGGCTTCCCGTCGATATCGCTGAACATCTTTGCGAGCTTCGCCGGGTCCGCCGCACGCTGGTTGTCGGCCGCCTTGGTGAAGATCACCTTGTCGGCGCCCATGCTCAGCGCCCGCAGCATCGGCCCCACGTCCTTGTCCGCCGCGCACCCGAAGATCACCACCAGCGCGTCGTACTGCAGCCACTGTCCGATCGTCTTCATCAGCGCCTTGACGCTGTCAACGTTGTGGGCGCCGTCAAGGAGCACCCGCGGCGCCTGCCCCACCACCTCGAACCGGCCCGACACCTTCGTCGTCGCCAGCCCTGCCAGCACCCCCTCAACCGGCACATCGAACCCCCGGTCCGCCAGCGCATCGACGATCGCCAGCGCCAGCGCGCAGTTGTGCGCCTGGTGCTCGCCCGCCAGCGGCACCGCCACGTGCTCAAGCTCCCAGCGGCGCGTCGTGAGCGAGAGCCGCGCCGTCGGCCAGCCCCCCGTGCCCGCCGGCGGATGCTCAACCCTGAACGAGTAGTCGACGTCCTTCCCCACCACCGTCAGCGGCGCTCCCACCTTCTCCGCGACCCGGCGGGCAGCCTCGACGACACCCGCCGCCTGGTCCACGATCAGCGCCGGCACGCCCGCCTTGAAGATCCCCGCCTTCTGCGCCGCGATCTCCTCGACCGTCTCACCCAGGATCTGTGTGTGGTCGCGACCGATCGTCGCCACCGCCGCCACCTCGGGGGTGATCACGTTCGTGCAGTCGAGCAGCCCGCCGAGCCCTACCTCCACCACCGCCGCGTCAACCGCCTGCTCGGCAAAGTGCAGGAACCCCATCGCCGTCATCAACTCAAAGTACGTCGAAGCACCCATCCCCCCCGGGCCCTCAACGACCGCCGCCGCCTCCGACACCGCACGCGTCAGGCGGACGAAATCCTCCTCGCTCACCGGCCGCCGGTTCACCATGATCCGCTCGCGCACGTCCACCAGGTGCGGGCTGGTGAAGAGCCCCACGGTGTACCCGCACCCCTCCAGCATCGCGCTGACCATCCAGCACGTGCTCCCCTTCCCCTTCGTCCCGGCGACGTGCACCATCCGCACGTTCTCGTGCGGGTTCCCCAGCACCCGCAGCAACTCGCGCATCCGATCGAGCTTGTACAGCTCGCGCGTCGACGCCCTCGGGCTCACACGTTCCAGGTCAACGCGGGCGCCCAGGTAGGCGGCAGCACTCGCCATCGAGTCGATCGTCGGCGCGGGCGTACGGGCCTGCTTTCCCTCCACGGCACCTTGAGCGCGGCGTGCGGGCGCAATCCCAGATTCGGTCTTTACTTTCGTCATCACACGCCCGCCAGCGAAGCCGCAGGGGCAAGAGTTCAATGGTTGATGGAGAGACCCGAGCGGAACGTTCGCAGCGCCGTCCATCAAACACGATCACGGCACGGCCCTGCACCGCCAAGATAGCGTGCTGATCGCGATCCGGCTAGACGGACAGAGCCCGACCGCGAGCAAGATGTTTTTCACCAAGACCCCTTGACACGCCGCCGAGAGTGGTTAAGAGCCGGCGCACCCCCGCGTTACTCCATCCCGCCGCCGCCCTCGCGAACGTAGTTTGGCGACTCCTTGGTGATGCGGATGTCGTGCGGGTGGTTCTCGATCACCGTCGCGCCGCTCACCTTAATAAACCGCGCGTGCTCGTGCATCTCCGCGATCGTCCGGCACCCGACGTACCCCATGCTCGCCTTGAGCCCGCCCACCATCTGGTAGACAAACTCACTCAGCGGGCCGCGGTAGGCGATCAGACCCTCAACCCCCTCGGGCACGAACTTCTGCTTCGCCTTGTCGGTGATCAGCGTCGGCGGCGGGTCGATCCCCGCGCCCGCGCCGGCGGCGCCCGCGTGCTGCTGGTAGCGGTCGGCGCTCCCCGCGCTCATCGCCCCCTCGCTCCCCATCCCGCGGTAGCTCTTGTACCGCCGCCCCTGGCGGATCACCATTTCACCCGGCGCCTCGTCGAGCCCCGCGAACATGCCGCCCATCATCACCGCGCTCGCGCCCGCGGCGATCGCCTTGGCGATATCGCCGCTCTGGCGGATGCCCCCGTCGGCGATCACGCTCACACCCGACGCCCCCACGCCCCGCACGCTCTCCATGATCGCCGTCAACTGCGGCACGCCCACGCCCGTCACCACGCGCGTGGTGCAGATGCTCCCCGGCCCGATCCCCGCCTTCACCGCGTCCGCGCCCGCGTCCACCAGCGCCCGCGCCGCATCCGCGGTCGCGATGTTCCCCGCGATCACCTCGATGTTGAACTTCTTCTTCAGCGTCCGCACCGTCCGCAGCACGTTCTCGCTGTGACCGTGGCTCGTGTCAACCACCAGCACGTCCGCGTCGGCCGCGACCAGCGCCTCCGCCCGGTCGTACTGGTCCACGCCAACCGCCGCACCGCACCGCAGCCTCCCGCGCCCGTCCAGCAGCGCGTGCGGGAACTCCGCCAGCCGGTCGATGTCACGCATCGTCACCATGCCCGCCAGACGCCCCGCCCCGTCAACCAACAGCAGCTTCTCGATCTTGTGCTTGTTGAGCACCTTCTCCGCCTCCGCCAGCGTCGTGCCCGGCGCAGCGGTGATGATCCGCCCGCTGGTCATCACGCTCCCAACCGGCGTCTGATCGTCCTCGACGAACTTCAGGTCGCGCCGCGTCAGGATGCCGATCACCTTCCCCTTCGGCTCGCCCCCCTCCGTGACCGGGAAGCCCGACACGTGGAACCGCGCCATCAGTTGGCGCGCCTTGGCGATCGCGTCGTCGGGGCTCAGCGTCAACGGGTCGGCGATCACCCCGTTGGCCGAGCGCTTCACCTTCTGCACCTCGCGCGCCTGCACCTCCACGGGAATGTTGCGGTGGATGATCCCCAGCCCGCCCTGCTGCGCCAGCGCAATCGCCAGCGCGCTCTCGGTCACCGTGTCCATCGGCGCAGAGACCAGCGGGATGTGCAGCCGGATGCTCCGCGTCAGCTGCGTGCCCGTCTCCGCCATCACCGGCACAACGTCGCTGTACCGCGGCAGCAGCAGCACATCGTCGAACGTCACCCCCTCCGCCACGATCTTCTGGTCGATCGGCGTTGTCCCCGGCCTTGGCGTGGCCGAAGCGCTCAAACCACCCCCCGTCGAGCCGTTCGCGGGGGTCGCAGGAGTGGACTTTGAAACAGTGCGGGCTTCCATGAGACAGGGTAGACACCACCGGGCAACTCTCCAAACACCTCCGCGCCAGCCGACGCCCATTGACCCCGACCGCCCGCCTTACCCTTGACCGTGCCCCTCCAGATGCCCACCCCCGCGGCCGCCCCAACGTGCGCGTCGTGCACGTTCGCACGACCAGGCCCCTCCGACGAGGCCGACCTCGCCGCGCTCACCGCCACCGAGTGGCTCCTCACCGCCGGCAACGGAGGCTTCGCCATGGGGACCGCCGCCGGAATCCCCACGCGCCGTTACCACGGCCTGCTCGCCGCCTCCCTCCGCCCGCCCGTCAACCGGATCGTCGCCCTCGCCGCCATCGCCGAGACCGTCACCGCGGGCGACGGTGAGGCCCGATTCGACCTCGCCAACTTCAACTTTGCAGGCGAGGGCGGCTCCAGTTCCGTCCACCCGATGGGCTACCGATTCCTCACAAGGTTTGAGAAAGACGCCGCCGCCGGATCGGTCCGCTGGCATTACCGCTGCAACACCGCCGCCGGAGCCATCGACGTCACCAAGACGCTCCACCTGCTCCGCGATCAGCCCTCCGCCATCGTCCAGTACACCGTCAACAACGCAACCGGCTCGCCCGCCAGCCTTGCGCTCCACCCGCTCGCCGCCCTGCGCGACTTCCACGCCCTCCTGTTGCGTGACATCAACCCCGGCCGCTTTTCCGTCACGCCTGCAGGCCCAGCCGGCGTCAGCGTCGCCGCGCAAGGAGAGACGCTCGCGCTCTCGGTCGAGTCCTCCTCCACGGTCCACTTCAACCACAACGAGCAGTGGTGGTACAACTTCTCTTACGCCATCGAGGCCTCGCGCGGCTACGACCACCTCGACGACCTCTTCTCACCCGGCGCATTCACCGCCACGCTCCCACCCGGCACGTCGACCGTCACGCTGACCGCCACGCTCGTTCCAGCCGGCGCGGCCGGCTCAGCCCGGCCCGTCGTGCCGCTCGCCGCCGCCGAGCAAGCGGCGGCCACCCGCCTTGAGCGCATCCTCGCGTCAACACGCCAGACACTCGGACCGGCCTTCTCCGCCACCGGCCCCCACGCCCACCACCCGCTGCTCGAACGCCTCCCCACGCTCGTCGCCGCCGCCGACGATTTCATCATCCGCCGCGTGCGCCCCGGCTCGCTCGCCGGTGCCCCGGCCGACCGCGTCTCCATCATCGCCGGCTACCCCTGGTTCGCCGACTGGGGGCGCGACTCGATGATCTCCCTCCCCGGCCTGCTCCTCTCGTGCGGGCGCTTCACCGAGGCCCGCGCCGTCCTTGAGACCTTCGCCGCCGCGTGCAAGGACGGGCTCATCCCCAACGTCTTCGACGACTACAGCGGCACGCCCCACTACAACACCGTCGACGCCGCGCTCTGGTTCGTCCACGCCGCCTGCCAGTACCTCGCCGAATCGGGCGACGCCGACGCCTTCAACTCCACGCTCTACCCCGCCTGCGCAGAGATCATCGCCAACTACACGCGCGGCACCGGCGGATCGTTCAACATCCGCATGGACCCGGCCGACCACCTCGTCCGCGCGGGCGACGAGACCACGCAGCTCACCTGGATGGACGCCAAGCGCGACGGCGTCGTCTTCACGCCGCGGAACGGCAAGCCCGTCGAGATCAACGCGCTGTGGTACAACGCCCTCTGCTCGCTCGCCGACGCCGCACTCCTCGCACGCCCGGCCGACGCGGCCCGCTACGCCGACCTCGCCGCACGCGTCGGCGACTCGTTCCGGCTCCGGTTCTGGAACAGCGAGCGCGGGTGCCTCTTCGACCTGATCGCCGACGACGGCGCCGGCTCGCCAGAAATCCGCCCGAACCAGCTCTTCGCCGTCAGCCTCCCCCACTCGGCGCTGAGCGCCACGCAGCAACAGGGCATCGTCACCGCCTCAACCAAGGCGCTCTACACGCCCCACGGTGTCCGTACGCTCGAGCCCGGCGACTGGCGCTACAAGGGACGCTTCCGCGGGCGCATGTTCGACCGCGACGCCGCCTACCACAACGGCACCGCCTGGCCGTGGCTCCTGGGCCCGCTCGCCGAGGCCACCGCCCGCGCGCACAACTGGTCCGCCGAGTCTGTCGCCAGCGCCCAGCAGCTCCTCGCCCCCTCGCTCGCGTCGCTCGACACCGGCTGCTGCGGCCAGATCGCCGAGGTTTACGACGGCGACGACACCCCGGGCGAACCCCAGCAACCCGGCGGATGCCCCGCGCAGGCGTGGTCGGTCGCCGAACTGCTCAGGGTCAGCATCGCGCTTGCACGAGCTGAAGGATGACCGCGGGGTGCCACCACCCTTGGCTCTGCAAGGGTGGTGCTGTCTTGTGCGTTACGATCGGAGAGAGCAACACACCACCTCAGAGCTTCATCGGGTGCCACCACCCTTGGCTCTGCAAGGGTGGTGCTGTCTTGTGCGTTACGATCAGAGAGAGCAACACACCACCTCAAAGCTCCATCGGGTTCCACCACCCTTGGCTCTGCAAGGGTGGTGTTGCATCTCCGGCAACCCATTCAGCTCGGCCGCCGCGAAGGGTCCATCGCCAACTTCGCGCCTTCCCTCACACCCTCATACCACGCTGCGCTCGACCAAGGCCAATCGCGCGGCTGTCTGACCAGCCCCCGCGCAACCGGGTTGTTATGAATATACGCACTCTTCTCCAGCCTCTCGTCGTCAGAAAAGATGTTGCGGTCGTACCCGCCACCCCGTTGCCACACCTGCCGGCATCCCTCAGAATCGGTAATTCGGTTCAGAATGCGTGCATTCAGTTCGACCCACCGCGAGATCGCCCGCTGCGCAAACCGCTGCTTGATCGTTGAGAGAACTCGCGAGAGTGGTGATTGAGGAAGACGCGGCCACACAAGCATGTGCACATGCTCGGGCATGATCACGTACGACACAAGGTGAAATCCATGTCGGAGTCGGGACTCCGCGATGCACGAGATCAACAGGTCGCGGAGCGCCGGCGTACTCAGCAATGGCAGCCGATCGACGCACGAGAATGTCACGAATCGCAAGTGGTTCGGATGCTCGATGCGTTTCAGACGCTTTCGAGGCGGTATTTCCACGGAAAAAGGCTACCGTATTTCGAGCGCTATTGCGCCGATACTGCGAAGGGGTTGGCCCGGAATGGCCAAACACCAGGCTCGCAAAACCGAGCCTGGTGGCACCCGTCCGCTTCCCCTCGCCCTACTTGCTCTCCTTCAACGTCACCGTCCGGTTGAACACCAACTTCCCCGGCGCACTGTCGGCATCCATGCAGAAATACCCCATCCGCTCAAACTGATACGTCTCCCCAACCTTCGCCGACGCCAGCACAGGGTCCAGCTTCGCCCCGTTCAACACCTCAAGTGACGAAGGGTTCAGATCGTCCTCCCACTTGCCCGTCGCCTCACCGGGCGCCTCTGCCTTGAACAGCCGCTCGAACAGCCGCACCTCGCCGCCGATCGCGTGCGCAGCGCTCACCCAGTGCAGCGTCCCCTTCACCTTCCGCAGCGGCTTCCCTTCCGCGTCCAGCGGAGAGTCGCCGCCCCGCGTCGCAGGGTCGTACGTGCACCGCACCGCCACCACGTTCCCCGCCGCGTCCTTGTCCACACCCACGCACTTGATGAAATAGGCCCACCGCAGCCGAACCTCCGCGCCGGGCGCAAGCCGGAAGAACTTCTTCTCCGGCACCTCCATGAAGTCCTCGCGCTCGATGAACAACTCGCCGCTGAACGGCACCCTGCGCTTCCCCGCCGCCGGGTCCTCGGGGTTCACCACAAAGTCCAGCTCGTCCACCTTGCCGGCCGGCCAGTTCTCGATGATCACCTTCAGTGGCCGCAAAACGCTCATCGCCCGCGGCGCGGTCTTGTTCAAGTCCGCCCGCACCGCGTTCTCCAGCCTGCCGATGTCGATCACGCTCTCGACCTTCGTCACGCCCACATCCTCGCACATCGCCCGCAGAGCCGCCGCGGTGTACCCGCGCCTGCGCATCGCGCTCAGCGTCGGCATCCGCGGGTCGTCCCACCCCTTCACAAACCCCTCCTCCACCATCCGCCGCATGTTCCGCTTGCTCAGCACCGTGTAGGTGAACTGCAGCTTCGCGAACTCAATCTGCTGCGAATGCCAGAGCCGATCGCCCGCCGCGCGACCCTCGTTGATCGCATCGATGAACCAGTCGTACAGCGGCCGGTGGTTCTCAAACTCCAGCGTGCAGATCGAGTGCGTCACCTTCTCCAGCCCGTCCTCGATACCGTGCGCCCAGTCGTACATCGCGTACACGCACCAATCCCGCCCCGTGTTGTGGTGCTCCTCGTGCAGAATCCGGTACATCACCGGGTCGCGCAGGTTGAAGTTCGGGCTCGCCAGATCGATCCGCGCCCGCAGCGTCATGCTGCCGTCGGCGTGCTTCCCCTCCTTCATCTCCTGGAAGAGCTTCAGGCTCTCCTCCACGGGCCGATCACGGAACGGGCTCGTCGCCGGCACGCTCGGCGTGCCGCGGCGCTTGGCCACTTCCTCCGCGCTCAGCTCGCACACATACGCCTTCTGCTTCCGGATCAGGTCCTGCGCAAACGCGTACATCTTCCCGAAGTAGTCACTCGCCCAGTAGACCCCGCCCGCGTGCGGCCCGCTCTCGTAGCTCCCGCCGAACGCACCCGTCAGCCACGCCACGTCCTTCTTGATCGCGTCAACGTACTCCTGCTCTTCCTTGCTCGGGTTCGTGTCGTCAAACCGCAGATTGAACTTCCCCCCGAACCTCTGCGCCAGCCCGTAGTTCAGGCAGATGCTCTTGGCGTGACCCACGTGCAGATACCCGTTCGGCTCCGGCGGGAACCGCGTCTGGACCGCCACGCCCTTCCCCAGCCCCCACCGCCCCGATGCGATGTCCGCCTCCACCATCTGCTCAATAAAGTTCAGCGGCCGTTCTACCGGCACAGAAGGAGAAGAACCGGGCGGCGGGACAGCATTCTCGGCGTTCGATGACATGGGGCCGATCGTAGCGCCGCCCCCCACAAACCCCGCATCTGCACCGCGCACCCGCGGTGATTCTCGTTTTCACCGGCCGTTGATGACACCCCCGGCCGGCCCTTGCCGCATGACCACGGACACCCTCCCCCCCGCGATAACCGCTGCGAGCCCAACCGTGAAATCCGTCGCCTTCATCGCACCCTCCCTGGTTCTCACACTCGCCGCCCTCGGGCAGGCCAACTTCACCGAGTCGTTCACCGGCGTCGGTGACGGCAGTTCCGCCTCAGGCGGCCCCGCAACGCTCATCTCCCGCGGCTGGATCTTCCGCAACCAGAGCAACCCAAACAACGGCACCAGCCCCTACTGGTACGAACTCGGCAACGGCTGGGGGCAGTCCGGCTCCTGCCTCGGTCACGGAGGCTTCACCACCTGGACCAACGCCTCCACCCGCGCCTCCGCGTGGGTCATCCTCCCTCCGGCCGCGGGCCAGATCGCCGGCGACCCGCTCACCTTCTGGACCTCCGCCCCCACAAACGCGTTCGGCAACAACAACGCCCTGCTCGAAGTCCGCTACGCCGCCAGCGGCACCAGCACCGGCAGCAGCAGCACCGACGTCGGCAACTTCACGCAACTCCTCTCCACGATCTCGGGTGCCGGCGGCCACGCTTGGACCCAGCGCACGATCACCCTCCCCGGGAGCGGCCGCATCGCGCTGCGACTCGTCCTGCCTCCCGCCGCCGACAGCTTCTCTTTTTCGGGCTCGTTCCTGATCGACTCCCTCCGCGTCGGCAACCCACCCGCGCTCCCCTACCCCATGCCCGCCGCAGGTCAGACCGTCCACTGGACCACCGCGATGAGCCCCGTCGTGCTCAGCAACTCCGGCACCGGCCAGAGCCCGCGCATCGTCCCCGGCGGCACCGTCATCGTCGATCCGGGCGTCGAGGTCCGCGTCGGTAACGGCGTCGTCTTTGACGTCTCCGGCACACTCTCGCTCCAGGGCACCGCCGCGCAGCCCGTCCGCCTCCGCGGCAACACCGGCTTCAACGCCGGATGGGCCCGAATCTCAGTCGCCAGCGGCGGCCTCATCACCGGCAACTTCGCCGACATCGAAACCTACACCGACCTCCTCTACGGCGGCAAGGCCTCCTTCACCGACACCGCCTTCCGCGATCCTTTCAACCCCACCGATTTCTCCTACGACAGCGCAGGCGACCTCGGGCACCGCTTCTTCGACGGCAACCTCGGCTACCAGCGCCAGATCATCAACCTCACCCGCTGCACCTTCGGCCAGGGGTGCTCCGTCACCGCCCTCCGCGGCTGGGTCGCCGCGCGCGACTGCACCTTCTTCCGCGGCAGCAAAGTGACCAACGACCCCGGCGCAGTCGGCGGCGAGGCCATGTACATCACCGGCAACTCCATCCTCAAGAACGTCACCGTCACCGAGGCCTACATCGACCTCACGCAGGACCACCACCAGCACCGTTACATCGGCAACGTCACCGTCACCGGCAACCCCTACGGCCCCGGCATCCGCCTCGAAGGAGGCGGCAGCTACCTCATCGACTCGACCGTCACGCTTCAGAGCAACATGTGGCCCGTCGCCTTCGGCAACAACTCCGCCGGCATCCTCCCCGGTTCGCAACTTCCTACCACCGGCAACCAGTTCAACGAGATCCCCGACACCACCGACCCCGCTCCAATCGACGAACGCGTCGTCTGGGCGGACGCGGGCATCCCCTACATCCTCCGCGACAACGGCAACGTGCACGGCAAGGTCACCGTCCTCCCCGGCGTCACCGTCAAGGGCCCGCCCGACATCGCCTTCCAGTTCACCTCAGACAGCAACGGCCTCTCAATGCCCATCTTCCTCGGCGAGCCCGAGCGACCCATCCGCTTCATGCCGTACGTCCCCGGCACCAAGTGGCGCGGCATCGGCATCGGTACCGCCGGAACCTTCGGCACGCGCTGGGACTGGTGCATCATCGAAGACTCCACCCTCGGCGTCGCCTCCGCCGAGCTCCCCATCGCCCTCGACAACTGCACCCTCCGCCGCAACACCCGCGCCACCGGCGGCGACTCCATCTTCACCCTCCGCAAGTCCACCTTCGAGGACAACGTCTTCTCCTACAGCGGTGAGCGCTTCGCCCCCAACCACACCGTCGAGGGGTACCTCGACGCCAACCACCCAGCCAACCCCAACACCTTCATCAACAACCACGGAACGCCCGGCTTCGGCTACTTCGGCACCTTCCTGCCAAACGGCGGCCTCATCGCCCGCGCCAGGCACAACTCGCTCGAACAAACCGACTCCGACGCCTCGAACAACTGGTGGGGCACGTCCACCGGCCCCCACCACCCCACGCTCAACCCCGCCGGCACCGGCGACGAGGTCTTCTTCGGCATCGACAGCGGCGGCATCCTCACCCCGTTCCTGACCGAGGCCCCGACCACCAACGCGCCACCCGTCGTCCGCTTCGTCACGCCCCCCATCGCCGCCATCCCCGGCGAGAAGATCCACCTGCAGTGGACCGCCCGCGACGACACCGCCATCACCGCCCAGCGCATCTACTGGTCCATCGACTCCAACCTCGACGCCTCGATGCAGCTCATCGCCGAGATCCCCGCCTCTGCCCGCTCCTTCGAGTGGACGCCCCCCGCGATCGGCACACCCGCCAACGGCGCCAACCAGTTCCTCCGAGTCGTCGCCATCGACAACCTCGGCCAGGAAGGCATCGCCGACCTCTCCGCCAACATCACCAACCCCGCACCCTTCACCGGCTCACTCGTCGCCACCTCACCCGCCGCTGGCTCCTACCGCCCCGGCGACTCGCTCACCACCTGCGCCGCCGTCACGCCCGTCGTCGGCTCCACCTACGCGACCATCGAGCTCGACAACGACGAGTCTTCGGTCTCGCTCGGCTCACTCAACATCTCCGGCGCAACCGCCTGCACCACCCTCCCCGCGCAGCTCCCCGACGTCTCCACCGACCGCGCCCGCATCCGCTACGACGCCACCGGCGCCCTCAACCAGGTCCGCAGCTTCTACGGCCCGTACTTCTCCATCCGCCCAGATGCGCTCCTGGGTGACGCCCCACCCACCGTCGCACTCACCAGCACGCACGCCGGCGCTTCCTACCCCGGCGGCTCAACCGTCAACATCAACTGGTCGGCCTCCGACGACGAGGCCCTCCGCTCCTTCGACATCCGCGCCAGCTTCGACGGCGGTTCGCGCTGGTTCATTGTCGCACGCGACCTCCCCGCATCCGCCCGCGGCTACACCTGGCAACTCCCCGCATCGACAGGCATCCCCAGCGTCAATCTCCGCGTCGTCGCCAAGGACCTCCGCTTCCAGAACACCTCCGCCGAGACCGGCGCGTTCACCATCACCCCCGGCTCCTGGCCCCTCCCCTGCCCCGCCGACATCGGCTCCGCCGGTGCTGTCCCCGGCAGCGACGGCTTGCTCAACAACAACGACTTCATCGTCTTCATCGACTACTTCTTCACGCAGAACCCGCTCGCCGACCAGGGCTCAACCGGCGGTGCGCCCGGCGCTGACGGCTCGTACGACAACAACGACTTCATCGTCTTCATCGACCGCTTCTTCGCCGGCTGCTGAGCACTTGACTTTCCAACTGGCGGTCGCCGGAACGCGGCCGTCGGTATTCACCCGCTCTCGGTGGTTTTCGTCAACACCCCGGAGTCCATTGACATGAAGAACCGCACCTGCACCAACGTAGTTCGTGCACTCGTGACCGCCTCGGTCGCGCAGCTCGCCTCGCTCGCCCACGCCCAGCCCGAGTACGACTTCATCCTCGTTGACTACCCCACCGCGAGCGAAACGGTGTTGAGCAGCATCAACGACCAAGGCGTCGCCTGCGGGCGGATCGGCATGAACACCGGAGCGGAACTCGGGTTCGTCTGGAGCCAAGCCACCGGATTCACCATCGTGCCCGTCTACAAGCCCCAGGGCCTGAACTACTCCGGGCTCGTCGTGGGCCTCGGTGATGTGCACAACTCCCAGACCGCGCAGTCGTGGTTGCCGCCCAGCCTCCCCGGCACCTACGGCCCCCCCACGTTCGGCGATGTAGATGACGCGGGAATCGCGGTCGGGACGATCAGCGGGAGCAGTGGCTCTGACTCGGGAGGCGTGACGTATGTTCCATATATCTGGGATGCCGTCAACGGTGCCCGTACCCTGCCCTTCCCGGTGCCCAGCGCCAGAGGCCTGAGCCAAATCAACAACGCCGGGGTCGCCATCGGCTGGCTCAACGGCTGGACGTCCAACGATGGCTTCTTCGTGAACGTCCACACCGGCGCATTCACAGTGCTATCCAACATCTTCCCGTCCAACCTGGGCATCGGCCCTGTCCGCGCCGCCGGCATCAACGACCTGGGCCAGGTCGTCGGGTCGCGGGCCGGAGCTGCGTTCCCGGTCTATCGCTACGGCTATATCTACTCCCCCGTCACGGGTTTCCAGATTCTGCCCTTCTTGGGCGCCGGATACCAGCAGGCCGTCACGCCAACCTCCATCAACAACGCGGGCACCGTCGTCGGGACCCTTAGTACCGAGTTCGCGACCCAGCACGTCTTTGTCTATTCCGCCGCCAACGGCCTGCGTGACCTCTGGGACAACCACACGCTCATCGCCGGGATGCCCACAGGGTACAAACTCCACTATGCGTCCAAGATCAACAACCAGGGTTGGATCGCCGGCTGGGGGTTCACGGCCGCCTCCCACCTGACATCGTTTGTGCTCAAGCCCCACGCGGTCACCTGTCCCCCCGACATCGGCTCAACAGGCGGCGCACCCGGTGCCGACGGCCAGCTCAACAACAACGACTTTGTCGTCTTCATCGACTGGTTCTTCACCGCCGACCCCCGCGCCGACATCGGCGCAACAGGCGGCACCCCGGGCGCCGACGGTCAGTTCAACAACAACGACTTCATCGTCTTCATCGACCGCTTCTTCGCCGGCTGCTGATGGGTAACCGCCCCGCCGACGAGCAACCGTGCCACCATTCACGCCGCATTGGGCGTGAACGGTGCTTTCGAAACCGCGTCCGTGAGCGCCCCAGGCTCAGCCCAACAACGCGCTCCCGGAACCGAAAGCACCCCGCGCACCCCTTTGCGCACATCCGGACTGAGGCATCCACCCCAATCGCGGCAGGGCTTTCCCCCTGACACCGCTTGCAGCGCGTCAGAAACGTGCCCGCGCGGGAACAAGCCCCAACTCCATTAGCCACCCACCCCACCCGCGTCGCATTGCTCTACATCAACACCAAACGCGCGGCCAAGGCCGACGCGGTCCCGCGCGCGCTCCACACAGACTCGACCCACCAATGTCCGTACCCCCGCCCGACACCTCGATCCGTTCCATCTCGATCGTCGAGCAGATCGTCGCCACCGTCGGCCCCTGGTCGCGTCTCGCCATCGCCGAGCGCGCGCTCCGCCGCGCGCTCGAGCTCGCCACGCCACCCGGCCACCCGCTCGACCCGATCACCATCGCCGCCATCGAGAGGATCCTCGACCGCAGCCGCGCGCTCCGACTCACCTCACCCACCGAAGGCACCAAGCCTCCGACCGCTCCCGCACCGCTCCTGAGCATCAAGGCCGCGCAGAAGCCCGCCGAGAGCGCCCTCATCGGCGCCGGGCTCGCGCTGCTGCAGACCATCGACGCCGTCCCCCGCGCCCACGGCAACCGCACCGCCGACAACGCCGCCAGCGCCGCCGCGCAGCGCTGCATCGAACGCACGCTCCCGCTGATCATCCCCAAGCTCATCGAGTCGTGGACCGCCCTCCGCAACGACGCCCGCCGCCTCGCCCCCTTCGACCCCGCGCACACCCCCGCGCAGCCGCCGCTCACCGACCAAGCCCTCGGCCCTCTGTGGTGAGTTGGTCCTTCTCCCAGCTCCGCTGGGAGAAGGTGGCTGAGGCTCTGCGAGGCCGGATGAGGGTGCCTTCCTCCCCGGCCAGCGGGCGCGCTGACGTTGCCGGCCCTTTCAAGGGCCGGAAAGCACCAACAAAACAAAGTCCCTTGCCCCTTCCTCAGTGGAGCGACGCAGGAGCGGCTAACTTTCGCGCCTCACGCCTTCGCCAAGCACCTCTCCACCCTCCTCACCGCACTCTCCCGCCCCAGTACCGCCACGACCTCTCCCAGCGGCGGGCTCACGTTGCTCCCCGTCACCCCCACGCGGATCGGCTGCGCAACATCCCCCATCTTCAGCCCCTTGCTCTCCGCGTAGCTCTTGATCCACCCATCCACCGCGGCCACATCAACAGCTCCACCCGCGATGAACGCCTTGAAGTCCTCCAGCACGCTCCGCCCGTTCCCCGACATCGCCTTCACCATCGCCGCGCTGTCAAACTCCACCGCCTCATCCTCCACCAGCGCAAACGCCATCACCTTCATCGCATCCCGCAGCGTCTTGCAGCGTGACTTGGCCATCTTCACAAGTGCACCCATCCGCGACGCCGGCAGCGCTGCCAGCTTCGCGCCAAACGCCGGCTCCCACTCCTCCGCCCATGCGCTCAGCTCCCGCACAAAGTCCCCGTCGCTCATCGCCGCAATGTAATCCCCGTTGAAGCTCAGCAGCTTCACCCGGTCAAACTTCGCCGACGTCTTCCCGATCCGATCGATCGAAAAGTGCGACGCCAGGTAGGCGTTGTCGAACTTCTCCACGTCCTTCCCGTCCGCGCTCTTCTCACCCGTCGACCACCCCAGCAGCCCCAGAAAGTTCGTGATCGCCTGCGGGATGTACCCGTTCTTGCGGAAGTCCCACACCTCGATCTCCGGCAGCAGAACGTTGAAGTGCGCCGCCACCGCCGTCGCCACATCCAGGTTGTCGTTCTCACCCGCGATAAAGTCCGCCAACGCCTTCGCATCCACACCGGTCGCGGCCGAGACACTCTCAACCGTCGCGTGGGGCGGGTTTCCAACCTGCCCCTTCACTTTCCCCTCCATCGCGTCCTTCATCGCCTTCCGCGCCGCCTTCGCCTTGTCGCGCTTGCTCATCTTCGAGCCGTCGAGGTTGCAGATCAGCGGCATGTGCGCATAGACCGGCGTCCGAAACTTCGCCCCGTTGTCCAGCCGCGTCATCGCCATCTGCATCGCCACGTGCTTGGGCGTGTTGATCAGGTGCTCCTGCGCACGCATCACGTGCGTCACACCCATCAGCTCATCGTCCACGACGACCGCGAAGTGGTACGTCGGAAACCCGTCCTGCTTGCGGATCACAAAGTCGTCCACCTCGCCCGCCGCGAACTTCACCTCACCCAGCACCTCGTCCTTCACAGCGATCCCCTGCGGCGGCATCGCAAACCGCACCACGTGCGGCTCCCCTTTCTGCGCTCGCCCCCACCGCGCCGCGTTGAACTCGCCGAGCACCACATCCGCCGGACGCGGGTACTTGAACGTCGCCTTCTTCGCCGCGGCCACCTTCCGCGCCGCATCCAGCTCTTCGTTGCTCTCAAACGCCGGGTACGCCCGCCCCGCCTTCACCAGCGCCTCGAGGTACTGGTTGTAGATCCCGATCCGCTGCGCCTGGAAGTACGGCCCCACCGGCCGCGCATCCATCCCCACCTCGCCCAGCTTCGGCCCGTCATCCCACATGATCCCCAGCCACGCCAGGTCCTCCAGGATCCCCCGCGCCGACTCCTCGCTCGACCGCGCCTGGTCCGTGTCCTCGATCCGGATCATGAACCGCCCCCCGTTCTTCCGGGCGAACGCCCAGCAGAAGAGCGCCGACCGCGCCCCCCCGATGTGCAGATGCCCAGTCGGCGAAGGAGCGAACCGGGTAACAACATGGTCAGAGGGGCTGGGCATTGGGGGCCAGTTTAGGAACCGCCCGCTCTCTTCCCCGCACGAGCAGAAAGAGCACCGCCAGCGTGTCCCTGCCAGCTTCAAACAGGTCCCACGGGTCCCATACGACCTATCGGACCTATTCCAACTCCCCTCTACAGGTGATTTGCGAACAAAACCCAATCTTTTACCTTGCACATACCAAACATTTGCGGTACACTGCCACATGGCCATTCCGGCCACAACAGGGGGCACACATGCAAAGCACAACCATCCAGGCGTACAACCAGGCCGTCCTGCACGCCCACCAGCGCGCACTCGACGCCCTCCTCAAACTCCTCGATTCCGAGACCGACCCCACCGAGATCCGCCGGATCGCGGCCCTGCTCGCCCGCTTCCGCACGGTCAAAGACCCCGCCGACGCGCCCCCGCCGCGCCCCACGCAGAGCCGCTCGCGCCTCGCGACAGCGCCCGCCGATCATGCAGTATCCTCTCACCATGCCCCTGACGATGACCGTGGCGATCGGCATGATGATCCTGTCAACCGCGGCGGCGCCACAGCCTCCCGCGCCGGCAAAGCCCTCCAGCGCGCGGCCACCGAAAGTAGTTGAGCCCAAGCCCGCGCCCCAGCCCGCGCCGACACACACGCCCACTCCGCTCGATCCCAAAGCCAAGCTCGCCGAAGCAAAGCCCAACACCATCTACACCGCCGACAGCGGCTGCACCGGGTACACAGAAGACGGCGCAGACCGCGTCGGCCTCCTCAAATACTCCTGGGTGCTGCCCGAAGGTTTCGAACGCGGCAAGCCGCGCGACGTCGTCGTCGTGCTCCACGGTTACGGGCTCGATCACACCTGGGGGCCGGCAGCCCTCCCGGCGCAGGACCTCGCGCCGGGCGCGATCGTCGTGAGCGTCGACGGCTCGCGCGAAACCGCCGACGGCTCGCGCTTCCCCGGTCTCGAGATCGGCGACGTCCTCCTGATGCGCGACTTCGTGCTGGAGATGACCCGAACCTTCCCAACCGCCAAGATCATCCTCGTGGGCCACAGCCAGGGCGCCTTCGCGCAGGTCATGCTCGCCAACCGCTTCCCGCGCCTCTTCAACGGCGTCACCGTCTACGGCGGGGGCGTGCCGCAGATGCGCCTGATGGGCATGCGCGTCGTCCCCACCGCCTTCATCCACGGCACCGACGACCAGCTCGTCCCGTTCCGCATCGCCGTCGAAGGGCGCGACTACCTCGTGAGCGAGGGAGCAAAGGCCGCGGTGCTGCGGCGCGTCGCCGGCGGCGGGCACGCCCCCGACGTCAAGCAGGCCGCACTCGGCGTCGCCTGGGTCCGAGCGCTCGTCACCGACAAGCCCGACGAAGCGCTCAACGGGCTCAAGTCGCTGCTGAACCCCGGCGGAGGCGTCACGCCCGCCTTCGGAATGGCCCGGGCGCTGACAAGACGCTTCGCCGCCGACCCGAGCGACAAGGACGCGTGGCCACGCGGGCTCAAAGACGCAACCGACCAGCAGCGCGAAGAAGCCAAAGCCCTTGCCTTGAAGATCGAGGCTCAGGGCCTCCGCCAGGTCGCCGCGCTCCGCGCATCGCTGCCCGACGCCGCGGCCCTCCGTGCCGCAACGTTCGCCCCCGACATGCCGACCCCGAACTGGCTCGGCCACCTGCTGAGCCTCCGCGAGGACTTCATGGGCGTCGAGTGCGTCGACGCGTTCATGAAGGAACTCGCCTACGACGAGCTGCTGACCGAGCACGAAGTGGCCGGAAAGAAAATCGCCGCCGCGCTCGAGTCGATCGAGTGGGGCGGCGACGGCTCCACGCCGCTTGAGGCGTTCGCCGCGGTGATCGAGAACCTGCCGACGGCGTACCTCGTTGAAGGGCTGCCGCAAGGGCTCGAGGTCAACATGAAGGACTGGCACGCACGCGGGAAGGAACTCCGCATCCCGCAGGCGCAGCTGGACCTTTACCCGATCGTCACGCAGTACCTCGGCGCGGTGACGAAGGGGCGCGATACCTACCGCCAGATCAACCGCCAGTGGGAGTAGCCGCCCCGCGTGATCGCCCGCTCACACCGTCTGCATCAGCGTCTTATCGCTCGCGGCCGTCTGGAACTTCGCCCTCGGCATCAGCTCGCCGAGCCGCGCCGCCAGGATCGGCAGGTAGCCGCGCTCGGTCGTCGAGTGCCCCCCCAGCAGCACGCTCACGCCGCGCGCGTTCGCGTCGAGCACCTCGTGGTGCTTCATCTCGCCGGTGATGAACAGCTGGCACCCCTCGCGCGCCGCCGCGTCGAGCAGGCTCGAGGCCGCGCCCGGGCACAGCCCGATGTGCGAGAACGCGAACGCCTCCGCGTGCCCCGGCGCCGCGGCGAACTGCACGTGCGACGCCTTCAGCGCCGCCTTGAGGCGCGCAGCCATCTGCGCCATCGTCACCGGCTTGTCCAGCACCAGCCGCCGCCCCGCCCCGGTGTCGCGGCTGGGCCGCCCGAGCAGCGGGTACACGTCGACCGGCACCTCCTCGTACGGGTGGAACCCTTTGAGCAGCTCCATCGCCAGCGGCACAGCCCGCAGCGGGATGACCATCTCCAGCCGCACCTCGTTCGCCGACTCGAGCACCTCCGGCTTCCCCACCGCCGGGCGGCTGTCCGGCCCGCCCAGGAACGTCCCCTCGCCCGCTGTTGCGAACGAGCAGACCGTGTACTTGCCAAGCCGCCCCGCGCCCGCCGATGCGAGCGCCCCGCGCACCTTGCTCAGCTCGTTGGCCGGCACGAACGTGACGATCTTCGCCTCCTCGCTGGCGCGCGGCAGCGCCTTGGGGACAAGCGCCCGCCGGTCCGCCGAGCGCGGCTTGCCCGCCGGCAGCACGCAGTCGGCCAGCCAGTCGCACATGCCACCCGGAGCAGAGTCGAGCGCCGTGTGCGGTGAATACACCGCCATGCCGGCACGAACCGCACGCAGGATGGTGTGCTGGCGCGAGTCGTCGGCGGTGAGACGCCTGATGGGCGTGAAGATCGGCGGGTGATAGGCCACGATCGCGCCCGCCTTGATCGATTCAGCCTCAGCGATCACGGCCGGGGTCAGGTCGATCGTCAGAAGCACCGGCCCACCGACGCGCGCGCCGGGGTCACCCACCAGCAGACCGACGTTGTCCCACTCCTCCGCGAGCGCCGCGGGAGCGATGGTCTCCATTGCGGCGGCGAGATCGGCGATGGTGTGTGCGCTCATGCGATGAGGATACCGGGCGCGCCGGACGCCCGCCGCGGGGCTTATGCTGGTCCATCGCCATGCCCAGCATGCTCAACATCGCGGCCCACGCCAAGGTGAACCTCGCGCTCGCCGTCGGTGCCCCGGTGCCGCCCCACGGCTACCACCCGATCAGCTCCTGGCTCAGCGCGATCGACCTCTTCGACGACGTACGCATCGAACGGCGCGAGGGGCACGTCATCAGTGAGTACAGCGTCGAGTGGGCGCCCGACGCGCCGCGCCCCACGCCCATCGACTGGCCGATCGAGCAGGACCTGGCCGCCCGCGCCCACCGCTACGTCGAGCAGATCGCCGGCCGGCCGCTGCCGGTCTCCCTCACCGTGCGCAAGCGCATCCCCGTCGGCGGCGGGCTCGGCGGCGGCTCGGCCGACGCCGGCGCCGTGCTCACCGCGATGGCCCACATCTTCGACGACATGGACCTGCCGATGGACCACATCGCGCAGGTCTCTACCGCGCTGGGGTCGGACGTCGGCTTCTTCACGCAGGCCACGGGCATGAAGGTGCCCGGCTGGCCGCAGCCGGCGATCGTTGAGGGGTTCGGTGAGACGATCGAACGGCAGGAACGCTTCGAGCGCCCCCTGGTCCTGTTCGTCCCTGAGTTTGGAATCAGCACCGGCGCGGTCTACCGAGCGTTCGACGCAAAGGTGAACGGCGAGCTCAAGAGCAGCCTCGTGCGAGAGCTAGCGGCCAAGGGTGACAGCGTCGACACGATGGACCTCTTCAACGACCTGGCCGAGCCCGCCTGCCGCGTCGAGCCGCGACTGAACGACCTCCGCACGCACCTGACCAGGACACTGGGCGTGCCGGTGCACGTCACCGGCTCGGGCAGCAGCCTCTTCTGCCTCTGCGAGGGTCGCCTCGACCGCGCCAAGCTGGTGAAGCGTGCCCGCGAGGCCACGCCGGGCCTGGTGACCGTCTCGGGCACGACGATCTGAGTGCGCGCCGGACCGCCCTTCCGCAACATTAATCTGGATAAACCCCTCGACGGCACGCTGAACCTGCAGTAGCTTGTGGCATGCACACACTCCGGCTTGCGTTGCTCTGTGCCGCCGCCTCGTGCCCCGCCGGCGCGGCCTTCGGTCAGGTTGTCGCGTGCGGGAGCAGCGTGCGCGTCGGGGGGCCGGGCGGTCTTCCGACGCCCGACTTTGACCAGCGCCGCAACGCGCTCCCTTCCGACGGGTCGATGTACTGCGGCCCGACATCGTTTGCGAACCTGATGGGCTACTACGCGCTGCGCGGGTACCCGGAGCTGTTCCCCAGCGCGCCGGCCTTCTCGTGGATGAACTACGACCAGGTGACCGACAACATCGCCGCCATCGGCACGGCGATGGGCACGTCACCGTCGGGCGGAACGGGCGACGCCGGGATCTTCGACGGCGGCCTGCAGTGGATGAACGACCGCGGCGGCCCCCCCTTGAACTGGTCGCAGCTGCTCAGCTCCAACGTCACACCGCAGGCGATGTACCGCGTGCTGCAGCTGGGCGGCACCGCGGCGATCGCCTACGGGCGTTACGCGCAGAACGCCTCCGACGGTTCGTGGTCGTGGACGGGCGGTCACGTGGTGACGCTCGACCGGGTCGACCGGCTCTGCCCCGCGCCGCTGCAGCTCTTCGACTGGCGCGTGCACTACCGCGACCCCGCGACCAACGAAGACCCAAACGACCTCGATGCGCAGTCGACCTACGCAACATCGGTGCGCCCGAGCCGGCAGATCAACATCCTCTACCGGCTCAGCGACGGGACCAACGAGACGCGCCCCTCCTTCGAGTTTGTCGTCGAGGGCAGCCCGCAGACGCGGCGCGTGTGGTACACGCTGGTCGCCCTTGCGCCCGAGCTCACGCTCTACCGGCCGTTCACCATCGGCACCGCCTGGCGGTTCGACCCGTCGATCGTCTTCACCGGTGGCCCGCAGCCGCTGGACTTCGATCCCGGACCAGTTGAGGACGTCGCCTTCGGCGGAGAGCCGGGCGTGGCGATCGTGCTGCGGAGCCAGACCAACGGCGGCCTGACGCCCGTGCGCCTGGCGGCGTGGGACGCGGTGAACAACGCGCAGCTGGCGCAGGTCTCACTGACCGGCGACACGGCGCTGATGGCCGTCGGGCGTCAGGGCCAGGTGCACGTGTACAACAACGGCGCCGTCCGCACGTTCAGGCTCAACAGCGGTGATTCACCCTCGTTCTCCGAGTTGGGCACGCCGCGCGCGATCAACCTGACGTTCGGCTCGGTTGTGGCCATGGGCTTCGACGACCGGCACGACCAGGTGCTGCTGCTGCGCTCAGACGCGGCGGTCATACGCATCGGCGTCGACCGGCTCGGCGTGGCCAACGGCACGATGGACACGCTGAGCAACGGCGGGGCGGCGGCGTTCGCGGCAGAGGGTCGCAAGCGGATCGCCCCCGGCAGCAGCGCGACCGCCGAGGACTACTGGATCGGCCCGCTTGTGCCGAGCACACTCGGCGGCGCCGACACGCTGCGGCGCTTCACCAAGGGGACGGGCGCGACGCTGTCACAGTCGGAGGTTCTCGCCCCGCCGCTCCCGCCCGCCGGTGGCCCGGGCTCGTGGACCAACTCAACGGCGATCAACGACTGGTCGGCGGCCGACCGCGGGCGGCTGATCCTGCAGCGCGGCACGCAACTGCAGGAAGTCCGCAAGGGCTCGCTCTTCTGGGGCAACGTGGCGAGCAGCCCGTGGTTCGGACGCACAGCGCGCGGCGCAGCGGTGGCGAGCCGCTCGCGCAGCCAGATCGACCGCACGCAGGCGCTCCCCGCGGTGTGGAACCTGCTGACCCCCGAGAACGACCTGGTCGAGACGCCCGACTGCCTCGCCGACATCGGGCGCACCGGCGGCGTCGAGGGCCCAGACGGGGTGCTCAACAACAACGACTTTGTCGTGTTCATCGACTGGTTCTTCGCCGGGAACGTGGGTGCCGACCGCGGCACCACAGGCGGCGTGCCCGGGCGCGACGGCCAGTTCAACAACAACGACTTTGTCGTGTTCATCGACCAGTTCTTCGCCGGTTGCGGCTGACCAGGGCCGGGCCATGGTTTGAACCCCTGCGGCCGAGCGTTTACCCGGCGCGCCGTGGGAAGTTAACTTTTTTTAGCCGGTTCGTTGCCGAACGGCGCATGGCCTTTGGGTCGGGACAGTCCGCCCCGAAACACACGAAAGGAACCCAATGCGTACCGCTCCTGCTATCACCGCGCTCACGATCTCCGCCCTGCTTGCCGGCGCCCACGCCGGACCAATCACCCCCGCCGCCGGGCCTGTCGCCCCGACGATGAAGACCCTCACCGAGGTCGAGCCGCGGACCGCGATCAACGCGACCAACACCCCCGGCGACGCCACGAACGTCTTCCGGATCACGCAGCCCGGCTCGTACTACCTCACAGGCGACGTGACGGTCGGCAGCGGCAAGTCCGGCATCCGCGTCGACGTTTCGAACGTCACCATCGACTTCAACGGGTACACGGTCAAGGGCTCCGCCGGCTCGCTGAGCGGCGTGGTCGGCGCCGGCCTCCAGCGCATCACGGTGCGCAACGGGCGCATCGCCACGATGGGAGGTGCCGGCATCTCCATCTCGGCGCCCAACATCCAGGAACAGTCCGTCGCGGTCGAGAATATGGTCGTGAGCGAGAGCGGGAACTACGGCATCAACATCGGCAGCGGCTCGGTCTCCGGGTGCGTCGTCGAACGCTCAGGGAGCATCGGCGTGTTCATCAACACCAGCACGGCCGACTCTTCCATCATCGACAGCCGCTTCTACGACAACGGCAGCGACGGCCTCAACATGTACTCGGGCGTCGTCAGGAACTGCACCGCCTCGTCCAACAACGGCACGGGGCTGGCTGTCAGCACAGCGGCCGTCATCGGCTGCACCTCCAGGGGTAACGTCGACGGCATCCGTATCGAGGCTGGCACCGCTACCGGTTGCGCCGTGCAGGACAACACCGCCATCGGCATCCGCGCCAGCGGCAACTCGCTTGTCAAGGGCAACAGCATCTCCGCCAACAACCTCTCCGCGGCACCGACCGTCGGCATCTACGTGCAGAACAGCAGCGGCGCTCGCATCGAGGGCAACGCGATCACCCGCATGGTGACGGGCATCGGCACCGGCACATCCAACAACCTCATCATCGGCAACTCGTTCCGCGGGTGCACCAACGCCGTCAGCCTTGTTGCCAACAACCGCCTGGGCCCGCTGGTCTCCGCCTCGTCAAGCCCGGCGATCACGGGTAACTCCGGCGGCGGCCTCGGCGCAACCGACCCCTACGCAAACATCATCTACTGATTGCCAAGGAGCGAGCCGCCGCCGGGAGGGCTCGCCGGATTCACCTGCAGGATGCGGGCACCCCGCGACATGTAGGTGGTGCCGGGAGAGACAATTCGCTGCGACGCGGGACACGGAAACGTGCCACCGTCGCTTGAATAACCAGAATGAGCCCCGTGGCGGAACCAAAACCGCTCTAAGGGCTTGGCACCGATCCGATTCTTGTGTATCTTTACTAACCGGAGTCCCTCCCATGAACCGTACAGCCTTCACCCTTGTTTCTGCCGCGACAATGCTGGCCCTCTCCAGCGCGGCGTTCGGGCAGTTGTCGAACATCGACGCGACGAACAAGTACGCCTGGGGCGAGAACATCGGCTGGACGAACTGGCGCGACGCGGGCAACCCCGTGACGAGCCAGGGCGTGGTCGTGCGTTCGAAGTTCCTCAGCGGCTTCGTCTGGGGCGAGAACGTCGGTTGGATCAACCTGGGCGACGGCACCCCCGCCGGCCCGGGCGGTCAGTACGCCAACGTGAACGGCACCGACTTCGGCGTCAACCGCGATCCTTCTACGGGCAACCTCAGCGGTTACGCGTGGGGTGAGAACATCGGGTGGATCAACTTCAGCGGCGGCGCGATGGCAACGCCCGCGCAGCCCGCCCGCTTCGACCAGCTCGCGCAGCGCTTCTTCGGCTATGCCTGGGGCGAGAACGTCGGGTGGATCAACCTGAATGATTCGACGACCGGCAAGTTCCCGGGTGCGATCCTGCCGTGCGGGCCGGCCGACCTCGGCCAGCAGGGCGGCATCCCCGGCGCTGACGGCCACCTTGACAACAACGACTTTGTCGTGTTCATCAACTACTTCTTCGCGCAGAACCCGCTGGCAGACTTCGGTGTGCAGGGCGGTCTGCCGGGCACGGACGGTCTGTTCGACAACAACGATTTCATCGTGTTCATCGATGCGTTCTTCGCCGGCTGCTCGTAAGAAGTGGGCATGAACGCCCAAGAAAAGCCCCGGTTCTGAGCCTGTTGGCTTGCGACGCACCCGAATCTGTGTAGACTGACCTTGGCGGCCGGCACATCGCGGGCCGAACAGGGGCAGTACATGAATCGCACACTCGCGTCGCTGGTTTGCTTGGCAACGGCCTGCTCGGCGGCACTCGCGCAGTTTTCCGGTGGCGTCAATATCGACCTCAACGCGCTGTCGGGGCCGGGCTCGGGCCAGCCGACGATCCTGTTCGGCGGCGCGGCGTCGCAGACAGGGTACTGGAACCCGATCAACCCGCCGTTCACCAGCGGCAGCTCGCAGGTTGTTCGCAACCTCGCCAACTCGGCGAACGCGGTGTTCTGCAATTTCATCCTCACCGGCGCGGGGACCGGCACGTACGCGTTCAACAACGCCAACACAAGCGGCGACGCCGAGCTGTTGATGGACGACGTGCACGACCTGGGCGGGCTAAGCGCATCCGCACAGTACTCGCTGTTCTCGTTTGCTCCTGGTATCTACGAGGTCTACACGTACGCGGCGGCGCCCGACAACGGGGCGTACCTGACGCGGGTCAGGGTCGGGACGGATGAAGGGGCGTATGCGGATCAGGTCGTCGGCGGGGTGATCCCCGCCGGCGCGGTGTTCACGCAAGGCACAACCCACGCGAAGCACACGATCGCGCTGACGCGGACGAGTGCGATCAGGATCACGGCGTTGACCGAGAGCGGGTTCGGGTCGGTCAACGGCATCCAGGTGAAGCGTCTCAACCCGACGCGTTTGTACGTGAGCTCATCGTCCACGGGCGCAAACGAAGACGGTCTCTCGTGGGCGACGGCGTTTCAGAGCCTGCCGTGGGCGCTGGCAATCGCCGAGGCAACGCCGAGCGTGACGGAGATCTGGGTGCGGCGCGGAACGTACAGCGTTGACCGGTACCCGGCGACGGCGGGGTCAGCAGCGGCGACGATCCGGCTGCGCTCGGGCCTGGCACTCTACGGCGGCTTCAACGGCGGCGAGGCGACGCTCGCGGCCCGCCCCCCGTTCATCTTTAACAGCGGCACGATCCTCGATGGCACGTTCGAAGCTGGCGGGGGCCGCGTCAACACCGTTGTGACGGCCGATGGGGTAGACTCGACAGCGATCATGGAGGGATTCGACGTTCGCAACGGTGGAAGCGGCGGAACGAACGGTGGCGGGATACTCGTGAACAACGCCTCGCCGCGCATCAGGAATTGCACGCTGCGCAACAACCAGGCGGCTGAAGGGGGAGGCGCTTCGGTCGGCGGCGTGGGGAGCGTGCTGTTCCAGGACTGCCTGTTCATGCAGAACACAGCGGGCTTCGGCGCGGCGATCCGCTCGACGGCGGGCGCGGGGATGACGATCACGATGCGGCGGTGTGCGGCGATTGCCAACTCAACGAGCCTCGGAACGGCCGGGACGATCGGCGTCTGGTGCAACCTCGCGATGGAGAACTGCCTGGTTGCCAACAACGACCATCCCACCTGGATCATGGACCTGAGCCCATCGCCGTCGGTTTCGATTGTCAACTGCACGTTCGCGAACAACCGTTCACAGGCGGCGGGCGGCAGCCCTCAGGTCGGCATCGCGTTGGGCTCGTCGAGCACGATCCGCAACAGCGTGATCTGGGGCAATACCTGGGCCGGCGGTGGAACGCCGTCGATGTCGGGCGTGCTCTTTGGAGGAGGGGGGTTGACGATCTCCGACAGCATCGTGCAGCAGTGGGACGGCACGCTCGCGGGGCCCGTGTTCGCGAACTTTGCCGCGGACCCGCGGTTTGAAGCGCCGGCCGCGGCGGGGAACACCGCGGGAGCGCTGTCTGGCAATTACCAGCTCGCCTCGCGGTCGCCCGCGCGCGACAGCGGCTGGAACGGTGCGGCACCCGCGGGGCCTGATCTGGCCGGGCTTTCGCGGATCGTTGACGACCCGTACTTCCCCAACACCGGGTACGCGGGCGGCACAATCGACCGCGGCTGCTACGAGGCGCAGTTCGGCAGCGCGATCTGCCCCGGCGACATCGGCCGCACCGGCGGAGTGCCGGGGGCCGACGGCGAGCGCAACAACAACGACTTTGTCGTGTTCATCGACTACTTCTTCTCGGCCAACCCGCTGGCCGACGTGGGCCGCACCGGCGGCGTGCCCCCGGGCGACGGCGTCTTTGACAACAACGACTTCATCGTGTATATCGATCAGTTCTTCACGCCCTGCCCGTGACCGGCCGCGCCGGCTCCGGCACAGCAAGGAGCATTCATGGCATCGATCCTCACGGCGGTCGCCACTGCTGCGCTCGGCGCTTCGGCGGCACTTGCACAATTTGTCGGCGGCGTGAACGTCGACTTCAACACGGCAACCGGCCCGGGGGCGGGCCAGCCGTCGATCCTGTTCGGCGGCGCCGCGGGGCAGGGTGGGTACTGGAACCCGCTGAACCCCCCATACACCAGCGGCAGTTCGCAGACGGTGCGCAACCTGGGGAACTCAGCGAACGCGGTGACGTGCACCTTCACGCTGACGGGCGCGGGCACCGGCACCTACTCGTTCAACAACACCAACACCACCGGCGACGTTGAACTGCTGATGGACGACGTGCACGACCTGGGGGGAACCAGTGCATCGGCCCGGTACTCGCTGACAACGTTCGCGCCGGGGGTCTACGAGGTGTACACCTACGCGACCGCGCCCGACAACTCGACCTATCGCACGCGTGTGAGCGTGCAGACGGTGGAGGCAACCTACGGAGATCAGATCGTCGGCGGCGCGATCCCCGCCGGCGGCGTTTTTTCACTGGGCGTGACGCACGCCAAGCACACGGTTGCGCTGTCACGCAACAGCGCGATCAGCATCACCGCCGCCACCGAGACCGGTTTCGGATCGGTGAACGGCATCCAGGTCAAGCGTCTGAGCCCGACGCGGCTGTACGTAGGCGCCGGCGCACCGGGCGCGGTCAGGGACGGCCTGTCGTGGGCCACCGCGCTGCAGAGCCTGCCCTGGGCGCTGGCGGTGGCGGAGGGAACGCCGAGCGTGACAGAGATCTGGGTGCAGCGCGGCACGTACCACGTGGACCAGTACCCCGCTGTTGAGGGGTCGGTGAGTGCGACGATCCAGCTCCGCTCGGGGCTCGCGCTCTACGGCGGTTTCCTCGGCAGCGAGGCAACGCTGGCGGCGCGCCCGGCGTTCATCTTCAACAGCGGCACGATCCTCGACGGCGCGTCGTTGGTCACAGGCACCCGCGTGATGAACGTCGTTTCGGCCAATGGCGTGAACTCGACCGCGATCCTCGATGGGTTCGACGTTCGCAACGGCGGCTACGACTTCACTCAGGGCGGCGGGCTTCTCGTCGTCAACGCTTCACCCGTCATCCGGCACTGCACGTTCAGGGACAACCGGGCATTGGAGGGGGGCGGCGCGTACGTCACCGGCCCGGGCAGCGTGCTCTTCCAGGACTGCTTCTTCACGCTCAACACCGCCGACGGCGGTTCGGCGATCCGTTCAACGTCCGGGGCCCCGACGACCATCACGATGCGGCGGTGCGCCGTTACCCGCAACAGCGCGGGCGCGTACACCGCCGGCACCATCGGCGTGTGGTGCAACTTCGTGATGGAGAACTGCCTTGTGGCCAACAACGACCATGCCACGTGGGTCATGGACCTGAGCCCGTCGCCTTCGGTGTCGATACTCAACTGCACGATCGCAAACAACCGCTCGGCAACAACCAGCGGTTCGCCGCAGGTCGGCCTTGCGCTGGGAGCGTCGAGCGTGATCCGCAACAGCATCCTGTGGGGGAACGTGGCGGTCGGCGGCGGCACGCCCGCCATGTCCGGCGTGCTCAACCTCAGCGGCACGCTGAACATCACCGACAGCATCGTGCAGCAGTGGGACGGCACCCTCGCCGGCGCGGGCTCGCTGAACTTCGCGGCCGACCCGCGGTTTGTCGCGCCGGCCGCGGCGGGCAACACGCCCGGGGCGATCAGCGGCGACTACCAGCTCGGCTCTCGCTCACCGGCGCGCGACAGCGGGTGGAACGGGGCTGCGCCGGCGGGCTCGGACCTCGCGGGGATGGTGCGGATCGTTGACGATCCGTACTTCCCGAACACCGGCTTCGGCGGCGGCACGATCGACCGCGGCTGCTACGAGGCGCAGTTCGGCAGCGCGATCTGCCCCGGCGACATCGGCCGCACCGGCGGAGTGCCGGGGGCCGACGGCGAGCGCAACAACAACGACTTTGTCGTGTTCATCGACTACTTCTTCTCGGCCAACCCGCTGGCCGACGTGGGCCGCACCGGCGGCGTGCCCCCGGGCGACGGCGTCTTTGACAACAACGACTTCATCGTGTATATCGATCAGTTCTTCACGCCCTGCCCGTGACCGGCCGCGCCGGCTCCGGCACAGCAAGGAGCATTCATGGCATCGATCCTCACGGCGGTCGCCACTGCTGCGCTCGGCGCTTCGGCGGCACTTGCACAATTTGTCGGCGGCGTGAACGTCGACTTCAACACGGCAACCGGCCCGGGGGCGGGCCAGCCGTCGATCCTGTTCGGCGGCGCCGCGGGGCAGGGTGGGTACTGGAACCCGCTCAACCCGCCGTACACGAGCGGCACGTCGGTCCCGGTGCGGAACCTTGCGAACTCGGCCAACGCGGTCAACTGCACGTTCTTCACCGCCGGCGGCGGGACCTCGGCGTTCGGGTTCGACAACACCAACACCAGCGGTGACGTTGAACTGCTGATGGACGACGCTCACGACATCGGGGCAACCGGTTCGACGATCACCTACTCGTTCGGCCCGTTCGCGCCGGGGGTGTACGACGTCTTTACCTACGCGGCAGCGCCCGACAACGCGACCTTCCGGACGCGCGTGGCGGTGCGGACCAACAGCTCGACGCTCCCGTCCCAGATCGTCGGCGGTGCGATCCCCGCGGGCGGCTTGTTCACCGAGGGTGCGACCCACGCACGCCACACGGTGGCGCTGTCGGTCGCCGGCCCGCTGATCATCGACGTGACCTCCGAGGTGGGCTTCGGTTCGGTCAACGGTTTGCAGATCGTGCGCCGCGCGCCGTCGCGGCTGTTCGTCAACAGCGCCGCGGGCGTGGGGTCTGGGCTCTCGTGGGGTTCGGCGCTGGCGACGCTTCAGCGGGCGCTGGCCATCGCTCGGACGACGCCGAGCGTGACGGAGGTCTGGGTGGCCAGGGGCACGCAGAAGCCCGACGGCTTCCCGTCGGTGGCGGGCGACCGTGGCGCGGAGTTTGACGTTCCGGGGGGCGTGACGGTCTACGGGGGGTTCGTCGGCACCGAGGCAACGCTGGCCGAGCGCCCCGACCCGCTGCTGCCGGCCAACCAGACGGTGCTGAGCGGCGACATCGGCACGGCGGCCGTGACCGACAACTCGCTGCGGCTTGTGAAGTGCGGGCTGACGGCGGTCTCGGCGGCCGGGACGGTGACGCTGGACGGGCTGGTGATCGAGCGCGCCTTCTCGAATGAGGACGCCGGTGATCCGATCACGAGCGGATTCGCCGTTTCCGCCGTCGACTCGTCGGTGGTGATGCGCCGGTGCATGGTGCGTGACTGCTCCGGGGGCGACGCGGCCGTAGACATCGCGATAGCGCGGAGCGGAACGCTGAGCGACTGCCTGCTGGAACGGAACACTTCTTTCCGAACGACCGCGGTGCAGTCGTCAGGGGTGTTGACGATGGACCGGTGCGTCGTGCGCGACCACCGGATGCACCCCAACTTCCTTGGGTCGCTCATCTCGGTGCTCGGGGGCACGGCGACGCTGACCAACTGCCTGGTGCACGACAACAACCGCAACTCGGGGGCCGGGGCGGGCATGTTCATGCTCGGGGTCGGAACACCGTTCAATACCGCGTCGACGTCTGTGCGCAGCTGCACCTTCGCCAACAACACGGGCGGGGGGCTCTATGTCGGCGGCACGGGTGCGCTCGCGTCTTCGGTGGTGGTGCGCAACAGCGTGCTCTGGGGCAACCGGCGGCCGATCGATCCGTCTGCCACGGTCGAGGAGCAGCAGATCAAGACGTACGGGACGCCGGTGCTGGACATCCTCGACACGATCGTTGAAGGGTGGACCGGCGCGTTCGGCGGCGTGGCCAGCGCGTGCTTCTCGGGTGACCCGCGGTTTGTCGACGCCGACGGAGCCGACAACATCCCCGGCAACGCAGACGACAACTACCGGCTGGCACCGTTCTCGCCCGCGCGCGACTCGGGGTGGAACGTGGGAACGCCCACGACCGTCGCGACCGATCTTGACGGCCTGCCCCGGCGCGTTGACGACCCGGCGGTCGCCAACGGCGGCTTCGAAGGCGGGTACATCGACCGGGGCTGCTACGAAGCGCAGGCGGCCAGCGCGCCATGCCCCGCGGACGTCGGGCGCACCGGCGGCGTGCCCGGATCAGACGGCGCCCGCGACAACAACGACTTCATCGTGTTCATCGACTGGTTCTTCATGGGCG
Source organism: uncultured Phycisphaeraceae bacterium (assembly GCA_964403525.1). Taxonomy (GTDB): domain Bacteria; phylum Planctomycetota; class Phycisphaerae; order Phycisphaerales; family UBA1924; genus JAJTGZ01. Next base: position 29,023 of record CAYOGE010000011.1, on the reverse strand, counting down.
ACTCGCGCGCCGACTGCGGCAAGACCGGCGGGGTGCCCGGGCCCGACGGCCAGTTCAACAACAACGACTTTGTCGTCTTCATCAGCCAGTTCTTTGCGCCGTGCCCGTAAATCGAGGGGGGCGTACCAACGTTGAGCCGGAAATCCACTTGTGGCGGGCGGGGTTCGGTGTAGACTGAAGGTGGTGGGCCGCGCTTCCTGCGGCCCGGCAAGGAGCAGTCATGGCGTCAGTCCTTACGGCGGTTATGTGCGCGGCGGCCAGCTGCTCAGCGGCGTTGGCTCAGTTCGTCGGCGGGGTGAACGTTGACTTCAACACCACGACGGGCGCCGGGGCGGGTCAGCCGACCATCGTCTTTGCCGGCGCGGCGGGGCAGGGGGGATACTGGAACCCGGTGAACCCGGCCTACACCGTTGGGTCGACCCGGACACTGCGCAACCTGGCCAACTCGGCCGACGCGGTGACGCTGACGTTTGTCAGCGGCGCGACGGGGACCTTCACTTCCAACAACGCCAGCACAACCGGCGACACCGAGCTGCTGATGGACGACGTGCTGGATGTGGGCGGAGCGGGGAGCACGCAGGAAATGACGGTCGGGCCGTTCGCTCCGGGCGTGTACCGTGTGGTGGTCTACGCGTGGGACCCCAGCAGCGCGGCCAACATCACGGGCGTTTCTGTGTCGGGCTCAAGCGGCGTGGCGGGGGCAGCGGTGAACGTGGGCGGGGCGATGACGGGCCCGAACACGCTCACGGCGGGTGTGACGCACGCGGACATCGCCGTTGCGCTGCCGGTCGCGGACACGATCCGCATCCGCTGCGCAACGGTCGCGGGGTTCGGCAACATCAACGGCTTTCAGATCGTGCGGCTGAACCCGGCGCGGCTCTACGTGAACAAGAACCGCGCGGGGACCGATACGGGCGACGGGCTCTCGTGGGGGACGGCTCTCCGCGAGGTGCAGGCGGCGCTGGGCGCAGCCGCGACGACGCCGAGCGTGACCGAGGTGTGGGCGACCGCGGCCGCAACCTACCGGGCCGACACGGTGCTGTACAGCGCAGGAGACCCGGCGGCTACGTTCAACCTGCGGTCGAACCTCTCGATCTTCGGTTATTTCAACGGGACGGAGGGCTCGCTGGCCGAGCGTCCTGTGTTCGGTCCAGCTGCAACGCGGTTGAGCGGCAACTTCACGAGCCGCCACGTGCTGACGGCCAACGGCGTAACCGGCGTGACCATCGACTCGTGCAACATCTACGCGGTGAACGACACGTCCGGCGGGTCGCTGGACGGCGCGGGGATTCGGGCGACCAACAGCTCGGTTACATTGAAGACCATCCGCTTCGAGCAGCTCCGGACGCTGGGATTTGGCGGCGGCATCGCGGCGTTGGGAACTTCGAATGTCACGGTGGACTACGCCGACACCGTCGGGCTCCGGGCGGCGGGCGCGTCCTTTATCTACGTGGACGTCCCCGCGACTGCGACGCTGCGGCGTGTGACGATGTCGACCAACACGGGGACGTCTTACACCGGCGGCCTGATCGACTCTCGCGGCACACTGACGCTGGAGAACTGTCTGCTGGCCAACAACACCAACCCGAGCTGGGTGATCGACGCCTCGGCGGGCACTGCCTTTACGATGGTCAACTGCACGGTCGCGAACAACCTGAGCACGGTGAGCAGCAACGTCGGTCTCACACTGCCCGGCAACGCGGTCGTCCGCAACTCGATCGTGTGGGGGAACGTGGGTGCTGGCACGCCGGCGTTCGGCGGGGTAATCCGGCTCGCGGGAACGACCGTGTCGACGTCCGTCACCGACTCGACGTTCCAGGCGTGGGACGGCTCCCTCAACTCGCCTGCGTACGCCAACAACGCGAGCGACCCGCGGTTCACTGCCCCGGTGGTGGCGGGCGCACCGGCGACGCCGACAAACCCGGTTTTCTACTTGAGCTATGCGCTCGCGTCGCGGTCGCCGGCGCGTGACAGCGGATGGAACACCCCTGCGCTCTCGATCGGCAACGACATCGCCTTGCACCCGCGCATCTATGACGATCCCTACTTCGTCAACACCGGGTTCGCAGGGGGCACGGTCGACCGCGGGTGCGTCGAGATGCAATCACCCAGCGACCCGTGCCCGGGAGACGTGGGCTCAACAGGCGGCGTGCCCGGGGGGGACGGCGCTCGCGACAACAACGACTTCATCGTGTTTATCGACTACTTCTTCACTGCCAACCCGCTGGCCGACGTGGGGCGGACCGGCGGCGTGCCGGGCAGCGACGGGGTCTTTGACAACAACGACTTTGTGGTCTTCATCGATCAGTTCTTTGCGCCGTGCCCTTGAGGCGGCCGATGGTCTCGCGTAGTCGGAACCGGCGCATTCGGGAGGTCAGCATGAACACAGTCACAGTGATGTTGGGTGCCTGCGCCGGTTTGGCGGTGTGCGGGGGTGCCCTCGGGCAGGTCTACAACGCAGCGACGGGCTTCTCGCCCGGCGCCAACCCCGCCGGTGTCTGGTCGTACGGGCTGCGCCCTGGCGCGCCGGGCACCTACGCGCCGCTGACGCGCCCCGTGGTGATCGACTCGATCGATTTCTGGGACCGCGACCTGCCGTTCCCGGACTCGTACCCCAAGATCGGGCACAACGGCACGGGGCAGACGCAGTTCTGGGGCGGCCCGGAGGGGCCGATCGCGGCGGGTGAGCTGGTGATGCACCCGGGCCCGCTGCCGGCGGTGCTGCGGTTCACCGCGCCGTCGGCGAACCGGTACAGGGCCATCGTTCAGGCGCGTGCGACGCCTACGTGCGCCTCGGCGACGGGCGTGTCGGTCTGGGCGGGGGAGGCACAGCTCGACGCGGGCTCGCTCGGGAGCATCGGCAGCCAGTGGTTCTCCGGCGCGAGCGTTTTCCGCGAGGCGGGCCAGACGATCGACCTGGTGGTTGATAACGGAGGGAACGGCATCAACTGCGACCACGTGGCGGTGTCGCTGGTGATCGCCACGACCGCGTGCGGGCCGGCGGATATCGGCGGCCCGGGCGGCGTTGCCCCTTCTGACGGGCGGCTGGACAACAACGACTTTGTCGTGTTCATCGACTGGTTCTTCGCCGGTGACACGCGGGCCGACCGCGGCCGGACCGGCGGCGTGCCGGGGAGCGACGGCGCGTTCGACAACAACGACTTCATCGTGTTCATCGATCAGTTCTTCGCCGGGTGCTGAGAGGGGTGACGCTTCGGAGCATGCGGACGAACACCCGGGCCCGGCCGCGCCGTGCGTCCTGCTGCGATCATCGGCCGCCGCGGCTACCGCGTCGCGTGCCTGACGGCTCCCACGGGCGGCGGGTGAGAAACCCGGTTTGCTGCGTGAGCGGGTTTTAATCGTGGGAATGGCGAGGTTCGTGTGGTAGTTTCACAGTCCCTGCGGGGTTGGTGTTGCCGGGGTGTCGTTCCTTACCGCTGAGAGGCTTCTACATGGCGTTTGCGATTCTGCCGCGGCTTGCGTTTGCTGCTCTGTCTGCGGCCCTGGCGTTCGGTGCCGCGGCGAACGTGCCGCCCGCGGCACCGGTGATCACCGAGCCCGCGGTCGGGCGGGTCGTCAACGGGTCGGACGTTCACATGGAGACGGGCCCGTTCTCAGACGCCGACCCGGGCGACACGCACCTGTGCACCGACTGGGAGATCTGGACGGTTGCGCCGCTGCAGCGCGTGTGGGCGACGCTGTGCATCACGGGCGTAGAGCGGGTGCACACGCACATCGGCGACGGCGTGTTCATGAACAGCCACGCGGACCTGCACGAGCTTCTGCCGCAGACCGGCTACCGGCTGCGGGTGCGTCACCGTGACTCCAGCGGCGACGCGGGCACCGAGTGGAGCGCCTGGAGCGAGCGCGACTTTGTCACCGGCGCCGCGACGGTGGTGTTCCCGCTGGAGATCGACGACGTGAAGGACACGCCGGTGCCGGCGTGGACCGACTCGACGGGGGCGGGCGTCGTGCTGCCGATCGGCTGCTCGCTGCAGTTGCAGGCATCAGACGGCGACTTGATGCTGGGGGTCACGGGTCTTGACGGCGTTTCGAACCTGCTGGAGAACCCCGCCGCGCACGGCGAGCACCACGCCGTGCGGGTGGTGGTGTCGGCCGGGGCGGGCGCGACGCTTGCGCTCCCGGAGTCGCAGCTGGCGTTCACCGACGGCGGGAGCACGGCGCGCCTGGTTTACCTGCCGCCCGTCTCGCTCAGCGCGGGGCAGTCGGTCTACTTCTGGGTGGCGGCGAGTGGAGCGACGTACGCCGGGGCATCTGGCGACACGGCGCCGGTGTTCGCAACGCTCGTGCGCGGAGCGCCGGTGCCGTGGACGGTCATGCAGAGCGGGTACAAGGTCGAGGTGGTCGCGACGGGGTTCCAGCTGCCTGTGAACATCGCGTTTGTGCAGAACCCGGGCCCGAACCCGGCGTCGCCGATCTACTACGTCAACGAGCTGTACGGGCAGATCAAAGTGGTGACGCGTGACGGCACGGTGCGTGATTACGCGACGGGGCTGCTGAACTTCAACCCGACAGGCAACTTCCCCGGCTCGGGCGAACAGGGGCTGGCGGGGCTGGCGATCAACCCGGCCAACGGTGACCTCTACTGCACGATGGTCTACAGCAGCGTGCCGGGCGTTGAGGCCGCCAACCACTACCCCAAGGTGGTGCGCTTCACCAGCACCGACGGCGGCCTGACGGCGGCGACGCAGACGACGATCCTGAGCATGCCGGGCGAGACGATGGGGCAGTCGCACCAGATCTCCAACATCACGTTCGGGCCCGACGGCAAGCTGTACGTGCACGTGGGCGACGGATTCGACACCTCGACCGGGCAGAACCTGGCGTCGTTCCGCGGCAAGATCCTGCGGATGAACCTCGACGGCACGGCGGCAAGCGACAACCCGTTCTACAACGCGGGCGACGGGATCACGGCGCGTGACTACGTCTTCGCCTACGGCCTGCGCAACCCCTTCGGCGGGGCCTGGCGCGCGGCCGACGGGCTGCACTACGAGGTTGAGAACGGGCCGAGCGTGGACCGCTTCTGCCAGCTGGTGCGCGGGCGCAACTACCTGTACAACGGCTCGGACGCGAGCATGTCGAACTACGCGATCTACAACTGGGTGCCGTCGGCGGGCCCGGTGAACATGGCGTTCGTGCAGCCCTCGACGTTCGGTGGCAGCGGGTTCCCCGCGTCGGTGCAGGGGAACATGTACATCAGCGAGTCGGGCGCTACGTGGGGGACGGGCCCGCAGAACATCGGCAAGAAGATCACGTACTTCACGCTCGACGCGGCGGGGAACCGGCTGGCCGGGCCGACGCAGCTGATCAACTACAACGGCGCGGGGAAGGCGTCGGTGGTGGCGCTTGCGGCGGGGCCGGACGGTCTCTACTTCAGCGACTTCTACAAGGACGCCGACTACGTGTCGCCGATCGACCGCGGCGCGAACATCCTGCGTGTGCGGTTTGTCGGGAGCGCAGACTTCAGCGCGCCGGTAACGACCGGCTCGGCGCCGCTGAGCGTGTCGTTCGCCGATACGTCAACGGCCCCCTCCCCCACTTCGTGGCTGTGGGACTTTGGCGACGGCACCACCAGCACCGCCCAGAGCCCCACGCACGTGTACGCCGAGGACGGCCGGTACACCGTGCGTCTGACGGTGACGGGCTCGGCGGGCGTGTCGGTGCAGGAGAAGACCGACTACATCCGCGTGGGCAACCCGCCCCGGATCGCGCTGATCGCGGTGAACCCGCCCAACGCGGCGGACTCGGCCATCGCGGCGTACCTGCGTGCGAAGGGGTTCTCGGTGGATGTGCTCAACGAGGCGCCCGCGTCGAGGCCGACCGCTGCGCAGCTTGCGGCGGCGTACCAGGGCGTGCTGGTTTCGTCTTCGATCACCTCGTCGAACGTGGCGGGTGAGTTCCGCACGGCCAACGTGCCGCTGGTCTTCTGGGAGAACGCGCTGCTGCGGCCGGCACGCGAGTCGCTGACTGACAACGGCGTGGTGGTCTCGGGCGCAACGAACGTGACGATCGTCGACGTGACGCACCCGATCACGCAGGGGCTGGCGCTTGGGTCGATGCCGGTCTACGCGGCCGGCGCGAACATGAGCGTGGGGCAGGGAACGGTCGGCACGGGGACGCGCGTGCTGGCGCGGCGTGTGGGCTCTTCGGACATCGCGGTGATGGCCGCGGACGCGGGCGCGACGGTCGCGGGCGGGTACGTGACGCCGGCGCGCCGGGCGTTTGTGTTCCTCGAGGACAACACGTGGGCGTCAACGACCGCACAGGGGAAGAACCTGCTGGACCGGTGCGTCTTCTGGGCGATGAACGTTTCGCCGCCGTCGGTCTCGCAGCAGACGGGCGATCAGGCGGTCTGTGTCGGCGCACCGGCGACGATGTCGGTGACGGTGTCGGGGACGGGCCCGTTCTCGTACCTGTGGCGCAAGAACGGTCAGGCGGTGCCGGGGGCGACGCGCCGGACGTTTACCGTGAACGCGGCGGTGCCGGCGAACGCGGGGACGTATGACTGCGTGATCACGGGCATCGCCGGGACGGTGACCAGCGCGCCGGCGCTGCTGGAAGTGGGCTGCCCGTGCGGGCCGGCCGATGTGGGCCGCCAGGGGGGCGTGCCGGGGTTCGACGGGCTTCTGGACAACAACGACTTTGTCGTGTTCATCGATTACTTCTTCACCGAAGACCCGCGCGCTGACGTCGGCGCACAGGGGGGCGTCGCGGGCCCGGACGGGTTCCTGGACAACAACGACTTTGTCGTGTTCATCGACCGGTTCTTCGGCGGGTGCTGATGGTGGTGCAAGAACGCGGGGCGGGTCTGACATTCGGGGTGCCCGGCGCGGCGGTCGCGCGGAAGTTCGCGACGACGAAGGCGCGGCGGGCGACTGGCCGCGCGGATTCTGTTCACTCGGCGGGGCGACAGGTCCGCATTGAGTGTTAGAGGAGCCCTCTATGTGTTCTTTGCGCACGACCGGGTGGATGTTGGCGGTTCTTGCCTGCACGGCGGCGTCACTGGGTCAGTCCCAGCCGGCGTGGCGGGTGATGCCGGCGCTGAACGGCGAGGGGCGCACGCTGCTGGTGACCAGCGGGAACGAAGCGGGCGGGAACGGGCTGCCGGCGCTGTGGCTGGGCGGTGACTTCAGCCAGGTGGGCGCGGTGGCAACTGGGCGGGTGGCCAGGCTGAGCGCCGGCGCCGGAGGAGGGGCGTGGACGACCACGGGCGGGGCGTTTAACTACTCGGTCGCGACGTTGTGCGAGCACGACAACGGGTCTGGGCCCAAGGTCTATGTCGGCGGGTCGTTCAGCCTGGCGACGCCGCAGGGAGGGCTCGCCTGCGTCGCGGCGTACAACGGCTCGTCGTGGTCACCGCTTCCGAGCGGCTATGCCCTGACGTGGTGTTACTCGCTGTGGAGTTACCAGTTCCCGGGGCAGCCGGCGAAGCTGCTGGTGAGCGGTTCGCCCTCTGGGGGGAACAACTACGCGCGTGCGCTCGGGCCGGGGGGCTGGGAGGATGTCGGGGGCGAGTTCATCACGGTGGTCGACTTCGCGCGGATGTACGACGACGGGGGCGGGCTGGAGTTGTTCACGGGCAACGGCACGTTCAACGGGGCGAACAAGTTCAACGGCGTCCGGCGTGCAACGCTGGGTGGCAACTGCTCGGCGGCGCCGCAGTGGATGGTGCCGATGGGCGAGGGCGCCTCGCGCCGGATGATCGTGGGTGGGCCGACGTCGTTCGCCGCGGGTGTGCAGGTGGCGGGGGTCGCTTCGTGGAACGGCACGGCGTGGAGTGCACTGGGGGGGCCGGGTTGGGGGCTGTACAGGGCCAACGGCGGGACGGGCACGGCCCACGCGGGGGTGCTGTGGGACGACGGCAGCGGGGAGAAGCTGTGGGTCGGCGGGCAGTTTGCCCAGGTCGGGGGGAACAGCCCTGCGCTGCGGGTCCCGGCGGCGAACATCGCCTGCTGGGATGGAGCGGCGTGGAGCGTGCCGAGCGCGGGCGGGATCACGGGTGTGCCAAACAACGGCGCGTACCGCAACGGCGCGGAGGCGATGGTGGTGTTCGACTTCGACGGGCCGGGGGGGCGGCCGCCCTCGCTGGTGATCGCCGGGCAGTTCTCCGGGGCTGGGGGGGTGGCGGCATCCAACCTTGCGGTGCTCGATGCGGCGTGGTGCGGACCGGCGGATGTCGGCCGCCAGGGGGGCGTGCGCGGTGCGGATGGTCACCTGGACAACAACGACTTTGTCGTCTTCATCGATCTGTTCTTTGCGGGTGATGTTCGCGCGGACCTGGGCGTGCAGGGTGGCGTGCCGGGGCGCGACGGGACGTTCGATAACAACGACGTGGTCGTGTTCATCGACCGCTTCTTTGGGGGTTGCGGGTAACGGCCCGGCGGGGAGGCGTGGCGGCCGGTGGTGGTTGCTTGCGGGGGTGTTGCCGGAGCCGGGGGGGTGCGCAGTGGGAATCTGGGGTAGGTTGGGGTGGCGGCCTCGGGCAGGTGATCGCGTGTTCATGAAACTCATACGCGTTTTGTACGGTTCCACGAATTAGTGCGATTTTCCGAACTAGCCGCAAAAATACTTGCTGAATCGTGCGACATGAGGTCTATTTAGCCGCAATGAGCGCTGCGTGAGCGCTATTTTAACCTTGAGTACGCGTTGCGCGGCCGCGCGGCCGAGTGATCGTTCTGGAAATCAAAGGGAGATTCGCATGAAGCGTTCGAACATCTGCATGTTGGCAATTCTTGCCGGTACGTCTGTCGCGATGGCGGCGCCTCGCGAGTCGTTCAATCTCGGCGCGATGACCAGCGACAACAAGGTTGGGGGTGCGGGCAATTCCGTGCTGACCTTCAACGCGCTCGGCAGCGACGGCGGCGGCTCGTACACGTGCCGCAGCATCACGCTCACGGCGACCCTCGGCGCGCAGGGCGCGGGCTCGCTGACGTACGAATCACGCTTCCTGGTCACCCCGCCCGGCGGCACGCCCTTTGTCGTGCAGCCCGCGTCGGCGAACAACGCAACGGCCGGCACGGTGTTCACTGTCACGGCCTGCCCGGTCGATACCGCGGTGACCACCGCCGGTGCATGGCGCGTTGAGTCGTACGACTCCTACGACGACGGCGTTGTCGATATGGTGTGGAGCGCCGTCAACGTGACGCTGAACGATTCGTCACCCGTGGTTCCTTCGGTTGTCGCCGGATCGAATTTCTCGTCGTCGTTCACGCTCGTGCCTTCTGACGGCACTACGACGGCCAACAGCGGCACGGCAACGGACGCGCAACGCACGCGCACGATGACCCTGCCCGCGGGCACAACGATCAATAAGGTGCTCTTCAGCGGCTTCGTCACCACGCTGACGCACCTTGACGCGACCAACACGACCACGCAGTACACACCGCAGACGCGCGTGCGTGTGACCTCACCGATCGGCACGGTCGTCACCGTCACGCCGGTGCTGTCCACCGCGACCTCCGGCACCGGCATGACCAACGCCACGGGCGGCGTGACCGGTGGCACCAACGTCGGCGGGCTCATCACGGTCCCGATCGCCAGCCAGGATTCGGGCGGCACGTGGACATTCCTGTTCTACGAGTCGACCAACGATCTGCCCGGCGCGGCGGTTGGCTCTTCGCCCGCCTTTGCCGGCATTGACAGCGTCTGGGACCGCGTGAACATCGGCCTCTCGGGCCCGACGGCCCCCACCAACCCGGTGGTCAGCGCCGGCGCCTGTACGCCCAACGCCTTCCCCAACAACCTGTCGGGCACCAGCCGCGTCATGACGGTTGCGGTTGCCCCGGCGACGAACCCCGCCAGCGCGACCACCAGCGTGACAGCCAACCTGACGGCCCTTGGCGGGCCGGCCAACGCCGTCTTCCTTGACGACGGCGTCTTCCCCGACACCGCCATCGACGGCACCTACACCTACGCCGGCACCGTTTCGGCCGCCGGTGGTGCGTACACCGTCACCGTGAACGCACAGTCTGCTGACGCGCGGAGCGGCTCGGGCACGATCACGGTGAACGTCGCTTCGTTTGAGGACCTTGGCGATTTCTCAACCGGATCGCACGCCGCCAGCCGCACCGTTGCTGAGCGTTCGATCCCGAACTGGTTCAAGGTTGTTCTGCCCGCGGTGGACAGCTCCGGCGCGGGCTACGTCGACATCTGGTGCGAGCCCACCTCCGGCCCCGGCAACCCCATCGCCGCGGGCAACTCGCTCGACCCCGACCTGGCGCTCTATGACGCGGCGGGCACCAAGATCACCACAGACGACCTTGACGGCCCCGGCTTCTGGGCCCAGCTCTCCTACGGCTCAACCGCCTCGCGCGGCATCAACCCCACCTGGGGCACCGAAGCACCGGGCGTCGCCCGTAACGGCTACGACGGCGCTCTCGCCGGCGGCGTCTACTACATCGCGCAGGGCCACTACAACATGGGCACCTCCGGGAACAATTTCGGGGCGGTGGTCGGAACTCCGGGCGGCAACGTGGTGGTGAAGATCGAGACGCTCGACAACACCGGCCCCTCGAACCCCTCGCTGGGAACGGTTGTGGCGACGCCCGCGGCGGGCACGGGCGGAACCCCGGTGGTCATCACTGTTCCGGTGACGCCCGGCAACAACCCACCGAGCACCGGTCTCTTGGTGACGGCGAACCTTTCGTCGCTGGGCGGCTCGGCTTCGGCCGGGATGAACGACGCGGGCCTGAACGGCGATGCGACGGCTGGCGACGGGATCTACACCGTTGCGACGTCGATCCCGGCGGGCGCGACCGACTTCTCTACGTACGCCGTAACGGTTGACGCGATCGACGACCAGTCACGCAGCGCGTTGCAGCGCTCGGTGACGATCACCGGCCAGGCGACGGCGCTCGACGAGGCCACGCTCTCTGGTGGCGACGCCGGGGACTCGCTGGCAACGGCGGGCATGTTCAGCGGCAGCGGCGCGATCAACGCGATCGTCGGTTCGACCACGAACACGGCCGGCGGCGACGCGGCCGACGTCTACAAGATTCAGATCTGCGACGAGGCCGCTTTCGTCGCCGATACGAGGCTTGTCGCGGGCGACACGCAGCTCTTCCTCTTCGATAGCAACGGCATGGGTGTCGTCTCGAACGACGACACGATTGGCCTGAGCGCGAGGCTGGACAGCACGCTGGTGACGGCCAACGGGGTGTACTACCTCGGCGTCACCCGGTACAACGTCGATGCCTTCGACGCTACCCCGGCGCTCATCTGGACGACGCAGGCCGGCCAGGCGGCGCCCGCCGCCACCGCGGGTGCGCTCGCCGGATGGTCGGCTGCGACCGCGGCTACATCACAGGGTGCCTACCGCGTGTCGCTTGCAGGCGTCTGCTTCCCCGCTCCCGCTCAGTGCTCGCCGGCTGACGTGGGCATCCAGGGCGGTGGTCCCGGCCACGACCGTCTGCTCAACAACAACGACTTCATCGCCTTCATCGACCTGTTCTTTGCCAACGACCCCGCCGCTGACCTTGGCAGCCAGGGTGGCGTGCAGGGCGCTGACGGCCAGTGGAACAACAACGACTTCATCGTCTTCATCGACTACTTCTTCAACGACTCGGCCCTCTGCCAGGGCTGATCTGAGCCCGATCGTCTGAGTTCAAGTAACCCCAAGCCCCCGGCTCGCTGAGCCGGGGGCTTTTCGTTTGGGCGTTCGATGGGGCTGGGCAGGGCGGGACGAACAGCGCAGCGGTGATCGCCGTGCATGGGGAGCGTGATCGGTCAGGCGTCGATGCCGCGGAGGCGCAGGTGGAGGCGCATCTGCGAGGCGGTGTCGCCGGTGTGATCGATCTGGACGGCGTCCCAGCCGGCGGCCTGTGCGCCGGCGGTGTTGTCGGCGAGGTCGTCGAAGAAGAGGACGTCGTGGGGGGCAAAGCCTGACCGCTGGGCGAACGCGTCGTAGATGGCCGGGTCGGGCTTGGCGAGGCTCAGCAGGTGCGAGGCGTGAAGGTGGTGGATGCGGAGGATGGTGGGGTAGGCGGCGGGGGAATTGGGCGTGCCGGGGTCGGTCAGGAGCCGCCAGTGGTGCGGGTTGGTGTTGGAGAGCACGCCGGTGGCGATGCCGCGGCTGTGCAGGTCATCCACCAGCGCGGCGACGCCGGGGTACTCGCCGATGGTCCAGTGGTGGTGCACTGCCCGGACCTGCTCTGGCGTGTAGAGGCCCTGGGTGGTCGCGGCGATCTGGGTGTAGAAGTCGTCGTCGCTGGTGAGGCCGATTTCGTGCTGCCTGACGATCGCGCGGCGCTGGGCCATGTTCTCCGGCGTGGCGACGAGTTCATGGAACGGCACGCCGCTGCGGTCGCAGGCTTCCTTCCAGGACCTGCAGATGCGGACGACAACGCCGCCGAGGTCGAAGACGATGATGCGGGGACGGGGAGAAGACATGAACGGGTCCTGTGGGGCCTGTAGAACGTACAGGACCTATGGCTCAGAGGTGAGGGGCGTCGGCGGGGTTTTCATCACCTCGTCCATGACGACGGTGGCGAACGCGCCGGGCGGCAGTTCGAAGTCGCACTGGATGTAGTGGCCGTGCTCGTCGCCTCCGGCCTGGACCGACGGGTAGCTGATGGGCACACGGAGCGGGCGGCGGTGGCCCTGGTGCTCCTGACCGAAGCGCGGGGCCGCGGCGGCGAGGTCGGCCGGGGTGACGCCGAAGGAGGCGAGTGCCTCCGCCTCCATCGCGGCGACAGCGCCGGCGGCAGGGAACATGTCGGGCCCCCAGAGCGGGCCGCTGGGCGAGATGGTGATGGCGGCGAGGCGCTGGGCGGTTTCGGGCTTGGCGAGTTCCTCGGGGGTGATAAGGAAGAGGGCGCCGTTGTCGTGCTTGAAGGCGAGGTCACCGACGAGGAGCTTGTCGAACGTGCCTGCGCTGAGGCGAGCGTCGAGGACGCTGTTGAAGACGGCGGACTGGAACGAGGTGAGGAAGAACGACCGCGCGAGCCCGTGGAGCGCGTCGATCGCCTGGCGCGGCGTGGCCCCCTTGGCGAGCATGGCCAGCGCTCGCCGCTCGGTGATCGCGCCCTTGCCGGCAGTGACGGCGGCGTCTGTGTACTTCTTCTCGGCGTAGAGACGGCGCGAGCGGCGGTTGTCGTCGGAGAGGTCGGGTACGCCCGGTGGGAGGGGGCCGAGGAGGATGTCCAGAGCCTGCTGGTCGTTGCCGAGGAGGATGGCGCGGCCGACGAGGTGGTTGTTGGCGAGGATGCCGAAGCGCTGCTCGCCGGCGCGGTTGGGGACGCCGCTGGCGGCGAGCGCTTCGAGGGTGCGTTTGGCGTCGAACACGGCCCGCAGCGCCGTGCCGCGGACCTTGATCGAGAAGCGGTTGGCCTTGAGGTGCCCGCGGCGGAGCTTGTTGCCGTGCAGGTCGCTCCAGAGGACCTGGATGCGCGGGTCGCGCAGGCTGGGGAAGTCTTCGGGCTTCTTGCCGGGGGTGTGGATAGAGACGACCTGGCGTGTGACGGCGTGCCGGTCTTTGAGCCCGGCGTAGCCGACGGCGAACTCGCGGACGTTGAAGTGACGCGCGAGCACGGAGACGAGCTGGCTGGTGGAGAGGCCGACCTTCTGGACAAAGAGGTAGATGTGCTCGCCCTCGCCGGAGGGGTCGTAGGCGGGGACCTCTTCGACGATGAAGTCTTCGGGGCGTTGCTTGATCACACCGCCGGTGCCGGGGATGGCTGCGGTGAGGTAGGCCTCGGGGCGTGTGTGGGGCGAGCTGTCGAGCTCGGGGGGCATGGGTGAGGGTATGGGATGAACAAGTCAGGGTTCGGACATTCGGGCACGGGGACGTCGGACGGGGGGAGGAAACCGCGGGAGCGGTACCCACCTTTCCTCTCCTTGTCTGGTTGTCTCATGTCCCCTTGTCCCGCCCTACTTGTCTTCGTCGTCGTTCTTCTGGGCGGCGTCGAGGACGTGCTCGGCGACGTAGATGGGGACGTTGCCGGCGATGCCCAGGGCGATGGCGTCGGAGGGGCGGCTGTCGATGTGAACGACCTTGCCGCCCGAGCCGGAGGTCTTGACGTTGAGCTGGGCGAAGAAGGTGGACTCGGAAAGGTCGTTGATGGTGATCGACTCGAGCGTGCCGCCGAGCGCGGTGATCACGTTGGCGAGCAGGTCGTGGGTCTGCGGGCGCTTGATCACGATGCCCTTGAGCCTTCGCTCGATCGCCTGCGCCTCGGGTAGGCCGATGACGATCGGGAACGAGCGTCCGTGCTCGACCTGCGAGACGGTGCCCGCCTTGGTGCCGTCGGGGTCAAGGTCGGCGGCGTTGCCGTCGCCGGTCGCTTCGGCGACCTCGCGGAGCTCGATGACCTGGAAGTCTTTGAGCTCCTGGATCAGGATGCGGGAGAGTTCCATCCGGACGGCCATGCGATGAGCGTAGACGGGGAGTGGCGGGCTGGGGGATTGTGCCCGTTACCCGGCGGAAGGCCCGCCAACGAGAGCGGCAGATCGAGGCCGCGGTGGGCCCGGCGGGGCTCGCATCTGGGCGCAGGCTGCTTCCACCTATCCTTGTTGCAGACAGAGATGATCCACGTTGAGCGGACGATCCTGGTTTTCCTCGCTGTGTGGGGCGCGGTGTGCGCCGTCTATTGGACGACGGGGGTTGTTCGGTTCATCCGTACGCGGCTTACGTCACCGATGGCGACCGATGCCGAACGGATGCCCGACCCACCCGGCGGCTGGCCGACGGTGTGTATCGTGGTGCCGGCCCACAACGAAGAGGCGTCGATCGGGCTGCTGCTGGAGACGCTGCTGAAGCAGGACTATCCGGCCGAGCGGCTGCGGGTCGTCTTCAGCCTTGACCGTTGCACGGACGGGACCGAGCGGATCATCCGCGGGCGTGTCGGCGGCGACGGGAGATTTGTGATCCACACCGTTGACCACTGCCCCGGCGACTGGGCGGGGAAGGTGCACGCGCTGTGGCACGCGGTGATGAACCGGACCGAGGCGTTCGACGCCGACTTGCTGCTGTTTATCGACGCCGACACGCTGCTGCACCCCTCGTGCGTTCGCTGGACGGTGAAGCTGCGCGAGCAGAGGGGGTGCGGGCTCTTGAGCCTGTACAGCACGCTGGCGAAGCGGCACTGGTTTGAGCACGTGGTCCAGCCCGCGACGGCCGGTGAGCTGCTGCGCCAGTACCCGCTGCTGAGGTCAAACGAGGGGCCGACGACGCGCAGCATGGCCAACGGGCAGTACATGCTCTTTACGCGTGAGACGTACTTCAACGTCGGCACGCACGCGTGCGTGAAGGACGAGGTGCTCGAGGACACGGCGATGGCGCAGATCGTCAAGGCGCTGGGGCACAGGTGCGAGGTCTTCTTCGCCGACGGGGCGCTTGTGTGTCGCATGTACGACACGTGGGGCGCGTTCGTGAGCGGGTGGAAGAGGCTCTACATCGAGCTGGCCAACCGCCGGCCGCAGCGCATGGCAGCGCACGCCCGCGCGGCGGTGATCACCGGGACGGTGATGCCGGTGCTCAGCGCGGCGGCGCTTGCGGCGGGGATGTGTGTAGAGTGGCACGGCGGCGTCTGGTGGTACGCGCTGGCGGCGGTTGTGGGCGGGCTGGCGGGCCTGGCGGGGTATTACGGGTGTCTGCTGCTTGGCGTTGTGTGGGGGGGCGCATCGCTGGTTGGGGCGGTGCTGTACCCGGTGGGATCGGCGGTTACCGGGTGGATCCTGCTGAGCGCTCGGAAGGACCTGCTGTCGCGCGTGCCGATTCGCTGGGGGGGCAAGGAGTATGTTCGTGAGCCTCGGCTGTACGGCGATGGCGTGCGGATCCGAGCGCGGTCGGTAGCGCACGAGGTGCCGCCGCGAAGGCAGATCGCGGGGGGCGCTGCCGTCGTGGTTCGGCCGATGGACGGTGCCAACTTCACGCCGGCGTGAACCAACGCAAGCCGGTCCCGTAGGATTGCCGGATGTCGGAGGCACGCGTGAAAACCTGGCCGCTGGCTGTCGCGGGGAGCATGATGCTCCACGCGACGGTGATGACGGGGGTTTATCTGCTGCCGGGGGGCGGCGGAACAGCGAACGCGCCGGGCGCGGGTCTCGCATCAGGCGCTGCCGACGAGACAACACCCCTGTACTTGATCCCGGATGAGCTGCCGCCGGATGTGGCGGCTCGCCTGGAGACGGAACCGGCTTTGCCGCCGAAGCCGGCTCCGGCTGCACCCATCGCTGAGCCGCCGATTGCGCCGCCGGCGCTTGCGGTGCAGCCACTGCCGAAGCCGCTGGAGCCGATCCCGGTTCCGCTCGGTGCGATTGACGGCCCGAAGATCGACACCACGTCGTGGATGAAGAGCACGGCGACTGGTGAGAACGGCGGCGTTGAGTCGCTGGTTGATCAGCCGCAGATGGACCTCAAGGCGCGGCCGTCCGCGCAGGGTGACCCGGGGCAGGGTGGCAACGACGGCAAGAACGGCGCGAAGGCCGCTGAGGCGGCTGTGCAGCCGGTGGCGGCGGTGCCGATGGATGGGCCGATGGGTCCTCCCGCGCCGGCGGTGGTGGAGGTGCGGCCAGAGCCCGCCGTCGCTGCTTCGCAGGGTGAGGAGCGGCCCAGGCGTGAGGAGCCGGAGGGACCGTCGCAGAAAGAGGTGAAGGCGGGCAACGCCGGGGGCGAGACGCCGCGGTTGGTGCAGGACGCGTCGGAGCCGGCCGCGCACCCAGCGCCGGCTGAAGCGAAACCGGCGGTGGAGGGTGTGAAGGGCTCAACGCCCGGTGCGGCGGCTGATGCGCCTGTGGCGGAAGCGGACAAGCCGGGTGCACCGGGCTCGCCGGGCACGCCGATGGCGGAGAAGACGGTGGCGGCCGACCGCGACGCGGACGCGGCGAGCATCAAGCGGGCGGCGGTCTTTCGCAACGGCAAGGTTGAAGCGGGCGAGGGGCTGGACATCCGTACGGTGCGTCCGGAGTTCAGCCTGACGACGCGGGCGCTGCGCCAGCCGCGGAGCCCGACGCTGGAGATCGTGTTCGGCAAGGACGGGCGGGCGCGGTCTGTGCGGGTGCTGAAGTCGTCGGGGTTCCCCTTCGAGGTGGACGAGCCGGTGAAGACGGCGCTGTACAACTGGCGGGCGAAGGGGCGGCTGCTGGACGACCTGCCGCTGCGGCCGGACGCGGTTGTTTCGCTTGAGATCACCATCATCTTGCAGTGACGTGGAGGGGGCGGGTCTGAGAGCCGATAAGGAAGTGATGAAGAAAGCGGCGGTGTTGCTGGTGCTGGCGGGTGCGTTGTGCGCGGCGGGGTTTGCGCAGCCGGGCGATGGCGCGGGTGGTTCGGCCGTGGGCGGGCGCGGGCTGACGATCAAGGACTTCAAGCGCGTCGAGCAGGGGCGCGGCGATGGCGGCGGGCTGAGCAAGTCGCTGGCGCGCGGACCGGCGACGCTCGGTGTTCCCAACGACTTCTCCGGGGTCTACCAGATCCCCGAGGACGCCGACACGCCGTACGCGGGCTGGTACGCGCGGGTGTCGGGCGCGATGATCGCCGTCTTTCCGCGGGGTGAGTACGCCGCGACGCGCAAGGGCGTTGTGCCGGCCGTGCCGGCGAACACGCGGTTCTTCTTCGGCAGCGTGCCGCTGAACGCGCGCGGCGCCGGCGAGTCTCGCGGGGCGGCGCGCGTCGTCGAGCCGGCGAACGAACGGATCAACAACAGCGCACGCGACGCCGAGCCCGACCGCGTGCGCGACCGCGCGCCCGATGCGCCCCTGCCGGTGACGGTGGAGACAGCGACCGACGCCGACGGCTTGCGCGAGGCGATGGCCAAGCTGTGCGCCGACCCGGTCTACCGGGCCAACCGCGTGCGCGACCTGCTGGAGCGGGCGGGACGGACCGCGGCGGGCGAGCGGTGACGGAACGGAAAACCCCGGCGTGCGCCGGGGTCTGGGGGACAATCAACACGTTCTGGCGACTTGCTGATCGCCTTGCCGCTCAGCTCAGCGGGCCGCGCTCGCCGACCGACTGTGTGCCGCCGCCGGCGATGGCCGACCGCATGAGCGTGTCGGACTGGACGTTCTTGAGGCGGTAGTAGTCCATGATGCCCAGGTGCCCGCTGTTGAAGGCGGCGGCGATAGCGCGGGGGATCTCGGCCTCGGCGAGGACGACGAGGGCCTTGTTCTCTTCGATCTTGGCCTTGTTCTCCTGCTCCAGCGCGCGGGCCTTGGCGGCGCGGCTCTCGGCCTCTGCCTGGGCCATGGACTTGTCGGCCTCGGCCTGGGCCTTTTTGAGCTGGGCGCCGATGTTGTCGCCGACGTCGATATCGGCGATGTCGATGGAGAGGATCTCGAAGGCGGTGCCGGCGTCGAGCCCCTTGGCCATGACGGTCTTGGAGATGTTGTCGGGGTTCTCGAGCACCGACTTGTGCGACTGGGCGGAGCCGATGGTCGTGACGATGCCCTCGCCGACGCGGGCGATGATGGTCTCTTCCGTCGCACCGCCGACGAGGCGCTGGATGTTGGTGCGGACGGTGACGCGGGCCTTGGCGCGGAGCTGGATGCCGTCCTGGGCCACGGCGTCGATGGTCGAGCGCGGGCCGTCCTGGGCGGGGCAGTCGATGACCTTGGGGTTCACGCTGGTCTGCACGGCGTCGACGATGTCGCGCCCGGCGAGGTCGATGGCGGTGGCGATGTCCCAGCTGAGGGGGATCTTCGCCTTCTCGGCGGAGATGATGGCGGTGATGACGTTCTGCACGCGGCCGCCGGAGAGGTAGTGGGTTTCGAGCTGGTTGGTGGTCACGTCGAGCCCGGCCTTGACGGCGCGGATGCGGCTGAGGACGATCACGCGGGGGTCGACCTTGCGGAGGCGCATGCCGATCAGGTCGATGATGCTCACCTTGGCGCCGCTGAACCAGGCCTGGATCCAGAGGTTGAGGAACTGGAAGAGGAAGAGCGCGAAGATCAGGAAGGCGATGCCGGCGATGATGCCGACGACGAGCCAGATGGTGTTGCTGTTGGGCACGGATGCTCCTTCACGAGGCGACGCCCGGACGGGGCGTTTGGGTGCGAGTATAGAAGTGGCGGCGGCGGGGTGCGGGCGGGCGCTTAGACCGGGCGCACCTTCAGGCTCAGGCCGTCGGCCGCGGTGATGCGGACGGTCGCCCCGGCGCGGATGAGCGTGGTCTCGCTGACGGCCTCGAACTTCTGGTCACCGATACGGACGACGCCGACTGGTCGCAGGTCGGTCACGACCATCGCCTCGGTGCCGATCAGGCGCGCCAGGGGCGAGCCCTGCGGGGGCGGGGGCTGGTCTTCGGGCGTGCCACCACCGAGGATCAGCCGCTTGCCCATCGGGGTGTGGGGCATGAGCTTGAAGCCGACCACAAAGAGCGAAGGACCGCCGACGACCACCAGGAGCGAGCCGATGATGCCCCAGGTTGTGTCGTAGCGGAAGAGGCAGACCACGCCGGCGATCGCCAGCACGATGCTGACGGCGGCGAGGATGCCCGCCGTTGGCAGGAAGAGGTCAACAACCACCACCGCCAGGGCCATGGCCAGCAGCACCAGACCCCAGATGAGAAGGGCTTCCATAGGGACGTGAGGGTATGTGAGCGTGGGGCTGCGGGCGCACCAGTGCTAGGAAACAACCTCTACCACCACGCGCATCTGCTCAACCAGCAGCACGCGTACCGGCGAGCCCGCCTGCACCATGGGGCCGTCGGAGACGACGTCGATCACCTTACCGTCGAAGTCGGCCTTGCCGGAGGGGCGCAGCGGCGTGAGCGCGACGCCCTCTTGCCCCTTCACCACCGGCGCGCCGGTCACCGCGGGAGCGGCGCCGATCCCCGGCTCGCCCTCGACATCTTCATCGCGCGGGCGGTCGCGCAGCACGAGCCTCCCAAGGACCGGCAGCGTCCGCATGTTCTTGCTCATGTAGTAGCCGACGGTCGCGGCGGTGGTGATGCCGATGGCTACGAACCCCAGCCCCCACAGCAGGCCAGACGACGAGCGCTCCATGCCGGGGAAGGTCGGCGCGGAGGCGGGGACAAACGCCAGAACCAGGCCGGCCATCAGCGAGAGCAGGCCGATCGCGCCGGCGACACCGACGCCGGGCATGAGGAACATCTCCACACCGATCAGCACGATGCCCCCCACGATCATGACCGGCTCCCACCAACCCGCCAGCCCCATCAGCATGTCGGGCAGCAGCAGGCCGACCAGCGCCAGGCCCGCCGCCGAGGCGGGGAGGATGAGCCCGGGGTGGATGAACTCGACAAAGAGCCCCAGGATGACGGCGACAATGAGGAAGCCGCGGATCCACTGGTTCTGCAGCAGGCGGGCGACCCACTCGTACCAGGCGGGCGTGATGGTGATGACGTTGACAGCGCCCAGGTAGTGCTTCAACTCGTCGAGGGTGTTCACGCGCGCCGTGGCCACGCGCAGGTCGAGCATGTCGGTGTCGCTGAAGGTAAACAGCGATGTGCCGTCGGCGACGTACTCCAGCAGCTTCCACTGGCCCTTGTCGGCGGCGGTGAGGATCGGGCGGAGGCTCGGCGTTGTGAGCGCCATGCTCGCCTCGCTCACCGTCTGCGGGGTGATCTGCGGCGACGCGGGGATCAGGTCGGTCGGGGCGGCGCCGTCGGGGTTGGTCGCCAGCGGCGTGCTCTTGCGCGATGCGCCGGCCTTGGCATCCTCGGGCGGGCCGACGAGCCTGGGGTGAGAGGTGGGCGGTTCGCCGTCGAAGAGGGTGGCGTACTCGGCGCGGTCAATGAAGAGACGCTCGCCGGTCTTGGGGTTCTCAACGAGCCAGAGCTCGACGCCGAGGGTGACCATGCCCTGGGCGAGTTTCTCGTCGTGCCCGTTTCGGCGCGCAGAGCCGACGATCTCGGCCAGCAGGGGGGAGAGGATCTTGGCGCGTTCGGTTGCGGGAAGGGCGCGCAGACCGGCGGGCCCGAGCTGGATCGGAGCCGCATCGCCGAACGAGCCGCCGCCGGCGATCACGATCTCGTTGCAGGCCAGCGCGATGATCGCGCCGCCGGAAAAGGCCATCGGGTTGACCCAGGCGACCGTGCGGCCGATTGACGTCTTCTTGATCGCGGAGGTAATCTCCAGCACCGCGCCGAGCTCGCCGCCGGGGGAATCGATCTGGATGACCATCGCGTCGGCGCGGCTCTGCTCCGCCTCGGTGATGCGCCGGCGCAGGCTGACCGACGTGATGGCATCGATCGGCCCGTCGAGGGTGATGACCACGATGTTCGGGCTGAGCCGGCCCGGCGCGCGCGGCGGGGTGGCAACTGGTGGCTGCGCCAGCCCGCCCAGGGCGAGCAGCGAGAGCGCCAGCAGCGGCACGATCCGCCGCAGGGAGCGGGCACGCATCCACACATACAACAGGTCACGGGGGGTCACGCGCAATGGTATGAGGCGCGAGCGACACCCCATCGCCGGCGTCTTACGTACCCGCCGCCGGGCCTGTGCCGGCCGCTCCGGCTCCGCCCTCCCCCGTCAACGACTGGCGGATCGACGCTTCGTGGAGCGGGATGCTCGCGCGGTCGAGCGCTTCTTTGGCGGCGTGGAAGGCGTCGGGGTCAACCGCCGCCCCCCCACCTTCCGCGGCGGACCGGTCGACAAACGACTGCAGGGCGGCGGCGCTCTGCTCGATCGCCGCGCGCTGCGGGGCGCTGACGAGCCCGCCGGACTTGTTGAGCTGGCGGTTGATCCAGAGCAGGTCGAGGCGGCTGTTGGCCAGCAGGTCGGCGATGCGGTGGCGGCTCATGTCGCTGCGGGCGTTGGCGAAGCTCTCGCGTTCGATCCGTTCGACCTCGTCACTGCTGAGCCCGTGGTGCGGGACGATCTGCACGCTGAGGCGCTTGCCGCTGCGCCGTTCGAGCGCGCTGACGGTAAGGAGGCCGTTGGCGTCGACTGAGAAGTCGACGCGGAGCTGCGGGATGCCCGCGGGCATCGGCGGGATGCCGCGGAGGTGGAACTCGCCGAGGCTGCGGCAGTCGGCGGCCATCTCGCGCTCACCCTGGAGGACGTGGAGCTTGATCGAGGTCTGGCCGTCGACCTGGGTGCTGAACATCTCGTGCCCGGCGGCGGGGATCGGCGCGTTGCGCACGATGATCTTGGCGAAGGCGCCGTTGGCGGTCTCGATGCCCAGCGAGAGGGGAACCACGTCCAGCAGCAGCGCCTGGGCAGGGCCGGCGCCGCCGCCGATGATCGACGCCTGCACCGCGGCGCCGAGCGCAACGGCCTGGTCGGGGTCGATCGCTGTGTAGGGCGTAAGGCCGAAGGCGCGGCCGACGCGCTCGCGCACCAGCGGCGTGCGCGTGGCGCCGCCGACGAGGATGACAGCGCTGATCGCTTCGCCGTTCATCTGACGGTTGGCGTCGCGCAGCGCACGCCGGCAGGAGGTGATGGTGCGCTCTACCAGGGGCTCGATGAGACGATCAAGGTCGGCACGCGCGAGCGTGAAGGAGGGGAGGGTGCTCCATACACCGCCGAGCGCTGCGCCCACGTCGATGCCCGTGGTCTCGGTTGTGCTGAGTTCAACCTTGGCCCGTTCGGCCAGGGCCTTGAGCCTGCCGATCGACTGCGCATCGGGCGGCGGCAGCTTCGGGTTGGCGGCGAGGGCCTGCTCGATGATCCAGGCAACCACCGCGTGATCGAAGTCGTCGCCACCGAGGCGCGTGTCGCCGTGGGTGGCCAGCACCTCAAACGCGTCGGCGGCGAGTTTGCCGGAACCGGCCACGCCCTCCCCCGGCGTGATGCGGAGAACCGATACGTCGAACGTGCCGCCGCCGAGGTCGTAGACGACGATGTTCTGCGTTCCACGCGGGCGCGTGCCCAGGCCGTAGGCGAGTGCGGCGGCGGTTGGTTCGGCGACGAGCCGCACCGCTTCGATCCCGGCGAGGCGCGCAGCGTCGCGGGTTGCCTGGCGCTGGGCGTCGTCGAAATAGGCCGGAACGGTGATGACCGCTTTCTCGATCGGCACACCCAGGGCGCTGCTCGCCCGGTCCTTGAGGGCTCGCAGGATGTGGGCGGAGACTTCCTGCGGGGTGACCGTGCGGCCGTGTTCACCCGGCAGGCGAACCCGGGCCGTGTCGCCCTCGCCGGCGACGACGTCGAACGGGAGGAACGGGAGGTCCGGACCGGCATCGGCCAGCGAGCGGCCCATCAGGCGCTTGACCGATGCGACTGTGCGCCCCGCGTGGGCCGGGGCGCTCGATTGCGCCGGCGCGCCGACCACGACGGTGCCCCCCTCGTCGAACCGCACCACCGAGGGCAGGAGCGCGGCCCCGGAGCCATCAACGAGCACCCGGGGCAGATCGGTCGCCTTCGGCCAGCCGGCCACCGCGACCAGCGAGTTGGTCGTGCCGAGGTCAATGCCGACAACGGGGGCGCTCACGCAAGACGGTAGCGGCCAGATATGGGGACAAGGAGACATCGGACACGGGTAAGGAGCAACCGCCTCCCCCCTTCCCGGCGTCCGATGTCCCAAAGTCCTCCCCCTACGCTTGCCCCCATGAAAGCCAGCCTCGCGTGGATCAACCAGTACCTCACCCCGGGCGACCTGCAGGCCGCCGCCGCCGAGGAGATGCTCACCTTCGCCGGGCTGCCGATCGACTCGAACGAGACCCTGCTGGGTGGCGATGTCCGTATGGAAGTGGAGGTGACGTCGAACCGGGGCGACTGCCTCTGCCACGTTGGCCTGGCGCGTGAAATCGCCGCCGCCAGCGGGGGCGGACGGGCCTTCTCGGCGCCGATGCCCCCGGCGCTGAAGGGTGGCGTGGTGAAGCGGCTGGACGGCTTCACGCTCGTCAACGGTGTTTCAGAGGGCGGGTGCCCGCGCTTCACGCTGCGGCTGATCAAGGGTGTAAAGGTCGGCGCGTCGCCCGACTGGCTGCGGCACCGGCTCGAGGCGGTCGGGCAGCGGTCGATCAACAACGTTGTGGATGTGACCAACTTCGTGCTGCACGAGCTCGGCCAGCCGAGCCACGTGTTCGACGCGGCGACGCTCTGCGACAAGGAAGTCACCGTGCGCCCGGCGGCCAAGGGGGAGCGGCTGGCGCTGCTGGACGGCTCGACCGTCTCGCTGGGGGGTGGCGAGCTTGTGATCGCCGACGCTGCGGGGCCGATCAGCGTTGCGGGCGTGATGGGCGGGCTGCCCACCAGCGTGACCGAGAAGACCACTGACGTGCTGCTGGAGGTCGCGACGTGGGACCCCGTGGCGGTGCGCACGTGCTCGCGCCGGCACGGCAAGCGGACGGACTCGTCGCACCGCTACGAGCGCTTTGTCGATGCGCGCACGATGGACGCGGCGGCGGCGCGCCTGGTGGAGCTGATCCTGCAGGTCGCCGGCGGCGTTCTTGCTGACGGCGTGCTCGACGCGGGTGCGCCGGCGCTCCCGCTGACGGTCGTTCCGCTCAGCGCAGCGCGCGTGGGCGCGGTGCTGGGTGTGACCGTTGCGGACGCGCAGATCGAGCGTGCGCTCCTTGCGCACGGCTTTTCGCTCGCTGAGGGCGGGCAGCAAGGGGGAGCCAAGGCGTGGCAGGTGACCGTTCCGCCCCACCGGCCCGACGTTTCGCTGGAGATCGACCTGATCGAAGAGGTCGCCCGCACGATCGGCTACGACAAGATCGTCGTGTCGGAGAAGCTCGCCGTCGCCGTCCCCAGCCCGCAGAGCAGCGAGCGGGCGCGGCGCGAGATGGCCCGTGTGCTGACGGGGATGGGGTTCTTCGAGGCGGTGACGTTCAGCTTCACGAGCACAAAGCTCGCCGTGCCCTTCGCCCCGATCGACGGGGGGAAGCTCGTCAGCGTCAGCGACGACCGGCGCGGCGAGGAGAACATCTGCCGCCCCAGCGTGCTCTGCGGGCTGCTCGACTGCCGCCGGCACAACCAGGACAACAAGTCAACCGCCGGCGCCCCGCTGCGGCTGTTCGAGACGGCGACGGTCTTCGCCGAGCACAGCAGCAAGGGCCTGCAGCGCCAGACCCTGGGCCTGGTGCTCGATGCGCCGACCGAGGGCAAGGCGCACGAGAAGCGCCAGCTCGCGCTGCGCCACGTGCGGGCGGCGGTGGAGCAGCTCGCCGCCGCACTCTCCGGCAAGCCGCTCGCCACCGTGCCGCTTGAAGTTGCACCCGTCGCGGCCCTGGAGCCGGGCGCGGCGGCGAGCATCGTGCTGGGGGGTGCGGCGATCGGCTGGTACGGGCTGCTGACGCAGGGCGCGCAGAACACGTTCGGCCTGCAGAGCCCGGTGGCCGTTGCGGAGATCGACCTTGAGCCCCTGCTGGCGGGCTTCCCGCCGCGGGCGACGGTGAAGGAACTGCCCGTCTTCCCCCCCACCGAGCGCGACTTGAGCCTGATCGTGGATGAGCCGGTGCGGTGGGGGCAGATCGAGGCGGCGATCGGCGCCAAGCCGCCGGCGCTGATGGAACGGCTGGCGTTCGTGACGACCTACCGCGGTCAGCCCGTGCCGGCGGGCAAGAAGAGCGTGACGCTGCGGATGACCTTCCGCGCGCCGGATCGAACGCTGCGCGACGAAGAGGTCAACCCGTCGGTCGCTGCGCTGGTGAAGACCCTCGGCGAGAGCGTCGGCGCCACCGTGCGGACGGCCTAGGCCCTTCTCCCAGCTCCGCTGGGAGACCGTGCTCTCGAGAGCGAAGCGAACGAAGTCCGGAACTGTTCCAGCCGCGAAGCGTCCTTCCTCGGCTCTGCGCGCCTGAATGAGGGTGCTTCCCTCCTCGGCCCTGCCTCAATCCTGAACGCTCCATTGTCCGTCCATATCTGCGGCTCACCCAGTCACACATAGCCACTCTTGGGATAGACTTCCGATATGTCATCCCAGACCCCCGAACTCCTGCAGGGCACGCTCGACGTGATGGTTCTCTCGGTGCTCAGGGCGGGGACGCTGCACGGGTACGCGATCGCGCGGCAGATCGAGCGGGCCAGCGGCGGCGACCTCGCCATCGAAGAGGGCTCGCTCTACCCGGCGCTGCACCGCCTGAGCAAGCGTGGCGACCTGGACGCGGCCTGGGGCAAGACCGAAACGGGCC
Source organism: uncultured Phycisphaeraceae bacterium (assembly GCA_964403525.1). Lineage (GTDB taxonomy): Bacteria > Planctomycetota > Phycisphaerae > Phycisphaerales > UBA1924 > JAJTGZ01. The sequence continues at coordinate 3,029 of CAYOGE010000011.1, read as the reverse complement.
GGCGGGCCCGCTTCTACACGCTCTCGCGCCAGGGGCACAAGTCGCTTCTTGAGCAGGCGGCGTTGTGGCAACGCGTCTCCTCGGCGGTGAGCGGCGTGCTGTCGGCGGGGGAGCGCCAGCAGCGGCTCAAGAGAGCGGCCGAGCGATGAGGTTCGGGGCTGACGGTCTAATACATAGTTTGTCTATGTATATGGTCGCGGCTCGTTGATCCGCTCAAGCGCGTCTATCATCCGCCCGATGTTTGCGTGCACGGTCGCACGCTGCACCCGGCACGATGCCGAAACACGCAGAACCCGCGGAGATCAACCATGCGCGTCAAAGCCGCCCCCGCCAAGAAGAAGTCATCCAAGCCCGCGCCGGGCACCAACGGGCACAGCAAGAAAGCCCTCGCCAAGCAGCCGGTCAAGGCCGAGCCCCGCCGCAAGGCCGCCGGCTACGAGCACGAGACCGCTCACCTGTTCAAGGCCGGCGAGATCTCCGCGTCGAAGCCCATCATCTACGTCAACGGGCGCATGGTCCCCAAGAACCAGGCGATGGTCAGCGTCTACGACCACGGCCTGCTCTACGGCGACGGCGTGTTCGAGGGCATCCGCATCTACAAGGGCCAGATCTTCAAGTGCGGCCAGCACATGGACCGCCTGTGGCGCTGCGCCGAGATGATCCGCCTGCGCATCCCCGTCTCGCGCGACGACATGGTCACGATCATGCGCGACTGCGTCGAGGCCAACAACCTCAAGGACGGGTACATCCGCCTGGTCGTCACACGCGGCTTCGGCACGCTGGGGCTCGACCCCCGCAAGTGCCCGGTCGCCGGCGTCATCTGCATCGCCGACCAGATCGCCCTCTACACCCCCGAGCAGTACGAGAAGGGGATGAAGATCATCGTCGCCAAGCGCCCGCGCACGCCGGTTGAGTGCCTGGACCCGCGCCTCAAGAGCCTCAACTACCTCAACAACATCCTGGGCAAGGTCGAGGCGATCGACCAGGGGTGCGACGAGGCCATCATGCTCAACATGAAGGGGTTCGTCGGCGAGTGCACCGGCGACAACATCTTCGTCATCCGCGACGGCACCGTCTTCACGCCCCCCACCGAGAGCGGCATCCTCGAGGGGATCACCCGGCGCTTCGTCATGGACCTTTGCGCCGACATGGACATCTCCTGCAACGTCAAGAACATGCGCCCCGAGGAGGTCAAGACCGCCGACGAGGTCTTCCTCACCGGCTCGGCGGCGGAGATCATCGCCGTCACGCAGATCGACGACATCAAGATCGGCCACGGCGTTGAGGGGCCCATCACCAAGCGGCTGCGCCAGGCTTTCCGCAAGGTGGTGACCTCGGCGGACATTCCCGAAGATTGATCTTCGCGCCCCGCTCTGGAATCTGCTCGCTGAACGACCGCTTCGATGCCCTCGGAACCCGGGGGCTTTTTTTATGGGTCATCGGAGTGACCGAGATTAACCCGTGTTGACGGCCCCCCAGAGGGTTGCGGTGTTGCCCAGACCCCCGAATCGCCTGGTTGACGGGGATTTCACTTGTGAATCGTCGCCAAATCGGGCACAATCCGGGTGAATCCTGCGCGCATTCCCGGGCGTAGACAACTGTGTTAGTGTCGTCTGAACATCCGGCGCAAGCTGCGTCGGCCTCCAGATTGGAGCATTCCCGTGCAAGCCAACACCCAGAACCGACTCCTCTCCGCCGCCGCCCTCGCGCTCGCCGCCGGCTCACTCGGCTTCGCCACACCCTCGGCGAAGGCGGATGTTGACTTCTCCCTGTCGCTCAACTTCGGCTGGTGCGCCCCGGACCCGTACTGCGCACCGGTGGTTTACAACAGCTACTGCGGCTGGTGGTCCGATCCGTGCCCGCCGCGCTGGGGCTGGCACACGTCGTGCGCGCCCTGGTACTACCGCCCGTACTACGCGACCCCCTATTACAACCCCTACTACCGGCCCATCAGCTGCCAGCCCTTCTACGCGCCGGTCTGGACGTACCCCGGCACGACGATCAGCTACAGCTACTCGTCATGGGGCGGCGGCTGGGGGTACACCTCGACCACGTACTACAGCCCTTACTACGACTACTACCAGCCCGCCAGCTTCTGGGGTCTCTCGTTCACTTTCGGTGACTGTGACCGAGACGACTGGCGCTGGCGCAACCGCTATGACCGCCGCTGGGACCGTGACCACGGCCATCACGACCGCGGGCACGACAACGTGACCGTCATCAACAACGGCGGCACGGTGAACGTCAACAGCAACGGCTCGCAGCCGCAGGTCGGGCGCGGCATGCGTCAGACGCAGGGCATCCCGCAGGCGCAGAAGCCGCTGGTCGGACCGGTGATGCCCGCTGCGGAGTCGTTCGGCGTTGCCGGCCCGCCCGCCGCGGTGCCCGCTTCGACGCCGGCGCCTGCTTCGACACCGGTGTTTGCAAGCAAGGGCCCGGCCCGCATCACACCCGTTGCCGTCAAGCCGATCGAGAGCCAGCCGCTGAACCAGAAGCCGGTGTACACCGAGGCCAAGCCCTTCCCGTCCAAGCCTGTGCTGCCGGTGCTCACCACAGGCAAGCCGAGCGGCGGGCCGCAGGCGATCACGCAGAAGCCCGGCCGCGCAGAGCAAGGCCCGTTCGCCCCGGTTGAGAAGCCCTCGGCGTTCACGCAGAAGCCCGACGCATCGCCCGCCAAGCCCGTGCTGCCGGTGCTCGCGCCATCGCCGCGTGCGCCCCAAGTGGCCGAAGGCAAGGCACCAATCGAGGTTGATGCCAAGCCGAGCGCACAGCCCGTGCGCGACAACTCGCCCTACCCGATCGTCGGCAAGACCCCGACCCGCTTCGCTCCGCCCAGCCCGACCTCCAAGCCGGTCGAGGTGACGCAGAAGCCGGCGGAGAAGCCGGCCGCACCCGTCCGTCAGGCACCACAGCCGACCCGCTACGAGCGCCCCGCCTACACGCCCCCGGCTGCGCCCGCGCCGCGCCCGCAGGCCAAGCCGGTGCAGGAGGCCAAGCCCGCGCCCGCCCCGCGCCAGGCCCCCGCAGCG
>CAYOGE010000010.1:0-93316 GCA_964403525.1 uncultured Phycisphaeraceae bacterium | reverse complement strand
CGGGGGTTGCACAGGCCGGTTTCGTGGGGTACATTCTCTCCGTACGGGGCTCCCCGAAGGGGGCCTCCCGCACGCACAGCGCCGGTTGAGCCCGGCAGGAGTGAGAGAGAGCAATGTACAAGGTATCTATTTGCGTGGCCGCGGTTGTGGCCTTGGCTGGTTCCGCATTTGCCGGATTCGACGGCATCGGCACCATCTCCCAGAACCCCTTCAGCGCGGGCAACGGTGGTGAGTTCACCATCACCCCCAGCGCGGGCTTCATCGGTCTGACGGGCCTCCCCGCCGACCTCACCAACACGAGCTTCGAGTCGTTCTGCGTTGAAACCAACGAGAACTTCAGCCCCGGCGGCTCGTACAACATGAACCTCAACACCGTCGCGATCATGGGCGGTAGCGGCGGCCCCAGCTACCCGCTCCAGCCCGAGACGGCCTACCTCTACTGGAACTTTCGCAACGGCACCCTCATCGGCTACGACTACGGCGCCGGCCGCCAGGCATCCGCCGGTGACCTGCAGCAGGCCATCTGGTTCCTCCAGGGTGGCCAGCCGGGCGGTGCCAACAACGCCTTCGTCGCCCTCGCCACCGCCGCCGTCGCCGGCGGCTCGTGGAGCGGCATCGGCGATGTCCGCATCCTCAACGTCTACGCCGGCACCGACGGCCTCGCGCAGGACCAGCTCACCATCATCCCCACGCCCGGCTCCGCCGCGCTGATCGGCCTCGGCACCCTCGCCGCCGCGGGGGGGCGCCGCCGCCGCTGATCCGCACAGCCAGGCTCCATTCCCTCTCCGCCGTGCAGCCCCCGTTGCTGTGCGGCGGTTCTGCATGCCGGTCATCCCTCTCGTTCTCTTCGGTGGGCCCCCTGAGAGGGGGGGACTTCGCGCCTTTCCCTTGCTTAATCGCTCTTCATGAAGTAGTTTTCCCACGGCTGTGCCGCTCGGGAGCGGACCGGCCACCAACTTTTCCTTGCGCGAGAGCGTCGGGGATGTCTGAGGAGATGAGTTCATGAACGCGATCGCATGTGCTGTGACCGTCGCCGGTCTGACCGTCGCGGCTTCGGGCCAGGTGCTCAACGGCGGCTTCGAGTTCAACTCGGCCGGCTCCACGCAGTTCAACGTGAGCAACGCCACGTACAACGCGCTGATGAGCAACTCGACCGCCTTCGGTGCTCCCCAGGAGATCGACATCATTACCTCCACCGGCTTCGGCTCAATCACGCCGCAGACGGGCAGCTGGATGGTCGGCCTGCACAACAACCTCGCCAACGCCGCCGATGCCCTCTCGCTCACCCTGGGCACACCGGTGGTCATGGGCCAGCAGTACTACCTCAACTTCGCCTCGGCCCTTTATTCCGCGAGCCAGGCGGGGACGCTCGAGATCGGCCTCTCAAGCAGCGCGACATCGTTTGGCACCTCGATCGTCTCGGCCAGCCCCGGCAGCGACACCACCTGGACGCTCTACGGATACACCTTCACCTCGCCGGTGAACGCCTCGTACCTCACCCTCAGCGTCAGCGGCAACAACGGCTACGTCTTCGCCGACAGCATCGGCCTGACGCTGGTCCCCACGCCCGGCGCTGCCGCGCTGATGGGCCTGGGCGGGCTGGCCTCCTCGCTCCGCCGCCGCTGATCGACCCGCACGGGTTCACCGAACCGGTGCCACGCGCCCTTCCCACTTGCCCGGCGCTCCGCCGGGGAGAGGGGCGTTGTTGTCAAAGACCGGGCGGTTTCTCCGTGCCCGCCGCGACGCTCACGCCGCCCGGCGTGCTGTTTGACAGCCTCATTTCACTTGCGTGCATCCGGCGTTGATGTAGACTGATCCTGCCCGCATCGTTGGTGGGCCGGCCGTCGCGGCCGGTGTACGCGACAGATTCGTGAAGGGTTGTGGGATCATGAACGCAAGTCTCAACCGTGTCGCCTCGGCGACGTTCGCCCTCGTGCTTTCGGCCGCGGGCGCCAGCGCCCAATCGGTCGCGATCGACTGGGCCGGCAGCAGCAGCGCTGCGGGCACCGCGAGCATCCTCAACGCGCCCGACGGCGCCGTCGTCACCCTCGGCACCGGCGGCACAACGCTGGCGGCCTTCGGCGGTCAGACCAGCCACAGCCTCGGCGGTCTGGCGGCGCTGCTGGGGATCAACGCTTCGCTGCTTGGGCCCAACCAGGTCATCGGGTTTGAGTACAACGGCGGCGGCGCACCGGCGGGCGGCGCGTGGGAGTCGTCGGTGTGGACCTTCAACGACGGCTCCAACACGCGCACGGCGATGTTCGACGAGCTCACCGGCCTGCTCGACCCCGGCTCGAGCCCCGATGTCCTGCTTGTGGCCAGCGGCACCTTCGCATCCTCCGGCGCGGGCGGCTACAGCGCGTTCTTCGGATTCGCGCCGAGCCTCCCCGACTCGCGCGTCTCGTTCGTCATCTTCCAGCTGCTCACGTCGATCGACGCCACCAACCCCGCCTTCAACATCCACGTCGCCGGCGCGAGCATCGCGGGGCACCAGGGCACGCCCGACCCCGACGCGATCGGCGTGATCCGCTCGGTCCCCACGCCCGGCGCAGCCGCGCTGATGGGCCTGGGTGGCCTCGCCGTCGCGGGGGGGCGCCGCCGCCGCTGATCCGTTCCGACCCGCTCCATTCCCAACGCCGTGCGGCCCGGTTGCGGGCCGCGCGGCGGTTCTGTTTCTGGCCTCGGATGGACACGGATCAAGACAGAAGGCAGTTCACCACAGAGGCACAGAGGCACAGAGAAGAGAGAGGCGGGGGTGGGGGGAAGTGAGAAGTTGGGAAAGGCCGGGGAGGATCGGAGGGGCAGATTCCCCTGCTTTCTTCCTTGCCGCGTCCGGGATTGTGGGTTAGTCTGGGTGTGCCCGCAGCGTCGGCGGGCCGGCTGTCGCGGCCGGGTTGTGTGTATGCTCTTCGTGCAAGGGAAGTGAGATCATGAAGTCAATGATGTTCGGTGTCGCGGCGATCGCCGCGGGGGTCTGTTCGACATCCGCCTCCGCCCAGCTGTGGCTCTCTGGCGCGGTGCAGTACCTCGCCGGTGCCAACGGCCAATCGGTCAGCGAGCCGGCCGAGTACGACAACATCGTCGGCACCAACAACAGCGCCTTCTCGATCAACGGCGCACCGCGCGGCACCACCCATGCGCTGACCCTGGGCGCCAACACCTTCACCTTCACGCGCCCGGGCGGGTACAACGCCCTCTCGTTCTACTTCGGCACCACCGCCGACCCCTTCTCGCGCCCCTTCGCCTCGATGCCCGACCTGGTCGTCTACGGCGCCGATTCGCCGCTGACGCCCGCCGTCGGCGCCGGCGTGCAGACCAACGGCCAGTTCTCCGGCACGCTGCCCTGGAGCGGCGCCGGCAGCTTCACCAGCGGCGACTGGACCGTCACCGTCACGGCGTTCACCGCCAACACGACCGACGGCACCTTCACGCTGACGGTCACGCAGGTCCCCGCGCCCGGCGCGGCCGCGCTGCTCGGCCTCGGCTCGCTCGCCTCGATGCGCCGCCGCCGCTGATCCGTTCCGGCATGAACCAGTTCCCCCCCGCCGCGCGGCCTGAGCCGCGCGGCGGATTTGTTTTTGCCACGGATGAACACGGATCGGACACGGATCAAGACAGAAGAGGGTTCACCACAGAGGCACAGAGACACAGAGAAGAGGAGAGGAGAGGAGAGGAGAGAAGAGGAGAGGAGAGAAGAGGAGAGAAGAGGAGAGAAGAGGAGAGAAGAGGAGAGAAGAGGAGAGAAGAGAATGGGTGAGGGCGGCGTTGCCTCGACGCGCGCTTTTCCTCTCTGTGTTTCTCTGGTTCTCTGTGTCTCTGTGTCTCTGTGGTGAACCTGTCTTGAAGTTCCCGGGGCGCAACGGTTGATCGCGGAGAACCTGTTGCGCAGCGCGGAGAACCTGTTGCGCGGCGCAAAAAACCTGCTGCGCTGCGCAGAAAAACCGTTGCGCTTTCCGAAAAACCTGTTGCGCAGCGCAGAAAAACCGTTGCCGATCCGGTTTTTTCAGCGGAGGAAACCCGGTTCCTGGCCCGCCAGCGGCGGTTTAAGGAAAATCGCTCGTGAAATCGGCTGACGGCTTCAGTCGCGCTCCGCGTTCGCCGAACTTCAGGGCACGCGAGCGGTGAGGCGCGGGTCGTGAACGGGCAGGAGCGTTTCCTCTCCTCTCACGGCTCAAGTCTCAAGTCTTACGTCCCCCGCTCGCGCCACCAGGAGTCTCCCATGTCCACGCCCGTTGTCCCCACCGTTGACCTCGAGTTCGTTGCGTTCATGAACTCCCACGCGCCGCTGTGGGTCACCAACCGCGCCCAGATCGGGCTCAGCACCGCGCAGACCTCGGCCTTCACCGCGGCGGCGGGCGATGTTGACAAGTACTGGAACGAGCTGGCCGACGCGAAGCTCGCGTTGCGTCAGGCGTACGACAACTGGAAGCAGACCAAGGCGGCCGCGCGCTCGCTGGCGCTGAGCGATGTGAGCATCATCAAGTCGTTCTCGACGACGCAGGCCAACCCCGAGGCGGTCTTCATCGCCGCCGACATCCGCGCACCCAAGCCGTACACGCCCAACCAGCAGCCGGGCCAGTGCACGGGCGTGAAGGCGAACCTCAACACCGTCAACGGCAACCTCAAGCTGACGTGGAAGTGCAACAACCCCGGCAGCACCAACGGCACCGTCTACACCGTCGAGCGCCGCGTCGGCACCACCGGCGCGTGGACGCCGCTGGGGCTCTCGAGCGTCAAGAGCTTCACCGACCTGACGCTCCCCGCGGGCGCGGCGGTGGTGCAGTACAACATCACCGCCACCCGCAGCGGACTCGTCGGCACACCCAGCGGCCCGGTGAGCGTCGTCTTCGGCCACAACGGCACGGGCGAGGCGTTCATCGCGAGCGTCAGCACCGGCGGGCCGGTGAAGATGGCGGCGTGAGAGAGAGAGGCAACAGGCATCAGGCAACAGGCATCAGGCAACAGTGGAAGGCAGAAGTCAGGAACCGTCCACAGCCCCGTGGGGACCCCCCCCCCCCCGGGGCTTTTCGTTTCCCTGCCTTTCACAAATGCCTGATGCCTGATGCCTGATGCCTGATGCCTGATGCCTGGTGCCTCTGCTTCTGCCTCTGCTTCTGCTTCTGCTTCCCCCTCCCCCCCTCGCGACTGGCGCCTGGCGACGACCTCCTCAGAAGTTGCCGCCGCCGTTGGTGCCGCCGGTGTACGCGGATGTGAAGTTGAAGACGGCGTTGTCGCGGTAGATGCCGGCGCCTGTGAAGCGGATCCCAGAGCCGTTCACGGGCAGGATCGCGGAGACGATGCAGCGGGAGACCTGGTTGGCAAAGCTGGTGGCGGCGCCGCTGCTGAAATCGATGGCAAGGAAGGTCGGCGTGCCGACGCCGTTGTACACCATCCCGTTGACCGAGCAGTCCTCGACGCGGTTCTGAGCGCCGGCCAGCGAGATGCCGATGAGCGTGAGGTTGCCGTCGGTGGCGGTGGAGGTTGAGCCGACATCGATGACGGTGCAGCGGCGGACGGTGTTGGTCGATGCGTTCAGGACGTTGAAGCCGATGCCGGTGTTCTTGGGGCTGACGACGGTCAGGTCCTCCAGCAGGCAGTTGGTGGTCGCGGCGTTGATCGCGACCCCCTTGAGGCCGCCGACGACGGTGCCGTTGCGGACCACGATGCGCGTCCGCACGCCGATGATGGAGATGACGTTCGACGCGGTACCGGTGCAGGTCACGGTGAAGCCGTTGAGGTCGACGGTGATGCCGTCGCCGGAGATCACCAGGGCGTTGGTAGCGCTGGCGATGTTGCCGGTGAGCACGTACGAGCCGGGCGCAGAGAGCGTGACGGCGCTGCTGCCGCCGGGGATGGGCGTGCGGCCGTCGAACCCGCCGACGGAGGGGATCTTGTTGTAGATCTCGTCGGTGGTGCGGCCGGTGGGGGCGACGGCACCGGCGGGCGGGTTGAGCGGGCCCCCCCCGGCCTTGGCGAGTGCGGCGATGGCGCCGATCCCTGCGGCCCCGATGAGCGTGCGGCGTTCGATGTCGTTCATGGGCTGAGCCTTTCGTGCGGCCGGTTGACTGCTGGAGGTTCCTCGCGGGGACTCTCGTCAGATCGAGGAGTTGCCGCCGCCGTTGGCCGAGCCGGCGGTGCTGAACGCGGTGGTGAAGTGCAGGACCGTGTTGTTGCGGTAGAGACCGTTGCCGCCCATGAGCAGGCCGATGCCGGTGGTTGCGGCGAGCTGGCTGATGGTGCAGTTGCTGACGCAGTTGCCCGTCACCGCGCCGGCGGCTGGGACGAAGATGCCGATGTATGTGGGCGTGCCGCTGCCGTTGTAGACCAGCCGCGTGACGGTGCAGTCTTCAACGCGGCCCGCCAGGCCGGCGAAGTAGATGCCCCAGAGCGACATGTTGCCGGAGCTGGCGGTGCTCGTCGAGCCGATGTTGCCGGCGGTGCAGCGGCGGACGATGCAGCCCCGGCTTGAACTGTTCCCGAAGATGATGCCGGCGTTGAGGGCGCTGGCGGTCTGGATGTCCTCGACGATGCAGTCGTTGGCGACGCCCTGGAAGTTGATGCAGTACGCGCCACCGGTGACCCGACCGTTGCGGAGGCAGATGTTGGAGACCGTGTTCGCCACGAAGGTCTGCCCCGAGGCGAGGGTGTTGGCGACGGTGAAGCCGTTGAGGTCGATGGTGACGTTGTCGACACTGACGGTGATGGCGGTCCCGCTGGTGGTGAGGTTGCCGGTGAGCACGTACGAGCCCGGAGTGGCGATGATGTAGGGCGTGCTCCCGCCGGGGATGGGCCTGCGACCGTCGTACCCGCCGACGGCGGGGGGTGTGGCGATCCTGTTGTAGACCTCGTCGAGCGTGCGGCCGGTGCCGGTGACAGCCCCCGCGGGCGGGTTGAGCGGACCGGCCTTAGAGAGCGCGGCGATGGCCCCGATCCCGGCGGCCCCGATGAGCGCTCGGCGTTCGATGTCGTTCATACCAGCAATGTACCCGAAGCGGCGGGTCTGTGCCACGGTGATTCCGGGTTGTTTACCGGCGAATCAGCACATCGTCATGCCGCCGTCGACGGTCAGCACCTGGCCGGTGAAGAAGCCCGCCTCGTCGCTGGTTGCGTAGGCGACGGCGGCGGCGATGTCGTCTGGGGTGCCCAGGCGTTTGACCTGCACGAGTTGCGTGATGTGGTCCTTGACCTCCTGCGGGAGGTTCTGCGTCATGTCGGTGGCGATGTAGCCGGGGGCGACGATGTTGGCGGTGACACCCTTTGAGCCGAGCTCGCGGGCGATGGTCTTGGTGAGGCCGACGAGACCCGCCTTGGCCGCGGCGTAGTTGGCCTGGCCGGCGTTGCCGACGAGCCCGCTGGTGCTGGCGATGTTGACGATGCGGCCGAAGCGGTTCTTCATCATGAGCCGCGCGGCAGCGCGGCAGGCGACGAAGGCGCTGGTGAGGTTGGTGCTGAGCACCGAGGCCCAGTCCTCGTCGCTCATGCGGAGGATGAGGCCATCCCTGGTGATGCCGGCGTTGTTGACCAGGATGTCGAGGCGCCCGGTGTCGGTGTTGGCCTGCTCGACGGCGGCGGCGAGCGACTTGCCGTCGGCGACATCGGCGACGATGACCGAGGCCTTGCCGCCGGCGCGCTCGATCTCCTCCTTGAGCTCACCCAGCGGCCCGGCGGAGCGGGCGCAGAGCACCACGTGGCGGCCATCACGCGCCAGCCGCAGGGCGATCGCCCGGCCGATGCCGCGCGAAGCGCCGGTGACAAAGGCCGTGCGGGTGGGAGCGGGGGCGGCGGCGGGAGGGGGGGTGGTCATGGTGCGAGGGTAGAACGCGGGGGGGAGGGGGGTGGGGGGGGAAGAACGCGGAGAGCGCAGCAACGAACAAGCCCCGGTCGTTGGACCGGGGCCTGGTGGAGCTTTGTGAGGATCAGTTGTTGCCGGGGACGAGCTTGCGCGGGTCGCGCGGGGGGAGAGCGGTGGGTGGTGTGTTGCCACCCCCCGCGCCGCCGCCGGCGGGCGTGAGGCCACCGCCGTTGCTGTTGCCGGGCGCGGTCTCGGCGGGCTTGGGTGTGGGCGCGGCGACGGGCGCCTTGCCGGTGCCGAGCGAGAAGCCGAACATGCCGACGCCGTCCCAGTCGGAGGCCTTGGCGCGGAGGGAGCTGAGCGTCGAGGCGTTGGAGAAGACCCACGAGCCGGAGCCTTCGCCGCCGGTCTTGCGTGCGGACCAGCCCAGGAGCTCTGCGCCGTCGGGCGTCTGCACGGCGATCAGCAGGGCCATGGGGGGCGAGTCGCTGTTGATGTCTGCGCTGCCGCCCTCGTCGCTCTCGTGCTTGCCGGAATCGTTCTGGGCGTTGATGAGGTTGCGGTCGAGCTCGAGCTGGTACTCGGCCTTGAAGCGTGCGATCTCGTTGGCGTCGAGCCCGCGCTTGATCAGCACATCCTCGAAGGCCTTCATCTGGCCCGGCTGCATCGCCTTCATCTGGGCGATGCCCTGGGCACGCTCGATCTCACCGACGGCCGAGCGGACGCCGGCGTAGACGATGCGCACCTTCTCGATGCGGGGTGTGAGCGTGGCCCAGGTGCCGTCGTTCTCCATCGACTCGACGACGGCCTTGGCGCGGTTGGTCACCATGTCCTTGAGCGCATCGGCGTTGCCGCGGGCGAAGGCGTCGGCCAGGCGCACGGCGGCGCGGGCGAACGAGTCGTCGGTGATCCCCAGGTTGCCCACCGCCTCGACCCGCGGGTCGGACTTGAGCGTCTGCATGATCGAGTCGAACGACACCTCCGGGGGGGGCGGCGCCTCGACGGGCGGCGGGGGCGGGGGCGGCGGCTTCTTCTTCTCGCAACCGGGCGCGAGAACCATGCCGCAGACCAGCGCCGCGGCCAGCGCAACGGGCAAGCGCCTGGAGAGGCTGTGGGGGTTAAGTAGACGGTTCATCATGGTTGTTGACCTTGGCGCTCTTCTCGATCCGACGCATGAGCCCCGCGAGCGTCTTGCCCGGGGCGGGCTCGTGGAACTCGGCCGCGGGCGCCGGGTAGGTTTCGACCAGCCACCTGCACCCCTCCGACCACCGGACGGGCGCCTGCAACTGCTCCACCAGCCGCTGGCGGATGGCGTCTTGAATGGTAGCAAACCCCTCGGCCGACTTTGCACCCCCGCCCGCGGCGTGCGGCCGGGCCGTGACGTTGCTGACCACGACGATCGGACCGTCCTTCCCCTTCGCCGGTTCGTGCATCGTCGTCGCGGCGAGGGCGGTCTTGAGCCGGTCGGCGGCGGGGGCCATGATCGGGCTGTGGAAGGCCCCGGCGACGGCGAGCACCGTCGCGCGGAGGCCCATGCCGGTGGCGACGCCGACGGAGCGTTCGCACGCGCCCTTGCTGCCGCTGATCACCACCTGGCCCGGCGCGTTGAAGTTGGCCGGCACGAGGACCTCGCCCCCCCCCCCTCGCGCTTCTTCGCACACCGCCGCGGCCTGCTCTTCGGTGGCGCCGATGAGCGCCACCATGCCGCTGGGGACGGCCTCGGCCGCATCCTGCATGGCGCGGCCGCGCAAGGCGACGAGTTCAAGGCCGTCGGCGAAGGAGAAGACCCCGGCGATGTGCAGCGCGGTGTACTCACCCAGCGAGAGCCCGGCGGCGGCGATGACGCCCGCCTCGGACGCGCTGCCGGCGCTCCACTTTGCGCACATGCCACGCCAGGCGGCGACCGAGCAGGTGTAGATCGCCGGCTGGCTGACGTCGGTGCGGTTGAGAACCTCAGCGGGGCCGTTGAAGCAGAGGTCGCTGAGCTTGGCGTTCCCAGGCAGGCGGCCCGCGAGCGCGCGGTCGGCCTCGTCGAAGACCGCGCGCGCTTCGGGCGAGGCCTCGCACCAGGCCTTGCCCATGCCGACGGCCTGCGCCCCCTGTCCGGGGCAGAGGATGACCTTCGAAGTCGCGGGGTTGCTGCTCATCGGGGCAGTTTATGCCGCGCGTGCGCAAAAGAAACGGGGCCCGCGGGTCAGGCCGCGAGCCCCGAGGCATGAGAGAACAAACGGTCTCAGGCCGATCTCAGCGGCGGCGGCGCCCGACGGCGGCGAGCGAAACCAGCGCCAGGGCTGCGCCAGCGCCGGGCGCGGGGATGACGGCCAGCCCCGTCAGGATCGCGCCCCCGCCGACCTCGCCGACCATCGTGCCGGCGCCGGTGGAGAGGTTGAGCGTCCAGAACGTGGTGCGTGCCAGGGCGTTGTCGCGGACGGCGACGTAGGCGATGTTGCCGTTGGGGGAGATATCGAAGCCGCCCATGTCGGTGATGTCTGTGCCGATCGAGCCGATGGTGGTCAGCGTTCCGACGTTGGCGTTCTGCAGCGCGAGGATGTCGAGCCCGGTGTCGATGACGTAGAGGGCTGTGGTGGTTGCGCCGGCGAAACTGTTGGTGTAGGCGGCGTGGGTGACGTTGGGGTTGACACCGAAGTTCGGATCGCCCGCGGCGTAGGTAAGCGTGCCGTCAACGAACGCCACCGCGCCGGTGACGGGGTGGACGCGCAGGTTCTGGTCGGCGTCGCTGACGATGCGGATGCGGTCGACCGTGGGGTTGAAGTCGAACCCGAACTGCGACCCGTTGAGGGCGGGGCTCAGCACGCCGCCGACTTGCGTCGCAACGCCGGTGGCGAGGTTGATCGTGTAGAGCCGGCTGAAGCTGCCAAGCGCGTAGAGCTCGCCCGTGGCGGGCCGGAAGTCGATCCCGCGGACGGTCTCGTTGGGCTGCATCCCGCTGATGGCCACGCCGCTGAGCAGCGTGCCGGGGGCGGAGGTGTTGAAGCTCACGAGCGTCCCTTCGAGCGTGGTGCCGTAGGCGAGGTCGGCCCGGGCGCCGCAGGGCATGGCTGCCAGTGAGGCAAGGGCGAGGGAGGTGAGCGAGCAGGTACGTAGCATCATGTTGATCTCTCCGGCGGCCCCGACGCGGAAACCGTGGGAACACACATCCCCTCGCTTCCTTCGGCCGCACTAACCCCCTATCGCGTGCCCGCTAACCGTGGATTTTGGCAACCGGAGAAAAAGTAGAGCCGATTCGATGGCGTGCGCAGCAACCCTCCGCCATCATTGAGCGTTAAAGACCTCGGTCCAGCATGCACGCGGAACGCCCTCTCATCCTGACGCGCATCGCCGCCGGCGACACCGGCGCGGTGGCCGCGTGCATCGACGAGTACGGTGGCATGGTCGCGGCCCTGGCTGCGCGGTACCTGCGTCAGCTGGGTCTTGACCAGGACGACGCGGTGCAGGAGATCTTCGTCGAAGTGTGGAAGCACGCGGGGCGTTACGACCCTTCGCTCGGGACTGAGGCGTCGTTCATCGCGACGATCGCGCACCGAAGGCTCATCGACCGCCAGCGGCGCCATTCGTCCCATCCCTCGGTCGTGTCCGCGACCCTTCCCCTTGACGGCGCAGTGCGCACGCCGCCGGTGGACGCGGTCGGCCACGGACAGTCTGAGCTGACGCGCGAGGCGTCGGAGGCCTTTGAGCAATTGACCCCAGATGAACGCCAAGTTGTCTGGCTCGCAATCTGCCAGGGGTATTCTCACGAAAGAACTTCGACGGCGCTGCGCACTCCTCTGGGCACCGTCAAAACGCGCCTCCGGCGTGCGCTGGTGCGCATGCGTGCGTTTCTTGAGCAACAGCGGGCGGCCTCGCCCGGTCAGTCGCGTCCGCTCGTCACAGGGGGGATACGCCGGTGAGCAACACGATCAATCACGCTCCACACCCCGACCTCCCCCGGTTGCTCGAGCTGCTCGCGGCCGAGTCGATCGCCGACTTGACCGCTGATGAAGCGGCCGAGCTCGATGCGCTCCGCCGCCGCGTGCCACCAGTGGTTGATGCGCGCGGGCGGCCCGTCTCACGGGCCGGTGCTTCGGCGGTTGTTGGAACCCTCCTGGCCGCTTCGGCGAGCGGCAGCGATGTGCAGCCTCTAAGCCCCGCGCTTCGAGCGAGACTCATCGCACAAGGTGAAGAGATCGTCGCCGGCGCTGCGGTCAGGCCCGCCGCGGTGCCGCACCGGATAGGCAGCGGCCGGCGGACGTGGATCGGGCCTGTCGGCTGGGCCGGCTGGGCGGCGGCTGTTGTATCGACGACGTTCTTCGTCTGGCAGGTGATGACAAACCAGCCCCCGCAACTGGCCGACCGGCTCGCCGATGTGTTGAGCGATACCACCGGCACGGTGCGCATCGCGCTGGCGCCGCAGACCGACCCGTTGTCAAACGGGCTCGCGGGCGAGGTCATCTGGAACCGGTCCGGGCAGAACGGGTTTCTCAGGGTTCACGGGCTGGCGCAGAACGACCCGGCGAAGGAGCAATACCAGGTTTGGCTCGTCGATGCATCGCGCCGCGCGGGTGATCAGACCGTTGATTGCGGCGTGTTCGACTCAACCAGCGGCTTCGCCCGCGGCGATGACGTCTACATCCCTATCTACGCGAAGCTGCCCGTGGGCACGCCGGTCGCCTTTGCGATCACGGTTGAACGCCCCGGCGGCGTGGTCACCTCAACGCGTGAGCGATTGCTTGCGACCGCCGACGTGCCGCCGCCGGGGCCCGCGGCGAACAGGCCGGGTGCCTCCGACAGCCACTGGCCGCCGCGCTGAACTCGGCCGGCGTCGCGGCGCGTGCTTGCCGACTTCGTTCTACCGTGCCGAAGGGTGGTGATTGCCTGATTCTGATGTACAATTGGGTTCTGCGAAAGGCCCTCATGACCCGAATGCTCGCAAGCGTGTGCGCTGGCTCCCTGCTCCTGGCGGCGGGTTCGCCCGCGCTTGGCGATTGCCCGGGTAACCGCACGTTTGTTGTCACAAACTCGTACGACATCGACGGCGAACCGGCACCGGAGCTCTTCCTCACCGTCGGGTATACCTACACGTTTCAGTTGAACAACCCCTCCATGCACCCGTTCATGCTGACCGCCAGCCCCAACGGTGGCGCTGGGACCAGCCCGCTGCCGCTGAGCTCGGGCGTCAGCTGTGTCTGCCAGGGGTGCGGGACCTGCACGCGCCGCACGATCACGTTCACGCCCGCGTCCAGCCTCGCCGGCCAAACGGTCTACTACCAGTGCACCGTGCACGTGGTAATGGGCAACGCCATCCATGTCGCCGCCGCACCGTCGATCACAGTGAACGCTCTGCCGCAGCCGGTGAGCCGCTGCGCCGGGGGGACGGCTCAGTTCTCAGTGTCGGCGACGAGCAACGAGACGCAGACGCTGAGCTATCAGTGGAAGAAAGGTGCTGAGGTTGTTGTCGACGCGCCCGGGCGGGTCGCCGGCGCGACGTCCGCTGTCTTGTCGATCACCGGTCTGACCACCCTTGATGCCGGGTCGTACACGTGCGTAGTGTCGGCCCCCTGCAAGACGGTGACGACGGCACCCGCAACGCTCGCCGTCAACACCTGCTGCCCCGCCGACCTCGGCATGCGCAGCGGCATCGCCGGCAGCGACGGTGTTCTCGACAACAACGACTTCATCGCGTTCATCGATCTCTATTTCGCCGGTGATGCGCGTGCTGACCGCGGCGGCCAGGGCGGCGTGCCCGGCGCAGACGGGGAGTTCGACAACAACGACTTTGTTGTCTACATCGATGAGTATTTTTCCGGTTGCTGAGGCTCGGGCGCCGTTCCGCCGGCCTGACGGTCAGACGCATCCCGCGAAGAAGCCGTCGATGAACACGATGAAGTCGTTGTTGTCAAAGGCGCCGTCGCTCCCTGCAACTCCTCCCGTCGATCCCACATCAGCGGACGGGTTCTGCGCGAAGAAGCGATCGATGTACACGATGAAGTCGTTGTTGTCCAGCGTGCCGTCGGCGGCCGCGAGCCCGCCGGTGCTGCCGATATCTGACGGCCCGCACGGCTGCGTGCCCAGCGAGAGCGTGAACCCGTAGTTTGTCGCCGTCAGCGCCGCATCGCCGGTCAGTTCGACGGTGTAGCGGATCTCGTACTGGCCGGGGCTGAGCGTCCCCGTAAGGTCCACGCTCGCTGCCGGCATGGTCTCGTCCTGAAAGAACACAGTGAAGTGGGGGGTGAAGCTCGACAGGTCAAGGTTGTACTCGTCGCGGGGCAGCGTGCTTGGGCGCGGCGTTGCGACAAGGTGGAACGGCGTCGGCGTCGGAACGTTGAAGGTAACGATGACCTGGGCCGCGGCCTCGCCGGTCGCAGGCGGGCCCCCGCTGATCGTGAAGCCGCCGGCCG
Source organism: uncultured Phycisphaeraceae bacterium (assembly GCA_964403525.1). GTDB lineage: Bacteria > Planctomycetota > Phycisphaerae > Phycisphaerales > UBA1924 > JAJTGZ01. The sequence goes on along the minus strand of CAYOGE010000010.1, from coordinate 79,129 downwards.
CGGCGAGGCTGCCTGAAGCGCGGATGGCGTTCGGATCGACCAGGCAGTTGATCGACGAAACGGCGGTGTTTGCGCCGGTGCCGCCGCCCGCCGCCGGGAACGTGGTGTCCGCGGTAACCGTCGCGACGAACGGGGCAAAGCCGGGGGCGGCAGCAGTGACAAGGTTTCCGTCAACGGAGGTGGTGGCCTCGATGACGCGCTGCTGCGTGAGCAGCACGACCTCCGCAGTTGCGCAGGCCGGTGCCGCGAGCGCCGCGGCCGCAATCGCACAGGTTCTGATCATCGGAATCCTCCTTGGTCAATCGGTGCCCGTACGGGCGTGCTCGCTCCATCCAACCGCTCTCATGAAGGCTGAATCGATCTTGTTTTTCTGCGCCCCTTGGCTCTTGCGTGTGCCGGAGGGCGAGCTTCGGATGCTCGCAAACGATCCGGTGCTTCATCCCCTTGTTCATGATACGTCGAATCGCACGAAGTGCCACTTGGAGCAGTGCCGTAAGCCCTTGGTGGAAGACGATGCCTGTTACCGGGCGCTGGGCCCGAATACACAGCGAACGAACGCGGGTCCGCGGCGCCAGGCCGCGGACCCGCGTTCAGAATGGGGTCGTTCCCAATGTCGATCGGGGTGATCGCTCATCACTGGTGATCCGGACCGTGCTCGGGGAAGGGATGATGCGGCACCGGCTGCGTGCCGGCGGGGATTCGCCCTCGGGCGGCTCGCTGAATGTCTTGTGTTGCGCTGCGCAGCCGCTTGTTCAGCTTTGCAACCCCGGCCGTCGCGGCGGACTCAATCGCAGCCCGCTGGCGGGCGGTCGCTGTTGCGGGCAGGCTTGCCAGCAGCGAGGCCTTGAGGTTGTTGACTTGAAGAATGCCGTTTGATGTTGCCGCGGTGACGGCGGCGATCGCCGTTTCGACGGCGATGCTCACTTCCGCGGGATCGGCGCCGGCGGCACGCATCCCGAAGATCAGCCGTACGCGGGCGTCCTTCTCCTGCTTGATAATCCGCTCGGCGGCATCTGCGCCATCTCTGATTGCCCGTTGCGCGCTGGCGACGCTTGTTGAACTGGTGCCGCCACCGCCACCGCCGCTACCGCTGCCGCTGCCGCTGCTGTTGCTGCCGCTGCCCCCGTTGTCGTCGCTGCCGTGGCCGCCGTCTGCGAACGCGGTCGGCGAAGCGAGCAGCATCGCTCCGAGAAGTGAAGTAAAGAGCCTGGTGCGGGTGATCATGGGTGACTCCTGGTTCGTCCGGCAGGCCACGACTGGGCCTACTGGCGGGCGTATTGCCCGAAGGTGGTGACTCTGCAACCCATGCGGCAGGCGGCTCGGTTAGCTGTCATGCGCTGTCACAAAAAGGATCGCGGCACCTATTTTGTTTCGGCGAGGCCGGCGGCCTCGGCCCGATAACGGGTGGCGTCTGCCCCCCTGCCGCAGCGTTCGCAGGAGTCGGCCAATGCGGTGAGGACCTGGCGGGCCATTCCCCTGCTGAGGGCTCCAAATTGCGGATGAGATCGCACGGCCTCCAGAGCGGTGATCGCCTCCTGGCAACTTCCGTCGCTGGCTACCCTCCCCGCCAAGGTGATTCCGATGTTTGCCCGCGTGGCCAGCAGCGCCGGGGTGACCTCCGCCGACGCGGCCGTTTGCCAGTCTTCAACCTGTCTCAGCACAGAGAGGGAATCGTCGAACCTGCCGACCGTTCGATAGGCCTGGCCCAGCGACGTGCGCGCAATGTTAATCCCGGGGTGCTGTGGTCCAAAGGCGCCTGCCCAGCCAGCGGCCGCTGTTTCAAGGTAGGGGATTGCCTGCTGGGCGTCTCCGGCCCGCAGGAGCGCGAGCCCGAGGTTCGTACCAGTTGCCAGCAGCATTGGGTGCCCGGGGCGCAGCTTTGCCGTACGGATGGCCAGCGACGACCGGAACGATTCGACCGCTTCAGCGTACCGCCCGGAGCTGAAGTGGATTGACGCGATGTTGTTCAGTGACTCAGCGCACGCAAGGCTCTGGGCGCCTTCAACAGCGGTGCGTACCGAGAGCGCCTCGCGTTGCACGCTCATCGCTGCTTCAAGTGACCCTCTCAAACGCAGCACAGCCCCCAGCGCGTTGAGGATGTCACCCTCCAGGCTCGAGGCAACTCCACCGTTTGCCTCGCGCACGCGAACGAGCAGTCCGCGGAGTGTTGGCTCGGCCTCCGCGTACTTTCCCTCGTAATAGAGCAGTTGGGCCAGCTCGGTCTCAACAGCTAGGCGTGGTGTGCTCGCAGGCGGGAGCCGCTGGTGCTCGGCCAGCGCAGCCTCCAGCAAGGGCCGCGCCCGTTCGGTCATGCCCAGCGTCATCATCGCCGTGCCGATCGCCTCGTTCACGCCGGCGCGGGTGAGTGGGTCTTCGGGGGGTGTGACCAGGAGCCCGTGGGCGGCGTCCTCGAGCACCTCGCCGAGCGTTGCCCCCGGCCCTTTGTCGCTCGATTGCGCACCGCTCAAGATTGACACGAGCACCCGTCGAGTCTGATCGAGGCGCAGGTTCGTCGCGGCCAGTTCGTCCCGCTGCCGCTGGATCTGCGCCTTCTGGTGCGTCTGGACGAACAGCCCGGTGATGAGCAGCGCGACCCCCGCCGTCACGCCCGTCACCGCGATGGCGTGCCTGGCAACAAACTTGCGCGTGCGATAGGTCCACGTGTCGCGCCGAGCGGTGATCGGCATCCCTGCCAGGAACCGGCCGATGTCCGCCCCGAGCTGCTCGGCCGAGGCGTAGCGCCGGGCCGGCTCTTTCCGCAGGGCCGTCATCACGATCGTGTCCAGGTCGCCGCGGAGCTGGCCGCGGAGGCGCGTGGAGCTCACGCGGTGCGTATTGGGGTAGTCGATCGGGCCGCTGCCTGTTCCCGTCTGCTCGGCGGCCGTTGCTTCTCCGGTAGCAGGCGGCTGCGGGACGAGGCCACGGCGCGCACCGGCCCGCCGGGTGATCGCTTCGCTCGGCTGCGGCGGAACCGACTTGCAGACGACCCTTCTCACCTCTTCGCTGCTCTTGAGCACGAACGCGTAGGGGCGCGTTCCGGTGAGCAGTTCGTAGAGCACGACGCCCAGCGAATAGACATCGCTGGCGGTGGTGAGCGGCCCCCCGTCGACCTGCTCGGGGCTGGCGTACTCGGGCGTCAACCGGCGTTCCGATTCGATCGTGCCGGGCGCATCTGTGCCGCCGGTGAGCACCTTGGCGATCCCGAAGTCGAGCAGCTTCGGCACCCCCGCCGCGGTGACGAAGATGTTGCTGGGCTTGATATCGCGGTGGATGACCAGCGACTTGTGCGCCGCGTGCACACCCTCGCAGACCAGGCTGAAGAGCCGCAGGCGTTCGTTGATCGGCAGGCGACGCTGGTCGCAGTAGCGGTCGATCGGCACGCCGTCGACGTACTCCATGACCAGGTAGGGCCTGCCGTCGGCGGTTGCGCCGGCGTCGAGCAGGCGGGCGATGTGCGGGTCGTCGAGCTGCGCCAGCGTCTGCTTCTCTTCACGGAACCGCCGGAGGATCTCCTCGCTGTCCATGCCGCGTTTGACGACCTTGACGGCGACGCGCTGCTGGAACTCGTCGTCGGCACGCGACGCGAGGTAGACCGTTCCCATTCCGCCCGAGGCGATCCGCTGCTCCAGCCTGAAATGGCCGAGCACCGCGCCGATGAGGTCGTCGCGCCGGTCCCCCTCTTCCCGCTCGCTCTCGCGTTTGAGCTGGTCGAACGCGCGGCCGAGCACGGGCTCCTCGAGGAAGCCGCCCACACGGGCCGCCGAGTCGAGCAGCGTGGCCACGGCCTTACGCAGCGCCTCGTCCCCCGCGCACAGGCGAGCGACACGCTCGGCGCGGTCGCCCGGCGAGAGACCCGCAACCTCGAAATAGATCGACTCCGCACGCTTGAAGACAGCCCCCGGATCGCTGTCTTCCCGCGGTCGGCTCGCCGGCTGCTCGCTCACGATTCCCCCTCGCCGCGCGAGCGCAGCTCGTTGAAGAGCCACACCCGCGCAAACTGCCAGTCGCGGGCCACCGTGCTGGCCGACACCCCCAGCGCCAGCGCCGTTTGCTCCACCGTCAGCCCCGCGAAGAACCGCAGCTCAACGACGCGCGACTTTTGCGGGTCGATGTCCGCCAGCCGCGCCAGTGCGCTGTCAAAGTCGATCATCCGTTGCGGCTGATCGAACGACACCAGCATCCCCTCGTCCAGAGCGACCCGCTGCGCGGGCCCGTCGCCGCCGATCCCGCCGCCCCCGCGCTTGACGCGGCTGCGCGTGCGGGCGTGGTCGATCAGGATCCGGCGGATCGCCTTCGCCGCAGCCCCGAAGAAGTGCGAGCGGTTCTCCCACGGTGTCTGGGCGGGCCCGACCAGGCGCAGGTACGCCTCGTGCACCAGCGCCGTGGCCTGCAGCGTGTGCGCGGTCCGCTCGTCGTGGAGGAACCGCGACGCGAGCGAGCGGAGTTCCTCGTAAACGATCGGGAACAGCTCGTTGGTTGCCGCCGCGTCGCCGCGCTGGGCATCTGCCAGCAACTGGGTCACCGGTCGGGCGTTTGGCTGCTGGGTGTTTTCGTGTGCTGCAGGCGCGCGTGCGCGGCCAGCCGCCGTTGATGGCTGTGCGCCGCTGTCGGGCCCGGGTTGTGGGGCTCGGTTGTTCATGGTGTACCGGGGCAGCAGTCCATGCGTCGGCCGCGGCCTGCCACTGTCATTGAAGGGTAAGTACGTTCATGAATGCCTTGGACCGCGCGGGCGACTTGGCTCTGCAGCGTGGGCAACACCTCCATTGGTTGGAGAAGGGGCGTTTTGGCGCCAGAAACGGTCATTTTGCCGAAAAACCAAACAAAAGCTTGACAGAATCGCGTCTTGGTGTACCCTAACAAAATGAGTCCATCGCAGGCCGCATCTCATCTGCCCCTCCCGCTTGAGCGCTGGAACGCACTCCGGGCGACCTGTGAAGGAAAGCAGTATCAGGGCTCGGGCGTCTGTCCGACCGCCTGGGGCCCGATCGATCGTGCCCTCCCCGGGCAGGGCCTGGGTGTGGCCAAAGTGCACGAGTGGATCGGGACAAGCCAGCACGGCCCGCCGGGCAGACACGCGCGGGCGCGCGGCACCTGGTTGCCCCCGCTGTCGATCCTCACGCACCTGGCCCGTCAGGCCGCGGGCATCGGTCACGGTGGCGGGGGGCTGGTGCTCTGGGTGGGGGAGGCCGTCTGGCCCTTCCCGGCTGCGATGGTTGATTGCGCCGCCGATCCGTTGCTCTCGCGCTCGGTCTTCGTGCGAGCAGCCAGCGCCGGCGAGCGGCTTTGGGCCGCGGACTTGGCGCTGCGCAGCAGCGCCGCCGCTGTGGTGATCGCCGACGGCTCGCGCTTTGACCTCTCCGCTACGCGCAGGGTGCAACTGGCGGCCGAGGCGGGAGGGGGCATCTGCTTTCTTGCACGCCCGCCGTGGGAGCGGGCCGAGCTCTCCGCCGCCTTCACGCGGTGGGGGGTGCGTGTTTCCCCTCCTGACCCCCGATCAGCCCATCACACGCGACGATGGACCGTCGAGCTGCTGCGCTGCAAAGGGGCGCAGCCCGCCGGCGCTGCGCCGCGCTGCTGGACTCTGGAGCACGACCGTGCGACGCGTCATGGCCTTGTGGTTTCCGAGCTTCTCGACCGACCTGGTGAAGCGACGCCTGTGCCGCTGCGGCGCTCGGGCTGAGCGGACGCGCGCGTCGCCTGTCGTGCTGCTCACCCGCGCAGTCGGTGGGCGCGAGGTGGTCGCACGCTGCTGCCCGAGCGCCGCCGCCTGGGGCGTGCGAGCGGGGCTTGACCTTGCGCAGGCGAGGGCCATCCTGCCACACGGGGCGGCGCTCTGCATCCACCCGCACAGGCCAGACCGTGAGGCCGAGTCGCTCCACCGCCTGGCCTGCTGGGCGCTTCGCATCTCTCCCACGGTCGCGCCGGACCCGCCCGACGGCCTGCTGCTGGACCTGACCGGCACCTCGCGCCTGTATGGGCGTGAGCAGCGTACCGCGCGCTCGGCCGCCCGCGCGATCAACCGGCTCGGCCTCCGCGTCCGTGCAGCGACCGCCGCAACCTTTGCCTGTGCCGGCGCTGTCGCCCGCTTCGGGCTCGAGCGCATCGCCGTCGTGCAGCCGGGCGACGAGCGTGCGGCACTCGCGGCCCTCCCCGTCGCGGCCTTGACCGATGACCCGTTCACCCTCGCAGCGTTTGACGAGCTGGGCATCGAGCGCGTGGGACAGGTGCTCAGCCTGCCGCGACGGCAACTCGCCGCCCGCTTCGGCGTGGTGCTGCTCGGGCGCATCGACCGCGCCCTGGGGCACGCCACCGAGACCGTCAACCCTGTCCACCCGCCCCCGCCGATCCGCGCGGAGGTCCTCTTCGACGGCCCCACCGACAGGCTCGAGTCGATAGAGGCCGCGGCGCAGGACGTGCTCGCCGACCTTGCACGCCAACTCGCTGCGCAGCAGCGCGGCGTGCGCAGGCTCGATGTCACCCTGCTGCGCCCAGAGGGCGAGCCCGAGCGTCTCACGATCGAGCTCAGCCGGGCGAGCGTCAACGCCGCACACCTGTGGCGGCTGCTGCGCCCCCGCCTTGACCGTGTCGACATGGGCGTGCAGGTTGAAGGGCTCGTCGCCCACGCGGCGCGCACCTCGCGCCTGAGCGATCGTCAGACGGCGCACACGCACTTGGGTGCGGATGAGTCTGCCCCGGCGCGGAACGAAGCCGCGGGCGAGCTGACCGACACGCTCGTCAACCGCCTGGGCCCAGAGAGCGTGCTGCGAGCAACGCTCCACCCCTCGCACCTGCCCGAGCGCAGCTTCAAGGCGTGCTCGGTGATGCAGCCCGCGCCGCCACTGGTGAACCTGCGCTGCGCTGGCGAGCGGCCCACCATCCTGCTCCACCCGCCCGAGCCGGCCGAGGTGATCGCCCTCACCCCCGATGGGCCCGTGCTGGAGATCGGCTGGCGTGAGCGGGAGACTGGTGGGGGGGGTGTTGGTCGCACGCGCCAGCGGGTGACAGCCTGCACCGGGCCCGAGCGCATCGGCGCTGAGTGGTGGCGCTGGCGCGGCGACCCTGCTGTGCCCGGCATGGCGCCGCCGCCCGACCGTGACTACTTCGCCGTGCAGCTTGAGTCGGGCCTGTGGCTGTGGGTCTGCCGCCAGGTCGATACGCCGCGCTGGTTCGTGCACGGGGTGTGGGGATAAGCCGTGCCCGACAACGAGTTTCCCAAGCTGAAACCGCACCCGTTCAAGGACGCCGGTGTGCAAACACCACAGGCGCCGAGCGGCCCGGTGCCGTCCTGCGCACCCGAACCCCCGTGGGCCGAGCTCGCTGTTACCAGCAACTACACCTTCCTTACTGGAGCGAGCTTCCCCGAGGAGTTCGTGCTCGCCGCGCGGGCGCAGGGGTACCGCGCCATCGCCCTCACCGACACCCACACCCTCGCCGGGGTTGTCCGCGCCCACGTGAAGGCGAAGGAGGCGGGCATCCGCTTCGTGCTCGGCTCGCGTGTGCTGCCGCAGGACTTGCCCTCGTGCTCGCTGCTGCTCTACCCCACCGACAAGGCCGCCTACGGCCGGCTCTGCCGCCTGCTCACCACGGGCAAGCGCCGCGCGCCGAAGGGTGAGTGCCACCTGACGCTCGAAGACGTTGCCGCGCACGGCCAAGGCCTGCTCGCCATCGCCGTGCCGGGGCAGGCGATCGACCCGGGGCTCGGCGCATCGCTGGCGCGACTGCGGGCCGTCTTTGACGAAGACCGCCTGTCTCTTGCCGCGGCCCGGCTCTACGGGCCCGGCGATGCGCAGCGCAACGAGCAACTCGCTGAACTGTCTGGCAAGCAGGCGGTTCCTCTCGCCGCGATCAACGACGCACACGCCCACACGCACGAGCGTCGCCCGCTGCAGGATGTGCTCACGTGCATCCGGCGCGGCTGCACGCTCGCGGAGGCCGGCCTGCACCTGCACGCCAACGCCGAGCGCCACCTCAAACCGCCGGGTGAGATGCACCGCCTCTTCACCGCCTGCCCGGGCGCGATCGAGCGGTCTCTCTCGATCGTCGAGCGCACCGCCGGCTTCTCGCTCGATCAGATCATCTATCAGTACCCCGATGAGGTCGTGCCCGCGGGCGTCAAGCCCATCGACCACCTGCGCGATCTGACCTGGAAGGGGGCCGCGTGGCGCTACCCCTCGGGCGTGTGCGAGGAGGTCCGCGCCCGGATCGAGCACGAGCTCAAGCTCGTCGACGAGATGAACTACGCGCCCTACTTCCTCACCGTGCACGACCTGGTGAACTACGCCCGCACCGGCGAGGGTGACGCTGCGCCGGGTCCGGCCGGCAGCGGGGCCAGCGGCGAGAGCGCGAGCCCCTGGATCCCCATCCTCTGCCAGGGGCGCGGCGCCGCCGCCAACTCGGCCGTCTGCTTCTGCCTGGGGGTCACCTCGGTTGATCCGACACGCATCACGCTTCTCTTTGAGCGGTTCATCAGCAAGGAGCGCAACGAGCCGCCCGATATCGACATCGATTTCGAGCACGAACGCCGCGAGGAGGTCATCCAGTACATCTACCGCAAGTACGGGCGCGAGCGGGCCGCCCTCACCGCCGAGGTCATCACCTACCGCCGGCGCAGCGCCGTGCGCGATGTGGGCAAGGCGCTGGGCCTCTCGCTCGACACCGTCGACCGCCTGGCCGGGAACACCGAGTGGTGGGACAGGGACGGCGCGTGCCTCAACCATCAGGCCCTCACCGACATGGGCCTCAACCCCCGCGACCACACCCTCCAGTGGCTCGTGCGGCTCAGCAACGAGATCCTCAGCTTCCCGCGTCACCTCTCCCAGCACGTCGGCGGCTTCGTCATCACCCGCGAGCCGTTGTGCGAGCTGGTCCCTGTCGAGAACGCGGCCATGCCCGGGCGCACAGTGATCGAGTGGGACAAGGACGACATCGACGCCATGGGGATGATGAAGGTCGACATCCTCGGCCTGGGCATGCTCACCGCCATCCGCAAGGCGATCGACCTCGTCAACGCCCAGCGCCCCGGCGAGCCCCCTTACAACCTCGCCACCATCCCGGCCGAGGACCCGGCCACCTACGCCATGATCCAGAAGGCCGACACCGTCGGTGTCTTCCAGATCGAGAGCCGGGCGCAGATGTCGATGCTGCCGCGCCTGAAGCCGAAGGAGTTCTACGACCTGGTCATCGAGGTCGCCATCGTGCGCCCCGGCCCGATCCAGGGGAACATGGTCCACCCTTACCTGCGCAGGCGTAACGGTGAAGAGCCGATCGAGGCGATCCACCCGTCCGTCGACAAAGTGCTCGAACGCACCAAGGGTGTGCCCCTCTTCCAGGAGCAGTGCATGGCGCTGGCCGTCAACGCCGCCGGCTTCACCGCGGGCGAGGCCGACCAGCTCCGCCGCGCCATGGCCGCGTGGAAGCGCAAGGGCGACCTTATCTACCGCTTCGGGCGCAAGCTGATCGACGGCATGGTGCGGCGCGGCATCAAGCCAGAGTTTGCCGAGCGCTGCTTCGAGCAGATCAAGGGGTTCAGCGAGTACGGGTTCCCCGAGAGCCACGCCGCAAGCTTTGCGCTGCTGGTTTACGTCTCCTGCTGGCTCAAGAAGCACTGGCCCGCGCAGTTTACCGCTGCGCTGCTCAACAGCCAGCCGATGGGCTTCTACGCGCCGGCGCAGCTCGTGCGTGACGCCCGAGAGCACGGCGTGCCCGTCTGGCCGATCGATGTCCACCGCAGCCGGTGGGACTGCACGATCGAGCCTGAGCGTGGGGGGGGCGGCTGCGGCCTTCGCCTGGGTATGCGCATGGTCAAAGGGCTCGGCGAGCGCGACGCGGACCTGATTGTCCGCGCCGCCGCGTCCCGCGGGCCCTTCGCGAGCATCGAGTCGCTCTGGCGTGCCAGCGGCGCCTCCGCTCGCGCCCTGCGCCGCCTCGCCGCGGCCGACGCCTTCGGCTCGATGGGCAAGGGAGGGCTCACGCGTCAGGAGGCCCTCTGGCAGACGCGCTCACTCCGCGACGAGCGTCTCCCGCTGTTTGAGCAGATCGAAGAAGCCGCGCCCGAACCGGTGCCGCTGCCGACGCTCGACCCGAGCCGGCACGTGCGCCTCGACTACGAAGCGACAAGCCTGTCGCTCAAGGCCCACCCCGTCTCGTTTGCGCGCCCGTCGCTCGACGCCCAGCGCCCGCTCATCCGCCGCTGCGCCGAGCTGCTCAACCCGCACAAAGCGCCCGCGGGCGAGCGCGTGCGCATCGCCGGCATCGTCCTGGTGCGCCAGCGCCCCGGGACGGCCAAGGACGTCACGTTCATGACGATCGAAGACGAGACCGGCATCGCCAACATCGTGGTCTGGAGCCGCACGTACCACACCTACCGCCACCACGCGCGGGCCGGCTTTATCGCCGTACAGGGGCGCGTGCAGCGCCAGGGGATCGTCGTGCACGTGGTGGCCGAGAAGATCCAGCGCCTCGACGGGCGGCTGGGCGGCCTGGAGGTCAGCGCACGCAACTTCCACTGAGCACGCCAACGGCGCCGTGCTCACGGCAGCACCCGATAGAGAAAGCCCCCGACCCGCAAGTCAACAGCAAGGACCATCAAACAAAGCGGGCGAGGAGATTCGAACTCCCGACGTTCAGCTTGGAAGGCTGACGCTCTACCACTGAGCTACGCCCGCTTGAAAAAGCGGCCCGATGATACGCGCACTCCCCTCCGACGGGCGAATCTGTAAAGGTCGCGCAAATCCGCGAACCGTCCTGCGTGGCCGGCGTCCAACACGCAGCGGCCCCGGCCCGCCGTGAATGGAGCCCCACATGCGCGCGACACCCCTCCGTATCGTCCGCTCGGCCCGGCACGCCTTTACGCTGATCGAACTGCTGGTGGTCATCGCCATCATCTCGATCCTGCTGGCGATCCTCTTCCCCGCTCTCTCCGGGGCGCGGGCGGCGGCCCGCCAGACCGATTGCCTCAGCGACATGCACAACATCGCCCTCGCGCTGAACGTCTACTGCAACGATTTCCGCGAGAGTCTTCCGTACCCCAACTGGGGACCGACCGCGGCGGTGAAGGGGTGGCTCTATGGCCCGGGAGTCGACACCCAGGCTTGCGTCGCCGACGACCGCCAGACCGGGGCGCTGTGGCCGTACGTCGAAGCCGACCGCACCTACCGCTGCCCAAGCCACAAAGGGCCCTACAGCGGGACCGCCAACATGACCTCGTACATCATGAACGGAGCGGTGATCGGGTACGGGCGGTTCAGCGCACCCCTGCGCATCGGCCAGCTGCAGGGTGACGCGGTCATCCTCTGGGATGGCAACGAGCAGCCGCAGTTCGGTCCGCCGTACAACGACGGTGCGAGCTTTCCGTTCGAGGTTGTCCCCGGTCATCACGGCAGCGCGGTGACGTGCGGCGTGGTCGACGGTTCGACCGTCGTGCTCCCGCAGATCGATTTCTACGCGCTCCGCGACGCGGGCACGGCCAACCGGTTCTGGTGCGTGCCCGCGAGCCCTAACGGCAGGTGAGCGAAGAACGGGCAATCCACACGCGGGGCCTGAACTGAGCAGCGACTGAGGGGATGCTAAAAGAAGTCGGTCATCCACGGCGGGCCGCCGCAGCCGAAGATCACCGCGAGCGATGCGACGGCGTGATCTGGCCCTTCGATCGCCGCGCCCCCAAGCTTCAGTGTGGCCGGCGTGGCGAAACCGCTGTAGAGGCTCGCCAGCGCCCGTTCAGAAACCCGCACCTCGCCGCGACCGCCCTGCGTGACCTCCGCCCGCCCGTCGCGCACGCGCAGCACCAGCGGCCCGCGGTTGCCGGGGAGGAGCTCATCGGTCACGTGCAGGTGCACCTCCGCGCTCACAGCGCGGTTGTAGCCGCGCAGCCTGAGCGCATCGGCGATGCGCACCAGGCGCAGCATCCAGAACTCCTTGAAGCTGCCCGCGGCCCGCTGTTGCCCCAGCAGGTAAAGCAGCGGGTGGTTCGGCCCGCCGAAAAAGACCAGCTCGTCGGCCATCGACGCGTAGTCTTGCAGCATCCCCAGCAGGCGGCGTCCCGCCGCGGCGTCGCAGAAGGCCAGGTCGCTCAACTCGACGGTCATGCGCCCAGAGTCTTTGCGTTTCTGCATGACGACGGCGTAGGCGTCGATCTCACCACCCGCGCTGCCAACGCTGGCGTACGCAACACCCTTCTGCCCGCGCATGTCGAACTTCCGCTTCCACACGTACGTGCCGCGGTCGAGCATGCCGTCGAAGCGCTCCGCGAACGCGCGGTAGGGCGCGTGAAGGCGATTGACCGCTTCGAACTCCACGGTCTCCCAACTCCGTCCGTCGCTGCTTCCGCGGTCGCGGAGGTCGATCTCGGCCATCGGCAGGGTGAAGGTCATCCGGTGCCCGGCCTGCTCGTAGCCCACCTGGCGGTAGAGCGGCTGGGTGCTCGCGTAGAGCGCCGAGAGCGGCTCACCCTTCTCGAACATCTCCTCGAGGGACCTCTGCATCATCCAGCGGGCCAGCCCTCCGCCGCGGGCCTCCGGGGCAACCGCCACGCCCGCGATCCCGACCATCGGGACCGACTTGCCACCGTAGAACTGCCCCATCTCGATCCGGCGCAGGCAAGCGTCGACGCGCCCATCGCCGGCGCGCTCGACGGTCCGGATGTCGCTGAGGCCCTGCGAGCGGACCCACTCTTCGCAGTCCTTCACCGGCCCGCCGAAAGCGGTGCTGACAAGCGACGAGACCCGGGGTACGCGGCTCTCATCAACGGCAACTGTGTAGGTCGGGTCCATCGCCGAGAGCTCCTGCGGATTACGGCACAAAGAAGCTCTGGTGCAGCTCCGCGTGGCGGAGGTTGAGGGCGATCCACTCTTCGTGCGTCAGTTCGCCCAGGATGATGTTCGGCCGGGAGGGCGCCGTCTTGGCGAGTCGCTCCCAGGCTGTGCGCAAGCGCGACAGCCCCTCGTCTGTGGGAAAGACCTCGAGGTTCTTTGTGCCGCCATCGATCTTGGGGATCCGTGCGCCCGCTGGCATCCCGCGCAGGTACTTTGACTTCATGCAGCGAAGGATGATCTTGACAAACCACGGCGGGCGCAGGTCGGGGGGGTAGCCGTCCAATGCGTAGCCGATCCATCCGGCGATGTGCCCGAAGGCCTGGCCGGGCGTCCAGTTCCCCAGGCGTTTGAGCGTTCCGTTGCGGTCGGACTCGGCGATCAGTTCCGCGTCGCGCAGCGCATCGTCGATGCTCGCAAAGTGCAGCTTGCGCCGGCCCTGGACGTGCTTGGTCTCGATCGCGGTCATGGCTCGCGGCCCTCCTGATCCGGTGTCACGTCGTCCACGCCACCCCCCGTCACCTCATCGATCCAACGCTCGATCCGCGCGGTCCGCGGGAAGAGCAACGCCAAGGCCATTACGCTGCCGAGCGTGGCCAGCAGCAGCAGCCAGTTGCCGGTGAGGTACGTCGAGACCGCTCCGAGAAACCCCGGGCCTTCCAGAGCTGCGCCCTGCAAAACGCTCAGGCTTACGAACCCCTGATAGACACGGCGCATCGCGGCCTCGTCGTCGGCTCTGGACTCCCAACGCCTGCGTGCAGCGCGGACCATGACCAGCGGCAGCACAAAGACGATAACAAGCGCTGCGGCGCTCAGTGCCGGCACGGCGATCGTCAGTGCGCCCGAAGCGCCCTCGCCGCCCACGCCACCCCCGCCCGCCGGCTGGGAGACGGGAACGGCGGCTTCGGTTCGCGTCAGCCCGAGAAACCCAAGCGCTCCACCGCCGAGCAGCAGCCCGATGATCAGGATGAGGCTGACCAACTGGCTCGACCGCAACGCCACCTCCGCCGTGCGCGGCGGCTCGGGGTGGGCGGGCGGCCTGCCGGCGGCTCTGCTCGAAGGGTGCGGGCTTGCCGGGTCGGTCATCAACTTTGACTGTACCACAGTTCAAGCCGTTTTCGCCGAGCAGGCCTCGAATGCACCCTTAGGGGTCGAGTCGCCCGATCGGTTTGAGCACCTGCACCGTCGTTGGTGCAAAGCCAAGATGCGCAAGCATCGAGCGGCTTGCAGTGTTGGCCCACGCGGTATCGCCGCGCACCTGCGGGACGCCCTTTGCTGCGAAGCGGGCCACCGCCTCTGCGACGAGTTGGCGGCCGACGCCGCGGCGGCGGCATGAGGGCTCTACCCACAGGTCGTGGAGAAACCCGTACCGCTTCACAGTGAAGATTGGGATCTCGTCGAGTGTCTCGCCGACGATGAAGCCCACCAGCGACTCGGTGCCGGTGTCTTCAGCGACGAGAAAAACACTTGCCGGGTCCGCTGCGCGATCACTGAGCCACGACGTGTAGCGAACGGTGACGTCGGCAACGAAGCCGTAGCGCTCCGGCTCGAGCGTGCGGTGATAGTCGCACACGGCCTGAACCATGGGCAGCACGGCGGGCACATCTGAGGCGGTCGCTGGGCGGATGATGACGGGCATGAGGGGGGGCGGGTGGGAGGGGGCAGAAAGGCAAGCCTCTGATCAACACGGATAAAGACCGCGGCGAGGAACAGAAACAGAGAAGGGAGCGACGATTGAGATGCCCGGATCTGGTCCGTTGTTCTCTGGGTTCATCCGAGGCCGCTTCAGCCTGCTCGATGGCGATCGGGATCAGGCGTACAGGTACGTGATCGGCGCATCAACCTCGGGGTGCAGGCTCGCGTGCACGGGGCAGGCGTTGCCGGCGGCCTCGATCCGCGGGCGCATCTCGGCTGGTAACGAGGCGGAGAGCGTGACAACCACCGGCAGCCGCGCGATGCGCCGCGGCGACGGCGGTTGGCTCATGTGCTTCTCAACCGTTGCGGAGGCGCCGTCGAGCTTCAGGCCGTGGCGTTCGGCGAACATGGCCATCGTTGTGAGGATGCACGCGGCAAGGCCGGCCGCCACCAGGTCGGTCGGCGAGAAGGCCGAGGCGTCGCCGCCGATGTCCTTGGGGGCATCGGTGCGGAGGGTCGCTCCCTCGGGGTGGACGAGCGAGCACTTCTTGTTTCCTTCGTAACGGCTGGTGATGGTGACCATGGCACAGGGTAGAGTGCCCTTGCGCGGCGCGAAGAAAAAGGCGGGCACAGACTTAACCGTGCCCGCCCTTGAAATGTCGGATGAGAACCTGACTCAGCGGCGGCGACGGGAGGCCAGCAGGCCGCCCAGGCCGAGGACCGCGGCAGCGCCCGGTGCCGGGACGAACGAACCGGTAATGTTGCCGGTGTTTCCGGTTGTGCCGGGGAACGTGCCGTTGATGCGGACGTGCAGGCCGATCAGCGTGTAGTTGGCGTACGAGATTGAGGGGAACGTGAACGCCTGCGAGTTGCCCGCGGTGATCCCGGAGTTCGGGTTGGAACGCCAGCCGTAGATGCTCCCCGCGGCGCGATGGTCAGAGTCGTTGCTGAAGCCGCCGACGCTGGCGAGCGCGCCCTGCGAGACGTCGTCGTAGCCGGGGGCGAGGAGGTAGAAGCCGATCACGTCAGTGATCGCGTAGGTGTTGCTGTTGTAGGTGAATGTCGCGCCCGCGTTCAGTGTTACGGTGAACGAGAGGTTGGGGCTGGCGACCGCCGGCGAGACAGTGATGCCGCTGATGCCGGGCACGGACAGGAAGCTGTTGATCGTGGTCGCGCTGGCGGTTCCAGCTGTAGCAGCGATCAAGCCGGCACAGACGAGGGCAAGCGAAGCGGTACGGGTCGAGGTCATTCTCTACACTCCTTAATGAACGTACGGGTATCTGCCGATGCCCAATGCGGGCTTCGGTTGCTGACCACGGGTGCCGACGAAGGGGTTCTGCCCTGTTCGGTCAACCAGAGGCAACAGGTTGTCTCGGACTCTCACTCACACACTGCGGCAACGGTGAATTGCCGCTCCGCTACAAGATACGTTTCGTTTCACCGCGCGGCTGCGATTTTGGAAAAACAAAGATTCACTTTTTTGATTCCTTGACGGATAACCATGGCAAGATGGAGAAGGCGCGCCGCCGAGGGCCTCTGGGCAAAGACCTTGGCAGGCTGGGGAGTCGTCGCAATGGGCGACGGGCCCTGGACTCGCGCGACGGCGCCAAGCGGCTCATGGCCATGCCGTACGCATACCGGCGGGCCTCGCGAGCGTGAGCAACCGGCGGTTGAGACAAAGAAAAACCCCCGATCTCCGGGGGTATTTGCTGAATGCACATTGATGGAGGAAAGCGGAGGGGGGGGGCCCTCCGCGGCGATTACTTCTTCATCGCTTCGGCCTTCTTGCGGGCGTCGTCGAGCGTGCCGACGTACATGAACGCGCCCTCGGGGAGGTCGTCGCCCTCGCCGTTGCAGATGCGCTCGAAGCTGTCGAGCGTCTCTTCGAGCGTCGTGGTGACGCCCTTGAAGCCCGTGAACACCTCGGCGACGTAGAAGGGCTGGCTCAGGAAGCGCTCGATCTTGCGGGCGCGGGCCACGGTCTTCTTGTCGTCTTCGGAGAGTTCGTCAACGCCGAGGATGGCGATGATGTCCTGCAGGTCCTTGTAGCGCTGCAGCGTGTTCTGCACGCGGCGGCTCACGGAGTAGTGGCGCTCGCCGAGGATGTCGGCCGAGAGGATGCGCGATGTGCTCGCCAGCGGGTCCACGGCCGGGAAGATGCCCTTCTCGGCGATGCCACGGGCGAGGGCCACGTACGCGTCGAGGTGGGTGAAGGCGGTCGCGGGGGCCGGATCGGTGTAGTCGTCGGCGGGGACGTAGATGGCCTGCACCGAGGTGATGGCGCCCTTGCTCGTTGAAGTGATGCGCTCCTGGAGCTCACCCATTTCCGTCGAGAGCGTCGGCTGGTAACCGGCGGCGCTGGGCATGCGGCCCAGCAGCGCCGAAACCTCCGAACCGGCCTGGGTAAAGCGGAAGACGTTGTCGACGAACATCAGCGTCTCTTTGCCCGACTCGTCGCGGAAGTTCTCGGCCATGGTCAGGGCCGTGAGGGCGACGCGCAGACGCGCGCCGGGCGGCTCGTTCATCTGGCCGAACACCATGGCGACCTTGTCGAGCACGCGGGACTTCTTCCCTTCGGCGTCGATGTACTCGGCCTCCTTCATTTCCTTCCAGAGGTCGGTGCCTTCGCGGGTGCGCTCGCCGACGCCGGCGAACACCGAGTAGCCACCGAAGTTACGGGCGACACGGGCGATCAGCTCCTGGATGATGACGGTCTTGCCGACGCCGGCACCGCCGAAGAGGCCGATCTTGCCACCGCGGACGAAGGGGCAAAGAAGGTCGATGACCTTGATGCCCGTCAGCAGCACCTCGGTCTTGGGGTTGAGCTGCGAGAACTCGGGCGGGTTGCGGTGGATGGGGCTCCGCTTGACGCCGGCGGCCATGTCGGCGCCCTTGTCGATCGGCTGGCCGAGCAGGTTGAAGACGCGGCCGAGGACCGGCTCGCCAACGGGCACCGAGACCGGCGCACCGGTGTCGGCGATCTTCAGGCCGCGGCGGAGGCCGTCGGTTGAACCCAGCGCGATGGCGCGCAC
This sequence comes from uncultured Phycisphaeraceae bacterium, assembly GCA_964403525.1. Lineage (GTDB taxonomy): Bacteria > Planctomycetota > Phycisphaerae > Phycisphaerales > UBA1924 > JAJTGZ01. The sequence continues at coordinate 61,656 of CAYOGE010000010.1, read as the reverse complement.
CTTGCCGCCGCCGAGGTGGCTGGCGACCTCGCCCGTCAGCGCCAGCTTGCCGACGGGGGTGTCGGCCTCGACGTACAGGGCGTTGTAGATGGCCGGCAGCTGGTTCTCCGCGAACTGAACGTCAAACGTGCTGCCGATGACCTGTGTGATGGTGCCGAGGTTGGACACAGTGAAAGCTCCAAATAGCAAGGGGCCGGGGGGCCGATTCGAGATGATCCACGACCCTTAGGGGAGGGTGGGGCGAAGGATAGACCCAGCCAACGTGACTCGCCACAGTCCCCGTGAGGTGCAAACGACCCGAGCAAACCCCAAAGGGCCGCCCGTGGGGCCTCAGGCCTGCAGGACGGGGGTGGAGTTGCCAGGGTCGCGCTGGGCGGCGTAGAGGTCGGGATACTCAATGTAGTTGCTTCGGTCCGGCTCCGGCTCGTTCCCTCCTGCGCCACCCGATCCCGGCTTTCCAGGAATGACCACGATGTGCCCTGTGGTGATGACTGTCATGGGCGTGGAGATGACCACCGTTCGCACGTCGTCGCGTGGCATGCCGGTGCGGATGAGGTTGAGCGCCAGGTTCGGCGCGTGCCCGTTGGTGTAGGAAGGGTCGCTCCGGTTGAACCCGCGGCGGAGGGCCTCGATGGCGAGGCGGCGGCCGACGAGGTTGACGTTGAGGATACCGGGAGCGGGAAGGTTGGATAGGTCAACGGCATCATCGGTGGTTGGGGTCCATCTACTTGGGTCGAGCGTCCCAGATGGCGGCAGCGTGTGCCAGTTGATGGACGGGTAGGCCGCGTTGTACATCACCATGCGTTGGAACATCGAGTCGCTCGGCGAATAACCGCGCGCGTCGTAGCCCGCCGCACCGCGGGGCATGAACTCGGCCCAGACCTTCGGGGCATCCTGCCCTGTGGCGGGCGCGGAACAGGCGGCGATAGCGGACAGAATGACAGCGCACGAGCGCGGCGATGACAGGGTCAGACTCATTGGGTGCTCCGGGTGCAGTGGGTGCGGAATGCGGAGAAGGGTAACGATCTAGCGCGGCGCGGGGAGATCCATCTGTAGGCTGTACTCGAAGCCGGGTTGGGCGAGCGAGCCTATCGCATTCTGGCTGAACGGAAAGGTGTTCGCCGACATGCGAACCATCTCGACATATGCCGAATGGCCGTCGGCGAAACCCATAGTGGACTTGTTCCCTCCTCCAAATTCGCCGGGGATGACAGGCCACCCGCCATTCACCGGGAACGCCGTGCGTACTGCGCCGGCAATTGTGTCGGAAGCCACGACGAAACGAGTCGTGTCAATGCGGTTGAAGTTTCTGGTCCCCCAGCGGATGGCCCGGTGCCATCCAGAGGAGTTCGCGAGGGAACCCGTTAGGGCATATCCCGCGCACTCAACCCAGTAGATGTTCGGAATGTACGAGCTTCCGCTGCACTCGTACTGGCTAATACTCGGGTCGGGCGTTGTGGGCCCGAATGTTCTCGCCCGCTTATCGCCCGGCGAGCGCCACCCCGGCGACTCGAAGGCTTCCCTCGCGCCAGCCGGGACTGCTGGTCTTGGAAGCATCGGCTGCCATGTGGGGTCCACATCGAGGGGCCGAAGGAGCGATCGGGCGGAGTCGGTGTACTCGTTCAGCGGCCGCTCACCGGGCCAGTAGTCGTATCCGCTCCCGTCCCACGTTGACTTGCAGAACTTGCCGCCGAAGAGATTGACCGATCCGTACCCGCTGTTGGGGTTGTTGTTGGCGAACACAAAGGGCACCGGCAGTGCGTCCTTCCGGTCCACCCTGTACATCTCGTGGGCCGCGGCGATCTGCTTCATGTTGCTCAGCGACACCGCCAGCCTGGCCGTGTTACGCGCTGCCGCCAGCGCCGGCAGCAGCACCGCCATCAGGATCGCGATGATCGCAACGACTACCAGCAACTCGATCAGCGTGAATGCCCGCGACTTCATCGACGGCTCCGGGCGGGGCGTCGGACGGTTGAGAGGTGCAGCCGGTAAAGCGTACCACGAATCCGCCGTCCGTGGGCGTCGTCCGCCAAAGGCGAATCTTCGGCGAATTGTCGCCGGGTCTCGATTCGGGCTGTGGCGGCGGGTATTTCTGGCTGCTGGAAGATGCCTGGGTTGCCAAGCGAGTCAACGCCAGCCGCTCGACTGCCACACCCGGCGCCCCCCCCTCCCCCGCAGCCAAAGGGCCGCGAGCTTGCCCTCAGGCCTGCAGCACGGGCACGGCGTTTGCCACGGCCACGCCTTCGACCGATGGCTCCTTCAGCGGGCTGAACCGCGAGCCGGCGAGCGGCACGCGCCGGTTCTTGCCCGCTTGCGGCAGCAGCGGCTGCACGGCGAGCATCAGCACAAAGAGCCCGAGGTTGAGCAGGGCGAGCTCCCACCAGATCAGGGCCTTGAAGTAGACCATGAAGGCCGTGCCGACCAGCAGCAGCAGCGAGGCGGGGATCAGCCCCTGCCAGCCGAGGCTCATCACCTGGTCGTAGCGGAAGCGGGGGAGCGTCCAGCGGACGATGATGACGAAGCAGACCAGCAGCACCGTCTTGCCGAAGAGGACGGCGAACTTGGTCACCGCTGCCAGGAGGCCGATGTACCACTCCTGACCGGCGCCCACATAGTCAGGGCTGAGCCAGGGGATGCCGGGGATGTGGTAGCCGCCGAGGAAGAGCAGGGCGAAGACGGCCGACGAGGTAATGACGTGGGCGTACTCGGCGAGGAAGAAGAGGCCGAAGTGCATCGACGAGAACTCGGTGTGGAATCCGCCGACGAGTTCGCTCTCGCACTCAGCGTTGTCGAACGGGGCGCGGTTGCTCTCGGCGAGGAAGGCGGTGAAGAGGAAGACCGCCGCGAGCGGGTGGGCGAGGATCAGCCAGCCGTGCTGAACCTGGTACCCCACGATCTCCTGCGGAAGGAGCGAGCCGGTCGTCAGGATGACCACCAGCAGCATGAGGCCGAGCGGGATCTCGTAGGCCAGCATCTGGGCGCTTGCGCGCAAGCCGCCGAGGAATGAGAACTTGTTGTTGCTCGCCCACGACCCCAGCGCGACGCCGTAGACACCCATGCCGGCGATCGCGAGGCCGTAGACCAGTCCGATCGAGACGTTCGCACCGCCCACCATCACCAGTTGCGGATCGATCACCCATCCGGTGATCGGGAGCGTGAAGCCCGGCACGTACCACATGCCGCCCCACGGCAGGTAGGCGGAGGCGAGCAGCGCGGGCACGACCGCCAGGCCGGGCGCGATGAAGTGGAGCACCTTGTCAACGTTCTTGGGGGTGAAGTCTTCCTTCAGCAGCATCTTGATGCCGTCGGCGGCCGACTGGCCGAGGCCCCACAGGCCGCGCAGGGGCTTGAGGATCGGCAGGCCGAGGTCTAGCCCCACGCGGTTGGGCCCGAGGCGGTCCTGGATGTAGGCCGAGATCTTGCGTTCGAGGTAGAGCGCGAGGCCGACGAACCCCAGGATGATGTGCACCGTGATCAGCAGCGAGACCATGCTGACGATGAACTGCGCGGTGAGGAAATCGGGCTTTGGGATAGTCATCGCGGCGAGTGTAGTTCGGGTCGTGGCCGGGAGGCAAAGGCGTAGAGGAGGGTTCACCACAGAGACACAGAGGCACAGAGAAAGGCAGGAGAGCCACGGAGTTGTGCGGATGAGCACGGATCAAGACAGACGAACCGGTCTTTGATCTGTGCTCATCCGCGCAGTCCCTTGGCGGTCAGTTTCTTGTCCGCGCGAACCTTGCGCTCTGACACGCGCTCTGTTTGTTTCCGGCCTGCCTCTGTGCACTCTGTGTCCTCTGTGGTTAACCCGCGCTTACACTCGCCCGCTTGTACCAATCCCTTCTCACACGGAAGTACCTCACATCGCGCGTCATGCCGCTGCTGGCGGCGCTGGCGGTGGCCCTCTGCTCGGCGCTCATCCTCATCACGTGGTCGGTGATGGGGGGGTTCCTGACGATGCTGCTGAACTCCGGGCGCTCGATGGTCGGCGATGTGAGCATCAACTGGCCCAACAGCGGCTTTGCCTACTACGACGACCTGCGTGCCCGCCTTGAGAAGGAGACCGACGTCGTTGCCGCCACTACGCCGGTGGTGGAGACGTTCGGGCTCGTCAGCCTGCCTGACGATCGGGTCGAAGCGGTGCAGATCAAGGGGATCGACCCCGTCAGCTACGCCAAGACGGTGGACTACGAAGAGGCGCTGTGGTGGAAGCCGATCACCGTGCCGCTGAAACGCGACACCAAGGGCGAAGACCCGCGGCTTGATCCTGTCTACCAGCCCGACATGCGGCGCGTTCAGACCGACGGGCTGCGCCTCGCCGAGCCGAACGTTGACAGCCGCACGCTCGAGGATGCGGCGGTGGTGGGCATCGAGATGATCGGGCTCTCGCGGCGCGACCGCAACGGGCGCGGCTACTACACCTTCGAGGGGCTCAGCCGGCTCACGCCGACTGGTGCCGGCGCGGTCTTTGACTGGGCGGCGAACACGCGTATCACTCTGCGGATGGTGCCGCTGGACACTAAGGGGCGGTCGATCGAGCTCGTGTCGTGGAACCTGCCGGTCGCCAACGAGAGCCGCACGGGCGTGTACGAGGTGGATCGGCGGAGCGTGCTGGTGCCGCTGGCGGCGCTGCAGGAACGCATGAAGATGAACGCCAGCCTGGTGGCGCCGAAGATCGTAGACCCGTACGGCAGGCCGCCCGACCTTTCGAACGCCCAGGTCGACCCCGCGCGCGTGAACACGGTGCTGGTGCGCGCGAAGCCGGGTGTGAGCCCCGATGCGCTGCGCGAGCGTGTGCTGAAGGTGTACGAGAAGTTCGCCGCTGACTTTGCCGGCAAGGTTCCTCCCTTCAGCGCGATGAGCAACGACAACACGCAGCTCATCAAGACTTGGGAGATGCAGAACGCGATGTTCGTGGGCGCGGTGAAGAAGGAGACGGCGGTTGTGCTCTTTCTGCTCTCGCTCATCTGGATCGTCTGCGCGGTGCTGATCATGTCCATCTTCTGGGCGATGATCAGCGAGAAGACCAAGGACATCGGCATCCTCCGGGCGATGGGCGCCAGCGGGCGCGGGGTTGCCGGTCTTTGGCTCTTCTACGGGCTGGTGATCGGCGTCGTGGGCGTCAGCATCGGCATGGTGATCGCGTGGACGATCGTCACCAACATCAACCCCATCCACGAGTGGCTGGGCACCACCTTCGGCATCAGCGTGTGGGACCCGCGCGTCTACTACTTTGCTGAGATCCCTCACGAGGTCGCCCCCGCGCGGGCGGCGCTGGTTGCCGCCAGCGGCGTCTTCTTCAGTGTTCTGGGAGCGGTGATCCCGGCCGCGCGGGCTGCGCTCATGCACCCGGTGAAGGCGTTGAGGTTTGAGTAGTGAGGCATTCGCCATTAGCCACCAGGCATTCGCGGAAGCAGTGGAGCGTGCCGAGTTCGAGAACTTTGTCTTGCACTAATGCCTAATGGCTCGTTCCTGGTGCCTCCCATGCCTTACCTCTCAGCCACCAACGTGCACAAGACCTACCGCCTCCGCGGGCACGACATTCCTGTGCTGCGCGGCGCGAGCGTTGACGTGGGCAAGGGGCAGTTTGTCGCCATCGTCGGCGCGACCGGCAGCGGCAAGAGCACGCTCTTGCACCTGCTGGGCGGGCTCGATCGGCCGGACAAGAAGGGTGGCGGTGACATCACCTACGACGGCACGCACCTGAGCCATATGCGCGGACGCCGGCTCGACCGGTACCGGGCTGAGGCGGTCGGCTTTGTGTTCCAGTTCTACCACCTGCTGCCCGAGCTGTCGGTGCTGCAGAACGTGACGGTGGCGGCGATGGTCAACAGAGGGCACTTTCGCTACAACGCGGATGAGGTCAACGCGAGGGCGATCAAGCTCATTACCGAGCTTGGCCTTGGCCATCGGCTTGAGCACCGCAGCGGCGAGCTTTCGGGAGGAGAGCGGCAGCGCGTAGCGCTGGCGAGGGCGCTGATCAACGACCCGCCGCTGCTGCTGGCCGATGAGCCGACGGGCAACCTCGACGCCAAGACCGGCGGCGGCATCATGGACCAGTTGCTGGCGCACCGGGCCGCGACGAAGCAGACCATGGTGATCGTGACGCACTCTGCGGAGGTGGCGGCTCGGGCCGACCGGGTGGTGCGGCTGGTTGAGGGGCGGGTTGTCTCCGAATGAGCCTTGCGGAACACGTCCCATAGGACTCAGAGGACCTATGCGTCCGATCCCGGCCTTTTCCTACACTTGGCCGTGCTGAAGATCGGTCCCGTCCAGCTCAAGACGAACCTGCTGCTGGCCCCGATCGCGGGGTACTGCGATCTCGCGTTCCGGACGATCTGCCGCGAGCAGGGAGGGCTGGGGCTGGCGTCGACCGACCTGCTCTCGCCGCAGGGGTTGCTGCGCGGCACGGCCACCAGCCTCGATCTCGCGCAGACCAACGACTTCGACAAGCCGATCTGCATGCAGCTCTACGGCGGGGAGCCCGGCGTCATGGCCGAGGGCGCCCTCTGGGCCGTCCAGCACGGCGCAACCGTCGTCGACATCAACATGGGGTGCCCGGTTGACAAGGTGACGAAGAAGGACGGTGGCTCGCGGCTGCTGTGCATCCCTGACATGGCGGAAGAGATCGTCAAGGCTTGCGCCCGCGTGCTCGAACCGCTCGGCATCCCGCTCACGTGCAAGATGCGGCTTGGCTGGTTCGACGATCAGCCGGTTGCGGCATGGCTCGCGCCGCGGCTGATCGATGCGGGCGTGTGCGCCGTCACCATCCATGGACGCACCACCCAGCAGAAGTTCCAGGGTGAGGTCAGCCACGACGGCATCGCCCGGGTGGTCGAGGCGGTTGGCAATCACTGCAGGGCGGCGGGGCACACGGTGCCGGTCATCGGCAACGGCGATGTGCGGCAAGCGGAGGACGCGGTCAACATGCTCCGGCGCACCGGGTGCGCCGGAGTGATGATCGGGCGCGGGGCCCTCAGCACGCCCTGGCTCTTCCGCGACGCGTGGGCCGCGATCAAGGGGCAGCCCGTGCCCGCCGAGCCGTCGACCGCTGAGAAGCTCGACATCATCCGGCGCTACTTCGCGCTCATGATCCAGACGCGCGACGAGCACTACGCGATGTTCCAGATACGCCGGCGGATGAGCTGGTTCGGCAAGCGCCTGGGGCAAGAGCCTGATTCGCGCGGCCGTCCGGTCGGGTGCAAACCGTTGAAGGAGGCCGTCCGCACGGCGAAGTCTCCGGCGGAGGTGCTTGGTCACCTGGCGGAGTTTGAGGCGGGTGGGCTCCGGGGCGGGATGGAGGTGGGGGATGTTGAGCAGGAACCGGCCGCCAGGTGACGGTTCGGACCGGCGCAGACACAAGAAGACGCCGTCAGTGCCCGTGGGCACGGACGGCAGGAGCCCCATTTGGAGCTGTGAATGGAGGCTCAGAACGAGTACACGAGCGAGAACGTCAGGCGGGTGCCGAAGAGGTCGGTTGTGTTGTCGGTGAGTGCGAACTCGTATGCGCCGCGTAGCGCAACGTTGCCGCCAAGTCTGAATTCTGCGCCGATCCCCGCCGAGACCGTCGCGTCGGCACCGGTACCGCCAAGGTTCAGCACGTCGGCGCCGTTGAGCGCGAGCCCGGTCGAGCTGTCGTTGATGATGTGGTAGCCGTTCACCTCTACGACCGGGCTGAACAGGTCGCTGACCCGGTAGTCGGCTCGGAGGTGCCAGCTTAGAACGTCGCAGTTGCCGTTGTCGTCGTTCGCGCCGCTGGTGCTGATCCGGTAGTTCAGCGTCGCGCCGGTGTGCAGCCTGTCGAACCCCTTGTCGACCGACGCCCACAGACGCACCTCACTGTCGTTCTGCAGCGCGCTGCTCTCACCGAAACGGAATTCGTAGCCGATGCCCGCCGCGGCGTAGAACTGGCTCGCATCGTCACGCAGGAACTGCCATTTGATGCCGGCGGCGACGTCGTTCCAACCGTCGGTGTCAACAGCGCCGTTCATGTCGAGGTAGCCGTCCTTGTACGCGACGAGTTGGAGGCTCTCGGTCAGCGCGACGCGGACCTGAGCGGCATAAACCGAGGCGGTCGAGTGGGCAGGTCCGATGGCGTCGCTGTTGAACCTGTGGTAGACGTACCAGAGGCGCACATCGGTCGACACCATCGAGTTCTCGTGGTAGTAGGGGCTGGTAACGGGCGCGACGACCTGATGGCTTCCTTCCAGTGCCTTCAGCGTTCCTCCGAAGATCGGCTGCACGTCTGCGAGAGCCGAGCCGGCAAAGCCAACGGTGGCCGCGAGCGTGATCGGTGTGATTCGAAGGCCCATTTCGATCTCCTTAAAAAGACTAAAAGACCTGATAGTCGACAATTTATCGAGAAAAGACACTCGAGTATATCGGTTTTTTCGACTCTTTTCTAGCCAGCTCAGCAGATCGCATAGTCATTTAGTCAGACCGACAGTAGATCGATCGATGACGCGTTCGATCTGGCGTGATCTCCCCATGCCCATTGGGCGGACGTGGCCCCCGGACGAGTGATCGACGGCGACCCGCTTCCCTATGCTGATCTCATGCATGTCCGGACCATCGATCCAGCGACCGCGACCGTTCACCTTCGCGTACTCATGGAGGACCCGCAGAGCCTGACAGGAAAGAAGGACGCCGAAGTCACGATCAAGGCCCACAGGGGGATGAACATCCTCGAGGCCTGCATGGCCAGCGGCATCAACATCGAGCACGCCTGCGGCGGCGTCTGTGCCTGCTCAACCTGTCACGTGTACCTTGAGGCCGGCGCCAAAGACGTCAGCGAGGCGACCGAAGCCGAGGAAGACCGCGTCGAAGAGGCGCCGGGTCTGCAGCGCAACAGCCGCCTCTCGTGCCAGTGTGAGCTCAAGGGCGACGGCCCGGTCACCATCCGTGTGCCGAGCTGGAACCGCAACGCCGTCAAGGAAGACGCCGACCACCACGACGACCACTGAGTTGCCGCCGCATCGGCTCGTACGGAATCTCCGTCATGTCCATCGATACATTCGGCTGGCTCGATACCGACGAGATTGCTGAGAAGCTTGCCGCTGCGTTCGCCGGGCGCGACCCGCTCCGCGTCCGGTTCACCGAGCTCCGTGCGCTCGTTGAGGCCCTGCCCGGCTTTACGCCGGACCCCGACCATCCCGTCAACGAGAAGATCCTGGAGACTATCCAGGCGGAGTGGTACCGCATCGGGCAGGGAATGCCGCGCGACGACGACTGATGGTGTGTCGGTGCCCGCCGGGCACGCGGCGACCTGCCAGAAGGGTGCCCTCGCCGGTAAGCAACAGGAGCCGTACGTTCGGCCGCTAACTGCCACACGGCCCGTTTGGCAAGCGTAACGGCTGATTCCCAGCGCCACAGGCCGCAAAGGTGACCCCAATTCCGCGCCGCGGCTTGCATTCGGCCCGCTATCTGTACACTTGTGGCAGATACACGGAGACTCGACCATGCCCACGAGAATTGCCGCGCCCTTGAGAGCATTCTGCACGGCAGCTTTGGTCGCACTCTCTGCGGCGGCGGCCCATGCCCAGCAGTCGGTTGCGCGTCAGTGGGACGAACGACTCCTTGCCGCGATCCGGCTCGACAAGCCGCGTCCGCCCGTTCACGCACGGAACCTCTACCACACGTCCGCCGCGATGTACGACGCGTGGGCGGCGTACGACTCGACCGCTGACCAGGTGTTTCATCACGAGCGTGTACTGCCGCCCCCCGGCGTGACAGTCGAGGCGGCCCGCAACGAGGCGATCAGCTTCGCCGCCTACCGGATGATCAAGCACCGTTACCAGAACGCGGTTGGGGCGGCGACGACGCTCGCGGCGATTGATGCGCAGATGGTTGCCCTGGGGTACAACCCCTCGAACACCGCGAACACCGGCGATTCGCCGGCGGCGGTCGGCAACCGCGTCTTCGAGACGATCCGCGCCGCCGGGCTCGCCGACGGCGGCAACGAGGCTGGTAACTACGCCGCGACCAATGGCTACACGGCTTCCAACGCCCCGCTCGCGTTCGCCTACGAGCCCCCGTTCACCTACCAGCTCCCGCTGATGGCGCAGCCTGCGCGCTGGCAGCCGCTCGCCTTCGACTACTACGTCGAGCAGAACGGGATCGTGGTCGGCCAGTCGACGCAGACGTTTGTCTGCCCGCACTGGGGCGCGGTCGCGCCCTTTGCTCTTGCTGGTGCGCACCCGAACAACGTTTACCTCAATCCTGCGCCTCCCTCCGTCCCCGGCACGGCCTCCGACGCGGACTTCAAGCAGAACATGGTTGAAGTTGTTCGCGCCAGTTCGCTCATGTCTCCCACCGATGGGGTGACGATCGACATCGGGCCCGCGACCCACCACAACAACTCACTCGGTGCCAACGACGGCACCGGCTACGGGATCAACCCGGTCACCGGCCAGCCGTACGCGCCGAACATCGTGCTGCGCGGCGACTACACCCGCTGCCTCTCGGAGTTCTGGGCCGACGGGCCTAACTCGGAGACTCCCCCCGGCCACTGGAACGTCGTTGCCAACGTTGTCTCTGACAACCCCATCCTGCTCAAGCGGATCGGCGGCTTTGGACCTGTCTGCCCGAGGCTGGAGTGGGACGTCAAGCTCTACCTCGCGCTCAACGGCGCAGTGCACGACGCCGCGATCGCCTGCTGGGGTGCGAAGGGGTACTTCGACACGGTCCGGCCGATCTCGGCGATCCGTTACATGTGCCAGAAGGGGCAGAGCTCGAACCCTGCGGGCGCGCATTACAGCACGCAGGGGATCCCGCTGGTGCCGGGGCTCATCGAGCTGATCACCGCGGCGGACGTGCAGCCGGGGGGCCGGTTCGTTCACCTGGTCGAGCGGGACGATTCGGACAACATCTTCAACTACCACATCGGCGACATCGCCATCAAGGCGTGGCGCGGCCAGCCAGCGAACCCCTCGACGCAGATCGGTGACGTCGGCTGGATTCTGGGCACTCGCTGGATGCCGTATCAGGCCCGCACGTTTGTGACGCCTCCCTTTGCTGGTTACTACTCCGGGCACAGCACGTTCAGTCGCTCAGCCGCCGAGGTGCTCAGCGCGTTTACCGGCAGCGAGTACTTTCCCGGTGGGCTTGGCACGTGGGATATTCCCGTCGGTTCGCTCGCGTTTGAGCACGGGCCGAGCGCCCCGGTGCAGTTGCAGTGGGCCAAGTTCGCCGACGCGGCCGACGAGGCGGGCATCTCGCGCACGTACGGGGGCATCCACCCGCCGATGGACGATCGCACCGGGCGCATCCAGGGGCACATCATCGGGCCGCTCGCGTGGGAGAAGGCCAACCGCTACTTTGTCGGCTCGGCGGACTGCCCGGCGGATATCGGCTCACAGGGCGGGATGAGGGGTGCAGACGGTCGCCTGGACAACAACGATGCCGTCGTGTTCATCGACCTCTTCTTCGGGCAGAACCCGGCCGCTGACTTCGGAGGGCAGGGCGGCATCGCCGGTGCCGACGGCCAGTTCGACAACAACGATTTCATCGTGTTCATCGACCGGTTCTTCTCCGGCTGCCCGTGAGTGCAGGGGGTGGGGGCGCGCAGTTATCGGCCCGGCGGGCTTGAGTCGCGGCGTGCCGATCCCGATACACCGCAGATGAACCGCGCACAGGCAGAAGAGACCTTGCCGATGGTCCCACGCGCGCCGCGTCTTGCGCGGCGTGGCTCGTTGCTCGTCGCTACGGTGCTGGGGATGACGATCCTGCTGCTGGTGGTTGCGACAATGGTGATCTCGGGCGGGCGCGAGGCCGAGCTGACGCAGATGCGTTTCCAGGAGGCTCGCGCCGGCTACGCGGCCGACGCCGGCGCCAACATGGCCCTTCGTGAGATCAAGCGGAACAGCGACATCGATGGTGACGGCGCGGTCGGCACGATCTCAAACGACAACAACGCCAACACCGACCCGACCGTCGGCGTCGGCGGGGCGAGGGTGCGCGTCACGCCCGGTGGTACAAACGTCTACACCGTCACTTCGCGCACGGGTACGCCCTCGCGGAGCTACACCCTTACGGCGACACCTTCTGGGGCTGCGCACTCCGACGGCTTCGAGGGGTACACGACCGGCCAGCCGATCAACAACATCGGCGGCTGGACGGGCTGGGACAACGTCGCCGGTGCGGCGGGGTATTCAGCGGGCGGCATGGGGCGCACTGGCGCCAAGTCGATGGAGGTCCGCAACACCTCCGATGCCGTCCACACTTACACACAGACGAGCGGCCAGTGGCTGTACACGGCCTGGCAGTTCATCCCCACCAACGTCACCGGAGGTGATACCTACTTCATCCTGATGAACACGTACAACGCGGGCGGCTCGAAGTCGTGGAGCACGCAGATCAGGTTCCAGTTCAACAACAACACGGTCTACGACAACATGCAGGGCGGCGTGACCGGGTCGACGCGCACGCTGGTTCGCAACCAGTGGGTGCCGATCACGGTGCTGATCGACCTCGACCTTGGCACCCAGACCGTCAGCTACAACAACCAGGTGCTGTTCACCGGTTCGTGGAACCGCCAGGGAGGCTCACGCCGCCTGCAGGCGGTCGATCTCTACGGCAGCACCGCGAACCTCGTCTACTACGACGATATCAGCCTCACCGCCGTCGGCGGCGGCGGTGGGGGCTCGACGGTAACCATGGTTGAGACACCCTGAAGCCGTTTGGCCGAGCGGGTAAGCTCTCGGCATGATCAAGCCGCTCCGTCCGTTGTTGCTGCTGCCCGCCCTTGTGCTGGCGCTCGCGCCCGTGTGCTCATCTTCAACATTTGCCGCCGACCCACCCGCCGCCGACAAGGCGAAGGACGAAGACAAGGACAAGAAGAAGGACCCTCCCAAGCCGAGCATCACCGAGCACTCCGTCACCATCGGCGGCAAAGAGGTGAAGTACCGCGTCACGGCGGGTGTTCAGCCGCAACTCGACGACAAGCTCAAGGTCAAGGCGAATGTCTTCAACATCGTCTACGAGCGTCTCGCCGACGGCGACGAGAAGGACAAGGACGGCAAGCCCCTCACGCTCGCGGCGAAGGAGCCCGGCAAACGCCCGATCACGTTCGCGTTCAACGGCGGGCCCGGCTCGTCGAGCGTCTGGCTCCACCTGGGGGCGCTTGGACCCCGCAAGGTGGCGATGGGCCCAGAGGGGGAGCGCCTCGCGGCCACGTCCCTGGCCGACAACCCCGAGTCGTGGCTCGACTTTACCGACCTTGTCTTCATCGACCCTGTCAGCACCGGCTTCAGCCGGCCGCAGGAGGGTGAGGACCCCAACCAGTTCCACGGGCTCGATGAAGACGTTCGCTCAGTGGGTGACTTCATCCGCCTCCACCTGACGCGGTCTCAGCGCTGGCTGAGCCCCAAGTACCTCTGCGGCGAGTCGTACGGGACGACGCGTGCAGCCGGGCTGGCCCGTGACCTTGGCGACAGGCTGGGCATCACGCTCGAGGGCATTGTGCTCGTCTCGCCGGTGCTGAACTTTCAGACGCTCTCGTTCGATTCGGGCAACGACACGGCCTACTGGCTCTTCATGCCCACCTACACGGCGACGGCGTTCTATCACAAGAAGCTCGCCCCGCCGCTCGACGCAGACCTTGAAAAGACCATCGAGCAGGCCACCGCGTGGGCGCAGAGCGAGTACCTCGTCGCCCTCTCACGAGGGGATGCGCTCCCCGCTGCCGAGCGAGACGAAGTGGCCGCGAAACTCGCCGCGTTCACAGGGCTATCGGTTGAGTTTGTCAAGCGTGCCAACCTCCGCGTCAGCATCGACGCCTTCACGAAGGAGCTGCTTCGTGACCAGGGGAAGACCGTGGGCCGCTACGACAGCCGGTACACCGGCGTCGACCGCAGCCGCAACGGCACCAGCCCCGACTATGACCCGTCGTACACGGCGGTGCAGGGCCCGTTCACCGCGTCGCTAAACGCCTATATGCGTGGCGAACTCGGTTACGAGAGCGACCTGAACTACGAGATCCTCACCGGCAACGTCCACCCATGGAACTTCCCCGCGCGCAACCGCTACGTCAACGTCTCGGAGTCGCTGCGCTCCGCCATGGCCGAGAACCCGACGATGCGGGTGCTGGTGGTCAGCGGCTACTACGACCTTGCAACGCCGTTCTTCGCCGCCACGTACACGAACACCCACATGTCCCTTGACGAGTCGATCCGCGGGAACATCACGCAGACGTTCTATCGCGCTGGGCACATGGTCTATCTCCGCGACGCCGATCTGGTCAAGCTCAAGCGGGACGCCGCGGCGTTCTACCAAGCCGGTGCGCAGAGGCAATGAAAAACGCAGGCCGCTGGGCCTGCGTGTGTGGGTCGACAGTCTGGGGGCGCTCACATGTGCTTGACGACCGCCTCGCCGAACTCGCTGCACTTGAGCTTGGTGGCGCCTTCCATCATGCGGTGGAAGTCGTAGGTAACGGTCTTGGCGGCGATCGCGCCGTCCATGCCCTTGATGATCAGGTCCGCCGCCTCGATCCAGCCCATGTAGCGGAGCATCATCTCGCCCGAGAGGATGACCGAGCCGGGGTTCACCTGGTCGAGGTTGGCGTACTTGGGGGCGGTGCCGTGGGTGGCCTCGAAGATGGCGTGCCCGCTGATGTAGTTGATGTTGGCGCCGGGCGCGATGCCGATGCCGCCGACCTGGGCCGCGAGGGCGTCGGAGAGGTAGTCGCCGTTGAGGTTGAGCGTGGCGATGACGTCAAAGTCCTTGGCGCGCGTCAGCACCTGCTGCAGCGTGATGTCGGCGATGCTGTCCTTGATCAGCAGCTTGCTCTTCCACTTGCCGTCGCCGTGGGTCGGGGCGAGCTTGAGCACCGTCTCGACCTCCGCGACGACCTTCTTCTGCTGGTCGGGGGTCATCATGTCGAAGCCGGGGTCGATCATCTTGGCGTTGGCCTCGCTGGTCAGGGCGGGGCTCGCGTCCTTGTTACCAAGGATCCACGACTCGCGCTCGGTGACGACGCTGTCGCGGTAGAAGTTCGTGGCGACGGCGTAGCCCCAGTCCTTGAAGGCGCCCTCGGTGAACTTCATGATGTTGCCCTTGTGCACGAGCGTCACGCTCTTGCGCTTGTTCTTCAGGGCGTAGCCGATGGCGGAGTGCACGAGCCGCTCGGTGCCAAGGTACGACACCGGCTTGATGCCGATGCCGACCTGCACGGGGGCGGGGCGCTGCGGCCCGCCGACGGCCTCAAGGTCCTTCTGCCACTGCGCCGACGCGTCGGCGGTGCCGAAGCGGATCTTCTTGAAGTCCTTGGGGAACTCCCTGGCGATGAAGTCGAGCACCTTCTGGGCCTCGGGCGAGCCCGCGGCGTACTCGATGCCGGCGTAGATGTCCTCGGTGTTCTCGCGGAAGATCGCCATGTCGACGTCACCGGGCTTCTTTACCGGCGAGGGGACGCCCTGGAACCAGCGCACGGGGCGCAGGCAGACGTAGAGGTCGAGCATCTGGCGGAGAGCGACGTTGAGCGAGCGGATGCCGCCGCCGACGGGCGTGGTGAGGGGGCCCTTGATGCCGACAAGGTACTGCTTGAACGCGGTGACGGTTTCATCCGGGAGCCAGTTGCCCGTCTTGTTGAAGGCTTTCTCTCCCGCGAGCACTTCGTGCCACTTGATCGCGCGCTTGCCGCCGTAGGCCTTCTCGACGGCCGCATCCATCACGCGCACGGAAGACTTCCAGATGTCGGGTCCGGTGCCGTCGCCTTCGATGAAGGGGATGATCGGGTGGTCCGGCACGTTGAGCTTGCCGGAGGACATAGTGATGGTCGAGGGGGTCGGCACGGTCTTCGCTCCTACGTTGACGGCCGCGGGTCGGCCGGGGGGGTTGAAAAGGGATGGAGGGAGCGAGGATATCCAGCGCCCGGGGGCGCGGGGAAGTCCGGGCGTGCGGCCGCCCAACGGCCGACCTGTTAGCTTAAAGCGGTGGCGGCTCGCGCATCGAAGCGGCGGCCCGCCGGCGCAGCCACCACCAGGCAGCCATGCAAGCGATGAGCGCGGGAACCCAGTAGATCATCGTGCCGATGGCGCTTCGGACAAAGTCGGCGGTGGTGTCGCCCAGGCTTGACCACCCTTCCTTGGCCGCGCGCTTGATCTTGCCCTCCTCAGGGCCGGGCGTGGGTTGAACCTCCGACCGGGCCGCTCCCGCGGCTGAGGATTCGGCCTTGGCAACGCCGGCCTGGAGTTTCCTCAGGGGCGAGGAATCCCCTTGCGTGAGAGAGGCTCCGGCGGCGGTCGTTGGCTGCGCCGAAGCCGGCGGGAGTGAACGCGGCTCGGCGCTGACGTCGGCCAGCGCGATGATGTTGACCGTCGCGAAGTCGTTCCCTCGTTCGACGCGTTGGCGGCGGTCGTTGAGCTGGGCGAGGTTCTCGGTTACCTGCTTCAGGCTCGCGTCGCTTGGGGGGGGCGCGCTCTTGCTCGGCGCGGGCGCCGACTTTGCCTCAACCGAAGCTTGCTTGAGCGCTATCTTGTTGAGCTCGACGAGCGTGTCGATCTGCCTGAGCCGTTCGGCCTGCGGCGGTGTTTGTGCGGTCTGTGAGATCACCGTGCTCTGTCTGCGGAGTTCTTCCAGCACCTGCGGCAGTCGCTCCTCACCTACCCGCAGCGTCAGGTTCAGAACTCGGGCGTCGGCTGCGGTCGTGTCCTTGGTCTTTGCGCTCTCGGGCCCGGTGCTTGCAAACGACTCGCCGTTCTTGACGTCGACCAGCGACGGGACGACGTTGTTGTAGAAGCTGGCAACGTCGGGCACTTGCAGGCGAACCTCGGCTGTCACCTCCAGCGGTGACAGCGCATCGTCCATCGCCTTGGCCGCAAGGTCGGCACCGGGCGCGGGCGGAGGTTGTTTCTCCCCCTTGATCGCGAGGGCCGGCTCGGGTGCTGGCGCGGGGGCTGCCGGAGCGGAAGGCGTTTCAGCGTCGAGCTTGGAGATCGATGGCGCGGGTGCGTTCCCAGCGGGGCCGGAGCGAGCCGCGGTTGCAGCGGATGGCTGCGGAGGCTGACCCCCGCGGTCGCGGTTGCCCGCGCTCCGGTCGACGATCGCGGGCGTGTCCTTGTCGGAGACCGGCGCGGCACCGCTTGTGGTTGGCCCACTCTCTATCGCGCCGCCGCTGAGCCCGAAGTTCGTGGCGATGGGCTCGCGCGCGGTCGTGGGGTCTGCGAATCTCTCATTTGCGGGCCGGGCAGTGGGCACTCTCGCACCCGCCGCGGCGTTCCTGCTCAGCAGTCTGTCGGCGTCTCTCCCGCCGACATCCGGCGCAACCGGCCGATCGGCGAGCGTGTTGGTCGGCTCGGCCCCCCAGCTGTTCAGCGCGTCTTTCAGGGCCGCGCGGCGCTCTGCAACGGTCGGGTCGATCGGGCGTACAGCGATGGCAGCGACCATCAGTGCGAGCGCGGCCGCGGCGAGTGCAGGGGCGGGCCGGCGGACCCAGACCCACAGTTTCTGCTGCTGCTCGCGACGGTGCCGTTCGATGGCATCCCGCCAGATCGAAGCAGGCTCGCCGGTGTAGCGTGAGAGCTTCTCCAGTTCACGTTCAAGCGGGTCGTCGTGCTGCTGGTGCATCGTCGGCTCCTTGTTCGTGAGCGGTGGTACGGGAAGAAAGGACGGCGCGGAGGTCGTTGAGGGCGGTGTTGAGCCGGCTCTTGACGGTGCCGATCGGAACACCCAGGATGTCGGCGGCCTGAGAGTGGCTCATGCCGGAGTGGTAGCACAGGATGACGAGCATGCGCTGGTCGGGCTTGAGCGTCTCAACGGCGCGGGTCACAGCGGTCGACTGCTCGCCGTCGAAGGGGCGCTCGGCGGGCGGGCGGACTGATTCAGCCGGCGTCTGCCGGTCCATCTTTGCTCGCACGTCATGGCAGCGGTTGATCGTCACTCGGTACAACCATGTCTTTGCGGAACTCTGACCAGAAAAGGCCGAACCGGACTTGAGCACCCGGATCCACACGTCCTGAACGACGTCGCGGGCGAGGTCTTCGCGCCCGCGCATCAGGCCCTGGGCCAGGCCCAGCAGCATCGCCTCATAGCGTGCGGCCAGCGTCGCCAGAGCGTTGTGATCGCCGCGCCCGGCACGCTGGATAAGGCGGCCGTCTTCGGCGTGCACGCCGGTGAGGGGTGGGGTGGAACCCGTGATGTCAGCGGGTGATGGTTCGGCCATCGTGAGGTCGCCCGCCGGTGGTTTGACCGGCGCGGGGTGCGATCGGTTCGCCGCCACGGCTGTGCGGATTCAACGATTGGGGTGAATATCGGTCCCCGGTGGGGCGCCACCCGGAAAAGCCGCCGGAGGAGGTTCAGCGGAGGGGGTGGGTGGGGTGACGGGGAAGTGCGGCTCGACGTGGATGTGGATGTCCGCGGCGGTGGGGAGGGCCGCACGGACGGCGGTCTTGATCTTGCCGGTGATGATGTGCGCCTCGCTGACGGGCATCTCGGGCGCGACTTCTACGTGCAGCTCGATGTAGTGACGCGAGCCGCTGGTGCGCCCGCGGCACTTCTCGATGCCCATCACGCCCGGCACGGCGAGTGTGGCCGCGCGTGCGGTGTTGATCGCTTCAGCCGGGACAGCGTCCATCAGCTCGTGCAGCGGGAGGCGAGCCAGACGCCAGGCGTTGAACATGATCACCAGAGACGCGAACACCGCGGCGTAGTCGTCGGCCGACGCCCAGTTGAACCCGGCGAAGTTCCCAAAGAGCTTGTTCTCGCCGGCGACGGCGATGCTGATGCCGATGAACGCGGCCAGCGAGGTGATGACGTCGGCGCGGTGGTGCCCCGCCTCGACCGCCATGGCCGTGTTCCCCTCCTGGCGTGCGACGCGTGCCGCGTAGCGGGAGAGCGACTCCTTGATGATCACGACGCCAACAAGTACCACAAGCGTCCACCAGGCCGGCGTGTGGTGGGGCGTGAGGATCTCGTCGATCGCCTTGATGAGGATGCCAACGCCCGCGAGGGCCACCAGCAGCGCAACCACCAGCGCGGCGAGCGCCTCCGCCTTGCCGTGCCCGTAGGGGTGGTCGTCATCGGCCGGGCGGGCGCCCACGTGCAGGCCGCCGAGGATGACAACCGAGCCGACGATGTCAGCGATCGACTCGATCGCGTCGGCGATAAGGGCGTAGCAGTGCCCGACGATGCCCGCCAGCAGCTTGATCACCGCCAGCGCGAGGTTGATCGCCAGTCCGGCGAGGGCGACGCGCTGCGTTCGGGGCGTTGGCACACGAAAGGGTACGGGGGCCCAGCCGTGGGGCGGGGAGCGCCGCGGCACGGCGAGCAAACGGGTGGGGCAAGGCGGTGGCGGCGCGGCGAATCGGCCGCCCGCTCGCCGGGCGTGCGACTTCTACCCTCAGGCATGCGGCACGTGACGCTCATCACCACCGGCGGGACAATCGAGAAGACCTACGACGAGATGACCGGCACGCTGGAGAACCGGCAGTCGATCGTTTGGCGCATGGTCGAGCAACTGCGCCTGGAGGAGACGAGGATCAACATCGTCGAATTGATGAGCAAGGACAGCCTCGTGATGACCGAGGAGGACCGGATGCACGTGCTGGAGGCCTGCCGCACCGCGCTGACCGACTCCATCCACCCCGCCAACGGCGTGGTCGTCCTGCACGGCACGGACACGCTCTCGCAAACGGGTGAGATCATCGCCGCAAGCCTCGGACGGCCCGCGGCCCCGATCGTGCTGACCGGGGCGATGCGCCCGTTCGAAATGGTGCGGTCAGATGCGCTGCAGAATCTCACCGAGGCGGTGTTCGCCACCGGCGTGCTTGAGCCGGGGGTGTATTGCGTGGCACACGGTCGGGCGTTGCGGTTTCCAGGCGTGGTCAAGGACCGCTCCCGCGGCACGTTTGTCGCGGGCAGCAAGGGCTCTGCAACAGCGAGCTGATCGCCGTCGCTTGACGGGCGCCGCTCCCCGCCGGGTTCCGATCGGTCATTGCACGCCCGATGGCCGATAGTGAGGAGATGATCAACACGCTCTGGCTGGCGGCAAGCAACTACACCACGCAGTACGACCTGATCAACGCCTTTATCGGTGATGTGGGGCGTGCTGCGCAGAGCGTTGGGCTGCCCGTAAACGTGGCGCCCGCCGAGACCGGCGCGATGGATGAATCGCTGCGGCCCGGTGCGCTCTATTTCAACTATTCGCCCGACTTCCCCGCCAAGGCTCGTGAAGCGGCGGCCGGCCGCTGCGCTGCGCCCGCGGTATTGCAGTGGCTGATCGACCACCCTTTGACGCTCGGCGCTGAGGCATGGCGAGCGGTCGAGAAGCTGCCGGGGTACCGGCTGCTGACCGTGAGCGATGATGACGCCCAGTTGATCGCGCTGCACTTTCCGGGCATCAGGCAGGTGCGCTGCTGGCACGGCGTTGACCCTTCCGCGTTGTGCGAGCGCACGCAGATCGAGTCCTCGCACAAGGCTGGCGGGGCCGGGGGCTCGCGCGACATCGACGTGCTGGTGACGGGCACGGTGCTGACGGATGAGCAACTCGCCGAGCGCCGCAGGGAAGTGCCCGCAGCGCTGCACCGCGTGTGCGACGAGATCGTGGCGCTGCGACTGGCTCATCCGTGGATGGCCTTCACGCAGGCGTGGGACCTGTGCGCACCGCTGGGGCTGCACTCACGCACGCACTGGGATGTGCTGCGGATCGTCTTTCTCTCCACCACCGCGGCGGTGAACACGCAGCGCCGGCTCGCGCTGATCAAGGGGCTCGACGGTCTGAACGTTACGGTGATCGGGCGCGGCCCGTGGGTGAGCGCCGGCACGCGCGGGCTGAAGGTTGTGCCCGAAGTGAAGTACGGTGATTTGCCGGCCTGGTTTGCGCGGGCTCGGGTAAGCCTGGCGGTGAACCCGACCCAGTTTGTGCACGGCTTCAGCGAGCGGCTTCTGCTGTCGCTGGCGGGCGGGTGCGCAAGCGTCACCGACGACCGCCTGTGGGTGCGCCGAGAGTTCGGCGCGGCAAGCTCCGGTGGCGCGTGCGTTGAGACGTTCGCGGCCGAGCAGCCCGCGGCGTGCCGTCAGGTGGTTGAGGGGCTGCTCGCCGACCGATCACGCTGCGCAGCCCTGGGCGCGGCCGGGCGCCACGCGGCAGCGGAGCGCCACCTCTGGCACCATCGGGTTCAGACGATCGCGCAGGTGGCCTCAAACGCCGGCGCTGAACTGGGCTGGAAGGCCGAGCAGCCGGCGATGGCCGGCGTGCGGTAGGGCATAGCGCTCTCTGATCACTGCAATGAACAAGCCCCGGTCAGAGCCGGGGCTTGTGGTGAGCATAAGTGTGTTGCGGAGCCGGCTTTCGATCAGCCGTTGATGCCGGTGACCTTGACCTGCGTGTAGGTCTGGCGGTGGCCGGTCTTTTTGTCGTGGCCCTTGCGGCGGCGCCACTTCTGGATGAAGACCTTCTCGCCCTTGACCAGCGGTTCGATGACTTCGGCCGTGACCGAGGCGCCCGCGACCAGCGGCTGGCCGATCTTGATCGTGCCGCCGCCGAGCATCAGCACCTTGTCGAAGCTGACCTTCTGGCCCTTGGTGGCCTTGCCCTCGTCGATGAGGTCGATGAGCATGATCTCGCCGCTCTCAACCTTGCGCTGGCCGCCGCCCTCGATGATGACTGCGTACATGTGAAAACTCCAAATCGCGCTGGCGGGGGGGCGGGAACGCCCGGCTTGGTGATGCCCGGTTCACTGCGAAGGGGAGTATAGGGGTGACCCGGCGGCTGGGCAAAGTGCCGTGAAGCTTCCGCGCTGCACTGGGCTGGAACGGCTATTCCTGCCGCTGAAGGGCAAACTGCGTCCGGCGCGCCCATGAATCCCGTCTAATTCCCTCACAGCCAATACCCGGTATGCTCCAGGCATGCAGATCAAGTTCCTTGGCGCGGCGGGGGACGTCACCGGGTCGTGTTACCTGTTGACGGCGGGCAAGAGCCGCGTCTTGCTCGACTGTGGGCTCTTCCAGGGGAGTTCGACGGCCAACCTGAAGAACCGCCGGAAACTGCCGTTTGACCCCGCCGAGCTGGACGCGGTCATCCTCACGCACGCGCACCTTGACCACACAGGACGCCTGCCGGTGCTGGCGCGGAAGGGGCTCAAGTGCCGCGTTGTGTGCACCGCGCCGACAGTCCCGCTGACGGACGTGCTGCTGAAGGACGCGGCAGCCCTGCAGAAGCAGGACTTCCTGCGCCGGTCGTACAAAAGGTCGCAGCGTGGGTGCGAGAACGGCGGTTGCGAACCGCTGTTTGACGAGAAGGACGTTGTTGCACTGCTGAAGCTGCTGAGCGCAACAAAGCTCGAGGTCGAGCGCGAGGTGGCGCCGGGCGTGAGCGTGCGGTTCGTCGACTCGGGGCACATCATCGGCTCTGCGTCGTGTGTGGTCACGCTCAAAGACGGCGCATCCACACGCACGGTTGTGTTCAGCGGCGACATCGGCAACCCGGGCACGCCGGTGATCCGAGACCCGATCGCCCCGCGCGTGAAGAACGCCGACGCGGTCGTGCTCGAGAGCACCTACGGCGACAAGGACCACGTACCGATCGCCGACACGATCGAGCGGTTCGCAGGGGTCTTGAAGGAGGCGCTGGCGAGCGGCGGCAAGGTGTTGGTCCCCGCATTCGCCGTGGGGCGCACGCAGACGCTGATCTACGTGATCGCCCGGCTGGAAGAGGAAGGGAAGCTGCCGCGGGGGCTGCCGGTCTTCGTCGATACGCCGCTGGGGATCGAGGCCACGAAGATCTACAACATGGACCCGTCGCTCTTCGACGAGGAGACACGCGCGGTGAGGGCCGCGGGGAACCAGGCGTTGAACTTCCACGGCCTGCGTTTCACGCGGACAGCCCAGGAGAGCAAGGGTCTCAACGACCTCCGTGGTCCGGCGGTGATCATCGCCGGCGCCGG
The DNA here is from genome assembly GCA_964403525.1 of uncultured Phycisphaeraceae bacterium. Classification (GTDB taxonomy): domain Bacteria; phylum Planctomycetota; class Phycisphaerae; order Phycisphaerales; family UBA1924; genus JAJTGZ01. The sequence goes on along the minus strand of CAYOGE010000010.1, from coordinate 38,782 downwards.
GATGTGCACCGGTGGGCGCATCCTGCACCACCTGCGCAACCGCGCGGGCGCCCCGAACACGAGCGTGGTGATCGCGGGCTTTCAGGCCGAAGGAACGCTCGGGCGCCGACTGGTGGACATGAAAGACACGCCCGTCAACCAGCGCCCGTCCGTGCGGATCTTCGGGCAACCCGTCAGCGTCGCGGCGAAGATCTTCACGCTCAACGGCTTCTCCGCCCACGGCGGCCAGAGCACGCTGGTTGAGTGGGGCCGACAGTGCATCGGCGCGGTTGAAGGAAAAAAGCCGGTGGTCTACCTGACCCACGGCGAACAGCGCCAACGCCTCGCGCTGGCCGCAAAGCTGCGCGAAGCGGTCGGAGTTGATTGCAAGCTGCCGATGCTCGGGGATGTCGGCCAGATCGGCTGAACGGTTCAGTTCGCGGGCATCTGCTTGGGGGACACCGGCTCGCTCTTGCCGTTGGTGAGCGTGGCGTGGTCGAGGACGTAAAGCCCCAGCAGCCAGCCGTTGTCGACGTACGGATCGACCTTCAGCACGCCGGTTGTTGTCCCGAACGTGATGAACTTGTCGTCGCCCGTGGCGGGCTGGGAGAGGTTTGTCTCGACCGAGTCGTAGGTTGTGGGGGGCACCCCGATGCAGCAGCCGTCCCACTGGTTGAACATCACAAGCGCCTGGTGCGGGTCGGTTGAACTGATGGGGAAAGCGATGTACCCGTTCAGCCGGACGTACTTCTCGTGGAGAAAGGCGACGCGCTGGGGCACTTTGGTGAGACCCTTGCGTGGGTCGTAGACGTCGGCCGCGCTCATCAGCAGATCGAAGGGAACGACGTAGGGGTCACTCTCGGTGCCGGCACCTTTCACGCGGAATCGCCCGTCGATCACGAGCTCGTTGCCGATGCGCACGGCCTTGGCCGGGGTGATCTTTGCAGCGGGCCATGCGTCGCTTGTGGGGAGTTCAACCGGCGTGCCCTCCGCAGCGGACGGCATGGGCTTGGGCGCGTGCGGTGCCTCCGGAGGGGTCTTGGCGGCCGCGGAGATGGCGTTCTCAAGGTCGAGCTTGAAGTCGATCAATGCAGGGTCGGCCGGTGGCGTTGAAGCCTCTGCTGGAGCGGTTGTCTTGGTCGGCTCCGTTGCGGGTGCATCGCCAGCGGGCGACGGCGCTGCATCTGCCTGTGGCGGCGTGGGTGTGCGAGCAGGGGGTGAGCCGAGAAACGCCGCCGCAGCCCCGGCGAGGAGGATCACCAGCAACAGTGCCCAGAACAGTCGCATGCCAGATGGTACGCGTTTGGGCGGCCGTGCTCGGAACCGGCGGCGACGGCACTAACCGATCGGCCGGAGGTTGCGGAGCACATCCGTCCGGTAGGCAACGATCGCGGGCACAATCCCCGCGGTGCAGGCGAGGGCCGTGGCGCCGGCGATGATGGAGATGATCCACCTCGGGTCGAGCTTCGGGGTGATGGTGATCTGCAGGTAGTGGTGGACGGCCGCGGCGACGGCGTGCGAGCCGACGAAGGCGAAGGCGGTGCCGAGGATCGACGCGGCAAGGCCGATGATGGCGGCCTCGGTGAGGGTGAGCATGAACACGCGCCCGCGGCTGGCGCCCAGCACGCGCAGCACGGCCACCTGGCGCCGCCGAAGCTCCATCGCCTGGTAGAGCACGAGCATGATGGTGACGCTCGTCGAGACGACGACGGCGGCGGCCAGCGCGAAGATGATCTTGTCGACGCTCCCGACGATGTCGAACAAACGAGTGACCTGCTGGGCGGGCTGGGCGACCGTGATCGTTCCGTCGGCGCGGAGGGACTCAAAGACCTGCGGGAGCGTCGGCGGCGTGTCCGACCCGGCGCGCGAGCGGAGACGCACGTAGATGCCGGTGAGGGGCTTCTCGGCGGGGGTGAGGTTCGCCTCTGTGGGCTCTTCGTGGTTGCCCGCTTCTTCACGCAGGTCGTGGGCGTGCATGATCCAGACAGACGTGAGGTTCATGAAGACAGCGCGATCGTGGCGCGTCGCTGTCGGGTTCAGGATGCCGACGACGGTGAACGGGAAGTCGGTGTGAACTTCGGCGCCGTTTGGGTCTGTTCCGTGGGTGATCGCCACGGTGTCGCCGATGCGCAACCCGGTACCGGCGGCCGCCTCTGCGCCGAGAACGACTTCGTGCTGCTTCTCGAACGGGCGCCCCTGCGCGAACGACCACCCTGTGTCCGCGGCCGGCTTGAACTTTGTGAAATAGTCAGCATCGGTCGCGACGGTCGGGAAGCCCTTGAAGTTGTCACCCTGCACCATCGGCAGGGCCCACTCGACGCGCCCGTCGGCCCGGAGCGCCTCATAGCGTGAGAGCGGCACCTTCCGCGCGGGCGCGCCGGCGTAATAGACCGTGTTGAGCACGCTGTTGAGCGGGCTGGTGTCGGCCGAGACGATCAGGTGCATGTTGCCGGTGCCCCGCGAGAACGCCTGCTCCCCCGCGCTGCGGAGCGCGATCAGCACCAGCAGGAGGCCGACGGCGACGCCCACCGTGAGCACCGTGGTGCCCGTCGCGAACCAACGGCTCGTGAGCGAACGCCTGACGATTGAAAGGTCGGTCATCGCCATCATCGAGCCCTCCCGCCTGCGTGGGCCGGGCGTGGGCCGATCTCCTGCATCGTCATGTGGCGCGGGAACAGCGCGGGGAGCGCGGGGTCGTGGCTCACGCAAAGCAGCGCAGCGTTGGCGGCAGAGCAGGCGGACTTAAGAAGCTCGATGGCGGCGTCCGCGTTCTCGGGGTCAAGGCTGGCCGTGGGCTCGTCGGCGAGCACGAGCGCAGGGGTGCAGGCGAGCGCGCGGGCCACGGCGACGCGTTGCTGCTGGCCGATGGAGAGGCGGTCGGTGTGCCGGTTCTGGTGCGCCCGATCGAGCCCGAGTGTGGACAGCAACTGTGTGGCACGCTCGCGGTGAGCGCCGGGTGGAAGGTCGGAGAACATCAACGCGAGCATGACGTTCTCGGCGGCGGTGAAGCCGTTGAGAAGGTTGAAGGTCTGAAAGACCATGCCGATGCGCCGGCCGCGGAGCCGGTCCCTCGCCGCCCCGCTGAGCGATTGAATGTCCTCGCCCGCGATGGTGACTGAGCCGGCGTCCGCGGAGAGGAGCCCGGCGATCAGGCTGAGCAGGGTGCTCTTGCCGCACCCGCTCGGGCCGGAGAGGAGAGCCTGCTCACCGGTCGCCAGCGTGAGGCCTGGGATGCTTACCGTGGGTGCATCAGCGGGCGCGCCGGGAAACCGGAACGCGAGGTCGCGGATGTTGAGTGCGTCTGTCACGCCGCGAGTGTAGTGGTACGCGAACGCACCATTGCACGCCCATGGGCCCGGCAGAAGATCCGGGTCATCCCGGCAGTTGGAGGTGGGGGGCTCACGAAAAAACCCCGCCCTGGGGCGAGGTTTTCAAAGGGTCAATGCGGGCGAAGGGACTCGAACCCCTAACCTTCTGATTCGTAGTCAGATGCTCTATCCAATTGAGCTACGCCCGCTGCGTGGGGCAACCTTATTGCCGCAGGACCCGTTAGGCAAGCGGTGGGAGGGGCCGACTTGCCGGGGAGAGGTTTGGGCACTATTGTTGCGGCCCTTCGCGGAGCGCCGCGGGGGCGAGTTTGCCTGCCCACCTCCCGACCACGGATACTGAAACGACCATGGCTCATTCCCTTTCTGCCAAGAAGCGCGTCCGCCAGAACGAAACCCGCAACGGTCTCAACCGCTTCCGCAAGCGGAAGATGCGCGACGCGATCAAGGAACTGCTCGAGAAGATCGCGCACGGCACGGTCGACGAGGCCAAGGCCGCGTTCAAGACCGCCGCCCGCGTGATCGACCGCACCTCCGCAAAGGGGACGATCCACAAGAACCAGGCCGCTCGTCGCAAGAGCCGCCTGAACGCACGGCTCAAGTCGCGCGTTGTCTCGGGTGCCCCGGCCGGGACCAAGAGCGCTGCCAAGAAGGCCGTCAAGAAGAGCTGAGGCATTGGCGACAAGTCCTTTGGCGTACGTGTAAGACAAGATGGATATGCGCCGCAGGCCCGCTCGCTGAGCTGGCCTGTATTGCTTTTGTGAGGTGAGGCTCCCCCCCCTCGCGGGCAAATCAGTCGTCACGGGGTCGATCCTCATCAGAACGGGTTGCGGGTACGCGCTTTTTAGGTATGCTCTTTTCGCGGTGTTCCGGTGTACCTTGCGGATTCCGCGTGGAGCTTTCACCCGATGCGCTCATCCCAATCCGTTTTGTTCCTGCGCCTGTGCATTGCCGCGCTGCTCGCGCTTGGGGCAGTGCAACAGTCCAGCGCTCAGTGCACGCAAACGTGGTCCAATCTCGGTCAAGGGTTTGACGCCACCACCTATGCAGTCACCACGCGGGCGGCTCCCGGCTCGACGGTCACAGAGGTTTACGCGGGTGGATTGTTCTCAAGCAGCGGCGGCACGCCGATGCGAGGCGTGGCGAAATGGAATGGAACGGGCTGGTCGTTGATCGGCGCGCTGCCTACCGGGTACATCCGCGCCTTGACAACGATGCCCAACGGCGACCTGATCGCCTGTGGCCAGTTCAGCACCATCGGCGGGGTTGTGTCCACCAACATCGCCAAGTGGAACGGCACTTCCTGGTCGGCACTCGGAACGAGCGGTGGCGGAGGGAGCAGCGGCATCAATGCTGTCGACGTGGCTTGTCTGTTGGTTACTCGATCGGGTGAACTCATGGCCGGTGGATCTCTCGGAACCCCATCCACCGGCGTGCTCAAGCTCGTCGGCAACGTGTGGCAACCAGTCGGAACTGGATTGAACGCGAACGTCAAAGAACTGGCCGAGATTGGCAACGGTGATCTTGTCGCCGTCGGCACGTTCAGGCCCCTCACCGGCACCGGCCCAGGAAACTACGTCGCCCGGCTCCCAGCACCTCATACCGGCGCGTGGCAGCCTGTTGGTAGCGGTCCGGGGGGCGCAAACGGCGTGGACAGTTCAGCGTTTGCGATTGTTGCGGACCCCAAGAACCCTAACGGCTTTTACATCGGTGGCTCTTTTTCCAAGGCCAACTACTCAGTGTCGGCTGGCTCTGGCACTGACTCGGGGGGTGTCGCCTACTGGAACGGTTTGACTTGGGAGGCTGGCGCCCCACCAGCGCCAAATCCCTTGGGGTTTGTGATCTCGCTCACCTGGGCGGCCGACGGCTCGCTCGTCGCCGCAAGCCTCGCGGACGATCTGCAGCTCAGTCGATTGAGTTGCCGTGCCGGTGGGCCCAACGGCTCGCCTGCCACTTGGCGCACGGTCGGAAGCGGAGCGAACGGCAACTTGTCGCTGGTGCGCACGCTGCCGAATGGTGATCTGATCATCGGAGGGGCATTCACGTCTATCAACGGCGTATCGGCCAACCGGATCGCCACCCTGCGATCCACATGGTCTGAGCAGATCGCACCGGGTTGGGCTCCGACTCCTCCGGGACAGGATGTCCGCTACCTGGCCGCGCGCAGCGCGCCGGGCACGCAGTACTACCGGAGTGGGCCGGAACTCGCCTTTGGAGCCTCGCCCGCGTGGCGTTGGAACGGCCAGGTCTACGAACCGGTCGCCATTGTGAGCGGGCCGGGGGCTGTCAACGGCGTCGCTGCATCACCCTTGCCAGAGGGTGACATGATCGTGTTCGGCTCGTTTGGCGGTGCGAGCAACTGGCAGTCGATCGCGAGCGACGCCGCGTTTGTCGCCCGGTTCGGCGGTGCTGACGGGGTGCTGGCGCGCGTTGGCACCTCGGGAGGTCCGACGTCTGAGGTCTTTGCGTGCGCGATGGACCGTGCGGGCAAGGTGTATGCATCGACTGATTCCACCGTCGGCGGCGTAGCCGCCAGCACGATCCATGTGTTCAACGGCGGCAGCTGGTCAACACTCCCTCAGCCGGTGTACGGCAACGTGCGAGCGATGGCCATCCTCCCTGACGGATCGCCGGTGGCCGGCGGCGCACTGCTGACTGTGGGAGGCGCCGCGGCGCGTACGCTCGTCCGCTGGACGGGCTCGACCTGGGAGAACTACGCGAACACCGGGGCGGGCAACTTCAGTTTCACAACGGGTTTGGCGGTCATGGCGGACGGGTCGTTGCTGGCGTGCGGCGGGTTCAACGTGCTGCCGGGCAACGTCGGCATCTACCGGGTCGCCCGCTTTGACGGGCGCGCGTGGGGCGACGTGGCAAGCACGCCGCCGAGCCTCCCGCTCGCGGTAGCGGTGCTGCCCAACGGCGAAGCTGTCTACAGCGTTGGCCAGAGCGTCTACCGCATCGGCTTCACGCCGGTTGAGCTCTCGGCCTCCACCACGATCACGCGAGAGGTCGATTGTTCACCGTACGCGGTCCTGGGCACGCCCGGTCAGCAGGTCTCGCTCACCGCCTCCGCTTCGGCGTTCCCCGGTTCGATGATCCGCTACCAATGGCGTGTCAGCGGTCAGGCCATTCCTGTCAGCGAGAACGAGACCGCCAACTCGCCCACCCTGCGGCTACCGATGCACCGCCCGGGCAATGAGCAGTATGACTGCCTCATTTCCTACGGGTGCGCATCCGCCGTCGCCACCGGAGCGGGCAACCCGGGCCTGCCCAGGCCCCGGTGGGTACAGATCAATTCTCCATCGGCTCCCGCTGCGCGCACCGAACTGAGCATGGCGTGGGCTGGCGGCACCTCCGAGAGCCTTGTCGTCGCGGGCAGTGGGCCCGGTGGAACGTACGGCGACACGTGGGCATTCGACGGCCTCCGCTGGCGGCACGTTCAGACGGCGAACGTTTCGCCGCGCACTGCCAGCGCGCTCGCCGGTTCAGACTTCGGCGGCCTGCTCCTGTTTGGGGGCTACGGTGCCGGCGCGGATACCTACTCGTTTGACGGCGAGCGGTGGGTGAACATCTCGGGCGGCCTTTCTACCGCCCCTTCCGCCCGATTCTGGTCAATGGCCGCCCCCACGTTCGACGGCATGCTGCTGTTTGGCGGTGAGAACTACAGCTCCACACCGCTGAACGACACGTGGAGCATCGGCGGTTTCGCCGGACAGGACTGGACGCAGGTTTCGGCGGGGGCTGGGGTCGTGCCGCCGATCCGCGGGCGCGGCGCGATGGCCCAGACCGTGACCAACCGCAGCTTCAGCACGCTGCTCTTCGGCGGCCGGACCGGCGCCAACGGCACCATCTGGGGTGACACGTGGAATCTAAACGAGAGCTGGACGCCGCTGCCGGTCGGCGGGCCGCAACCGCGGTTTGGCCACACCATGGTCTACGACCCCGTCCGCGATGCCACGATTCTCTTCGGCGGCGTCGGCGGTGATGGGACGCCCCTGAACGACCTCTGGGAGTACAGGGGCGGGCGCTGGACCCCGGTCATCACCGACGGGCCGACGCCACCGGGCCGCTCAAGCCACGGTATGGCTTTCGACCCGGAACGCAAAGCGGTCGTCATCTTTGGCGGCCAGGGCGCGGGCGGCACACTGGGCGACACCTGGCTGCTCTGCTACGGTCCACAGTTCACGGTCGCGCCGCAGAGGGGGATGCAAGACGTCTGCTTCAGTTCGACGACACAGGCCGCCGTTCAAGCCACGGCCCCCGGGGCAGCGCTGAGCTATCAGTGGACGTTGAACGGGCAGCCGATCGACGCGGGTGCGGTTCCCTCGGCCGTCACGGCCACTCTCAGCCTGCCGGGCGCGTTGCTCGGCGGCGGCAACGGGGGGGAAGCTGACATCGCGTGCACCGTCACCGCCCACTACTCAGACGCTCTCGGCACCGCCTGCATCAGCGCAGCCACACCCGCGCGGACGTTCGTCCTCTCCCCGGCGGATGTGGGGAGCCAGGGCGGTGCGGCCGGGCCCGACGGACACTTTGACAACAACGACTTTGTCGTCTTTATCAACTTGTTCTTCGACCAGAACGAACGGGCCGATCTGGGCGCCCAGGGCGGCGTGCGCGGCCGGGACGGTCGGTTCGACAACAACGACTTCATCGCGTTCATCGACCTCTTCTTTGCTGGCTGCAGCTGATCGCGGCGTGGGCAGCCCCTCGCAAAGGGCACCTCTCTTCCGTGGCGGGGACCCTGTCCGCTGCGAATGATGCGGCCTTGTCGAACGTGCGTCGAATTCAGGAGCGGCATCGGACGAAGGCGAAGGCGGCCACGCCGGACCGGTGGCGTGACGACTACTGGACGCTCTCGCGCCTGCCCCTGCACGCGCTGGTCTTTCTCGTGCCGCTGATCGTGCTCTACGAGGTGGGGTCGATCTGGTTCCTGCGCGACCCGGCGGCGAACGTGACGACGCAGATCCGCGCGGAGTCGCTGCTGAACCTCTTCTTCGAGCACTTCGGCGTGATCGGCCTGATGGTGCCCGGCATCATGATCGCCGTGGTGCTGATGGTGATGCACGTCATCCGGCACGACCGCTGGGCCGTCCGACCGATGGTGGTCATGGGGATGTTCCTTGAGTCGGCGATGTGGGTGCTGCCGCTGATCGTGCTGGCGGCGGTGGTCACAGACGCCGCGGCTCGGATGACCGGGGCTGGCACCGGGGGGAGCGCGCTGGCGGCGGCGGCCCAGGCGGGTGATTCGCTGCGCACCATGCCGTGGCAGGCACGGGCAACGATCGCGGTGGGTGCGGGGGTGTACGAGGAACTGCTCTTCCGCCTGATCATGATCGCGGCGACCGACACGATCCTCAAGTCGTTTGTGACATCGAAAGGGACGCGCGCGGTGGTGTGCGTGGCCCTGACTTCGCTCTGCTTTGCGGTCTACCACGACGCGGCGTTTACCTACGACCCGCAAACGGGCCAGGGGTTCTTCTCGGCGGTGGAGACGCTCGTGAATCAGGGGCCGGGCGCAGCGCTGGCGCGGGTGCGGTGGGGCAACGCGTTGTTTTACACCGCCGCGGGGGCGTACTTCGCCTGTGTCTATCTCTCCCGTGGCTTCGGGGTGGTGGTAGGGACGCACGCGGGCTACGACCTCGCCGTGCTGGTCTTGCTGTCAGGGCGGTCGTAGCCTCGCCCGCGAGGGGTTGCTGTTCCGCGGGCGTTCCCTACACTTACGGATATGACGACCACCGCAGCGCCAACCAACACGCCCGGCAGCCGCCGCTACATCACCCAGCTTGAGCCGTCCGAGTACGTGCAGGGGCTCTTTTGCATCAGCAACACGCAGCTGGGGCGCACGAAGAACGACAAGCCGTTCCTGAAGGTGCTGGTAAAGGACAAAACGGGGGAGATGGCCGGGCGCATGTGGTCGATCGACCGCGAGACGTACGAGAGCCTGCCCGCCGAAGGGTTCGCCTACCTCGAGGGTGAGACGCAGGCCTACCAGGGGGAGATGCAGATCATCCTGCGCAGCATCGCGCCGTCGGAAGCGACGATCGAGCAGATGCGCGAGCTGCTGCCCGTCTCGGCCAACGACCCGGAGAAAATGTTCGCCGAGGTTGTCACGCTCCTTGGCACGCTCGAGCACGCGGGGATGAAGGCGCTGGCGAAGGTCTACCTCGACGACGCGCCCCTGATGGCCATGTTCAAGCAGGCGCCCGCCGCCAAGTCGATGCACCACGCGTACATCGGGGGGCTGCTGGAGCACACGCTGAACCTGTTGCGCCTGGCCGACGCGGTCTGCCCGCTCTACCCCAAGATCAACCGCGACATCGTGATGATGGGGCTCTTCCTCCACGACCTTGGCAAGACGCGCGAGCTGGTGTGGGACCGTGCCTTCAGCTACAGCGACCGCGGCGAGCTGATCGGGCACCTGGTCGAGGGCGCGATCATGCTGCACGACCGCTCGCAGCAGGTGATGCGCACCGCCGGCATCAGGCTGCCAAAGTACGCCGTGACGGTGCTCCAGCACATCATCATCAGCCACCACGATAAGCCCGAGTTCGGCGCCGCCAAGGTGCCGTCAACGCCGGAGGCCATCCTCGTGGCGATGCTGGACAACCTCGACGCCAAGACGTTTATCTCACTCGCGGCCGCCCGCCCCGACCGCGAAGCGCCGGTAGGAAACCTGGGTGGAAACTTCACCGAGAAGCAGTGGGCGCTGGACACCAAGCTGTTCAAGCCCGACCCGCTGAAGGAGTAACGGCCATGAGCGAGGGCGAATCGATCTCCGTCGATTTCGGCAAGCCGATGCCGCTGTTCCCGCTGGCGCAGGTGACGCTGATGCCCCACGCGGTGCTCCCGGTCCACATCTTCGAGAAGCGCTACCGGGCGCTGACGCGCGACGTGCTGGAGGGGAGCGGGCAGCTTGCCCTGGCGGTCTACGCCGACAACTCGTGGAAGGACCACGACGAACCGGGTGATTCGATGCCGCCGGCAGTGCGCCCCGCCGTCTGCGTCGGCCAGGTCGTGCAGCACCACCGCCTCGACGACGGGAGGTACAACCTGCTCTTGCAGGGCGTGTGCCGCGCCCAGATCATCCAGGAACTCGAGCCGCAGGACCACGGCAAGCCCTACCGGCTGGCGCACCTGCGCCCAGTCGGGGTGGACACAGAAGAAGACACGATGATGTCGGAGCGCTCGCGGCTGACGGCCCTGTTCGCCGGCACCAGCCTGCGCGACTTGCGTGAGGCAAAGGCGATTGTGGGTCACCTTGCCGACGAGGATGTGCCGACCTCTGCGATCCTTGAACTGGTCACCTTCAGCGTGCTCCCCGACCCGGAACTGAAGTACCGCCTGCTCGCCGAAGGGGACGCCCTCCGCAGGTCGGCGATCATTCGGACACAGCTTGATGCCATCCGGAACCTGCTGGACCGGGCTGTGCCGCAGCGCGAAGCGCTCGCCAACTTGCCCAAGGGTGTGTTCAATAACTAACGAGGCGGCTGACGGGCCACAGGCCATCTCCCAAAGGCTGTACGCCCGATCCGCGTTAGGGTGTTGTTCCTATTCGCTGCAAACTCTGCATCCAGTCATCCAGACCGTCGAAACCAGATATGGTTAGTGATCGTTAAACAAATGCGGCCCCGAGGCCGCGCGGAGTCTAAACAATGGCACGCACAGCAATGAAAAAGTTGATCGCCCTTACCGCTCTTACCGCGAGCGTCCTCTCTCTGACCGCCTGCAACAACGCCGGTGAGGGTGCGCTCTCGGGCGCAACGCTCGGCGCACTGGGCGGCCTGGCGATCGGCTCGGTCACCGGCAGCGCGGGCAAGGGTGCTGCGATCGGCGCTGTCGCCGGCGGCATCGGCGGCGCAGTTGTCGGCGACCAGAACGCACGCAACAACAGCACCGGCGGCGCCGGTGTCAGCAGCGGCGGCGGCACCAGCAACGGCCGCTGGTAACGAGCGATCGAGCTTACTTGATTCAAGGCAGCGCTCGCGTTGTCGCGGGCGCTTTTTCATTGCGCCACCGCCGGGCGTGCGGCTGCCACGCCCTATTCCTCTGAGCTGAGCGAACCTTCGCCAAACTCGTCAAGCTCCGGCGGGAGCGGCGCGGCGGACTTCTTCTTGCGCGGCTCGCGGGCGGCCAGTTCGCACGCCTCCATCAGGCGCTGGTGCAGCTTCTCGTGGTCAGGGCACGACTGCAGTCGGGCAAAGAGCTCGCAAGCGCGGTCGGCGGCAACGGGCGATGTCGCCAGCGCCAGCGCCGCATCGCCGAGGGCTTCGCTCGCGGCGAGGACCCATTCGATCGGGGGTGGGGCCCACGGGCCGAACGTCACCGGCGGCTGCGCCACCGGCGGGGTCGCGGCGGCCTTGGCCCCCTTCCGTGATCGGGGCGCGCCCTTGGCGACCGCCGGGGCAGGCTCGGCGATGAACGCACGGACGGTGACCGGCCCGACGGCGACAATCGGGCAGAGCCCGGCGCGGGTCGCCGGCTCGCGCGCAATCACCACGACCGGCACCTCCGCCGCGTCGGCGAGTTGGCGGATGGTGCGTGCTTCCGCCCCCACCCGCGGCGGGCACACGACATAGCACCCCGGCCGGATTGTCATGCCGTCGGCGACGGGGTCCTTGACGATCTCAACGTGGTTCGCGTCGATCGCCAACTGGCGTTTGAGCCGCCGTGCCTCCTGGAGCGGCATGCAGATCCGCGCCGCCCGCTCGAAGTCTTCGGCGGCGATCGCCGTCCGCAATGCTTCGGAGCAGATGCGCTCAACGGCGAAGTACTTCCGCTGGACAAGCGCAACGCTCGCGTCCTCCATGGCCTGGTCGATTTTGGAGAGGCTTACCGCTGTCGCCGGCGTGCCGGATGCTTCTTCCGGCGGGTCGGACGCTGGCTGAGCGCGCGGACCGGGCTGGCGCTGACGGGAGGCTTCGCTCACACTCCGCCCTCTGCCCGCTTTGCGAGCGCCAGCAGGAGCTTTGACCAGTGCTCGGCTGCTCCGTCAAGCTCGTGGCTGAGCAGGTCAGCGAGGGTCGACCAGTCCTGCGCTGCAACGGCTTCTTTCACCTGCTGCAGCGTGCCCGAGAGTGACACAAGCGCCGCCTGAACACCCCCGCCGTCTGGAGTGGCGTCCTGCTCGAGCGCGGCGAGCGAGACGCCGATCAGCGCCGGGCCCTGCTCGGTCACGCGGTGGACCGCGTCCCAGACCTCAAGGACGCCGGCGATGTTCTCAAACGCTGCGTCGAGCTTGCCCGTCTGGAGCGCCTCGGCCGCTTCGTGCTGCGCCGGGCGAGCGCTGGCGAGCGCGTTTGCAACATCCGTGAAGCTCTCCGCAACCAACCGGCGAGGGTCGGCCGAGATGCACTTGAGCTCAATGTCCCCCGCTGGGAGTGTGCTCGGAGAGTCGAGCGCCTCGTCGTCGAGGCGCTCCCCGTCGACGAGAATGTCAACCACGATGCGGCCGCTCGCGCCCGCGGCGGCACGAGCCGTCGCGATCGCAGACGCGACTGAGCCGTCGGGAACATCAATTGATCGCTCGTCGAGGAATGCCCGCATGCGGGGATCATCCCCGTTTCAGGGCCCGATTGCAACACCCGCCCCTCTGGAGGGGGTCAGGCGGCGGGGACCGCGGCCTCAGAAGCGGCCCGGCGGGCCTGCCGGCGGATGAGCTGGATGTTTCGGGCGTAGATGACGACGCCGCTGGTCTGGCCCATGACGCCCACTACATCGTTCCGCCAGACGAAGTAGGCAAACAGCACGACGCTGCCGGCGAGGCTCATCCACCAGAACGACACCGGCACGGAGCTCGACTTCACCTTCTCGCTGGCGAGCCACTGCACGATCCAGCGGCCGCCAAAGACGATCTGCCCGCCAAAGCCGAGCGACACCCAGGCGACGCCAAACCAGTTCGACACATTGAACGCCCGGAAGAGCCAGTTGCTGCCGCCGCTGGTGATCTGCGCGACGGCTGCGGGCCCCAGGAGTGACTCGATCTGCCCGCGGCCGAGCGGCCCAGAGCTGGTGCCATCACGGTAGTTGATCGTAAAGGTCTCGGGCTTCCGTTCGGCCGATGAGCCGCTTGGTGGCAGGCTTGGCATCCATTCCAGAACACCCTTCACCTGGCCGATGCTGAGCTTGGCTCGCTCGGCACCCTCGGGCCTGGGCTGGGGCACATCCGGCGCAAAGGCGACCCACGCGCCAAGCAGCAGCAGCACCGCCATCGCCAGCGCGGGCCCCCAGTTCATGCCCTTCTTGGGCGGGTTGGTATCCGACGAGAGGGTCATCGCTTGGCTCCGTCTGAAAAGTCCGCACCGATCTCGGTCGAAGCGGTCGGCCGCCGCCGCTTACCCATCCAGCGGACGGCAAAGCAGTCGATCAGGCCCGGCAGCGCCCGCTGCCAGATGCCGAAGCCGTACTTTGTCTCGCCGGCCACCCGCGGCCGGTGGTGGACCGGCATCTCGACGACCTTGTACCCAAGGTGTACCGCGGTGATCGGGATAAAGCGGTGCATGCCCTTGAACTGGAGGGGGAGTTGCAGCGCGACCTCCCGCTTCATCACGCGCAGCGAACAACCGGTGTCCCGCACGGCGTCGGCGAGGATCAGGTTGCGGAACAGCCGCCCGATGCGGCTTGTGATCTTGCGCACAGCGTTGTCTGCGCGTGCGTGCGATCGGTCGCCCTGCACAAGGTCCGCGCCGGTGCGGTTCATGAGGTCAACCATCGCCTTCAGGTCGGCGGGGTCGTTCTGCAAGTCGGCGTCAAGGGTGGCGATCAGGCGGCCGCGGCAAGCACGCACGCCCGCGTAGAACGCCGCGGACTGCCCGTTCCCCTTGCCCGGCGGAGTTTGGGTCATGGCGACGCACCGCAGCCAAGGGCGGCCGGAGATCAGTGCCGCGATCCTGGTTCTGGTCTGGTCGGTTGAGCCATCGTCAACGATGACAAACTCGTAGCGTCCGAGTGCCCCCTCCACACCTCCTCCGACCGCAGCGGCGAGGGCCGCGCCACCTTCTTCAACAAGCCGCTCGACGTTGTCCTGCTCGTTGTGGGCCGGCGCGAGGAGCGACAGTTCGATCGCCTCGGCGGTCCCGTCGGGTGGGTGTGTGGGTGCGGTCATCGGGCCAAGTCTAGTGGCCAGCGTGCCACCTCACCCGTTCGGCAGTTCTTGCGCTTGCCGGGGCGCAAGGTTCTTCAAGCGCCCGTGCAGCTTTGGCCGACACACACCGGTGGCTGGCCGGGTTCACCGGTGGCTTGACCTTGCACGGCGCGTGGAACGCGCCTGGTTTCTGCAGCGGAGGATCCGATGGGTGCTCTTCGACAAGCCTGGGCGACGATCATGCGCCAACTCGGCGGGCTTTCCGGCAAGGACCGGGCCCTGATCGGTTCGCTGCTGGTGGTCGGCGTGATGGCCCTCGCACTGGTTGCGCTCTGGTCGAGCAAGCCGTCGCTGGTGCCGCTGCTGCCCGACATGGGCCCGACGGAGCAGGCCGCCGCCGAGACCACGCTGACCGAGGCGGACATCGAGCACACCACCAAGAGTGGAAAGGTCTACGTCGCTCCCGACAAGCGGATGTACGCGCTCGCCTACCTGCAGCAGGCGGGCAAGCTCCCCGACAACACCCAGTCGCTCTTCGCCGCGCTGGCGAAGGGGCAGAACTGGATGATGGGCACCCGCGATGGCGACCGCCTGGCGAACGCCGCGCTGTGCGAGGTGCTCTCGGGCGTGATCGGCAACTTCAAGGGTGTTGAACGCGCGACGGTGATGATCGATGCGCCGGAGTCGATCGGCATGGGCTCGGCCTACCGGAAAGCCACCGCGAGCGTCGGCGTGCTGATGAAGCAGGGACGCCCGATGGACCGTGACATGGTCGACGCGATCGCCGCGATGGTGAGCGGCGCCAAGGCGGGGCTTGCGATGAGCGACGTGCGCGTGATCGACCAGCGCAGGGGCGAGCAGTTTGTGCCGCGATCGACCGGCTCGCTCGGCGAGGGGCTCGGCGCCGCCGGCGAGAGCTACATCGACCTGATGGCCAAGCACGAGGACCGCATCCAGCGAAAAGTTGCCGAGGTGGTCAGCCGCATCGACCCGCTCTCGATCGTCTCGGTGAGCGTGCAGGCAGACAACACCGTGAAGCGGACCAAGACCGAGACCTTCCTCAAGTCGGGCTCGGTGAGCCTGCCAGAGTCAACCAGCCGCGACGAAACAACCGAGAAGTCCGCGCAGGGCGCATCCTCGACGACCGGAGCGGCGGCGCCGGGCGTGGTCAGCAACGTGCCGCAGGACATCAACGCGGGCGGCGGCGGCGGGCCCGCGTCGGCATCGACCAAGACGACCGAGACAGAGAAGAGCAAGGTCGGGCTCGGCAGCAAGCTCGAGGATGTTCTGGCCCCCGGCGGCATGCCCACGCGCGTGAGCGTCATGGTGTCGCTGAGCCGCGAGTACATGGTCAATCTCGTGCGGACCAAGAAAGGGCCGGCGGCCGCGGGCGCTGCCAACGGCGGCGCGGCGGGCGGGGGCGCGAGCGACGAGCCGACGCAAACGGAGATCGACGCCGCGTTCGCGCTTGAGAAGTCGAGGATCGAGAAGGACCTCACGCCCCTCGTGCAGACTGCGGCGGTCGAGACCGCCGCCAGCTCGATCCAGCGTGTGACGGTGAGCCTGATCCCGGTGATGCAGCTGGGCATGTCGGGGCTGGGTGGCGGGGGCGGGGGCGTAGGGTCCAACATGGCCTCGATCGGCGGCAGCACCGGCGGTGGGCTGATGTCGCAGCTGGCGACGGGTCAGACGATCAGGACGGCGTTCCTTGGCGCGCTGGCGTGTGTCGCTCTGGGCATGATGCTGATGCTCGTGCGCAAGAGCGCCAAACCGCAAAACCTGCCTTCTCCGGAGGAACTCGCGGGCCTCCCGCCCGTGATGGAGACGGGCGACGACGTGGTCGGCGAGGCCGACGAAGGGGCGACGGCGATGGTCGGCATCGAACTCGGCGAGTCGCAGATCAAGACGAAGAAGATGCTCGAGTCGATCGAAGAGCTCGTCAAGAAGACGCCGCTCGACGCCGCGAGCCTGATGAACCGCTGGTTGAACGTGGAGCGTTGAGATGCCGCGCAAGCCCGGAGACAAACTGCCCGAGGACCCCGCCCAGCTGGAGGGCATCACCAAGTCGGCGATCCTTCTGCTGACGCTCGACCCGGTCACGGCGGGCTCGATGCTGAAGGTGATGCCCGCCGAGCAGGTCGAGGAAGTCACACGCGAACTCGCCGGGCTGGGGCGCGTGAACGACACGCTCCGCGAGGCGGTCGTCGCAGAGTTTTACGGCATGTCGATGGCCAGCCAGTACGCGAGCGAGGGCGGGCTGGAGTACGCAAAGGTGCTGCTGGGCAAGAGCCTCGACCCGAAGATGGCCGACAAGGTGCTGGCGCAGATCCAGACGCAGGTGCAGAAGACACCCTTCGCCTTCCTGCAGAAGGCCGAGAGCGAGAACCTGCTGACGTTCATCCAGGACGAGCACCCGCAGACGATCGCGCTGATCCTGTGCCACCTGGCGCACCACAAGGCGGCAGAGATCCTCGCGGGCCTGCCGCTGCAGAAGCAGATCGAGGTCATCAAACGCATCGCCAACATGGAGCAGACCAACCCCGAAGTGATCAAGGAGGTTGAGAAGGGGCTCGAGTCGCGCCTGTCGAGCATGCTGATGCAGAGCATGGAGAAGGCGGGAGGTGTGCCGACCGTTGCGGAGATCCTGAACCTTGCCGATCGCTCGACGGAGAAGAGCGTGATGGAGGGGCTCGAGGCCGACGACCCTGAACTGGTCGAGCAGATCCGTCGGCTGATGTTCGTCTTCGAGGACATCAAGCTCGTCGACGACAAGGGGATCCAGATGATCCTCAAGGAAGTGGACAACGACGAGCTGGCGCTCGGGCTCAAGACCGCCAGCGAGGACCTCAAGAACAAGATCTTCAGGAACATGTCCGAGCGTGCCGCGACGCTCATCAAGGAGGACATGCAGTTCATGGGCCCGGTGCGCGTGAGCGACGTGGAGGCGAGCCAGCAGAAGATCGTCGACATCGTGCGCCGCCTGGAAGACAGCGGCGAGATCATCATCGCCGGTCGCGGCGGCGGCGGGGAAGAACTGGTCGTTTAAGCGCGGGCGGTGGTGTTCTCCCGGAGTGACGTTCGATGGCGCTTGTGCGCAGTTCAGAGGCCGCCGTGATGACAAGGGACGCGATCGTCCTGGACCTTGGCGACCTGCGCCGGCAGGGCCAGCGCCTCCTCGACGGCGCCCGCGCGGAGGCCGTACGCATCGAGCAGGAGGCCCTCGCCGACCGCGCCTCGATCATCGAAGGGGCAGACAAGGTGGGCTTCGAGCAGGGGTACGCCCGCGGCCTGGAGGAGGGCCGCGCCGCCGGAAAGCAGGAAGGAATCGCTCAGGCCCTGCAGGCGGCCGACGCCGACATCAAGCGCCTCAGCGCGGGCTGGACGGCGGCGCTCGACGCCTTCGTGCAGACGCGCGAACGCTTCCTCGCCGAGGGGCAGCAGGACGTCGTACGCCTGGCGGCGCTGATCGCCGCAAAGGTCTGCAAGCGTCAGATCGAGCTCGACCCGCTCATCGTTGCGGTTCAGATGGCCGAGGTGCTCGCACTGGTTCTCAGGCCCACGCGTTTGCAGGTCGCCTGCCACCCAGACGACCGGGAGTTGTTGACGCGCGCCATGCCCACGCTCGCCGCCCGCACCCAGCACAACGTGGATGTCGAACTCGTCGACGACGCCGCCCTGGCACGCGGCTCCTGCGTGGCCCGTCTCGCCGCCGGTGGGGGGCAGATCGACGCCTCGATCGACACGCAGTTGCAGCGCATCGTCGATGTGCTCCTGCCACCGGCTTCAGCGGGGGTGCCCGCATGAGCCTTCTCAGCGCGGCGATGAGCACGGTGGGCGGTGTGGGTGACCAGACCAGCGGGGGCCTGCAGCCGATCGCCGTTGTCGGACGCGTCGAGGCCGTGCGCGGCCTGAGCCTGCTGGTGCGGGACCTTCCTGCCCCGGTCGGTTCGCTTGTCCACCTCCCCGAGCTCGGTCCGCGGCAGTCGCCGTCGGCCGTCGGTGAGGTGGTCGGCTTTTCGGGGCTGCACACGATCGTCATGATGCTTGGCCAGACGACGGGCATCCGCTCGGGCGACCGTGTCGTCGCGCTGCACTCGAACAAGTCGGTGGCGGTGGGGCGGTGCATGCTCGGGCGAGTCCTCAACGGACTCGGAGAGCCGATCGACGGCGGCCCGGTGCTGCACGACCTGCTGCCACAGCCGCTCGACCCTTCCCCGCTCCCCTCGATGAGCCGCTCGAGGATCACAGAGGCGATGCCGACGGGCGTTCGGGCGATCGACCTGATGACAACGCTCGGGCGCGGCCAGCGCATCGGCCTCTTCGCCGGCCCGGGCGTTGGCAAGAGCACGCTGCTGGGCTCGATCACGCGCGGCTGCGCCAGCGACGTCAACGTGGTGGCGCTGATCGGCGAGCGCGGCCGTGAAGTAAAGGACTTCATCGAGCACTCACTCGGAAAGGCGGGGCTGGCGCGGAGCGTGGTGATCGTCGCAACGGGCGACGAGTCGCCGCTGATGCGTATCCGCGCCGCGATGAGCGCGTGCGCCGTGGCGGAGTTCTTCCGTGACCACGGCATGAGCGTGATGCTGATGATGGACTCGGTGACGCGTTTCGCCCACGCGCAGCGACAGGTCGGCCTGAGCGCCGGAGAGCCGCCTGCGAGCAAGGGGTACACCCCGAGCGTCTTCTCGGCGATGGCCCGCCTGCTCGAGCGGGCCGGGGCCGTGGTGCCGTCGCTCGGTGGAGGAGCGATCACCGGCCTCTACACGGTGCTGGTCGAGGGCGACGACATGACCGAGCCGGTGGCCGACGCGGCGCGCGGCATCCTCGACGGGCACATCATCCTCTCACGCTCACTGGCGCAGAAGGGGCATTACCCGGCGATCGACGTGCTCGACTCGGTCAGCCGCGTCGCCGACGACGTGACCGACGCGACCCACCAGGCGGCACGCAGGCAACTGGTCCGCCTGCTCGCGCTCTACAGGGAGGTTGAAGACCTCGTGCAGATCGGGGCGTACGCGAAGGGCGCCAACGCCGAGACGGACCTGGCGATCGGCTATCACGGGCGGATCAACGAGCTGCTCAGGCAGGACAAGACCGCCGAGCGGTTCGAGGACGCCCGCGCCAAGATGATCAAGCTGGCCCTTGAGTCCGGAAACGCCCAGCAACACACCCAGGGAGCCCGGCGCAGCGCCTGACCGACGCCGACTGTTTAACGCCACACCATGCCACGCTTTGTCTTCAACCTGGAAGCCGCGCTCGAGCAACGCCGACGCATCGAGCGCGAGCGGCAGCTCGTGGTGGCGAAGCTCGAGCGGCAGCGAGTCGAACTCGACGAACGCGTCCGCGCCGTGCAGGGCCGTCTGACCCAGGAACGAAACGACATGCGGGCGCTGCTGGGCGCCGGGGGCGAAGGTGTCGGGCGAGTCGTTGTCTCGTCGGTCCGTCTGCAGGCGACCGCCGGCCTGCACGGGCTGGCCGAACTGCGGGCGCTCGCCATCGAACTGGCGGGTGTGATGAAACGCCTGGAGGCGGCGCGGACCCAGCTCACCGGGGCGGCCGTCGCACGCAAGGCGGTGGAGAAGCTGCGGGAGCAGCAGCTCGAACGCTGGAAGGCCGAAGAAGCGCGGCGCGAGTCGGCCGAGCTTGACGATCTCACACTGATGCGGTTCGGCCGCGTCGAAGACACGCTCGAAGGAGCCGCAACATGAAACGCGTCTGGAACATCCTTGCCTTCCTCGCGGTGGCCAACCTCGTCGCCGTCGGCGGCTTCGTCGGCTGGCTCTTCGCGACCGACCACCTCAACGTCGAGCGCCTGCGTGCCGTTCACGAGGTGCTCAAGCCCACCATTGCCGAGCAGGCGAGCGAGGAGGCCCGCGTGTCCGCGGAGGCGGAGGCCAAGGCAAAGGAAGCCGCCGCCGCGAGCAAGCGTGAGGGTGTTCCCGTGTCCTCTGACCAGAAGATCGAGGGGCAGCGTCAGGCGCAGGACATGCTCGACCAGCAGATGGCGCGGATGAAGGAAGAAGCCCGCCAGCTCAAGGAACTCATCCAGACCCGGCGCGACGAGCTCGACCGCCAGACGGCGGCGCTCGACGCCGCCCGCGCAGAGTTCGACAACCGCCAGGCGGAGTGGAAGCAGCTCTCGCAGGACGAGCAGTTCCAGCAGGCGGTGGGAGCACTCGAGGCCCAGAAGCCTGCCGACGCCGCCAAGCTGCTCAGCGCCATCCTCGCCGTCCCGCCCGGCCCGCAGGCCGTCGACGGCACGTTCCAGGCCAAGAAGCAGCGGGACATTGTCATCCGCTACCTCGCCTCGATGAGCGACAGGGCCCGGTCCAAGATCCTCGCCGAGTTCATCAAGGGGGACGAGAAGCTGGCAGCGGAGTTGCTTGAAGACCTGCGGAAGCGAGGCGAAGTGACCGCCGCCGCTGCCGCAGGACCATGAAACCACTTCCGCCAGCCAGCAACTCGGCAAACCCGCTCGCCACCGCCGCCGGTGCTTCGTCGCTTACTGCGCAGTCCAACGCGCAGAAGCTGCGGACCCACGCGCAACACAAGCCCAGCGGGGTGGCCAGCTTCATGGATCAACTGACCGAGAAGCGTTCGGAGCCGCGGTCGGGCCGCGAGATTGGGCCCCCGACAGCTGACCGCCCCGACACGGTCAACGGGCGGAATGAAAGCAAGCGGCCGGGTGGCTCGGCCGAAGCAGAAGCAACCTCAGACAGAGCCGGCTCGCGAGCGGCCACGCCCGCAGAGAACCCGCAGACGAACGGTCAAAGCACCCCCGGTTCCACGGGTGCTGCCGACGAGCAGAGCACGCCTTCGTTTGACCAGGAAGTTGTCTCGGTAATCCTCGAAGGGGTTGACCCGGTATTGCGGTTGAAGCCCGCGGCAGAGGCACGCGCCGCCCGGACGGTCGCGGGAAACACCCAGGCCGCCCGAAACGGGATCGATGCGGAGCCGGCAGCGCCAGCCGCACCGGCGCTAGAACAAGCGGAGCAAGACGCCGCCACAAATCGCTCGACCACCGATTCGCCACTGCCGTCCAGCCACGAGCGGGCGGACACCGATGCCACCACTGCCCAGCCGGTGTCACGCCAGCAGGCGAGCGGGCGGGCGCAAGAGAGCAAACTGGCGACTCCCGCACAGCCGCCGCAGAACAAAGACGCGCAGGCGGACGCGACCGCCAAAGCCGCGGCCGCCAGTGCCAGCACAGTCCAGCCACCGCTACGGGCGGGCGAACAGCGGGTGTCGCTCGTGCCGACCCTCACGGCCATCTCGGGCGGCGCTGCCGGGCGGGCAGAACGCGCGCCCAATGCCATTCAATCGCGCGAAAGCAAAGCCCCCGCGCAGGTTGCCGAGCAGGTCGAGCACGGGCTGCAGGTGGCGATGCGCGACCTGCCATCACCGGGCGGCGAGCGACTGGTCACGCTCCGCCTCTACCCCTCCTCACTTGGCTCAATGCGCATCGCGATGCACGTCAGCGGCGAGACCGTTAACGTGCGGTTCCAGGTAGGAAGCGCGAAGGCCAAGGCCGCCGTTGGCAAGGCGATCGACGACCTTCGCGCCTCGATCACGCGGCAAGGACTGCGCGTTGAGTCGATGCTGATCGAAGAGGACAGCGCACTTGCCGCGCCCGAATCACCGGCGGGCAATCCGCACACGCTTCCTGACGTCCTGGCGGGCGATGGACCGGTTGGCAAGGAGATTGCGATCACTCCTCCCGCACCACACGGGCAGGACAGCCCGCGTGCCGACAACGGGACGGGCAGGACGCCCTCGGTTCCCGAAGTCGATTCTGAGGGCGGAGTCCTCCAGGTGCTGACCTTCCGGCTCGACGCCGTGGCGTAGTCGTTCGGCGCCGCTCACGCACATCCGCGGGAGCGACTGGAGATTCCCATGGCCGTTTCCGGCGTCACATCGGGCTCGAACGTCTCCGGCGGCAACAAATTCGCCGAGCTCTCGAGCGAGTCGTTCGTTCGCATCATGACCGCCGAGCTGACGAGCCAGGACCCGCTGAAGCCCAACGACTCGAGCCACATCCTCGAGCAGATGTCGAGCCTCAGGCAGATCGAGAGCTCGACGTCACTCACAGCGAAGCTCGATCAGCTGGTGAGCCAGAACCAATTCGCCGCCGCGAGCAGCCTGCTCGGGGCCGCGGTCAGCGGCGTCAGCGAGAACGGCACCCGTCAATCGGGCATCGCGGTCTCGATCGTGCGTACCAGCAGCGGCGCGTCGCTCGTTCTTGATTCCGGCTACCGCATCGCGATCAACAACATCGACACCGTCGATGTTCCCTTGTTCGAAGGAAGCCAGCCACCGCCTGTTGTGCCGCCCCCGACGAACAACACGCCGGCGGTAGCGCCGAACACGACCGGATCGGTGCCGCCTGCCGCGTCGGTTCCGCCCCAGGAGCAGTCGGTTGGACCGGTGACCTCCGAGAGTGGGGGGGCGGGCGCCCGATGAGCACGCTCTCAACGAACATGCTGCGGGCGCTGCTGGGAACGCAGGCGCACACGCCGACCGCGGCAGCGGCGGCGACTGTCGGCGGCCTGAATTTCTCCAGCCTGCTCTCAGCAGCGCGCGCCGGGAACGTGACCAGCGACCGCCCTGTCGAAGCGGCGCCGGAGGCCGCCGGCAAGCTCTCGCCCGAGCAGTTGCAGCGCATCGCGATCGCCGCCGACCACGCCGAATCGGCCGGCATGGTCGATGCGCTCGTGCTCATCGACGGCCAGGCCGTCAAGCTCGATGTGCTCAACCGCCAGGTGACCGCCGTGCTGGACCCTCGAACGGTCGCGATCACCGACATCGATGGCGTCCTCGCCGCGCCGCCCTCGTCGCTGGCCGCCGAGGTCGCCGGTGGTGCGCCCGGCGAAGCAGGCCCGCCGACGGTGGCCGGGCTGATCGAGCAGCAACTCCTCGCACGCCTGGGCGGGCCCGGCGCTGCGTCAAGATCGATCCGGTAGCCCACGTTCTCCCACCGAACCGCTCCCCGCAGGAGTCTCCTCAATGGCCTCCACCACCGCGATGTACACCGGGCTCTCCGGTCTGAACGCCAACGCGCGAAACCTCGACGTCATCGGCAACAACATCGCCAACGTCAACACCACCGCGTACAAGTCCAACCGGCTGCTCTTCCAGACGCAGTTCTCGCGCAACTTCAGCCTGGGGTCGGCGCCCGGAGATGTCTCCGGCGGCACCAACCCGCTGCAGATCGGGCTCGGCGTGCGCATCGGCGGCACCCAGCGGAACTTCGGCGCAGGCTCGCTGTCATCGACCGGCAACCAGACCGATCTGGCCATCGCCGGCAACGGCTTCTTCATGGTCGACCGCGGCCAGAGCCGGTTCTACACCCGCGCCGGGAACTTCACGCTCAACTCAAACCAACAGGTCGTCAACGGCACGGGCGACCGACTGATGGGCTGGGGCGTCGACGCCGACTTCCAGGTCACCCGCACCACGCTGACGCCTGTCACGATCCCCCTCGGGCAGTTGCGCATCGCACAGGCAACCACCAACGCCGCGCTCACCGGCAACCTCCGCGGCGACAGCACCGCGCCGATCGCAAACGCCGGCTCTCGGCTCACCCTTGGCGCATTGACCGACACCTCCGGGCCGATCGCCGCGACCAGCCTGCTGGTCAACCTGCAGAACACCGCGGCGATCCCGGCACCCATCGCCGCCGCCGGAGACGTGATCACTCTCCACGGCGCCCACAAGGGCGGGACCCTCGCCGGCGCGTTCGACGTGCCCGACTCAAGCCTTACCGTGACGGCGACCACCACCCTCCAGGAATACATGGACTTCCTGGCGACAGCGCTGACGATCCAGCCCGGCGCAGCCAACCCCAACGGCTATACACCGGGCGTTACGCTCAACGCAGGAACCGGCGAGATCACCGTTGTCGGCAACACCGGAGCGCTCAACGACATCGCGATCGCCGACGCCAACATCCGCGTCTACCCGGGCGGAACCGGAACCGCGGCTACACCTTTCACGGTGACAAAGAACACCAGCGCCGACGGTGAATCCGCACGCACCAACTTCGTCGTCTACGACTCGCTCGGCAACGCCGTTAACGTCGGCGTCACCATGACGCTCGTCGCCCGTGGCGGCACCACCCCCGGCACGACCTGGCGCTACGACGTCTCTTCGGTTGATGACAACGACGGCGACCCGCGGATCTCGACCGGCACGATGCAGTTTGACGAGAACGGTCACCTCTCCACCACCACGCCGCTGTCGGTGAGCATCGACCGCACCTCGATCGCAGGGGCCGCGAGCCCACTGACCTTCGACCTCTCCTTTGCCGCGATGACGGCCCTGGGAGACGGTCAGGCCGCGTCTTCCTCCACAATGTCCAAGCTCAGCGGCAACGGCAGCGCGATGGGCGAGCTCTCCGGATACAGCATCGGCAACGACGGGATCATCAGCGGCACGTTCAACAACGGGCTCGTGCGCACGCTCGGGCAGGTCGCTGTCGCCGGGTTTGCAAACCCCGAGGGGCTTGTTGACGACGGCGGCAACCTCTTCTCCGTCGGCGCTGACTCCGGCGCCGCGGTCGTTACCGAGCCCGGCAAGATGGGCACGGGCAGCGTCACCAGCGGCGCGCTCGAACTCTCAAACGTTGACCTCGCCGCGGAGTTCATCAACCTCATCACCGCCAGCACCGGATACTCCGCCGCCAGCCGCGTAATCACCACCACCGATCAGCTCATGCAGCAGTTGCTGGTCATCGGGCGATGACCCCCTGAGCGCGGCGTGACCGGTCCGCCGGCACGGGCCGCAACGCTCCGTGGGCGCTGAGAACAGGCATGGTTCCCGCAGGGACGCTCAAAACCGGGGTTGAAGCGGCTTCAGTCTCGCCCTTTGACCGCCGATAACACGGTGTCCCATCGCAAGGATCAACCGTGGACCCAGTGTTCTTCTATCTTGTTGGCGGGCTCGCTGCTGGCGTTGCCGGTTCGTTTGTGGCCGCCCGTCTCATGGCCGTTGACCGGCTCTGGGCGCTCCCGGGCAAGCCGCCGCCGCGCTCGCTTGTGCGTCCGCTGGTGCAGGCGGCAGCGATCTACAACGCAACCGGCCCCTCGGGGCTGGTCGCCGTCGCCGCCAGCAACGATCACCCGTTGATCGCCGCAGCCCTCTGCCAGATCATCCAGGGGCGTAGCGCCGAGCAGCTGCGATCGTCGCTCACCGCCCGCCTGAACGCCATGCACCGCTCCGACCAGCAGTGCCAGTTCGCGGGGCGGCTGCTCGCGAAATTCGCACCTGTGCTAGGCATCACCGGTATGGCCGGCGCGATGTACCTCGCCCTCAGCCAGCTGCGAGAGTCCGGCGGATCCGTCGCCGGGCTGGCGGTCGCTGTAATGCTGCTGATGGTGGGGGGGAACCTGATCGCCATGTTCAGCCGCAAGCTCTCGCGCGGGGCCCCAAACGCCACCGCAGCCGGCCAGATCGGCGGCTCGATGGTGATCGAGGCCGCGGCCATGATCCGCAGCGGGGCAACGCCGCAGGCCGTTGAGCACCGGCTGCTGGTCATCCTCGGCGACGAGCTGGCCGGCACCGTGGTATCCCAGGCCGCGTAACCGTTACAGGCGTCACGGCCCAGCTGCCTCCGGGTCAACCCGCACGCGTGCACGGTCGATCCAGACCGCAGCGCAGAGTGTGCTGCCAACGCCGAACCCACGCCTTCCGTTCAGAGTGATTACCCATGGCCGAGAAGAAGGACGCAAAGCCAGCCGACAAGCCCGCGGAAGCAGCGCCGGCGAAGAAAGGCCTGCCGATCAAGACGATCGGTATCGTTGCCGCCGTGATGGTCATCGAGGCCGCCGCGGTTATCACTGTGTTCAAAGTGATCTCCCCCAAGGCCGGACACGCCGCGACAGACGTCGCCAACATCCACAACGACGACGGCGACTCGCTCAAAGAAATCAAGGTCGTCGACGAACGATTCCAGAACATGCGCAACACCGAGAGCTGGATGTGGCAGGTCGTCGTCGCCGTCCAGGTGAAGAAGCGCCACGCCGAAAAGGTCGAGGGCATCCTCAAGGGCCGCGAAGCCGAGATCAAAGACGGCCTGCGGCAGATCGTCGGCCGCGCCGACCACAACCAGCTGAAGGAGCCAAACTCCGAGACGCTGAACCGTCAGTTCACGGCATTCCTGAACAAGATCGTGCCCGTCGATGAAAAGACCAGCGAGCCGCTCATCGAGAAGGTGCTGATCCCCCGGTGCTTCGGCATCGCGTCCGAATGACCGTGGATGCCCCTAGGTAGCCACGCAGCCGCAACCCATCAGCGCAGATTCTGCCGATCCGGGTGGCCAACGGTGCGCTCCCAAGTGCGCAGTTTGTGCATCGACGCCCCCTCCCCGGCCGATGCACCGACAACGCGGTCCGGATACCGCGTGTCACCTGTTCCCGGCTCGCCTCCACGGGTGGAACCCATGGCCGACCAAAACGACGTCCCCAACCCCGCAAGTGAACCAGACGATGCCGCCCTCGCCGCGGCACAGGCGGCTATCGCCGCCGCGCGCCAGGCAAACGCGGCACCCGCGCCCGCGCCGGCGGCCGGCCCGGCCGTAGCAACGTTCCCATCCTTCGAGAACATCCCGTCGATGCGCATGCCCGAGGGGATGGACCTGCTCTCGGACGTAAACCTCAACGTCAAGATCGAGCTCGGCCGCACCAAGATGCTGCTCGAAGACGTGCTGAAGCTCGGCGAAGGAACGGTCGTTGAACTCGACAAGCTCGCCGGCGACCCGGTGGACATCTACGTCAACGACCGGCCCGTCGCGCGCGGCGAGGTTCTCGTCCTCAACGACAATTTCTGCGTGCGCATCAGCGAAATACTCAACCGCGACGCTTCTGAAAAGCCTCTGAACAAACGCTGAACCCCTTCCTTCCGTGAACGGAACCGCCGGCGGAGCCGGCGAGCCTCACCATGAGCAGGATGCTCAATCTCGTCGCGCTCGTTGCTTCGCTGTTGCTCACGGCGGTCCCGTTGCGTGCCGGCGGACCCCCCCAAGGCGAGAGCGTCAATCCTGAGGCGTCACCGCTTCCCCCGGCAACCCCCCAGGCGCCGAGCGCCGCCGATGCGCGCCCGCTCTTCCCCGCTGACTTCAAGGCTCCAGCGTCCGGCGGCGCCGCCGCCCCAAAGCCTTCTCAGGCCCCTGCCGAAACCACGGGCATCGGTGCACTGACGGCAACGGCCGTGCCCCTGGCGGTGGTGGTTGGTGTGATCATCATCGCCGCCGTGCTCTTCAAGCGGGCGGTGAAGAGCGGCGGCTCGTTAGCGGCGGCGATCGGTGCCGGCGGCCGCGCCCCCGCCGGGCTGCTCGAGGTGCTCGGGCGCTACCCGATCGCGCGCGGGCAGACGCTGGTGCTGCTCAAGGTCGATCAGCGGGTGCTCCTGCTCTCGCAGTCTCAGGCCACCAGAGGGCACTGCGGCGGGTTCACCACGCTGAGCGAGATCACCGACCCCGGTGACGTCGCCTCGATCCTCGCAAAGGTCGGTGAGAGCGAAGCGAGCGGGCCGGCGAGCCGCTTCAACGCCATGCTCGCCGATGCCGACGGTCACCACGACACAGCCCGCCCGCGGGGGTTGAGGCGCCTGGCGGCCATGATCAACCCGCAGCCGGTCTCATGGCAGGAGCCCGAACCGCCCGCACCGACAGACATGGACGGGCCGCAGACGCCCGCCCCCACGATGCGTTTCACCGGCGTCGATACGCTCCGTTCGCGCCTGGCCGCGATGAAAGGTGGTGCGCGGTGAGGCACCTTCTCGTGCTTGTGTTGGCGATGCTCGTATTTGCTGCGCCCGTGTCTGGTCAGGTCGGGCCGGTCGACGACGCTGCACCCGTAAGTCTCGTCCCGCCGGCAGCGCCCGCAGCGCCCGTCCCCGTGGTGTCCGACCCGTTCAATCCCGCCTCGATCCTCGCAGAAGCGTCAAAGGCGCTGCCGGGCGGAGGCCCCGCGCCGTCAGGCGGGCCCGGATCAAGCAACGCCGGCGACGGCAAGGGCGGGCTCTCGACCGCCATGAACGTGCTACTGGTGCTGACGGTCATCTCGCTGGTGCCGTCGATCGCGTTGATGTGCACCTGCTTCCTGCGCATCGTTGTGGTGCTTGGCCTGCTCAAGCAGGCGCTGGGCACGCAGCAGATGCCGCCGAGCCAGGTGATGCTCGGCCTCTCGCTCATCCTCACCATGGTGGTGATGGCACCGACCATCGACCGCATCAACAAAGAGGCGATCGCCCCTTACCGCGCCGGCGCGATCACCAACTACGACGCGCTGTGGGACGCGGGCAAGACCCCGATGCGCGACTTCATGTTCGACCAGATCGACGCCACGGGAAACTACTCGTCGCTCTACATGATCCTCAACTACCGCGGCGTCGATACCTCAGACCCCTCCAAGCTCAAACGCTCCGACGTCGACATGGTGAGCCTGGTGCCCGCCTTCGTGCTCAGCGAGCTGAAGGTCTCGTTCCTGATGGGCTTCCGCATCATGCTCCCCTTCCTGGTGATCGACCTTGTGATCAGCGCGATCCTCATCGCGATGAACATGATGATGCTCCCACCCGTGCTCATCAGCCTTCCGTTCAAGCTGCTGCTCTTCGTGCTCGTTGACGGCTGGCAACTGGTCGTCGGCTCGTTGCTGCACAGCTTCCGCACCGGCGCCCACCCTCTCCCGCAGGCTCCGAGCACGTCAACATCCATGCTGTTCGACCACGCCCACGCCCTGCTTGTCGCCGGAGGGCTCGCCTGATGCCGTACGACGAGTCCACACTCGACGCCGTCCGCGCTGCCCTCGTCATCACGCTGCAGGTCGTGCTCCCCATCCTGGGCGCCGCCGTGGTGATCGGCCTGCTGGTGAGCATCCTGCAATCGGTCACGCAGATCCAGGACCAGACCGTGAGCTTCGTGCCCAAGCTGGTGGTCATGGTCGGCGCGATCATCGTCCTCACCCCCTGGGTCGTCGCGCGCCTGGTCGGGTTCGCCGCCAGTTGCTTCACGTTCAGTTGACGCACCCTCCTTCGGAAACAGCCTCAGCCCGCCGGCCGCCCCGTGGACCACCTGCTCGCTCAACTCGTGCCCCTCACGCTCGTCGCCTTCCGGTTGTCGGGCCTGTTCGTCTTCGCGCCGATGATCACGGGCGTCACGATCCCCGTCAAGGTCAAGGGGCTGCTCTGCTTCATCATGGCGGTGGGGATGTTCGGGCTCGTGCGATCGAACGTGCCCGCCGACGCCCCGCCCGACTTCTTCTCGTTCGCCGCCCTCGTGATCGGCGAGGTCGTCATCGGCGCGGTCATCGGCCTGCTGGCGCTCATCCCCGTCGCCGCGGTTCAACTGGGCGGCGTGATCATCGGCCAGCAGATGGGCCTCTCGCTCGCGACGGTCTTCGATCCCTCGACGGAGTCTGAGAGCGAGGTGATCGCGCAGCTGCTGATGTACGGTGCGCTCCTGGTCTTTGTGCTCTTCGGCGGGCTCGACGTGCTCTTCCTCGCCGTCGCCAAGTCGTTCACCAACGTCCCCGTCGGCGGCTTTCTCTGGAATGAGCACCCCGTCTCCGCGCTCAGGATGGCCACCGGCATGCTCGGCTCCGGCATGGAGCTCGCCCTTCGCGTCAGCACGCCCGTGCTGGGGATCGTGCTCGTTGAGACCATCGCCAGCGGCATGCTGATGAAGACCGTGCCGCAGATGAACATCATGTCCATCGGCTTCGGCATCAAGGTCATCCTCGGGCTGGGGGCGATCATCCTCTCGCTCAACGCGATCAACGACGCCGTCGGCGGGCACGTCACCGAGTCGACCCGCTTCCTCTTCGCCTGGCCGCCGCAAACTCCGTCCGCGCCGACCCCGGGAGTGCTGCCCAATGGCTGAAGATATCGGCGACCGCACAGAGGCACCGACGCAGCGCCGCATCGAGCAGGCGCGCGAGAAGGGGCAGGTGGCCAAGAGCCAGGACCTCGTCGCAGCGATCGACCTGGTCGCCGCGGCCCTGCTGCTGTGGTTCTTCGGCTCTGTCGCCGTCAAGACCGGCAAGGAGCTGATGTCCACCGGGCTCCGCTTCGGCGGCGACGGCCCGGGCGCGAGCGAGATCTTCGACGTCCGCAGCGCGGGGCTCGCCCTCGCCCGCTCCCTGCTGACGATGGCGCCCATCGCCATCACCGCCATCGGCGCACTGCTGCTCACCTCCGTCATCGCCCACCTGCAGCAGACAAAGCTCGTCTGGAGCACCGAGCCGCTGATGCCCAAGTTCGAGCGGCTCAACCCCGTCGCCGGGCTCCAGCGCATGTTCGGCCGCAAGAACGCCGTCCGCGCGGGGATGAGCCTCGCCAAGCTCCTCTTCTCACTCGGCGTTGTCGGGCTGGTCACCTCGGCCAAGGCGCAGCAGTTCGCCGCCCTGCCCAACCTCAACTTCGCCGCATCGCTGGCCATGATGGTGCGCTTGGTGATGGAGGTCATCGCCTGGCTCGTCACGATCCTGCTGCTGCTGGGCGTGAGCGACTACCTCTTCCAGAAGTGGCAGTCGCTGCAGGAGCTCAAGATGACCAAGCAGCAGGTCAAGGACGAGCGCAAAGAGACCGACGGCGACCCCGAGATCAAGAGCCGCATCCGCCGCATCGGCCGCCAGATCGCCATGGGCCAGCTCAAGCGCGACGTTCCCAAGGCCGACGTCATCGTGACCAACCCAACCCACTACGCCATCGCCCTCAAGTACGACCCCGTCACCATGGCCTCGCCCAAGGTCGTCGCCAAGGGCGTTGACTTCATGGCCTTCCGCATCCGCGAGCTGGCGATCGCCGCCAACGTCCCCGTCGTCGAGAAGCCCGAACTCGCCCGCGCACTCTACAAGCACGCCAAGGTCGGTCAGTCCATCGACTCACGCTTCTTCCAAGCCGTCGCCGAGGTCCTCGCGTACGTCTACCGCCTCCAGGGCAAGGCCGCCTGACCCAACGCCCCTTGACTCAGCTCTCACGACTCGCGACTCAGCACTCCCCCCATGGCCAAGCCCCCCGCCCAACCCGCAGCACCAACCGTCGTCCCGCGCTGGATGCTCGCGCTGACGAAGTACCGCGGCTTGATCATCCCCGTCTCGTTCGTGCTGCTGCTGGGCGTGGTGCTCGTGCCGCTCCCCCCGGCCGTGCTCGACGTGCTCATCTGCCTCAACATCGCCCTCTCGATGGTCATCATTATGACGACCATCTACATGAAGGAGCCGCTGGACTTCTCCGTCTTCCCCTCGCTCCTGCTGGCCACCACGCTCTTCCGGCTGGTGCTCAACGTCGCCGGCACGCGCCTCATCCTCTCCGCCGACGCCTCCTCGCCCGAGCAGGCGATCGCCGTCGCGGGCCACGTCATCGGGGCGTTCGGCAGCTTCGTCGCCGGCAAGAGCCTCGTCGTCGGCGTCATCCTCTTTCTCATCCTGGTGATCGTGCAGTTCATCGTCATCACCAAGGGTGCAACCCGCATCGCCGAGGTCGCTGCGCGCTTCACCCTCGACGCCATGCCCGGCAAGCAGCTCGCCATCGACGCCGACCTCAACGCCGGCGTCATCAACGAGGCCGAGGCACGCCGCCGCCGCGAGCGCATCAGCCACGAGGCCGACTTCTTCGGCGCGATGGACGGTGCCTCCAAGTTCGTCCGCGGCGACGCCATCGCCGGCATCATCATCACCGCCATCAACATCCTCGGCGGCATCGCTATCGGCGTGCTCGAGAAGGGGTGGCCCATCGGCAAGACGATGGAGATCTTCACCAAGCTCACCATCGGCGAGGGCCTCACCGCCCAGCTCCCCGCCTTCGTCATCGCCATCGCCAGCGCCCTCATCGTCACCCGCTCGGGCTCTAAGGCCCAACTCGGCGACGAGATGACCACGCAGGTGCTCGGCAAGCCCACGGGCCTCTTCGTCACCGCCGCCTTCCTCGCCCTGCTCTCGCTCACACCCCTGCCGACGATGCCGCTGCTGATCACCTCGCTGGGGATCGCCGGCATCGCCTTCGGCCTCGTCCGTGCCCAGCGCAGCAAGGTCGAGGTGCAGACCGCCGCCGCCACCGCCGCCGCCACCAGCAAGGCCGAAGCGCCTTCGCCCGAGAGCCTCCTCAAGCTCGACGCCATGGAGCTCGAGGTCGGCTACGGCCTTGTCTCGCTGGTCGACACGCACCAGGGGGGCGACCTGCTGGAGCGCATCAGCGCCATCCGCCGCCAGACCGCCGCCGACATGGGCGTCATCATGCCCCCCGTCCGCATCCGCGACAACCTCCAGCTCCCCGCCCACGAGTACCGCCTCAAGATCAAGGGGGCCATCGTCGCCCGCGGCCAGACCATCCCCGGCCAGCTCCTCGCCATCGACTCGGGCATCTCCAGCGGCCCCCTCGACGGCACACCGGCCAAGGAGCCCGCCTTCGGCCTCGACGCCTGGTGGATCGACCCGAGCCAGAAGACCCGCGCCGAGACGATGAACTACACCGTCGTCGACCCCACCAGCGTGCTCGCCACGCACATGACCGAGGTTGTCAAGACCTTCTCCGCCGAGCTCCTCTCGCGGCAGGAGGTCACCGAGCTGGTCGCCCAGCTCAAGACCAAGGCCCCCAAGCTGGTCGAGGAGGTCCTCCCCACCGTCGTCAAGACCGCCGACCTCCACCGCGTACTGCAGAACCTCCTGCGCGAGCGCATCCCCATCCGCGACATGGAGACGATCGTCGAGACCCTGGCCGACTGGATGCCCAAGACCAAGGACACCGACGTGCTCACCGAGTACGTCCGCAACGGCCTGCGGCGCTCGATCTGCCAGCTCCACGCACACACCGGCGAGAACGGCAAGCCGCGCATCGTCTGCGTCACACTCGACCCGTCGCTCGAAGACTTCATCAACGGTTACATCGACCGCACCGCCGCCGGCACCAGCCTCACCATGCCCGCCGCCACCGCCACCTCCGTCGCCGACCAGATCGTCCGTGGCCTGCAGCAAGTTACCGCCGCGGGGCACCACCCCGTCGTCCTCGCCTCGCCGACGGTCCGCGCAGTCGTCCGCCAGATCATCGAGCCGGTGATGCCCGCTGCCGCGGTGCTCGGCTACAACGAGATCGTGCAGGGTGTCGAGGTCGAGAGCCTCGCCCTGATCACCCACCTGCCAATCAAGGCCGGCGCAGCCGCCGGCAACCGCACCCCGCAGGAGTCCGCGGCCTGACCTGCTCACCTCTTCTCCGCTCGGTGGAAAGGGGGAGCAGGGGAACGTGGGGGGAGTAGGCGAAGGTGAGCAGCGGATGAACCGCCGGACACAACGCGCAGAACCTTGCCACGCACCCCCAGTCTCCCAGCCATAACCGCTGCCGCGGTTGCGCATGCACAGCTGCACCATCGTGTCGACACGGGGCCAGCAGAGCCCGCCAAACTCTCCGATTTTCGTCAGACACCCCCCGTTCTTGTGGTATGTTTTGGGGCCATGCCACCCCATTCCTCTGCCGCCGTTCTTGCCATCTTCGCCCTCGCGCCGGCTGCGCTTGCGCAATGGACGATGACCAACCTCCACCCCGCCGGCTCCTCCAGTTCCTACGCCTACCAGGTCGACGGTGAACGCATCGCCGGTTACGGCTACTTCTCCAGCCCGGCCCGCCAGTCCGCCGGGATGTGGAACGGTCTGTCCGCCGCTCAATGGGTTGAACTCGCCCCGCCGCCGGCAACCTCCACGATCAGTTGGGCCTTTGCGCTCGGCGGGACGAATGGAGGAGGAGGGGGGGCCGGAGCGCAGCAGGGTGGCCAGTATGTACCGGTGGGCCAGAGCAACGGCCGCGCCTGTTGGTGGTCGGGCACCTCCGGATCGTTTGTTGATCTGCACCCAACGACCGGCGGATTCCTCCGCTCGGGTGTGCTCGGCATCACGCAGGGGCAGCAGTGGGGGTGGGTGCAGGATGCGTCGTTCCTCTCCCACGCGACGGTCTGGTCGGGCACCGCCGCCTCGCGCATCGACTTCAGCCCCCCCGGCACGCGCTCGTCGGGCATCAACGCCTCCGACGGCGCCCGCCAGGTCGGCTACTTCACCCTCACATCGACCGGCGGGCTGAGCCAGGCCTGCGTCTGGTACAACTCGCCCACCAACGCCTTCAACTTCCACCCCGGCGGCGTGTACAGCTCCACCATCAACGCCCTGCACCAGGGGCAGCTGGTCGGCTCGTTCACCGTTGGCCCAAACATCAACGACGGCCGCGCCTGCATGTGGACCATCTCGCCCGAGGGGAACGTCTCGATCCAGAGCCTCCACACCGAGGGGATCAACGCCCAGTCGTCGGTCGCCTACGGCGTCCACGGCGGGGTGCAGGTCGGCAACGTCACCATCAACAACCTCACCCGCGCCAGCGTCTGGTTCGGCAACGCCAACACCCGCGAGGACCCGCTCCCCATCCTCCCCGTCGGCACGACGCAGACCGAGGCCCGCGGCGTCTACACCACGCCCACCACGATCACCGTCGTCGGCATGATCAGCCGCCCCGGCGGCAACTGGAACGCCGTCGCGTGGACCAAGCCGAACACCCCGCCCCCCTGCTCACCCGCCGACATCGGCTCGGCGGGCGGCGCCCCCGGGCCCGACGGCCACCTGGACAACAACGACTTCATCGTCTTCATCAACGACTTCTTCAACCAGTCGCCCAGCGCCGACATCGGCGTCGCCGGCGGCATCGCCGGCCACGACAGCGC
Organism: uncultured Phycisphaeraceae bacterium; assembly: GCA_964403525.1. GTDB lineage: Bacteria > Planctomycetota > Phycisphaerae > Phycisphaerales > UBA1924 > JAJTGZ01. The sequence continues at coordinate 3,705 of CAYOGE010000010.1, read as the reverse complement.
GTTCGACAACAACGACTTCATCGTCTTCATCAACTTGTTCTTTGAAGGCCAGGCTGGTTGCTGAAGCCGACGCAGGCCGCGAGAGCGTCGACTCGAACCGCGCAGCATCCACGTTCACCGCTTCGCGGTCTTCTTCGCGACTTTCCTCTTGCTCACCTTCTTGCCAACCTCCCTGCTCACCTTCTTCGCTACGTTCTTCGTAGTCTTCCCCCCCTCCGCCCCCTTCAGTTTCTTCCCATCCGGCCCGCGCCCTGTGCGTTCGAGCGCCTTGATGTAGTTCGCCACGTATTTCTTCGCCGGCATCCGCCTGACCGCCTCGCCGATCACATCCAGCGCCGCGTGCTCGAGCGTCTTGAAGTGGACGCAGCACCCGCCCATGGTCAGCTTCTTGCCAGTCGCCTTCCACGCCTTCTCGAACCACGCCCGCTCGGCGTTGTCCCCGATCCCGCCGTTGGTCCCCGCCTGCCCCCCGTAGACGCTCATGAGGTAGACCGTCATGGTGTTCTTCTGGCTCGCCAGCGCGCACATCAGCAGCGGCTTCTCGGGGTCGCAGTGGTACCCCAGCGGCCAGACGCGGTGCGGCACCGCGTAGCCGATCATCCCCCACATCATCCCTTCTTCATAGTCCTTGTCGAGGTTCTCGAGGATCACCCTCCGCACTGCCTCGATCCCCGCGCGTCGGTCCTCGGGCAGCGAGGCGAGGTAGTCCTTGACGGTGGTGGCGGTGCTCTTCATCCGACCATCCTCAACAGCAGGCGTTTGGGGCACGGGCGGGGCGTGAACGAGGTGGTCGCGAGCGCCCCGCCTCTGTTGGCGCCCCCATCCTAAGCGACGCGATCAGCGCGGCGCGGGCAGCTTGCAGAGCGCCTGGCCCAGCAGGTCGGAGACCGCCCAGTCCTCGGCGATCTTCCCGCGCTGGCAACGGGTGACCACCATGTCACGCCACTCGACCCGGCGCCCCGACGGCGGGACACCCCGCAGCGAGCCCGTGTGCGTGCCGCGGAGCGTGCGTTCCCAGACGATGATCGAGCCTGCGCGGTGCAGGACGGTGAGTTGGACAACCTTGAGGTTGGGAAAAGCCGCCCGGAGTTGCTCAACGAAGCGCCGGATGAACGCAAGTCCCTTGTGGTCTTTGCCGCCCGCGTGGAGGATGTACCCGGCGGCGAAGAACTCGTCGATGCGGCTCAGATCGCCCTGGCCCAGGAGCGCCTCGTGGGTCTGCCGGATCAGTGATGCGTGGTCCCTGGGCATGCGCGTGATCTCCCGCGGTGGGGATAACGGTAGGAGTTCACTCCACGTTGCCGCGCCGCCGCACCACTCCTCCACCACTCCTCTCCCCGCCTCCGCTGTATTCCTCTGTGCCCTCTGTGATGAACCTGTTTTGCCCGGCTTCAGTCGCAGTCGAGTTCCCAGCGACTCGCAGTGCACGCGAGCGAGTGCGGTACTCCACGCAGAGATGCGAGACGCACAGGCGCGTGCACGGTCCGTTCACAGATACCTGCAGTGCCCACTCGTGCATTAACGTCACGCTGGCGCAGCCGTGCATCATCCGCAACCCCTCGTGGCGCTTTGTTGATTGCGGCGACGGGACGACGATCAAGGCGGACAACGCGACGGTGGTGGGGAACAACACGATCATCTTCGAGTTCGAGGATGTGATCCCCGCGACCGTCGCCTTCGTGGAGCCGCCCTACCAGGACGTCGAGGTGCAGAACTTCCAGGGGGGCTTCGTCCGCCCCGGCGGCCAGTGGTTCCGCAAGGCGAGTTGAACGGAATGCTGCGCGTGCACCACCCGCTGGCCTTCCCAGCCTGTCCATCTTGGGACTCCCTACACGCCCGGTCGGGGGATGTGTGCGGGTGGCAAGTGGTCGTGGGGTGGAAGTAGACTGACGATCCGCCATGGCCACGCGCACCCGCATCTCGAGCCGGCCCGGTCAGACGCCCGTTGATGCAGTGGCACGGGCTGTCCGCGGCGTGCGCGGAGCTGGGCCGGGGTGGAGGCGATGAGCACACTCAACGCGCCCGCGACGGGGGGGACGGGCGGTGGTAGCGGGGGGGGTGCGGGGGGGGCGGGGAGTGGTGGGGGGGGAGGCTGGGGTGGACGCGGTCAACCGAGCGAGCAGCGCTTCCGGGCGATCTTCGAGCAGGCAGCGGTGGGCGTCGCGCAGGTTGCCCCCGACGGGCGCTGGCTGGATGTCAACCAGCGGCTCTGCACCATCGTGGGGTACACGCGGGCCGAGCTGCTGGCCGGCTCGTTCCAGGACATCACCCACCCCGACGACCTCGACGCGGACCTCGACCATGTGCGCGCGGTGCTGGCGGGCGAGATCAGCACGTACGCGATGGAGAAGCGGTACTTCTGCAAGGGCGGCACGGTCACATGGGTCAACCTCACGGTCTCGCTGGTGCGCGGCGACACCGGTGAACCGCTCTACTTCATCTCGGTGGTGGAGGACATCAACGACCGCAAGCGGGCCGAACAGCGCCTGGCCGAGAGCGAACGCCGCTTCCGGGCGATCTTCGAGCAGGCCGCGGTCGGCGTGGCGCAGGTTGCCCCCGACGGGTCGTGGATGGATGCCAACCCGCGGATGTGCGCCATCGTGGGGTACACGCGGGAGGAGTTTCTCACGACCTCGTATCAGGCGATGACCCACCCCGACGACCTGGAGGCCGACCGCGCCCTGGTTGCACGGATCTTCGCCGGGGAGATCGACACCTACGCGCGCGAGAAGCGCTACATCCGCAAGGACGGCACGGCGGTGTGGGTCCACCTCGCGGCCTCGGTGGTGCGCGGGCCCGGCGGCGAGGTGCTCTACGGCGTCGATGTGGTGCAGGATATCGACGACCGCAAGCGGGCCGAGCAGCGCCTGGCCGAGAGCGAGCGCCGCTTCCGCACGCTGGTGGAAGGGACCGACGTGGTCGTGTGGGAGGCCGACCCGCTGACCCAGCGGTTTACGTACGTCTCGCCGCAGGCGGCCCGTTTCGGGTACCCGATTGACGAGTGGTACACGCCGGGCTTCTGGGCCGGGCACATCCACCCCGACGATCGCGAGGAGGTGGTCGCCTTCTGCACGCGCGAGTCGGCGGCCGCGCGGAACCACAACTTCCAGTACCGCATGCTCGCCGCCGACGGGCGCACCGTCTGGATCAGGGACATCGTGCAGGTGGAGATGTGCAGCGGCGGCAAGGACGTGGTGCTCCTGCGGGGTGTGCTCGTCGACATCACCGAGTCGAAGCGCCAGGAGGAACTCGCCCGCACCGTGGCGGAGCGCGAGGTCGTGGCGACCATCGCCGCGGGGGTGGCCCACGAGTTCAACAGCCTGCTGCTCGCTACGTCGATCCACATGCACCAGCACGCGGACGTGTGCCAGGTCCCGGGCGATGAAACGTGCGCCAAGGCGGGCGAACTGGTCAAGCAGGCCCAGGGACTGGCCGCGGCGATCCTCGACCTCTTCCTCATGGGCCCGGGCACGGGCGATTCGGAGGCGATCGCGCTGACGTCGTGGCTGCCCGAGACGGTTGAACGCCTCGCGGCCACCCTCGCGCGGGGCGTCGGCGTGACAACAGTGGTTGAACCCGGCGTGCCGGACGCGATGGCCCACGCGCTCGGCCTTGAGCAGGTGATCAGGAACATCCTCGTCAACGCCACCCACGCGATGGGCGAGCGCGGGAACATCCGCGTGAGCGCCGGCGCGGGGGCTGGCG
>CAYOGE010000009.1:0-95600 GCA_964403525.1 uncultured Phycisphaeraceae bacterium | reverse complement strand
CCTCCTCCCCCCAGCCTCGGCCCCTCGCGCCAACCCAACCCGCAGCAGCGAGCGCAGCCGCAGCGCACGGGCAAGCAGCCCTCGCGTGGTGAAGTGACCCCGATCATCGACAGCCGTTGAATCGACGCGCCACCGCCCCAAGGCCTTCTGCCGCGCGGTTGTGCAATCAGCGGAATTGAAACACCTTCTCGCAGCCGGGCGAACACCTTTTGCCTTTCTCCTCTCTCCACACCCCGGGCCTCACGGTCCGATAGAGTTCCTCCGTCCCTGGCACGTCCACCCCCATGCCCCCAGCCACCGCCCAACTCCGGCCGTACCTCGCCTTTGCCGTCAAGCCCGGCGGCAAGCGCACGTTCCAGGTCCGTTCGGCGACCAGCCCGGCCAACCTTGCGTCAACGCTCCGCAAAGAGAAGCTCACCGTCCTGAGGAGCTTCGCCCTTCCCAAGGCGCTCGCCGCTGGTGACCGCAAGCTGGGGCTCAAGGACCACTCGATTCTCAACGACCAGCTCCACCAGCTTGTCAGCCGCGGCGTGCCGCTGGTTGAGGCGCTGGAGGTTGTCGGCAACACCGTGACCAACGTGGCCAAGCCGGTGGTGCGCAGCATGCGCGAGATGGTGGCGGGGGGCACGAGCCTGGCGGAGGCGGCGCAGAAGACGGGGCAGTTTGACGCGGTGACGATCGCGGTTTACCGGGCCGCGGAGCGGTCGGGCGACCTGGCGGGGGCGGCGAAGCAGTTGGCGGTGAGTGCGCGCCGGACGCTGCAGGTGACGCAGAAGGCGCAGTCGCTGCTGATCTACCCGGTTGTGCTGGCGATCGTTGCGCTGGTGGTCTCGGCGACGCTCTTGATCCTGGTGCTGCCGAACCTTGGGGAGACGCTGCTGCAGAACGGCATCGCGATCCCGGTGTACACCAAGGTTCTGCTGGTGATTGGCACGTGGATGCGCGACCACCTGATCATCGTGGTGCTGATCGCCGCGGCGATTGCTGCGGGCGTCTTTGTCATCCGCAAGGCGTTGTGGGCGTCGATCATCTCGCTGGGGCAGCGCCTGCCGTTTGCGCGTGACGTGATGCTCGCCAGCGAGTCGGCGCGGTTCTTCGCGGTGATGAGCGCGATGAGCAAGGCGGGCGTGCCGCTGGCCGACAGCCTCGCCACCGCCAACCAGGTCATCAGCCACCCCAACCTCCGCAAGCAGCTCGACCGGCTGCGCGACCGGCTCATCAGCGGCGGCGTGCTGCGCAACCTGATCGAGGATGTTGACACGTTCCCGCTCGCGACGCGGCGGCTGCTGCTGGCGGCCGAGCGCTCGGGCGACATGGACACCGCGTTCGGCTCGCTCGCGGGCGACCTTACCGACGAGGTGGAGCGTCAGGCCACGCGCCTGCTGGCGGTCCTACAGCCAGCGCTGATCATCCTGATGACGGTCATCATCGGGGCGTTGCTGCTGGCGATCCTGGTGCCGGTGCTGAGCGCGGCGGGGAACGTCGGCTGATCGCCGGGCTGTCGGTGTTTGGCGCATTATCGGGGGAGGTGCCGGCAAGTGAGTGCCCGCAAACATCCGATCCTGCGGCCTTCGCGGGCCGCGACGCCGCCCGTTCACTACGATTCGACTTCCGTCGTGCATCTTTTCAGCCTGTATTGCAACGATTCGCCAGTTCCGCACGAAAGCACCACCGGCCGCCCCGTTCGGGGCGACGCCCAGCCCAATCGGAGATTCTCTATGCTCAAGCGTCCTCGCCCGCTCAGCCGTTCCCGCCGCGCCGCCGGCTTCTCGCTGCTTGAACTGATGCTCGTGGTGGTGATCATGGGCATTTTGATGAGCGTGGTGATCGTGAACCTTGCGGGCGCGGGCAAGAAGGCCAAGACCGCGGCGACGATCGCGATCATGAAGCAGATCAAGAGCGCGCTGGCGAGCTACTCGACCGAGTACGGCTCGCTCCCGCCGACGGAGATGGGCCTGCAGCCGCTGGTGACGACCAAGACGCTGGAGAAGGTCCCCCTCGACGCGTGGAAGCACCCCTTCCGCTACATGTACCCCGGCACGAGCGGCAACCCCGACCAGCCCTACGACCTGATGAGCATGGGCGACGATGCGCAGTGGGGCACGCCGGGCAACCTGAACATCTGGGTCATCGAGAACGCGGACGCGGCGCCGTCGACGGCGAACCCCTGACCTCTCCTTCTTTGTCTGGACTCTTTGCATGACCGACCTTTCGACCATCAAGCCCGCGCCCGGCAGCGAAGTGAAGAAACGCCGCCGCGCGTTCTCGCTGGTTGAGGTGATCATGGCGAGCATGCTGCTGGCGATCATCGCCAGCGCGGTGGTGGGGGGCATCACGACGGTTATCTCCGCCGATGCGCGCAACCAGCAGAAGCTTGAGGGGCTGGAGCTCGCCAACCGGCTGCTGCTGCAGTACCTCGACGACAAAGACGCCATGCCCAACCCGGATGCGCAGGTGGTGCAGGGTCGCGGCACCTACCGCTGGGTGCTGCGCGTGTCGCCGGTGCAGCTGACGATGCCGGAGCGGAGCGTGATCAGCACGCCCGCCGAAGGGCCGGGCAGCAAGACGATCGACAAGCTTGTGCTGCTGTCGGTCTCGGTCTACGCCGGCGTGCCGGACGGCATGGGGGGCTTCGCTCACGGCGACCGCATCTGCACGCTCACCCGCGTCTATCACCCCCTCAGCGTCATCTACCGCAACCCGGACATGATGGTCCGCCTCGCCTCCGACCCTGCGCGCATGCTTGAGATGATGCTCGCGCTGACTGAGGGGGGAACGACGTCGCGCACCAACCCAGACTCAGCCCGCAACGGCGGCTCGGGCAACGCCAACCGGCCCGCGACGGCGGGCGGTGGGGGTGGCGGCGGTGGTGGTGGGGGAGAGGTGCGCGGCGGCGGGGGCGCATCGAGCGGGCCGAAGCCCGTCGGCTCAGACGAGATGTTCAGCGGCTCACGAAACACCGGCAATCGCAACCAGTAACCCATGAACGCACCCACCACTATCAAGATCACCAGGCGAGCCGGTCGGCGCGGCGGGCGTGGGTTCACGCTTATTGAAGTGCTGATGGCCGCGGCGCTGGGCGTGATCGTCGCCGGCGCGTGCATCGGGCTCTTCGCGGCGATCCAGCGGGCGGACAAGCGGAGCACGCAGCGGACGGCGTCGATCGAGGCGATGTCTCGACTGCACCGCACGCTGCAGCGCACGATGCGCACGGTGCTGCTGGACCTGCCGAAGCGTCGGCCCGCGGGCACGCCCGACCCGATCGAGCCGCCGCGCACGCGGGTTGCGCTCACCGAGTCGGCCGACGGCATGCAGCGCCTGGAGGTCACGCTCAGCCAGCCGCCGATCATGGGCCTTGTCGCGGGTCGGCCCGCCGACCCGATCAGCCGCTACCAGCCGGTGCGGGGCGTGTTCGAGATGCGCCGGCCGGTGACGGCGTCGTCGCTGCGGAACGGTGAGCCGTCTCCGATCGAGCTGTGGTGGGTGCCGTACCAGGTGGGGACCGACGAGCCGAACCCTGACGCGCAGGTGAAGGTGGCCGACAGCATCGACGAGCTGGCGATCCGCTTCGCCAAGACCAACGAGCAGAAGCAGCTTGAGAAGATGCGCACGGCTTCGTTCGCGGACTGGAGCCAGATCCCCGCGTACGTTGAGGTGCAGGTGACGACGATCGACGGCACGAAGGCTCAGTGGATGTTCGAGGTCTCGGGCTCTTCTGGGATGGAGCCGGGCGAGAACCAGGCCGACGCCGATCTTCCGGCGGCGGTGGTCGAGCGTTACCGCACGATCGCCAGCGCCGCGGGCGCTGGCGGCGGCGATTCTGCGCACGCCGCGTCGGGCGGCACGAACTCTTCGGGCGCATCGTCTGGGCGCGGCACGGCCAGCTCGGGCAGCAGCCGGGGGTCGGGCTCTGCTTCTTCCGGGTCGGGGGGCTCGGCCTCCGCGGGGACGGGTTCTTCGAGCGGATCGTCGTCGGGGGGGAGTTCTTCAGGGTCGGGGTCGTCGTCTGGCGGGACCGCCGCGGGCGGCGCCGCGGCCGGCAACCCGCTCGCCAACATGACCATCAGCCAGCTCATCGCCGAGTTCTACCGCCGCCTCGCCGAGCGCGACGGCAACACGGGCGACTGAACGTCTGCCGACGCTGGTTCAACTGACCGAAGCCAACCATGACCCGCAAGCGCACCAGACAACCCGGCTTCGTCTTGCCGCTGGTGATGATCCTCGCCCTGGTGGCGGGTGTGGCGATGGTCATCCTGTTCACGCGGCGCAGCGCGGCGATGATCTACGCCAACCGCCAGAGCGACAACTACGTCTCGCACCACTTTCAGTCGGGCCTTCGCGATACGGTGACGGTCGTGCTGCAGGTCTCGCGGCGCAACCGCGACGTTCCGCTCGCCGGCGGTATCGTCGCCTTCGACATGGCGCTCGACGACGGGCTGACGCTCAAGGTGCGGATGCTCGACGCGGGCGGCTCGGTCGTCGCCTCGGCCGACCCGAAGGACTCGATCCGTCTCAACGTTCTGCGGGCGGCGGCGGTGCGCCTGCTGGAGCAGGGGCTCACCGACGAGCGGTACATCCGTGCGTCCGGGCCGCCGCGCGTGTCGATCCACAGCGCCCCGCGCCCGGTGCTTGCGGCCCTTGCGGAGGCGGTTGACCCCTCGTGCGACGCCGACGCGTTTGCGACCGCCGTTATTGATGCACGCACGACGGCCGACATCACGACGCCTCAGTTCCGCACGATCCTCTCGACGGCCAAGGTGAAGCCAGAGAACACGGAGCTGTTCGAGGCGATGATCAGCCTTGAGCCGCAGCTGTGGTGGATCCAGGCGACGGTCTTTGACCGCAACGACAAGCCCATTTTCGACCAGGGTGGCATCATGCAGGGCGGGCTGAAGCCCGGCGTGGGTGCGTCTTCCAGCGCGTGGGTCCCCATCATCTGGGGGCCGGTCCCCAAGGAGGGACTCCTTGGGTTCCGGTTCGCGGCCGCCGACGCCGCGGCGCGGTAGTGCCCCCTGGTTGCCCGCGCGTGCCGGGGCGGCGACGCTCCAACAATCTGCGGTCGAGTTGCACGGCGGTGAAACCCCTCCCCCGCTCGTTGCGGAAGCAGGACGTGCACCGCCGATAGACGTACCTTCTCCGGCCACGCTTCCTGTCCACGCCCTTTGTTCACTCCCTCCGTTCACGCCCCCCCGGGGGACCCCCGTATGGACCGCGTCAAAGCCCGTTCGATCACACGCAGAGTCCAGGTCATCGCCGCCGTGCTCGTCCTCGGCGCGGCCGTTGCTGCGTTCGCGCCGCTCGGCACGACCCACGCCGAGGCGCCCGGCCCTGCCGATGCGCCGCCGGTGCCGGTGAAGCCGCCCGAGGCCGCTGCGCCCAAGGTCGAGATCGATACCACGATGCTGGCCAGCGCGATCAACGCCGTTGCGGGCCCGGTGAAGAACCAGCCCGTCCCGGTCGAGCCGGTGACGCCCGATCAGCCCGTCGCGGCCGCCCCGACCGGCCTTGACGCCTGGCGTTACCTGGGCGCGATCATGTCGAGCACCTACAAGCGCGCCATCGTCGCCGTCAGCGACAAGCAGCAGCTGATGGCGGAGGGGCAGCGGATTGACGACGTCGAGATCGTTGAGATCGACAAGCAGTTCATCAAGGTGAAGCAGGGCGAGGTGGAGACCAAGATCGACCTCGCGCCGCGCCAGCGCCCCGCGCTGACGCTCGTTGACCCGGCGTCGGCCGCGGCGGCCGCTGCACGCAACGGCGCCAACGGCGTTCCGGGCGTGCGCTCGGTGTCGTCGGGCGCCGTGCCGGGCGCGATTACCGGTGGCGACGCCGCGGCCCGCGCGCAGCGGAACGCCGAACGCTACAAAGAGGCCAAGGCCCGCGGTGACGACAAGGCCGCCGCCCAGTACGACCCCGATTCTCCCGACGGCGGCAAGTACGAGAAGCTCGAAAAGGGCGAGAAGGGTTCGAAGTGACGGCCGCGGCCCTCTACGTTCAACGCGACTGTGCCGGCGGGGCCATCACGGGCCTGCGCCTGTTCCACCTGCGCGGGGCGGCTGCGTGGCAGGCGCCGCACGGCAAGCGTGCCGCTGAGGAGCCCCTCGCGACGATCGCCGCCGCCGCGGAGTGGACGGCGGCGCAGCTCAAGAACGCGCCCGGCCCGGGCCAGCTCACGGTGGTGCTCGATGCGCAGGGTTCAACCTGCCAGTGGCTCGCGGCCCCCAGCGCGGACGAGGCCGCGATCCGGGCGACGGTGCGCGACGCGATCGCCACCGGGTCTGACGAAGAAGGGGGCGTCGCCCTCTCTTGGCTCGCCGAGGCGTCGCCCGGCACCGACACCTCTGTGCAGGGCCTCTCCGACGTGACCGTCTCTGAACCGGAGACCGGCCGGCAGCGGTTGGCGCTGGTCACGGTCGCCGATCTGCCGGTGCGCGTGCTGCTGGACGAGCTGGACAAGCGAGACATCGTGGTGCGCCGCGTCTGCTCGATCTGGCACGCCATCGCCCTCGCTTGGGACCCAGCCGCCGCCGACCAGCGCGACGACGACGCGCGCGTGGTGGCCGCGAGCGAGCCCGTGGGCGCTGTTGTCACCATCGATGCTTCCGGGCTGCTCACGTGGGCGTGGTCGCAGCGCGGCACGCTCCTGGCAGGCGGGAGCATCAACCTTCACACCGAGCGGGCGCGCGAGGACGAAACCCTCGAGCCGGCTTCGCGGCCCGGGCTCCGCCTGGCCGGCGCAGCGCACGACGCCCCGCCCAGGGACGGCCACCCCGGCGTAGAAACGATCGAGGTCGTCCGCGCCGATATCGGGCGCATCGCCAGCGACTGGATCGGCTGGTCGGTGCAGCTGGGGCACGCGCCGGCGCGGATCGCCGTCATCGGGCCCGACAACACCGCGTGCGCCGGGTCTGAGTTTGGTCTCCCCGAGATGTCGGGGCTCGCCGCCGTCGGGGCCGGGCTCGGCAAGCACTGGCCCGGCGCCGCCGTGCACGCGACCGTCGACCGGGACGCCTGCGGCAAGACGGTGCAGCGTCTGATGGAACTTGAGAACGGCATCGGCCCCGCCAGCGCCCCCGCGGCGGCGGTCGACCCGCGCCTGAGCCTGACCGAACTCTCCAGCCGTCCCGGCGCGGCGGACCGCAAGCTCCACAGGTGGGCGGGGCTGGCGCTTGTTGTTGCCGCCGGCGCAGTCGCGGTCGTCGGGTGGCGGATCGGCAAGAGCATCGGCGAGGTGCAGGCCCAGGCCGAAGCGCTGATGAACGACCAGACCGAGCTGCTCAAGTCCGTCGCGTCCGTCGCACCGACGGCGCTGAAGGACGAGGCGCCGTCGCTGCTGCTCAAGAGCAAGCGCATCGAGATGGAGCGGGCGCGGACGGACCAGAAGGACGAAGAGCCGATCCTCGCCGAGGCCCAGCGCGTGCTGCTGGTGCTCGCCACGGTCCCGGACGTGCGCCTCAAGACGCTGCAGATCAACTCGCTGGGCATCCTCTCGCGCTTCGAGCTGTCGGTCCCGCTGGAGGGTGATCAGGGGCCGACGGTCAAGGACAAGCTGGCCGAGATCCACCTTGGGGCCAAGCGCGAGGTGAAGTGGGACGGCAAGCACATCCGCACCGGCAACGCCGAGCGGCGCGACTGGAACATGGCCGGTCAGTTTGTCGATGTCAAAGCCCCGGTGACCAAGCCCGAGGCGCTCACCGGTCCGGGACACGATGCCGCTGCGCCCGCCTCGCCGATGCTCGACACCGGTCCGGGCGCTGCGCCCTCGCCCACCGAGCCCGATGAGCCCGGCTCCGCGGAGCCGCACGCGACGCCCGCCGGTACGCCCTCGTCTGCTCCGGCGCCCGCGCCCGCTACTGACCCCGCCCCGGTTCCCGAGCCGGCGCCCGGCACGCAGCCGCCCGCCACACCTCCCCCGCCCCCGTCGTCACCCCCGCCCGCCGAGCCGAAGAAGGAGGCACGCCCGTGATCGAACGACCGGCCGTTCTTTCTGAAGACTCGCGCGCCGTCCTCACTTCGGCGGCCTCGGGTGCAGCGCGCACCAACCGCCCCCGCTGGCTGATCTACCTCGGGGCGATCACTGTTGTCGCCGCGCTGATCTACACCGGCACGAACCTCTTCCGGCGCGTCTCGGCCGAGACCACCCTTGCCAACCGTCGCGCCCAGTACGACAGCATCAAGGTCGAGGTCGACAAGATCAAGGCGATCAAGGCCGCCGACGAGGCGATCGGCGGCGGTGACCGGTCGGCGCCGGATGCGCGCATGGCCGACAACATCACCCGCATCGCCACCGGGCTCGGGCTCGTTGTGGGCAACGTGACCGAGGGCGACGACCCGCGGGGGAGCGGCGGCGCGAAGAACCTCAAGCGCAAGCGCTACGACTTCAAGCTCAACAACCAGCCCGCCGACCCGATCTTCACCTGGCTCAAGCGCGTCACCGCGGAGCAGCCCGGCGTTCAGATCAACCGCGTCGACTTCTCACCCGGCGACGGCACCGACGGCCGCCCGGGGTGGAACCTCTCCGTCACCTTCACCCGCTGGGAACGCGTCTCATGACCCTCTACACCAGACTGCTCCTGGGCCCCGCCGCCGGACTCATCCTCGCCTTGGGCGCCTGCGCCAGCACGCCCCCCGCGCCGGCCAACGCGGCCCAGGCGCTGGAAGAGCGCCGCCTCCAGTCCGAGCGCCTGATCGCCAAGGCCGTTGAGTACACCGCCAACAACCAGATCGATGACGCGATCAACCTCTACAAGCAGGCGGTCACCCTCTACCCGCAGGACGCCTTCGCGTGGTACAACCTCGGCGTTCTGTGCAGCCGCCAGAAGCGGCTCGCCGAGTCGGCCGAGGCCTGGAACATGGCCGCCTCGCTCGACGCGAAAGACCCGCGCGCGTACTTCGCGCTGGGCCTGCAGGTGCAGCAGCTCGGCTGGCTCCCCGACGCGGCCGACTTCTACACCCGCGCACTCGAGCGCGACCCCAACTACCTCCCCGCGCTGAAAAAATCCGTCGAGGTCGACCAGCTCCGCGACAGTTATTCAGACGTCACCCTCGAACGCATCCGCAAGGCTCTTTTGCAGGAAACCGACCCAAAATGGGGTGAATACCTCCACCGGATGCTGCTCAAGACGCAGGAACGGGTTGCCCGAACCGGCGGCAATACTGGCCGCTGACCCAGTTTGGATTACACTCTAACCAGAGGGCCGCCGCCGGCCTTGGCGATCACTTTGGAACGCCACTGCCCAGCCAGCCGTAGGGGCGGTTGCGGCGGTCCGATGACGTTGCACTTTCCCGGAGACAGCTTCAGCATGAAGGCCACCCATCTGTTGCCCACCGGCCTGCACCCCACCGTCATCGCCGCGCTCGCCGGCTGCGCGGTGGCCGCCCCCGCGCTGGCGCAAGACTCTGTCTCCGCCGTGCCCGGCCTGCCCGGCGACGCCGTAAGCGCCTACGCCGTCGGCACAACCAGCGAGCAGATCAACAACTACACCGTCGACCTCCCGCTCAAGACCTCGTCCTGGGGCAACCGCTTCAGGCTGGGTCCGATCGTCAAGGCCAGCTCGTCGACCAACCCGACGTGGTACAACCACCTCATCGCGTCGACCGTCGCGTCGTCGGTCATGACGCCCATCGGCGCACCCTACCGCTCCTCCTACCTCAACTGGAGCACGCCGGGCCCCGGCGTGCACGCGTCGCGCAACACCGCGCCGCCCTCGCTCAGCGTCTCCTCGATCCCCATGCAGTCGTTCGGCGTCGCCTTCCTTGAGTTCAGCGGCGGGCCCGACGGCGTCTTCGGCAACAGCGACGACGAGAACAACCTCATCGCCTCCATCGTCAGCCTCGCTCCGCAGTACCCCGGGCGCGTGTACGTTTCACGCACCGTCGCCGCCACGAACAAGACGTCCACCCAGTCGGCCAACTCCACCCTCGGCCTGGGCATGATCGATCCCGCCGGCAACCTCGTCGCGCTCGGTGACGGCGTGGGGCTCTCCGGCCCCAACCCCATCAGCAACAAGAAGACCTTCCGCCTCGACACCTCCGCCCGTTCTTCGGCGACCGTCAACATGCTCAGCGAGTCAGGCGGCGTCGACACCGCCGCCACACGCATCGTCGGCAGCACGCCCACCACGCAGACCACGCCGACGCTCATCCCCAGCCTCCTCGCCGGCCGCCCTGTCACCCTCGGCGCCGATCTGGCCAACAACTTCCTCTACGAGGGCACGGCGAACATCCTTACTTCAACCACCACGCACCTGGGCGCCGGCGTGTCGGCGCGTGGCACGCTCAGCTTCTCACCCGGCGTCTTCGCGCCGCTGGGCACCGGCACGCGTCTGGGCACCGCCGCCATCCTCAGCCGCGCATCGAGCACCACCAAGACGCGCGGCATCAGCGTCTGGTCGCTGCTGAGCAACGGTGCCCCCAGCGGCACCCTCCGCGTTGAGATGCCCGCGGGCGTCGGCCAGCTCATCGACCTTGACGACAACTTCGACCCCTCCGCGGCCTTCGGCTCGCCGGAGAATCAGGAGTTCACCAACTACCACAGCCAGACCGTCTACCGCGGCCCCAACGGTCCCGTCGCCACGACGGTCCTTCCCGGTGGTGACCTGCTCATGGCAGCGACGGCCTCCGCCGCCAGCGCCGCCGTGCCCGCGGGCCTGAACAACTACATCGCCGTCGCCCGCGTGAACGCGACCACGCAGGCCGTCTCGTGGACCCTCGCCGCCCACACCGGCAACAGCGCCGGCGCCGCGGGCGGCCTGGCCAAGGCCGTCTACGGCGACAACGGCGCAGACGGCATCCCCGGCACCGGCGACGCCGGTGAGAACGACGGCGTCGTTGACGCGACGCCCATCGGCCTGCTCTGCCTCGCCAGCGAGGTTTCGCCCGGTGTCACCACCGGCCCCTCGCTCAGCGCGCCGGCCATGGATTCATCGGGCAACATCTACTTCATGTCCGGCGTGCAGCTGCGCGACAGCTCCGGTCAGGGCCACCGCAACACCCTCGCCCTGCTGAAGGCGAACCTCAACCGCGCGACCAACGGCTACCGGCTTGAGCTGATCGCCGAGCTCAACACCATCCTGCCCGGGCTCAACAGCGCCCGCAACTACCAGGTGCAGTTCTTCTCCGTCGCCGACAGCGACTCGATCGACTCCGGCACCATCTGGTCGTCGAGCACCGTCCCAGGGCCGCTCGCCGGCATGAACGCAGCGACCCTGCCGTACGGCTCACCGCTGACCCTGGGCGCGCTGGTCTTCCGCGCCCGCATCGTCTACGACGCCAACACCAACGGCCAGTACGCCGACCCCACCCTGCCCGGCGGCAGCGGCACCGACGAGTCGTACAACGTCGCGATGCTGCTGCTGCCCGCCCGCCCCGTCGCCGACGTCGGCAGCCAGGGGGGCGTCGCCCCCGGGGACGGCCGCTACGACAACAACGACTTTGTCGTTTTCATCGATGCCTTCTTTGCCGGCAACAACGCCCTCGCGGATGTCGGCGGTCAGGGCGGCGTCACCACGCCCGACGGCACCCTCGACAACAACGACTTCATCGTCTTCATCGACGCCTTCTTCAACCAGCAGTAAACCGAACCACAAGGCCCACATGCACAACACACGCCGCGCCGCAGTCTCGCTCGCCGTCTTCTTTGCCGCCGCTGCGCCGGCGCTAGCGCAGCTGCGCATCTGCACCTGGAACGTCACCAACTACACCGTCAGCGGCAGCCCGCTTGCCAATGCCCGTGACGGTGATTTCAAGACCGCGATCTACGGCGTCATTCCAAATGGGCTCGCCCTCGCGGGCAAGTCAATGTCGCCTGATGTCTTCATCGGCCAGGAGTTCGGCAACGGTTCGCAGGGCGCTTCGGCGCTCACCGCGGGCCAGAACGCGGTCAACACGTTCCGAGACCTTCTCAACTCAGCCCCAGGCAGCCCCGGTGATTGGGCCGCGGCCCCCTTCCTCGACGGCGCCGACACCGAGAGCGCCTTCTTCTACCGCACCAGCAAGGTGCAGTACCTCGGCACCACGACCGTCGCCATCGGCTCATCATCAACATCCAACCAGCCGCGCGACACGCGCCGCTACGACTTCCGGCCCGTCGGCTACTCGGCGCCGCAGTCGACCGTCGCCGCCTACTCGGTCCACCTCAAAGCGCAGGGCGGCACCAACAGCACGGGACGGCGGCTGATCGAGTGCCAGCGCATCCGCACCAACGCCCAGGGCGACGACACCAACGGCGCCGGCACCGCACTCCCGGCCGGGTACAACTTCATCCTCGCCGGCGACACCAACGTCCAGAACTCCGCCGACACCGAGTACCAGGCGCTCGTCGCGTCGCAGGCCAACAACGCCGGTCAGTTCTTCGACCCGATCAAGTCGCCCGGCAACTGGAACAACAACTCCGCTTTCCGCTACATCCACACCCAGGACCAGGTCAGCCAGATGGACGACCGGCACGACCAGATCCTCATCAGCGCGGGGCTCAAAGACGGCGTCGGTCTTGACTACATCGGCAACACGAACCTGACCTATTCGACCTTTACCTGGAACGACACGAACCACTCGTACCGCAGCTGGGGCAACGACGGCGCCAGCTACGGCCTGCCCCTCCGCACGTCCGGCAACACCATGGTCGGAGACGTCATCGCGACCGCGCTCGTCAGCAGCGCCGCCAGCGGCGGGCACCTGCCCGTCATCGCCGACTTCCGCGTTCCGGCCAAGTTCTCGGCGTCCTCTTCCTCCATCGCCTTCGGCACCGTCGGCGTCAACGCCCCCGCATCGACCGGCCTCACGATCACCAACAGCGGCGACACCGCCAAGTGGACCGTCAACGGCATCGCCGCGCTCCGTTACACCATGACCGTCTCCGGCCCCTTCACCGTCACCGGCGCCGGCGTCCAGCAGACCGACAGCGCCGGCGGCGCCGGCAACACGCACACCGTCACGATGAACACGTCGAGCACAGGGCCCAAGTCCGGCTCGATCACCTTTGTTACCGATGCGCCCGAGACGACGTCCTTCACCGTTACGCTCTCGGGAAACGTCGCGCTCCCCCCTTGCCCAGCCGACCTTGGCCGTCAGGGCGGCCTCACGGGCCCTGACGGTCTGCTCGACAACAACGACTTCATCGTCTTCATCGACTACTTCTTCAACCAGAACCCCCTCGCGGACCTTGGCTCGCAGGGGGGCATCAGCGGCAGCGACGGGTTCTTTGACAACAACGACTTCGTCGTTTTCATCGACGCGTTCTTTGCCGGTTGCCCCAACTGAGCTGCCGCGGGCGTCGCCGCGGCCGCACGAGCAGGGCCGGTTGAACGTCGCTGCCCTTGCCATCCCGCGTTTTTCCCGATGGTTGTAGGCCCAAGCGCGGGTATGCTGATGAAGCCCCTCGTGTGCGTCACCGCCCGCCGGAAGTCCACCATGCGCCCCCACACCATCGCCACGCTCCTCGCCCTGGCTGTCGCCCCCTGCGCTGCGCTCGCGGCCGACCCGCCCCTCACAAGCCAGCGGCTGCTCACCGCCATCGACCGGCCTACTCAGGTTACCCACGCACCCGGTGACACCTCTCGCATCTTCATCGTCGAGCAGACCGGCAAGATCCGCATCGTTGACATCCCCGCCAACACCGCCCGCGCGACGCCCTTCATTAACCTCGCCAGCAAGATCACCGGAGCGGTCAACTACCTCGAGTACGGCCTGCTCAGCGTCGTGTTCCACCCGAACTACCAGCAGAACGGCTACTTCTACGTCGTCTACACCCCCGGCACATCGTCGCTGGCCGACTTCGTCATCGCCCGGTACAAGGTCTCAGCCGCCGACCCCAACATCGCCGACCCGACGAGCGAGCAGATCATCCTGCGCATCCCCTACACGCGCAAGGAGCACCGTGCCGGGTGGATGGGCTTCGGGCCGGACGGCTTCCTCTATGTTTCAACCGGTGACGGCGGCGAGAACGACCCCGACAACGCCGCCTCGAACACCACCAACACTGCCCTCGGCCTTCGCGGCAAGGTCCTTCGACTCGACGTCAACGGGCCAGACGGAATCCCCGGCACCGCCGACGACGACGGCTTCCCCGCCGACGCCAACAAGAACTACCAGATCCCCGCCGACAACCCCTGGGCCGCCTCGGCGACGAACGCGAAAGAAATCTGGGCCTTCGGCCTGCGCAACCCCTGGCGGTGCTCGTTCGACCCGCTCACCCACGACCTGTTCATCGGCGACGTCGGCCAGAGCGCCCGCGAGGAGATCGACGTGATCCCCTGGCCCACCGCGCCTGTTACCACGCCCTATTTCTTCGGCTGGCGCTGCCGCGAGGGGAGCATCGCGACCACGCTCTCAGGCTGCCCGTCGGCGCTCGGCCCGGGCATCCCGCCCCTGCTCGACTACCCCCACTCCACCGGAATCTCAATCACCGGCGGTGAGGTCTACCGCGGCTGCGCCATGCCCGAGCTGCGCGGCGCGTACATCTATGCCGACTACAACAGCAAGGTCTGGACGATCCGCTACAACCGCGCGACCAACACGTACGCCTCGCAGGTCGACCGTGCCGCCGAGCTCGCCGTCGCCGGCTTCGCCCCCATCACCAACATCGACAGCTTCGGCACCGACGGCCTGGGCGAGATCTACTGGGTCCGCAGCCCCGGCTACATCTCGTCAAACGCCGGCGAGCTCTGGAAGCTCGTCCCCCGTCAGCTCGCCGGGCCCGACTGCAACGCCAACGGCATCGCCGATGATTGCGAGCTCGCCACCAACCCCGCCCTTGACGCGAACCACGACGGCGTGATCGACGCCTGCCAGCCGTGCGGCCCCGCCGACGTCGGCCGCCAGGGGGGGCTCCCGGGGTTTGACCGCACGCTCGACAACAACGACTTCATCGTCTTCATCGACTACTTCTTCAACGCCAACCCCCTCGCAGACCTTGGCAGCCAGGGGGGCGTCGCGGGCGCAGACGGTCTCTTTGACAACAACGACTTCGTCGTCTTCATCGATGAGTTCTTCACGCCGCCGCTTGGGTGCTAGAGCGGGTGGAATGCGGAACGGGGGGTGCACTGCGGTGCACGCGCCGGCTCTTTCTCCACGCCGAAGGCGTGGCCTTCATTAGCTGGCGGTGGCGCTGCGCTTCACCGCCGGCTATGCACGCTCAGGCCTTCGGCCTGTCAGAGCAGGCTCGCCGCCAGGCTCGCCAGTTCGCTCCGCTCGCTCTTGGTCATCGTCACGTGCCCGACGATCCGCAGCCCCTTCATCCGCTCGATCGCGTAGGAGAGGCCGTTGCTCGCCTGGTCCAGGTACGGGTTGTCGATCTGGCCGATGTCGCCCGTCAGCACCAGCTTCGTTCCCTCGCCGATGCGGCTGGCGATCGTCTTCACCTCGTGGGGCGTCAGGTTCTGCGCCTCGTCGACGATCATGAACTGGTGCGGGATGCTCCGGCCGCGGATGTACGTCAGCGGCTCCAGCACCAGCTTGCCGCTGTCGACGAGCTTGGTGATCCGCTGCTCGGTGGTCTGGCTCTCGGCGTGCTGCATCGGCCCGCTCCGCGTGCTGAGCAGGTAGCCGATGTTGTCAAAGATCGGCTGCATCCACGCGCCGAGCTTCTCGTCCTTGGTGCCCGGCAGGTAGCCGATGTCCCGCCCCATCGGCATGATCGGGCGGGCGACGAGCATCTTGTCGTACCGCTCCTCGTTGAACACCTTCGCCATGCCCGCGGCGACGGCCATGAGCGTCTTGCCCGTGCCCGCGCTGCCCAGCAGCGTCACCATCCGCACCTCTTCGTCCATGAGCAGGTCCAAGGCCATGGTCTGCTGCAGGTTGCGCGGCAGGATGCCGAACGTCGGCTTCCGCGGGCCTGTCACGGGGATCAGGTGGTCGGTGTCGGCCAGCCGGCGCGCAAGGCCGGTGTGGTTCTCGTCGTCGGTGTCGCGCAGCTGCACGAACTGGTTGGCGTACACCGTCCGCCGGCGCGTCAGGCCGTCCTCACCGGTGTACCGCAGCTGCGCCTCGATGCGGTCCAGCGGCAGCAGCCGGTCGCGGTAGAGCTCGTCGATCAGGTCGCCGTCAACGTCGATCGTCATCGACCCCGTGTAGAGGCGCTGCGCATCGACCTTCTTGTTCTCAAAGTCCTCCGTCGCCAAGCCGAGCGCATCGGCCTTGATGCGGGCGTTGAGGTCCTTGGTGACGAACACCACTTCTTCCCCCGTGCCCTTGAGGCGCTCGGCCGTCCCCAGCGCGCAGGCGATGATGTGGTTGTCCGCCTTGTCCTCCTTGATCATCGGCGGGCGCGGGAACTCGCCCACCTCGATGCGGATCACACCCGTCTTGTCCGCCGAGGGGGGCATCGCCGTTATCGGCTTGTCCAGCCCGTTGGTCTCCGCCGCCTCGCCCCAGCGCACGCCGTCGGCAAGGCGGCCCATCTTCCGCAGACGGTCCAGGTGGCGGATGCACTCGCGTGCGTTCCGCCCGCGGTCGCCCTCGTCGCGCTTGAAGCGGTCGAGCTCTTCGATCACCACCAGGGGGATGATCACCTCGTGCTCCTGGAACACAAACAGCGCCGTCGGGTCGTGCAGCAGCACGTTGGTGTCAACGACGAAGTGCCGCACCTTCGCGCCGGCGCCCGTCTTGCGCCCGCTCCTTGCGCCCCCCTCGACCACCACGTCACCGCGGGGCTGACGCGCGGCCGGAGCCTCCGGCGCGGTGCTCTGCGTCGTGCGTGCCTGCGGGCCCTTCGCCGCGTCGCCCATCACGTCGCTGCGGCGCACACGCTGGCCGGCCGTGCCGGCCGCGTTCGCGCCAGAACCAGACCCCGAGCCTTTCCGGCCCGGCGGGGTGTTGCTGTTGCTCATGTCTGTGCCTCGGCCTGTCGGCTTTGCCATCCGTGGTCCGTCTCACCCGCCCGCTCGCCCGCCTGCCTGCCTGCACGTCCATCGCGCAGGTCTACCTGTCCAGCGTATCGACAGATACGCGCGGTTTCTGCACGCCACACACCGCTTTCCGCTCTGTGACACCCTTAAGACAGTCTTCACAACCGCGTCACCAGGCCCGCCAGCAGCACCACGCCCACCGCGCCCGCAACGCCGATCTTGATCACCGTCGCCCCCAGCCGGCCGACCGCTGCGCCCGCCGCGGACTTGTGGCTCTCTCCCCACGGCCGCCCCTTCACCCCGCGTTCGGCAACCAGCGCTCCCACCGCCGCGCCGACAACGCTCCCCACGATGGTCCCAACCAGCGGGATCAGGATGACAAATGTGCCCACCACCGCGCCCAGCACCCCGCCCACCACCGAGCCCGCCGCGCCCCAGCCGCTGCCGCCGAACCGGCGGCTCCCAAACCCCGACGCGACAACCTCCAGCAGCTCGCCCGCCAGCGCAACGGCGGCGCACACGCCGATCGTCCACCACGAGTACACACCCGGCGTCCAGAGCCAGTTCACCAGCGTCGCCGCCAGCAGCATGAGCCACACCCCCGGCAGTGTCAGCAGCGCAAACGCCCACCCCAGCACCACGCTCGCGAGAATCACGCAGCCAACCGCCCAAGGAGTCCAAGCGCCCATCGGCACGCCCTTCTCACCCCGCCCGTTCATCCTCGGGTGCTGCATCGTCCGGCTCTGTCTCGGTCGCAGGGGCCTCGGCCTCTGCCTCGGCAGCCCGGTCGGGGAAGCGCACGCGCTCCAGCGTGAGCACCCACTCCTCAAGCCCCTGGTACTTCAGCAGGTCCATCTCGGCCGACGGTGAGCCGTCGTTGAACACCAGCGTGCAGAAGTACTTGTGCCACTTCCGCTTGTCCACGTCGGCGAGCATCTCGGGCGTCACGCGCCGGCCGTCGGGGAGCGTCAGCGTCGTTGTCGCGGGCTCCCACGAGTACTTCCGCGACGCCGACCGCAGCATGTTCACGATCACCACCGCGCCGAGCCCGAAGCCGATCACCACGAACGACCACTGCAGCGGCAGGTCGTATGCCTGCAGCGGCGGCGGGGGCTGCTGGCTCTTCCACTTCACGCTCAACTGGTCCAGCACCGAGTTGGGCCCGTCGATCTTCGTCTCAGACGGGTTGAGCTTGCCCACCCGCGACAGCGCCGTCAGCCAGTCCAGCTCCGCCTGTTCCAGGTCGGCGCGCGGTGCCTTTGCCTCCAGGGCCTCGCGCCGGGCGACGGGGTCGCCCATCTCGGCGGTTGAGGCGATCTTTCCCGCGGTTTTCGCAGCATCCAAGTAGCGCCACTTCGCGTAGTCGGCAAACTCGTGGCCGCGCGACGGGTAGGCCAGCACCGCGTCGTAGAGCCCCCACAGCCCAAAGCCCAGCAGAACCACCGTGAAGATCACCATCTTCACCAGCCACGCGCGGTTGATGCTGCTGGTCTGAACGTTCGACGCGCTGGGTTGCTCTTCAGACATGCTCAACAATCTCCAAGGTCCCGCCCCCTCCGCCGCGGCCCGAACGGCCCGTCTGGCAAGTCTACGCCAAGCTCAAGCCGCCGCGCTCGGCGCGCACCGACCGCTCATTATCGGTCTCGGCGGGTGCCCGGCCGCAACCCTGGGCGCTCACACATCAAACGGTGGCGGGCGGACAACCACCGCCAGCGCCACAGCCGCCAGAGCGGGCGCTGCGCACGCAGCGAGCCCCAGCCACCCCTTGCCCCTCTCCCCCAGCACCTGCGCGGCGATCGCCGGCCCGAGCGCGGCGATCACCAGCAGCGCCGCGAGCAGCGCCGCCTGCACATCGGTCGCGACGCCCGTCCGCCAGCCGTGCACCATCAGCCCGCACAGCAGCACCGCCGCCGCTTCCAGCGCGCCGCGCCCAACCAGCGGCCGGTGGGTCGCAAGGCCGACCAGCAGGCAGACGCCAAAGAACGCCGCCATCCCCGCGCACATCCACGCCGCGGTCTGCACCGTCATGCCGATCACCAGCACCTGCGACGCGGCGAACGCGCACACCAGCCCTGCGCCGGCGCTTGGCCAGCCGCCCGCCCGCCCGGCGCTCAAGCGCACGCCGCGCTCAAGCGCAGCGCAGACGACGCTCCCTGCAACCGCCGTCCCCGCGATGACCGCGATCCGCTCGGCGATGCCCATCCCCGCGATCGACCGGACGGTCATCCACGCCACCGCCCCCAGCGCCACAGCGCGCACGCCGCCCCGGACAACCCCCGCGCGTTCTGCTTCGCCCCGGGCCAGCCCCGCCAAGGCGGCCGCCAGCGCCATCACCGGCAGCCAGGTCGATCCGCTCGGGCCCGGCTGCCACGAGCCGCTCGACCAGGCCGCGCCCGCGGCGCAGCCGACTCCCAGCGCCAGCGCAATCAACCACCCCCCGCCGGTGTCGGCCACCGGCTTCCCCTTGCGCTGCATGATCACCACGATGCACGCGACGAGCCCCGCGATCAGCGCGGGCGCCACGCCCTTGGCCATCGACAGCAGAACGGTCGTGTCCATTCAGCCTCCGTTTCTCCCTTCGCGGGCAAGGGACCAGAGAGGGCAAGCCGCAAGATCATGGCAGAAACGGCCCGAGAAAACAAGCGTGCGGGCGGGGGTCCCGGGGGCCCGCCCGCACGCGTAATGGGCCCGAGCGGACCGTTACTTCTTTTCGACGCTGACCACAAACTCGATCTCGTCGGAGAGGCCCTTGCCCACCATCGTGGTGTTGCCAAAGTCCGACCGCTTGATCGAGAACTTCGCCTCCATGCCCGCGCCCTTCGCGTCGGTCTGCACCACGGCCGCCGTCACGGGCTTGGTCACCCCGCGGAAGGTCAAGTCGCCCGTCACGTCGAACGACGAGTCGCCCGTCTTCTTCGCCGAGGTGCTCTTGAAGGTGATCGTGGGGAACTCCTTCACCGACAGGAAGTCGGCGCTTTTGGCGTGGTTGTCACGCCCGCTGTTGCGCGTGTCGATCGAGTCGGCTTTCACCGCGACGTCGATCGACGTCTTGGACGCGTCGGCCGTGTCGAGGTTGAACGTCCCCGTGATCTCCTTGAACACGCCGTAGAAGTTGGCGGTGTCCTTGTGCTTGATCTTGAAGACCACCGAGCTGTGCACCGGGTCCACCGTGAACGGCCCGTCCAGCGCTGCGCCCCCAGCGACCGCCGCCGCCGGAGTGGCCACCAGCGCCCCACCCGCCGCCACCACGCCAAGGCCCGCGACCACGCCCATCAGCTTCATGTATTTCATCGATTGGCTCCTTCGGTCCGCTCACGCCCGCCCGCGGCACGCGCCGTCGCACGGGAATGATTGTTCAAACAAGTATGTCAAGCATATCCGCCGGGGTTCGCCAGCGCGATTCGATTCTGGACAACGCCCCCCCGCCCCCCCCCCTTCCATCCCCCTCCCGCCGTCCCGCTCCCGTGCTGTCATGGTACCGTGGCCTCGTGTATCCATTCAAAGACCGAACAAAGCCTCAATTCGACGCGAACGTGGCCGTTCGCCCTTGATCCATCGCATTCATGATGTATGGTGAAAGCCTGCCGCGTCTGGCGACCTCCGTCGTCTAAGCGGCTATGCCCCGCTGAGAGTGATCCGAGAGATGCCCGACCGTCCGATCCGTACATCACGAGCTGCGATCACCACCGCGACCGCCGTGGCGGTTGCCGCCCTGCTCGCCGCCACGCTCGCCCTGGTGGCCACTTCATCCGAAGATGCCGCCCCGATCCAGGCGAGCCAGACCCCCGCTGTGCAGGCCACGGCCCCGAGTGAGCAGACGATCGCCTTCCTGCGCAGGCTCGCCCCGCCACCCGGCGCGGCCATCTTGCTCATCGCCGGCATCGTCGCCGTCGCGCGGCGTCGGTAATACCTTCTAAAACCCGATCATTTGCTTGTTCATTGAAGCTTGCAGGCCCTGTTCTCTGCTGGCGGCGAGAACTGGTCCTACAACGCTTGCATGGCCGCGACCCTTCCCCCACGCGTGGTCATCATCGGCGGCGGCTTCGGTGGCCTTCAGGCCGCCAAGTCGCTCGCACGCTCACCCGTGAGCGTCACGCTCATCGACCGCCGCAACCATCACCTCTTCCAGCCGCTGCTCTACCAGGTCGCCTCCGCCGCTCTTTCTCCCGCCCAGATCGCCGCTCCGATCCGGCAGGTGCTGGGGCGGCAGGCCAACTGCACCGTGCTGCTCGCCGAGGCCCGCGGGATCGACCCCGCCGCCCAGACGATCACGCTCGAGAAGGGTGAGCTGAGCTACGACTACCTCATCGTCGCCGCCGGCGCCACGCACTCCTACTTCGGCAACGACCGGTGGGCCGCGCTCGCGCCCGGTCTCAAGACGCTCGACGATGCCATCGACATCCGGCGGCGCT
Source organism: uncultured Phycisphaeraceae bacterium (assembly GCA_964403525.1). GTDB lineage: Bacteria > Planctomycetota > Phycisphaerae > Phycisphaerales > UBA1924 > JAJTGZ01. The sequence continues at coordinate 74,341 of CAYOGE010000009.1, read as the reverse complement.
TCCTGCTGCGCTTCGAGCAGGCCGAGCGCGAGACAGACCCCGCCGTCCGCAGCGCGCTGCTGACGTTCGTCGTCGTGGGGGGCGGGCCGACCGGCGTCGAGATGGCCGGCGCCATGATGGAGATCGCGCTGCAGACAATCCCCCGCGACTTCCGAGCCATCGACACGCGCCAGGCGAAGGTCATCCTCGTCGAGGCCCAGCCGCGCGTGCTCGCGGCCGGCTTCAACGAGGAACTCTCCGCCCGCGCCCTCGCCTCCCTCCGCGCTATGGGTGTTGACGTTCGCCTCTCTACCCGCGTCACCGAGATCGACGATCGGGGCGTCACGCTCACCACCGCCGGCGGCACCGAGCGTGTCGCGTCGCACCAGGTTGTGTGGGCCGCGGGCGTAAAGGCCTCACCCCTCGCCGCGATGACGGGCGCGCAGGTCGACAAGGCCGGGCGCGCACTGGTCGCTCCAGATCTTTCCGTCCCCGGGCACCCCAACATCTTCGTGATCGGTGACCTGGCCAGCATAACCGACCCGGCATCGGGCCAGCCCGTTCCGGGCGTCTGCCCGGCCGCGGTGCAGATGGGCAAGTTCGTCGCCCGCATTATCGACGCCGAAGCCCGCGAGCAGGCCGGCAAGCCCACGCCCCACCAGCGCGAAGCGTTCCACTACCACGACAAAGGGCTCCTGGCCACGATCGGCCGCGCCAAGGCGGTCGCCCACGTCTTCGGGCGCGACTTCAGCGGCTTCCTCGCGTGGGCGCTCTGGGCCGGCGTGCACATCTTCTTCCTCATCAACTTCCGCACCAAGTTGATGGTCGTGCTGGAGTGGACGTGGGCCTACCTCTTCTTCAAGCGCGGCGCGCGGCTCATCACCGGCGAGAGCGACGGGCGCTTTGAGAAGCCAGTTCCATAGGTTCTGCGGGTCCAGGAGGCCGCATACGGCCGATCGCTTTCACCCTAAACTCACCCCATGCCCACCGCTACCCCGAGCGCACCCGCCGCCCTCCCCTTCAACGCCCGCGCCGACAAGATCCTCGCCGGGCTCCGCGAGAGCGGGCAGTTCAAGCACCTGCAGACCCTCAAGTCCCCCATGGATGCCGAGGTGGAGATCGACGGGTACGGCAAGTGCGTCTGCTTCTGCAGCAACAACTACCTCGGCCTCGCCAACCACCCCGAGGTCGTCGAGGCGGGAGTCAAGGCCGTCAAAGACTGGGGCGCGGGCACGGCGAGCGTGCGCTTCATCTGCGGCACGTTCTCGCCGCACCACGACCTTGAGAAGGCGATCGCCCGCTACATGGGCACCGAAGCGTCGTACACGTTCGTCTCGTGCTGGAACGCCAACGAGTCGGTCTTCGCGACCCTCTGCGAGCCGGGCGACACGATCATCAGTGACGAGCTCAACCACGCCAGCATCATCGACGCCATCCGCCTCGCCACGGTGATCAAGAAGGGCGTCCACAAGGGCATCTACAAGAACAACATCCTCGAAGGCCCGGGTTCGCTCCGCGAAGCACTCGAAAAAGCCAAGTCCAACCCCGAAGCCACAGGTCAGATCTGGGTCGTCACCGACGGCGTCTTCTCGATGGAGGGCTCCATCGGCGACCTCAAGACCATGCGCGCCATGTGCGACGAGTACAACGCCCTGCTGGTCGTTGACGATTCACACGGCCACGGCGTCATGGGCAAGCTCGGCCGCGGCACGCACGAGCACTTCGGCATGATCGACGACCTGGATTTGGGTACCCCGGCGGTCCCCGCCGGGCTTGGGCACGTGCCCGGCGGGGACCGCCGGGGTACCCAAGTCCACGCGCACAGGCCCGGCGGAGACCGCCGGGCTACCCAGAGTGATGCCAAGCCAAACCGCGTCGACATCTTCACCGGCACCCTCGGCAAGGCCCTCGGCGGCGGCGCCGGCGGCTTCGTCGCCGGCCCTCAGCGCGTGATCGACATGATCGTCCAGCGCGGCCGGCCGACGCTCTTCAGTAACGCCCTCCCTGTCACCGTCGCCTGCTCCGCCCAGAAAGCGATCGAGATCACCCTCCGCGAGCCGCAGCGCGTCCAGCGCCTCCGCGACAACGTCGCCTACGCCCGCAAGCAGATCAAGGCCGCCGGCTTCGACGTGCTCGAATCGCCCACGGCCATCTGCCCGATCATCGTCGGCGACACCGCCAAGGCGATCGCCATGAGCAAGCGCCTGCTTGAGCTGGGCGTCTTCGTCATCGGCTTCGGCTACCCGGTTGTTGCCGAGGGGCACGCACGACTGCGGTGCCAGGTCTCCGCCGCGCACACGAATCAGCACGTCGACAAGCTCGTCGATGCGCTCAAGAAGCTCTGATCGTGCGCCTCGTCATCCAACGCGTCTCCTCCGCCTCCGTCACCGTTGACGGCACCGTCCGCGGCCAGATCGAGGCTGGCCTGTTGGTCCTCGTCGGCTTCGCGATGACCGACACCGCCGCGCAGCTCCCGTGGGCCGCCGACAAGGTCGCCAACCTCCGCATCTTCGAAGACGATCAGGGCAAGATGAACCGCTCGGTGCTTGACACAAAGGGCGCGATCCTGCTGGTCCCCAACTTCACCCTCTGCGGCGACGCCCAGAAGGGGCGTCGCCCCGGCTTCGACAACGCCATGCGCCCCGAGCAGGCCGAGCCGATGTTCAACGAATTGGTGCGCATGGTCGCCGAGCGCGGCGTGCCGGTCCAGACCGGCGTCTTCCGTGCGCACATGCACGTTGCGCTGGTCAACAACGGGCCGATCACGCTGGTGATCGACGTGCCGGTCGCCTAGACAGGATCTCTGCGACCCATAGGACCTACTTCCCTCACCCCTTCACCCTGTATCCTCTGGTGGTGCCCGAAGCCCTCGCCATCTACATCCGCTTCCTCCGCATCGGGCTCAACGCCTTCGGTGGACCCTTCACGCAGATCGCCACGCTGCAGCAGGAGCTGGTCGTCGGCGAGAAGTGGACGACCAACGCCCGCTTCAACCGCGTCCTGGCCGTCTACCAGGCGCTCCCCGGGCCCGAGGCCACCGAGATGTCCGTCTGGCTCGGCACCTGCCGCGCCGGGCGCATCGGCGGCCTCGCCGCTGGGCTCGGCTTCCTCACGCCCGGCACCGCCCTGGTGCTGCTCGCCGCGTTCCTCTACACACGCTTTGGTCTTTCGCCGATCGCCGCCGCCGCGATGGCCGGCGCGCAGGCCGCGGCACTGGCGCTGCTCTGCAACGCCGTCCGCACGCTCGGCCGACGCGCGTGCACCGACAGCACGCTCGTGTTCATCGCCCTCGCCGCCGGCGCAACGTCGCTCGGTGGCATGCACTTTGGCGTCATCCTCGTCCTCTCCGCGGCGGCCGGGTACCTCACCGACCGCGGCAAGAACTGGGCAGGTTTCGGCCTCATCGGCGGCATGGCCTTCTTCGCGCTGATGATCTTCCTCTGGAAGACGCTCTCCTCGCCCGAGGATGCGCTGCCGATCATCGGCACCGGCGCGAACGCGGGCCACGGGACGCTGGTTGAAGGGCTCCTGTCAGGCGCGAAGGCGGGCCTGCTCTCGTTCGGCGGCGCGTACACCGCCGTCCCCTACCTGCGCGACGACGCGGTGCTCATCAACGGCTGGATGACGCACGCGCAGTTTCTCGATGGTGTCGCGGTGGTGAGCACGTTCCCCACGCCGCTGATCTCCCTCGCCGGATTCGTCGGCTTTGTCGGCGGCGGCTGGCCCGTAGCCGCCGTCATGCTCGTTGCCGTCTACCTCCCCGCGTTCGCGTTCACGCTCATCGGTCACAGCCGCATCGAGCGGCTGGTTGACAACGAGCCGTTCCACGCCACGCTCGACGGCGCGGCCGCGGCGGTCGTCGGCCTCGTCGGCGCCGCGGCGATCCAGCTCTTCAAGCCCACGTTCTTTGAGGGCACCAGCTCCTGGCCCATCAAGGGGGCGATCTTCATCGCCGCGCTCTTCGTGGTCGTCCGCTACAGCCGGCGCTGGACCAACCCGGCGGTCATCCTCGCCGCCGCCGCCATCGGGGCCGCGGCCCTGCGCTAACGAGCCCCGTGCAGCAGCACGGGGACAGAACTCGCCCACGCCTTACTCGCCACGGCACCCGCCCAAGCCCCGCGGCCCTTCTACCCTCTCTGCCCGTGGCCAAGCGTTCCGTCGTCATCTTGAAGTCGGTCGACCCCGGCGCTGATGCCACCGAGGGACTGCCGCCGATGGGCACAACCGCCGAGGTGCTCGACCAGCTCGCCCGCTTCAACACCGCCCCAGACGGCGGCAAGCCGAAGAACCCCGGCCAGATCGTGACCACGATCTACGGGCCGGGCATGCTGGTTGAACTGGCCGCGCAGGACGACGAGGTCCGCCAGTTGATGGTGACCATGACCGACGAGGACTTCGCCTTCCCCGTTTTGACCAGGGCGTGCCGCGTCTACAAGTGGACCCTCATGGACCCCGAGACGGGCCAGCGCTTGCGGTTTGGGTGAAGAAGTGAACCACAGAGACACAGAGGCACCGAGAACGTCGGGTGGCTGGGTGCTTTGACCCCGCTTCACTGCCTTACTCCGTGTGCTCTGAGGGCTTCGTGTTTCAATCTCTTTCTCTTCTCTGTGCCTCTGTGTCTCTGTAGTGAAATAGGATTGGCCATGCCCACCTACCTCTACGAGATCGTCGACAAAGCGGGCAAGCCGACCGGCGAGACGTTCGAGATCGTCCAGCCGATGAAGGACGCCCCGCTCAGCAAGGACCCCAGCACGGGCAAGCCCTGTCGGCGCGCGATCGTGGCGCCGGCCATCGCCGGCAAGTGGAGCGGCGACAAGAAGGACACGCTCAGCAACAAGAACCTCGAGCGCCTCGGCTTCACCAAGTACGAGCGCAAGGGGAAGGGCTACATGGAACGCGTCGCCGGCAAGGCCGGTCCCAGATCGATCTCGGCCGAGGATTGACCCCTCCTTCGCCCGCGCAGCGGGAGAAGGTGTCACGAGGCTTTGCGAGTGACGGATGAGGGTGCCTTGTTGCTCGGCGTAAACTGGCCCGCAATGTCCCAACCCCCCAGCACTCCCCGCCCCAACGACACCAACCCACACCGATACACCGCGGCCCTTGCGCACACCCTTGAGACCCGCTGGCAGCGCTGGTGGGCCGACCACAACACGTTCGTGCAGCCCAACCCTGGCGAGCCGGGCTTCCACGCCGACCGGCCGAAGTTCTACTGCCTCGACATGTTCCCCTACCCAAGCGGCGCGGGCCTGCACGTGGGGCACCCCGAGGGGTACACCGCCACCGACATCGTCTGCCGCTACAAGCGTGCCAAGGGCTTCAACGTCCTGCACCCGATGGGCTGGGACGCCTTCGGTCTGCCGGCGGAGCAGTACGCGATCGCAACCGGCGTCCACCCGGCGATCACGACGCGCACGGCGATCGACAACTTCCGCCGCCAGCTCCAGCGCTTCGGGTTCAGCTACGACTGGACGCGCGAGTTCGGCACCATCGACCCCGGTTACTACAAGTGGACGCAGTGGATCTTCCTCAAGCTCTACGACGCGTGGTTCGACCCGCAGGCGAAGAAGGCGTGCCCGATCAGCGACCTGAAGGCTGCGCTCGCGTCGGGCACGGTCGCCGCGCAGATCAACCCCGCGGCCGACACCAAGCCGCTCGACCCCGCGCCCGCGTCGTGGTCGGCCGCGACGCCCGCGCAGCAGCGCGCGATCATCGACTCCTACCGCCTCGCCTATCAGGGCACCACGACCGTCAACTGGTGCCCGAAACTCGGCACCGTGCTGGCCAACGACGAGGTGATCGACGGCAAGTCCGAGCGCGGCGGGCACCCGGTGCTGCGCAAGCCGCTCAAGCAGTGGATGTTCCGCATCACCGCCTACGCCGACCGGCTGCTGAGCCAGCTCGACCCGCTCGACTGGCCCGAGAGCACCAAGACGCAGCAGCGCGAGTGGATCGGGCGGAGCGAGGGCGCGGAGATCGACTTCGAGCTGTCGCTGGGTAGCCCGGCGGTCCCCGCCGGGCCTTTGGGCAGCCAAGCGGTCCCTGCCGGGCAAGCCTCGCTGCGTGGTTTCATCGACCGCGTATTCGAAGGCGCGCTGACGCGGCTCCGCCATCCCGCTTTCAAGCCACGAGACCCATACCCCGAGAACTCTTATTGGCCGATCCCGCAGATGATCCGCGAGGACCGATACCTGCCGCACATCGAGCTGCCCGAGGCCACGTACTTCGTCACATGGCGGACACTGCCCGGCGTTACGCTGAGCGATGGCGAGCGTCGCACCGTGCTCGATGCCCTCACACACTTTGACGGCCAACGGGCGTTGGTTCTTGCGGCAGTCGTGATGCCCGATCACGTTCATTGGCTGGTCAAGCCCGCCACGGGCCACCGTTTGGCCGACTTGGCCGAGAGCGTCAAGCAGTTCACTGCTCGGTCGATCAACAAACAACGGGCTCGAGAGGGAAGTCTCTGGTATCCTGAACGGTTTGATCACATCGTCCGCAACGACGCCGACCTTGCAGAGTTCCTGACGTACATCGTCACGAACCCCGTCAAGGCCGGACTGACTGACACGGCGTCGCTGTATGAGGCGCTGTATGTTCATCGATCCGTTGCCGCGGCCGCGGAGCCCGGCGGGGACCGCCGGGCTACCCAAGAGCAGAGCCTCCGCGTCTTCACTACGCGCCCCGACACGCTCTTTGGCGCGACGTACATGGTCGTGGCCCCCGAGCACCCGCTGGTGCAGGCCGTGCTCGCGTCACCGGGTGAGCGCACCGACGCGGCGGCGGTCCGCGCGTACGTCTCCGCGGCGAAGAACAAGTCCGACATCGAGCGCATGGAGAGCAAGCAGAAGTCCGGCGTTGATCTGGGCGTTGACGCGGTCAACCCGGCGACAGGCGAGCCGATCCCGGTGTGGGTCGCCGACTACGTGCTCAGCGGCTACGGCACGGGCGCGATCATGGCCGTGCCGGCGCACGACGACCGCGACTTTGAGTTTGCCAAGGCCTTCAACCTTCCGATCGTGCACGTGCTGGTCCCCGCCGAGGGTGTCCGGGTGGACCCGGCCGTCTGCTTCGCGGGCGAGGGCCTGGCGGTCAACTCGTCGCGTCCCGACCTCACCATCGACGGCATGAAGACCGCCGACGCGAAGGCGAAAATGATCCACTGGCTCGAAGCCTCGGGGCGTGGCACACGCAAGGTCAACTACAAGTTCCGCGACTGGACCTTCAGCCGCCAGCGCTACTGGGGCGAGCCGTTCCCGATCGTGTTCGATGATGCGGGCAACCACTACCCGGTGAGCGACAAGGCGTTGCCGGTGGTGCTGCCGGAGCTGGCCGACTACGCGCCGATCGAGAGCGACGACCCGCAGCCGCTGCTGGCGAAGGCGAAGGAGTGGGTACGGACCACCGCCGGCGCAGCGGGCGTGGACCCGGCGCTCCTGCCGTCAGACACGCCGGTGACGCGCGAGACCAACACCATGCCCGGATCGGCCGGGTCGTCGTGGTACGCGCTGCGCTACACCGACAACCGCAACGACAAGGCGCTGGTCTCTCCGCAGGCCGACGCCTACTGGATGCGCGGCGACGGCTCAAAGATGGGGGGCGTCGACCTCTACCTGGGCGGCAGCGAGCACGCGGTGGGGCACCTGCTCTACGCGCGCTTCTGGCAGAGCGTGCTCTTTGACCTGGGCATCGTGTCGACGGTCGAGCCGTTCCACAAGCTCTTCCACCAGGGGCTGATCACCAGCTTCGCCTACCAGCGCACCGACAAGACGCTGGTGCCGACCGACGAGGTGGAAGAGACCGGCGACGGCGTGTTCGTTGAGAAGAAGACGGGTGCGAAGGTCACGCAGATCGTCGCCAAGATGAGCAAGTCGCTCAAGAACGTGGTCAACCCCGACGAGATCATCGCCGGCTACGGCGCCGACACGTTCCGGCTTTACGAGATGGCGATGGGCCCGCTGGAGGCGAGCAAGCCGTGGAACACCAAGGACATCGTCGGCCCCTTCCGCTTCCTGCAGCGCGTGTGGCGCAACGTGCTCGACGAGCAGACGGGGGAGCTGCGCGTGTCGGACGCTGCGCCGGGCGCCGAGCTTGAGAAGAAGCTCCACCGAACCATCGCCGGCGTGACCAGCGACATCGAGAACCTGGCGCTGCACACGGCGATCTCGAAGCTGATCGAGCTCAACAACGACCTGACCAAGGCCGCGGCGGAGGGGCCCCTGCCGCGCCGCGCGGCGGAGGTGATCACGCTGCTGGCGGCGCCGTTTGCGCCGCACATCGCCGAGGAACTCTGGCAGAAGCTCGGTCACGCCCGGTCGGTCAGCGCTGAGCCTTGGCCGGCGTTCGACCCAGCGATGCTCGTTGACGACCAGGTCGAGATCCCGATCCAGGTCCTCGGCAAACTGCGCGGCAAGATGATGGTGCCAGCCAAGGCGGACGCGAAGCAGATCGAAGACCTCGCCCGCAACGACCCCAACGTGCAGAAGCACCTTGAAGGGAAGGCGATCAAGAAGGTGATCGTGGTGCCGGGGCGGATGATCAACTTCGTGGTTGGGTAACGAGCCCCGAGCGGCAGCACGGGGACATACCGGCCAAGCGGCCCTGGACTCGGAAGGTCGTGTTCACCTTGCACGCCCGGGGTGCTGTCCCTGTGCTTCCGCACAGGGCTCGTGGTGTCAGGCGAGCGCGTGCTCGAGGTCGCGGATCAGGTCGTCCACGTCCTCGATGCCGACTGAGAGCCGCACCAGACCGTCGGTGATGCCCAGGGCCGCTCGGTTCTCGGCGGGGATGCTCGCGTGGGTCATGATGGCGGGGTGCTCGATCAGCGACTCGACGCCGCCGAGGCTCTCGGCGAGTGAGAAGAGGTGGACGCGCTCCAGGAAGCGGCGCGACTCGTTCATCCCGCCCTTGAGCGTCGCGGTGACCATGCCGCCGAAGCCGCGCATCTGCCGGGCGGCGAGCGCGTGCTCGGGGTGGCTCTTGAGCCCGGGGTAGGCGACCTTCTCGACGGCCTTGTGCCCGGCGAGGAACTCGGCGACCTTCATGGCGTTGGCGCAGTGGCGCTCCATGCGCACGTGCAGCGTCTTGGTCGAGCGCAGCAGCATGAAGCAGTCCATCGGGCCCGGCACGGAGCCGACTGAGTTCTGGAAGAACTTGAGCTTCGCGGCGATCTGCTCGTCGCTTGTGACCAGCACGCCGCCGATGACGTCGCTGTGCCCGCCGATGTACTTGGTGGAGGAGTGGTGCACGATGTCGGCGCCCAGCGCCAGCGGGTTCTGCAGGTAGGGTGTGGCGAAGGTGTTGTCGACGGCGAACATCGCGCCCTTCGCCTTGGCGATCTTGCTCACCGCGGCGATGTCGCACAGGCGCAGCATCGGGTTGGTCGGCGTCTCGCCCCAGACCAGCCGGGTCTTGGGGGTGAAGGCGGCCTGCAGCGCCGCGTGGTTGGTGAAGTCGACGCGCGTCGCCGTGATGCCCAGCTGCTTGTAGACCTTGTCAACGAGCCGGAACGTGCCGCCGTAGACGTCGTCGCCCAGGATGATGTGGTCGCCCGCGCTGAGCAGGTGCATCACGCAGTCCATCGCCGCCAGGCCCGAGGAGAAGGCGAAGCCGAAACGGCCCCCTTCGAGCGACGCGAGGTTTGCCTCCAGCGACTTGCGCGTCGGGTTGGACGAGCGCGAGTAGTCGTACTCCTCGATGATCACGCCGGGCGACTTCTGCACGAACGTGGAGGTCATGTAGACCGGCGTCATGATTGCGCCGGTGGACGGGTCGGGCTTCTGGCCTGCGTGGATGGCGCGCGTGGCGAACTTGTGATCGGGGGAGTTGGACATGAAGGGCTCCGGGGTATCGCGTGGAGCAGCTTTTCAAGCCGCTCGTTGAAGGCCGGCAGGTCAAAGACCTGCTCCACGAACGTCTAAGGCCGGCAGGTTGAAAACCTGCCCCACGAATGGTCAGTGCTTGCGGTTGCTCATGAAGTCGAGCACGTCGATCTTGCTCACGATGCCGACGATGATGTTGTTGTCAACGACGACGCCGACCTGGTCGGTCTCGAAGATTCGGAAGAGCTCCTCGATGCGGGCCTTGGGGTAGATCAGGCCGCCGATGGGGTGGGCCACCGCGCTGGCGGGCGAGGCGCCGGTGATGGTGCCCGCCTGCAGGCCGCGGAGCAGGTCAACCTCGTGCACCATCGACACGGGGTGCTTGCGGTCGTCGAGGATGGGCAGCTGCGAGACGCCGCGCTCGCGGAAGGTCTCGATGATCTGCGAGACGGGCGTGTTGGCCGCCGCGGTCAGCACGGGGCGCTTGGGCATGGCCTTGAGGATGTCCTCGACGAGGCCGAGGTCGCGGTCGCCGCCGAAGAAGCCGTAGTCCTTCATCCACTGGTCGTTGAGGAACTTGGTGGTGTAGCGCGTCGCCGAGTCGGGCAGGACGGTGACGACGGTCTTGCCCGGCCCGAGCTGGCGGGCGATCTGCACCGCGATGTGGACGTTGCAGCCGGACGAGCCGCCGCAGAAGAGGCCCTCTTCGCGCACCAGGCGCCTGGCCATGGTGAACGCCTCTTTGTCGTTGGTCTGGAAGAACTCGTCGACGACGGAGTAGTCCATCGCGTCGCAGAGGATGTCCTCGCCGATGCCCTCGACCTTGTACACGTGCGGGGTGGGCATGGTCTTGGTGTAGAAGTAGTGGTAGTGGACCGAGCCGATCGGATCGACGCCGATGATCTTCACGTGCGGGTGGTTCTTCTTGAAGTAGCGGCCGGTGCCCGAGAGCGTGCCGCCGGTGCCGGCCCCCAGCACGACGGCGTCCACCTTGCCGTCGCAGTCGCGCCAGATCTCCGGGCCGGTTGAGAGCTCGTGCGCGTCGATGTTGAGCGGGTTGTGGTACTGGTTGACGTAGAACGCGCCCGGCGTCTCGCGGGCGATCCGCTTGGCGGTCTCTACGTAGTGCTGCGGGCTGTCGCCGGGCACGTCGGTGGGCGTGATCACCACCTCGGCCCCGAACGACTTGAGCATGTTCACCTTCTCGAGGCTCATCTTGTCGGGCATGGTGAAGACGCAGCGATAGCCGCGCACCGCGGCCCACATCGCCACGCCCTGGCCGGTGTTGCCCGAGGTGTTCTCGACGATCGTGGCGCCGGGCCGGATCAGCCCCTGCTTCTCGCTCTGGTTGAGGATGTGGACCGCCATGCGGTCCTTGATCGAGCCGGTGGGGTTCATGTACTCGCACTTGACCAGCACGGTGGCGCAGGAGGCGTCAACCACTTTGTTGAGCTTCACCAGCGGCGTGTTGCCGACCGCCTCGAGGATGGACGACTTGTAGGGCATCGGTTGAACGTCTCCGGAGTTGGGGTGGCGGGTTGCGAGGACCGGGGCCGGGGAGAGCGGAACGCGGGCGGGTAACCGGGCAGGGTACGGCCGGGAAAACAGCGCCGCCGCGGCGTGCGCCGCGGCGGGCGGGCCGGAACCACGGGGGCCCGCGTTCGTAGAATGCCCCATGCCGCAGGCACGCCGAGAGCGGCTTGAAAAGCTGCTGAAAAAAGCGAGGTCCCTCAGCGCGGTGCCGGGTGTCTATCTGATGAAGGACGCCGACGGCACGGTTGTGTACGTGGGGAAGGCGTCGAGCCTGCCCGACCGGGTGAGCAGCTACTTCGTGCCGTCGGCCGAGCTGGGCTTTAAGAAGGAGCCGATGCTCGACGTGGTCGAAGACTTCGACGTGATCGAGTGCGAGGGAGAGTGGGAAGCGCTGCTGATGGAGTCGCGCCTAATCAAGGACCTGAAGCCGCCGCCGCGGTACAACGTGCGGCTCAAGGACGGCAAGAGCTTCCCGTACCTGGCGGTGACGCAGCGCGAGCCGTTCCCGCGGGTGGTGGTGACGCGCAGCCCGGCCGACGCGGACCTGGCGGGCGCGAAGCTCTTCGGGCCGTTTACCAACGCCGGTGCGCTGCGCGAGGCGGTCCAGATGCTGCAGCGCGTCTTCAGGTTCCGCACGTGCGACCTCGAGATCACCCCGGACGACCCGAAGAACGCGTACTTCAGGCCGTGCATCCTGCACGCGATCGGCCAGTGCACAGCGCCGTGCGCGGCGAAGATCGGCGTGGAGGCGTACCGGGCGGACGTTGACCGCTTCGTGCGGTTCCTGGGGAGCAAGCGCAGCGCGATGGTGCGCGAGCTGACGGCCGAGATGGAGCGCGCGGCGGAGGGGATGCACTTTGAACGCGCAGCGGTGCTGCGCGACCAGATCAAGACCCTTGAGAAGCTGGACCAGCGGGCGAGCATCGGCGACGGGTTCCAGCCCGAGACCGAGACCGAGTGGGTCGACAGCGAGAAGGGGGGCCGCTCGCTGCAGAAGCTGCTGGGCCTGGAGGAACCGGTGCGGTGTGTGGAGGGGTTCGACATCGCGCACCTGATGGGGGGCGAGACGGTGGGGAGCAAGGTCTGCTTTGTTGACGGGCGGCCGTTCAAGGAGGCGTACCGGCGCTTCAAGGTGAAGACGGTGGGGAACAACGACTTTGACGCCATGCGCGAGGTGGTGAGCAGGCGCTTCCGCGACGCGGGGGCCGGGCACGAGCTCTACCCCGATGTCATCCTGATCGACGGCGGGCAGGGTCAGCTGAGCGCAGCGCTTGATGCCCTGCGCCAGCTTGAACGGCAGCCGCCGATGGTGGTGAGCCTGGCGAAGAAGGAGGAACTGCTGTACGTGCAGGGGCCAGATGGAGGGGTGCTGCCGGAGCCTCACCGCCTGTCGCGCTCGCACGCGGGCCTGCGGCTGCTGCAGTCGGTGCGGGATGAGGCGCACCGCTTTGCGCAGGCGTACCACCACATTCTGCGCCGGAAGAAGACGATTGGGGAGTAGGTGCGGCGTCGGGCGGGGATCGGTGGTCCGCGGGGGTCAGCGGGTTGGAAACCCGTTCTACGGGCGAAAGCGGGTTGGAAACCCGCTCTACGCGGCGGGGGGGTGGGGGTGGGGGCCGGTCGGCGGCCACCTTGACGGCCCGCGCGTGGAGCAGCAGGGCGGCCAGACGGCGCAGCTCGCTCGGGTCGGTGGCTCGGTCAACGAGCTGGAGCAGGACCTCCAGGGCCCGCTGGTGGGCACGGATGACGATGGCGTTGTATTCCTGCACGGCTGCGGTCATGGTGGCCCCCTTTGATTCGTGTATTGACGAGTGTACACGGATGTTCGGAGCATGCAAGGATCGATTGGTCGATTCCGTACAAATACCTTACAATGGGGGAGCGGACGGCCGATTCAGGCGGTCGGATTTCGCGCTCGGCAGGGCGGACGGTGTGGCAGTGTTGGTGCCCGGCAAAAAACACAAGACCCGCGGTGCGAGCCCTCGCGTGTTGCGCTTCCGACAAACAACACGCTCAAACTGCTTTCCGCGGGCCTTGATGTTTCTGTGCTGTGCCGACGCGAATCGGTCGGCGGATGATCAGCGGGCGTTCCTCAAAGGAGCCAGCCGGCTGCTTTTGTGTTTCAAACGGAGCTCTCCGAGCCACCCACAGGCCGCGGTACGAATGCCGCGGCCGATGGAACAGATTACCACCAAATGCGCTCTTCGCAAGGGCGCGGGTGCGTAGAAGGGCCAATTTTCGCTGAGTTTTCCGTGAAACTGGGGGGTGTGCGGCATGGCTTACCCGGATTCGCGCGCGTGTTGGCACGCTGTGAGGGGTTATCCGGCGGGCCGAGCGTGAAAAAAAGGCGCGCCCTGCGGCGCGCCTTGCGTGCGATGTGCGGGTTGTGTGCAGGCGGTGCGGCGGGTGCTTACGGGCAGCCGTTGAAGAAGTCGTTGATGAAAACGACAAAGTCGTTGTTGTCCCAGGCGTTGTCGCTGCCGGCGATGCCGCCCTGCACGCCAACGTCCGCAGCGGGGCTCTGGCTGAAGAAGAGGTCGATGAACGCGATGAAGTCGTTGTTGTCGAGCACGCCGTCTTGCCCCTGGCCGCCGCCCTGCACGCCAAGGTCGGCCGGGCACGCGGGCGTGGCGGGCATGACGGTGACGACGCCGGCCATCCCGCTGGCGGTGCCGTCGCCGTTGTCGGAGCCGTGGAAGGCGCAGTAGTACTCGTAGACGCCCGCAACGGTGAATGTGTGGTCGAAGGTGTTACCGGTCTGCATGAAGCCGGAGTCGAACGTCTCGGCGGAGCCGGCGAGGCTGTGAACCGTGTGGAAGCCCTGCGTGGTGACCCAGTGCACGGTGTCGCCGACGTGGATGGTCGGGTCTTCCGGGAGGCCCGCCGGGTTGGTGGGGTCATTCTGGCTGAACTCGCGGTTGAAGACGTAGACGGTGAAGGTGTCGGCGAGCGCGACGGTGGCGGTGAGGCCGAGGGCCGCCGCGGCGATGAGGTGTGAGCGGTTCATGGTGGATCTCCCTTTGTGTGTCGGTCCACACGCCTCATGTCTGGCGCGGGGCGGATCTCACAGCGGAGAATTGAAAAATGTCAGAAAAACTGCTGCGCGGTGTTCGGTGGTCGTCGGGGTGGCGTCGCTGAACACGCCGGCGCAGCGAGCGCGTGCTACGGGCAGCCAGCGAAGAACCGGTCGATGTAGACGATCAGGTCGTTGTTGTCGAAGCGCCCGTCGGCGCCCGCGAGCCCGCCGGTGGTGCCGATGTCGGCGGCGGTGTTGCCCGCGAAGAAGTAGTCGATGAAGACGATGAAGTCGTTGTTGTTGAGCTGGCCGTCCTGGCCGGGCACGCCGCCGGTGGTGCCGAGGTCGGCCGCGCACGGCGCGGGGAGCACGTCAACGAACCCCGACATGCCGCCGGCGAAGTTGCCGCCGATGTCGAAGCCGTGGGGCGTGCAGTAGTACTCGAAGTGGCCCACGTGTGTGTACGTGTGCGAGAAGGTCGGCGCGCTGGAGGTGAGGTAGGGCGAGTTGAACTGCTCGGGCGTGCCGGCGCACGAGCGCACGTTGTGGGTGCCGCTCACGCGCTGCCAGCGGATGGTGTCGCCGACGCGGATGGTCGGGTCGTCTGGCGGTGCGTTTGGCGGGAAGGGGGGCGTGGGATGGACCTGGCTGAAGTCGTAGTTGAAGACGTAAACGGTGACGGTGACAGGGTCCGCGTGTGCGGCCACGCAGGTGGCGAGGGCGGCGGCGGTTGCGGTGACGAGTGAACGCATGTGCTTGAAACGTACCACAGGAATGGAGGCGGGGGTAGTGATTGTCTGCGATCGGGCTTATGGGGCGTGGGTGCTGAGGCGTGGTGTCGCGTGCGGACGCGGAGTCAAGGCACCCTCACCCGGCCTCGAAGGCGGGTATTCAGCAGACGCTGCGCGTACTCCTTCACTTCCGGCTTTCGTGCGCTCCGCTCCCGAAAGCACGGCGGCCACCCTCTCCCAGCAAAGCCGGGAGAGGGAAGTGTTACGCCGTGGCGAGCCTGCAGAAGGCCTCGACGCCGAGGGGGATGGCGTCGTCGTTGAAGTCGAAGTCGGGCTGGTGGAGGTAGGGGTAGCGGTCCTTGTTCTGCGGCTTGAGGCCGAGGCAGAAGAAGACGGCGGGGACTTTCTGGGCGTAGAAGGAGAAGTCTTCGCCGCCCATTGTCGGCGTCTCGACGCGGGTGACCCGGTCTTTGCCGAGCCAGTTGTCGGCGAGTGTGAAGAACTGATCGGTGAGGGCGGGGTCGTTGTGGGTGACGGGGTAGCCGTCGTGCCAGGTGACCTCGGCGGAGCAGCCGTGCGCCTGGGCGGTGTGGGTGATGATGGTTGAGAGGCGCTCGCGGGCGGTGTCGCGCGTCTGGCTGCGCAGGCAGCGGAGCGTGGCCTGGAACGTAGCCTGCGACGGGATGATGTTGCGGGCGGTGCCGCCGTTGGCCAGGCAGATGGAGACGACGACGGAGTCAAAGGGCGAGATGCTGCGGCTGACGACGGTCTGGCAGGCGGTGATGCAGGCGGCCATGGCGACGATGGGGTCGCGCGAGTAGTGGGGCTGGGCGGCGTGCGAGGCGAGCCCGGTGATGACGACCTTCATCTCGTCGGTGCTGGCCAGCAGCGGGCCCGGGCGCGTGCCGATGATGCCGAGGTTGAACTCGGGCCAGCCGTGGAGACCGAACATCTTCTCGATGGGTGTGCCGATGATCCTGCCCTCGAGCAGGCCCTCGTCGCAGAGGCGCTTGCCGCCGGCGCCGCCCTCTTCGGCGGGTTGGAAGACGAGCGTGATGGGGCGTGGGCGGTGGAGCTGCTGCAGGATGCGGGCGGCGCCGAGGAGGATGGCGGTGTGCCCGTCGTGCCCGCAGGCGTGCATGGTGCCGGGCGCGGTGGACGCGTAGGGGAGGCCGGTGGCCTCGGTGATGGGGAGCGCATCCATGTCGGCGCGGAGCCCGATGGCGGGCCTTGCGTTGTCGGCGGCGTTGGTGGGGGCGAGGTGAGCGATCACGCCGGTGCCGCCGGCGCACCCGGCCTTGAAGGGGATGCCCAGGCGCGTGAGCTCGCGCTGGACAACCTCGCTGGTGCGCCGCTCCTGGTAAGCGATTTCGGGGTGGGCGTGCAGGTCGTGCCGGATGGCGCGCAGGTCGGCGAGGGCGGCGTCGATCAGCGGCTTGGTGCGGGTGTGGTCTTGCACGGGGGTAGTTTAGCGACGGGGGCGGAGGGCGTTTTCACCGCAGAGACACCGGGGCACAGAGAAGAGCATGCAGGATCAGCCTCGGATGGACACCGACGACACGGATCAGCGGCGGAGCATCCATCCTTCTTGATCCGTGAGCATCCGTGTCATTCCGAGGCTGCTGTTTTCTGCGGCAGGTTCTTCGCGGCTAGTTCTTCTTCAGGGCTTCGGCCCACGCGTCGGCGGTCTGCTCGAGGAAGTCGGCGGCTTTCTCCCAATCGATGGCGGCGGGCGTGAGGCCTTTGTAGCGGTCGCCGGGTGTCTGCACGCTGCCGAGCACGGGCATGGCGCACCAGTCGCCTGCGGCGAGGGTCTGCTCGGTGGCGACGGTGAGGACCTCGTCGATGAACGCGCGGGCGAGCTCCGGGTGAGGCGCGCCGGCGACGAGTGCCACCGTGCCGGGTGTGGCGATGATCTGCTGGGCGGCGTCTGGCGTGAAGCCGATGAACGAGCACCCCAGCGGCCAGTTGTTGGCGAGCCCGGCGTGGTAGTCGTCGTAGTCGGTGAGCCCGGCGTCGCACTCGCCGGAGGCGACAGCGCGCACGACGGCGGCGTTGCCGTCGTAGGTGCGCCAGCGCACGCTCGACATCAGCTCGGTGAATGCGTCGCGCCCCAGGTGCAGGTAGAGCGCGGCCAGGTGCCCGCGCGCTGTGCCGAAGGCGGGTTTGGCGATGGCGACGGGCTTGGCCGAGCGGGCGAGGGCGGCGATCGAGCGCGGGGCGGCGTCGGGCGCCGGGTAGACGCCGGTGTGGTAGACGATGATGCGCGGGCGCAGGGCGAGGCCGTACCAGAGGCCGCGCGCGTCGCGGACGGGCCACGCGGGGAGTGCCGATGCGCGGGCGGTGGCCTCGGCGGCGAGCGATGTGTAGGGCTGCAGAGCGCCGGCGCGGGCGAGCTGCACGGTGCCGACGGTCTCGCCCGACCACCAGACGTCGGCGCGGGGGTTGGGCTGCTCGGTGATGAGGCGCTGCACGAGCCCGGTGGTTTTGGTCGCCTCGGTGTCGGTCACCAGGTCGATGCGCACGCCGGTGCGCCTGGTGTAGCCGTCGAGGATCGGCTCGATGACGCCGGCATCGACCGACGAGTAGAGCACGATGTGCGGCTGCGGCTTGCGCGTGCAGGCGGGGAGGATGGCGGTGAGCAGCGCGAGGAGCAGGGTGGCGGTGCGCATCGCGAAGCGTATCTCCGGGTGGGAACGCAACTGGGCAAGAGCAGAGGGAACACGAAGTGCGCAAAGAGCACGGCGACCACAGGTGTGATCGGGGCGCGGTGGAATGAAGAAGGGCGCCTCGCGGCGCCCTTTGCGGTCTTTTAGTCCTGCCCTGTCTGGCGTCTTCTTACTTCTGATCGACCTTGGTGATCTGCCACTCTTCGAGCTCGACGGGGGCCTGGCGGCCGAAGATGGTGACCAGGACGCGGACGAGGCCCTTCTCGGGGATGAGCTCGTCGACGGTGCCCTCGAAGCCCTGGAAGGGGCCTTCCTTGATGGAGACGGGCTCGCCCTTGCTGAAGACCATCTTGATCTGGGGCTGGTCTTCGACGCGCATCGAAGCGGCCTGCATCTTCTCGATCTCGTGGCCCTTCATGGGCGTGGGGCGGCCCTTGGTGCCGACGAAGTCACCGACGCCGGTGGTCTCTTTGATGAGGAAGAAGACGTCCTGCGGGATGCGGCCGTCGTCTTCGAGCTTCATCTCGACGAAGCAGTAGCCGGGGTAGAGCTTGGCCTCGGTGATCTTGGTCTTGCCGTTCTTGACGGTCTTGGTCTTCTCGGTGGGGACGAGGATGCGCCCGACCATGTGGCTCATGTGCTCGATCTGCACCTTGCGGAGGAGGGTCTGCTGGACGCTCGACTCTTTGTTGGATGCGACGCGGAGGACGAACCAGTTCATCCCCTCGCGGGTCATGGGCTCGCCGGGGAGGATGACGGAGTTTTTCTGGACCTCGGAGAGCTGCTGCGGCGTGGGCGCAGCGCCCGGGGCGGGCGCGGGGAGCGGCTCGGCGGCGCGTGCGGGCGGGAGCGAGGTTGAGGGCTTCGCGTCTGTGGTCGGCGAGGAGGCGTTGTCCTGGCTCATGGTGGTTCTCTTACTAAGGGAGCAGGTGGATGAAGGAGAAGCCGTTCTTCAGGCCGATGTCAACGACGAAGAGGATGCCGGCGAGGAAGAAGCAGGCACCGATGACGACCCAGGTGTGCCCCATGATCTCGCGCGGCGTGGACCAGTTGACCTTCTTCATCTCAAAGTCGGTGGCGATGAGGAACTCGACGGTGCGCGGGCGGAGCCCGACGAACCAGTAGCTGAGGAGGGCCCCCAGGATGACCACCGCGGTGGCGACGCCGCCGGCCAGCAGCGTGGGATCGACCGGGGCAACGCCGACGACGCCGCCGCTCTTGGCGATGTTGATGGGCTTGGCGCCCTCGACGGTCTTTCGGATGAGCCCGGCGGAGTTGGCCTGCAGCTGCAGCTTGCCCGCGGGCGACGTGGGCTGGAAGTTGGAGACGGTGATCAGTTTCTTTTCGCCGGGGTCGATGAAGCTGACGGTGGCGGTGCCGACGGGCGCGGCGACGCCGTTGCTGTCTGGCCGGGTGGTGAGCTCGACCGCGTCACCGACGGCGAAGGCGCCGGGGTGCTCGGACTCGAAGCCGATGCGGTAGGCGGCCTTGGGGAGGCGGTCGGCGAGGACCTCCATCTGGCCGTACATCCAGAGCGCGAAGGTGACGGTGACCAGTGCCGCCAGAACGGCCGTCATCACGCGGACCCAGTGGCCCTGTCCCGGCTTGTAGATGCCCAGATTCATGAGTGGGGGTGCTTCCGTTTCGGCCGGGCGTCGCGGCACGGGCCGCGGGCGATGGGCCGAGCGAGTAGGGACGGGAGAGAACACGCCGGGAGGGACTTGAACCCGCAACCTGCGGATTTGGAATCCGCTGCTCTACCAGTTGAGCTACCGGCGTACTGAGGAAGGGATCAAGGGATCGAGGCATCCAGGGATCAAGAAGAGGTTTCTTCTCGGTGCCTTGGTCCCTTGATCCCTCTTGCCTTCTTACTTGCGCTTGATCTTGTGGAGGGTGTGGCGGCGGAGACGGGGGGAGTACTTCATGAACCCCTCCTTGAGCTTCTCGGCGATGCCGCCCTTGACGTTGATCTCGGTGCGGTAGTTGAGATCACCGGACTCTGAGCACTGGAGCCAGACGTATTCACGAGCGAGCGACTTGCCTTTTGCCATAGATCACCTCTGCGTTGCCCCGGTGGCGGGGCGATTGATGCGGCCTTGCGGGCGCGGTTTGCTGTCTGCCGGGACGATCTGAAACCGTCGTCCCCTTCGGCGAAAGCGGCCCGACGGGTTCCCCCGTCGGGCCGATGATTGTCAGTGATCGTAAGGCCCGTTCTGTTCTACGCGGTCTTCAGGGCTCATGCCCATCCATCCCACCGAACGGCGTTCTTACTGGATGTCTAACCGGTTCCCAGCGGGGACCGCCGGGGTACCCAATCAGGCGATGATCTCGGTCACGACGCCCGAACCGACGGTGCGGCCACCCTCGCGGACGGCGAAGCGGAGACCCTTCTCCATGGCGACGGACTTCTCGCCAAGGTCAACGACCATGGTGATGTTGTCGCCGGGCATGCACATCTCGACCTTCTGGCCGTTGCTGCCGGTCAGCTCGCCGACGGCGCCGGTGACGTCGGTGGTGCGGAAGTAGAACTGCGGCTTGTAGCCGGAGACGAACGGGGTGGTGCGGCCGCCCTCTTCCTTGCTCAGGACGTAGACCTCGCCCTTGAACTTGGTGTGGGGGTTGATCGAGTTGGGCTTGCAGATGACCTGGCCGCGCTCGATGTCGTCCTTTTCGACGCCACGGAGGAGCACGCCGACGTTGTCGCCGGCCTGGCCCTGGTCGAGGGTCTTCTGGAACATTTCGACACCGGTGACGGTGGTGGCCTTCTTCTCCTTGCGGAGGCCGACGATCTCGACGGCGTCGCCGACCTTGAGGACGCCACGGTCGATACGGCCGGTGGCGACGGTGCCGCGGCCCTTGATCGAGAAGACGTCTTCGACGGCCATGAGGGCGGGCTTGTCGATTTCGCGGGTGGGCTCGGGGATCCAGGAGTCGATGGCGTCGAAGAGGTCATCGATGGGCTTGCAGGCGGCGTCGTCCTTGGGGTTCTCGAGGGCGAGCTTGCTCTGGCCGCGGATGATGGGGGTCTTGTCGCCGGGGAAGTTGTACTTGGTCAGGAGGTCACGGATCTCCGACTCGACGAGCTCGAGGAGGTCGGGGTCGTCGACGAGGTCGACCTTGTTGAGGAAGACGACGATGTAGGGCACGCCGACCTGACGGGCGAGCAGGACGTGCTCGCGGGTCTGGGGCATGGGGCCGTCGGCGGCGGAGACGACGAGGATCGCGCCGTCCATCTGGGCGGCGCCGGTGATCATGTTCTTGACGAAGTCGGCGTGGCCCGGGCAGTCGACGTGGGCGTAGTGGCGCTTGGCGGTCTCGTACTCGGTGTGAGACGAGGCGATGGTGACGGTCTTGTTGGCGTCACGGACCGTACCACCCTTGGTGATTTCGGCGTAGGTCTTGGGGGTCTGACCGTTCTTGACGGCCGAGCGCGCCGACATGGCGGCGGTGAGGGTGCTCTTGCCGTGGTCGATGTGCCCGATGGTGCCGACGTTGACGTGCGGCTTGTTGCGAAGGAAATTGGCCTTTGCCATGCTGAATGCTCCGTAAACGAGGGTGAAAGATCGTGTGTCGTTGCCTGAACCGGTCCGAGGACCCCTCGCGGGGCGCTCCCTTAGGAGCCTTGTGAATCCGTCCTGAACGTCCGTGCGGCGGGGCCTCCTGCCCGCACCGATACTGCCCGCGATCGGGCTCTGCCGGGCCCTTGCCCGGGTTTCAGGGAAGAGCCGCTGATGGGATTTGAACCCATGACCTCAGCCTTACCAAGGATGCGCTCTACCACTGAGCTACAGCGGCCTGATGTCGAACTCTGACGCCGCGTGCCCGTCGAGCCGGGTCAATCGATGACAGACCCCAAGCGGGACGAACCCGACAAGGGGGACGATGATAGCCCGCCACCCCTACGGGTCAACGGATTGCTGAACCGGAACCGACAGCCCCTCTCAACCCTCCCGTTCCCAGGGAGGGTCGGCAGGGTCTTTGAGGCCGGGGAGGGTGCGTTGAGGGCTCTTGTGCGACCGCCGAAGAACCCTCCCCCCTCCGTCGCTGTGTCTCCGGCGACCCCTCCTGCTGGGAGCGGGGAGGGTTGGGAGGCCATCATGCCGGGGGGGATTCGGCGGGGTCGGCGCGCATGAAGAGAACCTCCCCTTTGGTGAGGGGGGTGCCGGGCTTGAGGGCGTGGGGGCCGTGGTAGTCGGCGAGCTGCGTGAGGGGGACGCCCGCGGCGGGGGCGCAGCTCCAGGTCTGCCAGAGCTGGGCCATCTTGGCGGGCATGGTGGGTGAGAGGATGAGGCTGGCGACGCGGAGCGCCTCGGCGCAGTGATAGAGGATGGCGGCGAGATGGTCTTTGAGCGCGGGCTCGGCCTCGAGCTTCTTGGCGAGCTTGAAGGGCTCGGTGGCGTTGATGTAGCCGTCGACAGCGCGGACGAGGGTGATCGCCTCGGCGGTTGCGCCGACCAGGTCCCACTGGTTGGCCTTGGCGGTGGCGTTGGCGGCGGCCTGCGCGGTGATGGCGGGCCAGTCGTAGCCGTCGCGGAGCTTGGTGACGCCCTTGGCGTCTGGGACCTTGCCGCCGAAGTACTTGTCGATCATGTTGCCGACGCGGCTGGTGGCGTTGCCGATGCCGTTGGCGAGCTCGGCGTTGAAGGTCTCGACGAACTTGGCGTGGGCGAAGTCGGCGTCGGAGGCGTTCTGCGGGCCCTGGGTGACGAGGTAGTAGCGGAAGGCGTCGCGCCCGAACTTGTCGCAGTACGCGCGGATGACGTCGATGTCGACGAAGTTGCCGAGCGACTTGCTCATCTTGCGCCCTTCGCGCACCCAGTAGGCGTGGGCGTAGACGTGCGCGGGGAGCGGGCGTTTGAGGGCGATGAGCATCGCGGGCCAGATGACGGCGTGGAACCAGAGGATGTCCTTGGCCATGAAGTGGCAGGCGGGGGGCCAGTACTTGCGCTTGTCGTCGCTGTCGACGGCGGTGAGGTAGTTGCAGAGTGCCTCGATCCAGACGTAGACGCGGTGCCCCGCGTCGCCGGGCATCAGCACGCCCCAGAGGCTCTCGCCGGGCTTGATGGCGCGCGAGACGGGGACGTCTTGCAGGCCGCCCTTGAGCCGACCGAGCACCTCGTTGCGGCGCTCGTGGGGGAGGATGAAGTCGGGGTGAGCGGCGAGGTAGTCGGCGAGGACCTGCTCGTACTTGCTGAGCCTGAAAAAGTAGTTCTTCTCGGTGCGCTTCTCGAGGGGGCGACCGGTGACGGGGGAGTTGAAGTTGGACTCTTTGGCGACGGTCTCGGTGAGGTACTCGTCCTGGCTGGCGTCGTACCAGCCGACGTAATCACCGAGGTAGATGTCGCCCTGCTGCTGGAGCTGGGCGATGTATTGCTGGGCGAGGCGCTTGTGGTTGGGGTCGCTGGTGCGGTAGAAGACGTCGTTGCCGTAGCCGAGCAGCTCGAAAGCCTTGATGAACTCGCCGGCGCACTGGTCGACCCACTGCTGCTCGGTGACGCCCGCTTCGACGGCCTTGGCGATGACCTTGTCGGCGTGCTCGTCTGTGCCTGTGAGGAAGTAGACGTCGTTGCCCAGCAGGCGCTGGAAGCGCGCGGCGACATCGGCGACGCCCGTGGTGTAGCAGTGGCCGATGTGGGGGCGGTCGTTGACGTAGTAGATCGGGGTGGTGAGGTAGACGGGGGGGCGGCTGGGCATTGCGGGTGAGGGTACGCGCGGAGGAGGCGCGAGCCTTGTGTGGGAGCAGAGGGATGGAGGTGCGTGCGCGTCTACAGCGCGCGGCGGCGGTTGGCCGAGCCTGTGTTGCCGCACGGGGCTCGCAGGGCCGGGGTGTGAACTCAGCAACCGGCGAAGAACTGGTCAATGAACACGATGAAGTCGTTGTTGTCGTACTGCCCGTCGCTCCCCGACACGCCGCCCTGTGCGCCGAGGTCGGCCAGCGGATTACTGCCGAAGAAGTAGTCGATGAACACGATGAAGTCGTTGTTGTCCAGCACCCCATCACCCCCTGGCACACCGCCCTGACCCGCAAGATCCGCCGCGCAAGGCGGCGGCGGGCTGATGGCTCCTCCCCAATTGGTGCCTGACACCGACGACACCGTCCACCCGCTCACCGGCGTGCCGTTGGCCCTCGCATCGCTCATGCCCGCCCACGACGCAACCACCCGCGTGAACGAACTGTTCCCCCCGCCGCTAGAGTCATAGCTCGCCTGCGCGCCTCCCTGCAAGATCACAATCAACTGTGCGGGCATTCCGTACTGAAAGCTCGCCACCCCAGTGTGCGTCCCCACGCCGTCGCCCACGTACTGCGGCGTGTGCACAGACGGTGCGTACATGATCCCAGAACGGCTCAGGTCCGTGGCGCCGCCGCCGATGTCGCCAGCCAGGCTCCAAGTTGAAGCCGACGACCCTGTCGTTGCCGTCAGCGTCACCGTGACGTTCACCGCAAAGACAATCGTGCCCAATGTCCCGGTCGGCACCCCTGGCGCCGTAATCGTGATCGAGTCTCGGAAGATGCCCTGCGCGCTCGCGTTCAGCGAGCCGTGCGCCTGGCCGCTAAGCACCGCCCAGCCGTAGTCAGCGTTGGCGTCAGACACGCCCGTTGAGTTGCCGGCCCCAAACCCCGTGCCGTGCGCTGTGCAGTGCCCTGGGTGCGACACGATGTCGTTCACCGGCGGCGACATCGGTGCAAAGGTTGGGTTGATGGTCACCCGTGCTGTATTGTTCACATCTGCCAACGTGATTGATGCAGCAACGACGATCGCCAGTGTGGCCGGCAGCGCGCGAGTGAGGGTCATGGCAGGCTCCTTTCTGAATCATGCGTACCGGCAGGTCACGCCGGCCAGCACTATTCAGCCTACCCCACCGGTGGCCGTCGTCAACCACGTGTGACCCTAGCCGCGAAGACGGTGCACGACACCCCGCCCTTGATTGTTGCGGATGAGCGATCCGTCCAAAACTGCGGTTTCAACGCGTCTCAATTCGCCCCCCCCCCCCCCCCCCCCCCCCTGGTAGCAATCGAGACGCACGCCGGGACGATGCGTGCACCGATTGAGGCGGGCCCAGGTGTGGCAGCTGGGGCGGAGAATGGCAGGTTTGCGCTGTGCTCGGGCAACCGTGTGGACTGGAATGGGCTGCTACCTATGTCCCGGCTCAGTTGCATCCGGCGAAAAACTGGTCGATAAACACGATGAAGTCGTTGTTGTCGTACTGCCCGTCAGCGCCCGGGACGCCGCCGGTTGTGCCGCGGTCGGCGCGAGGGTCGCTGTTGAAGAAATAGTCGATAAAGACGATGAAGTCGTTGTTGTCGAGCGTGCCGTCGCCGCCGGGGACGCCTCCGGTTGTGCCGATGTCGGCGGGGCAAGTGGGCGCGGCGGGCGGAAGTGTGGCGACAAACCCGTAATCGAGGCCGTTGGGCGCGGGGTCGTGTGCGATGCCCACAACGGTGCGCCCGTCGTCAGAGACGTCGGTGGCGGAGACGAGCTCGAGCCCGAGGAGGTTGACGCCCGCGCTCGTCAGGATGCTCGCGAGGCTCTGGGCGCCGCCCGCACGCCAAACGACTGCGCTGCCCGATTCGCCGACGATGACCGTGCCGTCTGCGTTGGCCGCGTTGGCGACCGAGCCCGCGGCGAGCGAGGGCAGCGCGGACGGCAGATAGGTGCCGGCGTTGTTGCGCCAGGCGACGGCGTCGAAGCCACTGAACCCGACGACTGTTGATCCGTCGCGGCTGACGCCGAACGCCTGAGACGTGTCGGCGTCACCCTGAGGGTCGTCGAGCCCGCTGTAGCCGCCGCTTATGCGGACGAACGCGCGGTCGCTGCCGGAGGCGCGGCTGTAGTAGCCGGCCATCACGTTGCCGCTGCCGCTCATCGAGACGACGCGCGAACGCTTTGATGTGCTGGCATCGGCGGGGAGGTTGCCTGAGATGTTGGTGGCCGCCGACGCGACGCCGCTGGCAGGGTTGAACGTCCAGGTGCACGCCTGGATGGCGCCGCTGACGCTCCCGTACCCGGCGAAGAGTGTTCCGGTGTCGTTGGTCGCCAGCGCGCGAGCGAGCGTGAGGCCGCCGGCCAGGTCGCTGAGGGTGACGGCGGGGGAGACCGTGCCCGCCGAGACTGTCCATGCGGCGCCGTTGCGGCTGATGCCGCTGGCGCCGGAGTCACCGCCGATGACCGAGCCGCTTGCGTTGATGCAGAGCCCGTACGTGTTCGCGCTGCCGGGGAGGGTTGTCATTGTTCCAGTAGTGACGTCGTAGATGAACCCGTTGCTGCCGAGTGCGGCGGTCGCACTCCCGATGGTGTAGCGGCCGTCTCGGCTTACACGGAGCAGATCGGGGCCGACGTTCTCATTGGCGCCCGCGGAGAGGTAGACGATTGACTGAGCCGTCGCCGACTGGGCGAGCAGCGTGGCCAGGAGGAGCACTGCGGGACGGGTGATCGCGGGCATTGGGCGGTTCCTGTGGTAATCTGGGCGATTTGTCTGAGGCGGTACACGGCGTTCATGATCGGTGGGAGCGATCATGCGATACGCACGGCGGTTTGGAGTGTTCTGCGATCGGCGCGAGCAAAGAAGGAATGGGGGGGGGGGGATCTGGAGGGCGTTTCCTTCTCGGCCCTTGCGGCAATCGGCGTGCGTCAGTTGCACCCGGCGAAGAACTGATCGATGAAGACGATGAAGTCGTTGTTGTCGAACTGGCCGTCGCTGCCGGGGACGCCGCCGGTTGTGCCGCGGTCGGCGCGAGGGTCGCTGTTGAAGAAGTAGTCGATGAAGACGATGAAGTCGTTGTTGTCGAGCGTGCCGTCGCCGCCGGGGACGCCTCCGGTTGTGCCGATGTCGGCGGGGCACGCGGGCGCGATGGGGGTGCCGGTGACGACGAGGCCGATGGCGGCCCCGCTGCCGCTCTCCCACGGGGCGCCGGGCCCGTCGGTGGTGGCGGTGAACTCGTTGCCGCTTGAGGCCCATACCCAGATCGGGTTGTTGCCCGCGGCGACGCTTGATTCAGCGACGACCCAGTACTGTGCACCCGACTGAAGCGCCGGGTGAACGACGGACGCGAAGCCGATGAGCGCGGGGTTCCAGCCGACGACGGGGATGTCCATCGTCCAGGACTCGAGGATCGTTTCGCTGGGGATGGAGGTGAACGCGCCGGCACCGACCGCGTTTGTCCGCAGCGAGACCGTGACGGTCTGGGGTGTGGTGCCGTCGAAGTCGTTGCTCATGAACCAGATGGAGACCTGGTCGAGCGTCGCCGCGGCGGGCGACATGAAGCGTGCCGCGACGGACTGGCCGGGGAAGACGTCGAAGCCGATGTACCCGAAGAAGCCGCCCTCGGGGTCGTTGGTCTGGAAGAGGGTGTCGGCGCGTGCAGGGAGCGTGCCGGCGAGGGCGAGCGCGGCGACGGCGGCGAGAGCGGAACGACCGGTGATGGTGGTGCGCATGTCGTGACCTCCTGTGGGGGGTGGTGATCACACGTTAGCCGCTGGCGTTGGCGTGCGTCAGCAGCCGGCGAAGAAGCGGTCGATGAAGACCACGAAGTCGTTGTTGTCCCACGCGTCGTCGTGCCCGAAGACGCCGCCCGTGCGGCCGAGGTCTGCGCGGGGGTCGTGGTTGAAGAAGAAGTCGATGAAGACGACGAAGTCGTTGTTGTCATAAACGCCGTCGCGCCCGGGCACTCCGCCGGTGGCGCCGAGGTCGGCGGGGTTGACGAAGAGGCGTGCGGGCCGGCTGTTGGCGCTGGCGCACGCGCTTGATGCGACGGCGCGGACGTTGAAGGGCCCGTCGCGGTTGAGCACGCCGATGTGCACCGTTGGCGAGTTGATCGGCGCCGCGTAGGCGGCGCCCCCGCCGGGGAGCGGCCCGGGATCGTTGCCGAGGGTCATCCAGACGCCGGGCGCGGTCTCGATCTGCCACTGGTAGGTGAAGGGCCCCGGCCCTGTGGTGGTGACGGCGAACGGTGCGGGAGCGCCGTTGCAGAGGGCGGCGTCGGCCGGGCCGGTCGGGAAGCTGATGGGCGAGCCGAACATGAGGTGGTCGATCGCAAAGCCGTCTCCGCCGCTGGGGTATCGGCTGTTGTTGAGTCGGACCTCGCTGATGGGTGTGCCGCCGCAGGGCGTGTCGATGCGGATGAAGCCCTGTCGGCCGACCGCCGTTGAGAGGCCCGCGAGCGAGAGCAGGCTGCCGACATCGCGACCGTTGACGACGAGGCGGACCTGGTCCTCGGCCTGTTCGAAGCTGAAGGCGACCGACTGGCGGGGCGGGCTGAGGCGGAGGATGACGTCGCCCCATTCGCCCGTGCCGGCGTACGCGTGCGAGGCGTTGTCGCGCGTGTTGATGATGCAGCGTGAGCCGTCCCACGTGCCGGCCTCGAACGCGTCGCCGAAGGGGTCCTGCGTGACGGGGTCAAACGTCTGCGGCAGTGTCGGGGCCGGGGGGGTTGTCCCAGCGGGTGACTCCCAGCCGACCAGCAGACCTTCGACGAGCGCGGTGTCTTCAAAGTCCTCGGTCGCGACGGGCGTGATGCCGAGCTCGTTGTCTGGGCGCGGCCATGTCCCAGGGGCGAAGCCGGTGACGCTGATTTCCGGCGGTGGGTTGGGGGAGAACAGGAGCATGTCGATGACGAAGCCATCTCCGGCGGTGTTGTCGAGCTTGAGGGTTGAGATCGAGTCGCTGCCGCCGGCGGTCACGACGAAGTAGGCGATCCGTCCGCCGTTCATGGATGCCCCGGTGAGCGAGGCGAGCCCGCCGACAGCGACGCCGTTGATGACGAGGCTCACCTCGGCGTCGGCCTGCTGGAGGCTGAAGCCGACGGCCTTCTGCGGCGTTGCGAACTGGAGTTCGACGTCGCCCCAGTTCTGCGAAGCGCTGTAGCTGTACGTCTGGTTGCCGCGTGCGGAGACCAGGCCGTGGGTGCCGTCCCAGGCGCCGCTGCTGAAGGCCGTGCCGAACGGGTCGCCGGTGGCGCAGGCGAAGGTCTGTGGGAGCGACGTGACGGGCCCGATGTTTCCGGCCGGCGCGTACCAGAGGATCGACAGGCCGGGGGCGAGCGCGGTGTCTTCAAAGTCTTCGAGGGTTGCGCTTGCAAGGCCGACCGAGCCGCTGCTTGAGCCCCAGCGGAGCGTCGATACGGCACGGACGGAGAACTGGGCGTGCGCAGCGCCGGCGAAGACGAGGCAGGCGGCGGAGGCGATGGCGGTGCGGATGAACATCTTGGTGGCTCCTAGCTGTTGGGTAGACCTTCAGTGTGCCCGATCTGAAGGAGATGGCAAGGAATTGAGATTGAACCGCAGTGAAAACCGGCTCAATACCCGAACCGACGACGAAAGGACTGGCGAGCGAATAGACAAGGGGCGGCCTCGTGGGCCGCCCCTTTGGTTGATGCAGGAGGTGATGGGGGAGAGGGAACGCGGCCCGGTTCAGCAACCGGCGAAGAAGCGGTCAATGAAGACGACGAAGTCGTTGTTGTCGAACTGCCCGTCGCTGCCGGCGACGCCCCCGGTGGTGCCGACGTCGGCGAGAGGGTTGCTGGTGAAGAAGTAGTCGATGAAGACGACAAAGTCGTTGTTGTTCAAGATACCGTCTGGTCCGGGCACGCCGCCCTGCGAGCCGAGGTCGGCAGCGCCGCAGGAGTAGTTGAACGTGAACTGGTAGGTGCCGGAGTTGCCGTTGTAGCCGCTGACGCGGAAGCGGATGTTCTGGCCGGTTGTGACGCCGAAGCTGATGCGCGAGGTGAGCCCGTTCGTGTCGTCGTTGCAGGCGATCTCTGCGCCGGCGCACCCGAGCGTGGCGGAGAGGACGGTGTCGTACGCCGAGCCGGCGGTCGTGGCGACGATGTTGCCGGTGCGGTCGGCGGTTGTGGTGTACCAGACGTCGGGCGCGCCGGCCGAGCTGCCGCACGCGGCGGTGCCGTCGATGTCGGCACCTGCGGTGCTGCCGGCGTAGAGCACGCCGGGGCTGGCGCTTGCGGCGTTGGGGCACAGGTCGTTGGCGGGCACGGCGGGGAAGGTGCGGACGAAGACGTCGGTGTGGGTGTTGGTGTCGCCGACGATCAGGTTGGTTGCGGTGGAGTCGAAGGCGACCTTGACGCTCCCGCCCGCGAGCGTGTTCGAAGGGGTGCCGGCGAAGCTGTTGTTGTTGCCCTGGAAGGCGGTGGTGCTCGAGAAGTTGGGCGTGTTGATGCTGACGCGGCGCGTTGTGCCGTTGGCGACGGAGTAGATGAACGTGTCGCTGAACCCGTTGGTATCGCCGCGGACGATGTTGTTGGCGGCGGTGTGGTAGACGATCCAGTTGCCGTCCTCGCTGATGCGCGGGCCCGAGCAGGCGGCACCGGCGGGGAGGCCGTCGTAGCCGCGGCTGACCATCACGGTGGTGTCGGCGGTGCGGTCGCGGAGGTAGACCTGGCGGTTGGCGCTCGCCCCGTTGGCCACGAGGTTGGTTGCGTTGGAGAGGAAGGCGACGTAGCGCCCGTTGGCGGACATTGAGGGCGACGTGCTGTCGGCGTTGCCCGAGACGCCGTTGACGCCGCTGGCGACGCTGACGCGCTCGGTGTAGGGGAAGAGGCTGGAGGCGTCGCGGACGAAGATGTCCGGGCCGGTGCCGTTGTTGTCTGTGCCGCCGAGGTTGGTGGCGTCGCTCTCGAAGGCGACGTAGGTGGCGTTGCTGCCGACCGAGGGCCGGCGGCTGGCGCCGTTGGACTCGACATAGCCCGAGAGGGCGTTGCCCGCCTGGCTGATCTTGGTGAAGGCGTTGGTGGAGAGGTTCTTGATGTAGACGTCGGCGACGCCGTTGGTGTCTGAGTTTGTGCCGTTTGAGGTGTTCAGGCCTGGCACGTTGCTGGTTGTTGAGAAGGCGACGAGCGTCCCCTCGGGGCTGATGCACGGGTCGTTCATCGATGCGTTGATGAAGACGCCCGAGCAGGGAGAGCCGTTCCACCCCTCGTGCGCATCGTTGCGGATGCCGCCGCCGGTGTAGACGTAGGTGTAGCCGTTGGTGCCGCTGCCGGGGAGGCAGGCGGCGCTGACGCCGTTCAGGCCGGTCATGTACGACTGGTCGCCGAAGCACTGGAAGGCGACGCGCCCGTTGGCGCCGATGCTGCTGGCGGAGGAGTTGCCGTTGAGGTTGATCGCCAGCGGCTCGGCGCCGAGCTGGGGGGGCTGGCTGAAGGAGCCCATCCACGAGACGAGGTCAACGCTGTTGCCGGTGAGGCTCTTGAGGTAGACGTTGGTGCTGCTGCGCGCGGCGGGGTAGCCGAAGACGTTGAACGCGAGGGTGTTGGTGTTGCTGCTGGCAAAGAGCACGCGCGTGCCGGCGGCGTTGATCACCGCGGAGTTGCCGCCGCTGGGCAGCTCGGTGCCCGCGTAGTTGGTGCTGACGCGCGTGAGGGTCTGGGCGTGCAGGGTGCCTGCGGCGAGGGAAAGGGCGAGGGCGGCGGCGAGGCGCGGCGTGTGGGGGAGGTTCATGGTTGTGCTCGGTGGGGATGTGGGGGCTTCAGAAGTGTGGGTGGGCGCGCGGCATTGCCCCGCAAGATCAATGCGTTCTTACCCGGCACGGCGGCTAACGGACACGGCCGGTGCCCGAGCGACGCTTATGATCGTCCCCAATGGCCACCACCCCGCCCTCCCGTTCTCGTGCGCGCAAGGCGGCCCGGCCTCTGCGGCACGTTGCCATCTTCCCGGGATCGTTTGATCCGCTGACCTATGGGCATCTGGACGTGATCCGTCGTGGACGGCGTTTGTTCGACGAGCTTGTGGTGGCGGTGGGCCGGAACCCCAGCAAGGACGAGCTCTTCACGCTTGAAGAGCGTGTGGCGATGGTCAAGCGCGAGATCGCCGGGCTGGTGGCCGAGGAGCCGGGGGCGAAGGTGCGCGTGGAGGGGTTCAGCGGGCTGACGGTCGACTTTGCCCGCAGCGCCGGCGCGACGGCGCTGCTGCGCGGCATCCGCAACCTGTCGGACCTGCAGAACGAGGTTCAGCAGGCGCTGACCAACCGCGAGATCGCCGGGCTGGAGACGGCGTTTGTGGTGGCGGGTCAGAACTTCTCCTACACCTCAAGCAGCCTGATCAAGCAGCTGACCGCGCTCGGCCACGACCTCAGGCCGCTGAAGACGATGGTGCCGCCGGAGGTTGTGCGCGCGCTGCGTGCAAAGAAGGCGTCTGGTCACCCGGCGCTTGGGCGCATCCTGGCGGCACGCGACGGCGCGGCGGAGAACTGAATGCTGGACGTTCGCATCATCTCGATCGGCACGCTGTCTGCGCACCCGCTCTGGGGCGAGCGGGCGCCGGTGCGCACGGGTCACAGCACCTGCACGCTGGTTCGCAGCGGAGACGTGACGCTGCTGGTCGACCCGGGCCTCCCCGAGCAGATGATCGCCGCGCGCCTGATGGAGCGCGCCAACATCCCGCCCGAGCGCGTGACGCACGTCTTCCTGACGAGCTTCCACCCCGACACGCACCGGGGGATCGGCGCGTTCAAGGGGGCGACGTGGTGGATCTCCAAAGCGGAGCGCGAGGGCGTGGGCCTGCCGCTGATCCAGCAGCTCAAGAAGGCGAACGACGACGGCGAGGCCGAGGCGGTGGAGGTCTTCAAGCGGCAGGTCGAGGTGCTGCACCGCTGCGAGGAAGCCCCCGAGGCGCTGGCCGACCGTGTTGACGTCTTCCCGCTGCCGGGCCTCACACCGGGCACGACGGGCGTGCTGGTCGAGGAGCCGGAGTTGACGACGCTGATCTGCGGCGACGCGATCGCGACGGTGGAACACCTGCGCCGGCGGATGGTGCTGACTGGGTGTGCGAACCCTGACAAGGCACGCGAGAGCTTCGCCGAGGCGCTCCAGATCGCCGACGTGCTGGTTCTCGGACGCGACGGTCTGGTGGTCAACACCGTTGACATGGGCGCGATCTGATCGCCGGTTTAACCGGATGTACAGGCGAAAACTGCGCGGATCGGGCCACCTTGGGGTGGTGGTTGCGTCGCCCGCGCCGGGATTCTGCCCGCACGGGCTTTGATGGTGTGGTAGGCTTAGACCGGAATGAGTTGCCCGCTCTGTCAGCAGATCGATCTCGCCAAGTCCGGCAAGCACCCGCGCGTGGTGGCGGACATGCGCCGCACGCTGGTGGTGCTGGGTGACAACCAGGGCCTGCCCGGCTGGTGCGTGCTGATCCTCAAGCGCCACGAGGAGCACCTGGCCGACCTTTCCGTTGACGAGCAGATGGCACTCTTCCGTGAGGTGGCGCTGGTGGGCAACGCGGTGCGCGCGGTCTGCCAGGCGTCGCGGGTCAACTACGAGTGCCTTGGGAACCAGGTGTCGCACGTGCACTGGCACGTCATCCCGCGCTACGGGCCGGGCGTTGACCCCGACCCGACCAGCCCGGTGTGGGGCTTTGACCCCGCGAAGCTCAAGGGGAACCAGAGCCCCGAAGACGCGGCGGACCTGTTGATGCGCCTCCGCGGCACCGTCGGCAAGTAATCCCGTGCGCCGGGGCTTGATTGGAGGGTTGCACCATGAACTGGTGGCAGATCACCCTGCTGGTTTCGGCGCTGGTCGCGGTCGATCTGGCCGTGGTCGGCGCGATCTTCTCGATGTGCGGGGCGGCGCTGCGCCCGCTGCGCGAGGCCTTCCCGCCCGTTGAGCCGTTGCCGAGCGCTGTGCGCCGGAGGTATCAGTCGTTCGGCTTTGATCTGATGAACTTCGGCATGTGCGTGCACGTCGCCGCGGATGAACGCTGGCTGCACCTGCGACCGGCGCGGTTCGCCCGCTGGGCAGGGCTGCGCGACATGAGCATCCCGTGGGAGGCCATCACCCTGCGGAAGGTGAAGGGTGGGACGGCCGTTGCGGAGGTGCGCGGCACGCGCGTGCGTGGGCCGGCCTGGTGCCTGAGCCTTGCGGGCCCGGCGGCGATCGATCGCCCGTGATCAGTTGGTCTGCACGACGATGGGCACGGTGAACCGTTTGGCCCAGGTGGCCGGCGGTGAAGCCCACCAGAGGATCGACGACGCGTCGGCCGGCGCATCGATCTGCACGGACACGGGCAGGAGTTGCCAGTCGGCGGGGACTGTCTCGTTGCCGAGCGCCTTGATCAGTGACTCGAGCCCCTCGGTGGTCGCGGGGACGGCGGTGATGTACGCCTGGCTTGCGATGACCGGCTCGGGCTCGCGCGCTGCGGGCGGCTCTGCCTCGCGCACGATCCCTACGGGGACGACAGCGGTGGGCGCGCTTGGGGCGAGCGGGTTGCCGCGGGCGAGCGGCGCAGGCTCGGGCAGGCGCGGCAGCAGCGGCGCGGGGTCGATCATCGGTTGCCGCCGGGCCCAGGCGCCGACGAACGCCACCGCCGCGGCCGAGCGCTGCCCGTCGGTCATCGGCTCAACGCGCAGTGAGCGGGCGTTGGTGTTGAGGGCGCTGATGCGCCCAAAGGCCTTGTCGGGAGCGGCGCGCAGGCGGAGCACCAGGCGTCCTTCGCTGGCGGCGGCGATGAGCTGCTCGGGCGTGATGGCCGGCAGTGGGGCGACCTTGGCGATCACGGGGTCGGCGGGCGTGGTGTCGGTGGCCGTCGGCGTCTCGGTCGCCGGCTTGGCGGCCACGTCAACTGGTGCGCGCTCGGGCTCGCCCGGTGTGCCGGTGTTGCTCAACGTGGGCTTGGTCGTTGTGCTGTGAGCGAGGTCAGTGGATGAAGGCCGATCGGTGGTGTCGTTGGCCAGTGGTCCCGGCGGTGGCACGATGGGGCGCTTGCCGGGGATCAGCATCAGCACGCCGCCGGCGATCAGCAGCACGGCGGCCGCGGCGGCGAGCGGAGCGCCCGTGCGCCGCGTCATCCACGGGCGTCGCGCGGGGAGGTAGGTTGAGATGGGGAGTGCATCGACGCCGGCGGTGGCCTCGGTGCGGGCCAGACCCACCAGGGCCTCGCGCTCCAGGATCGCTTCGACGCGGTCGAGCAGGTCGCTGGGTGCGCTGACTGGGGCGAGCGAGGCGAGCGTGTCGCGGTCGGCGCGCATCAGCGCGGCGAGTTCGGCCAGGCGCGGGTCGGTGGCGAGCGCTTCGCGCAGGCGGGCGGCGCGCTCGGCGGGGAGGGGTGTGCCCTCGATCAGCGCCAGCAGATCGGTCTCGTCGATCCCGCCGGGGAGGCCGCCGGCGTGGTGATCGTTCGGGTTGGGGGGAAGGGTGGTCACGTTCGGGGCTTGGCCTTGCTTAGTTGCTCGCAGGCCTCGCGGAGGGCGAGGCGTGCACGGAAGATGCGGCTCTTGATGGTGCCGACTGGCACATCCAAGACCTGGGCGATCTGCTGGTAGTCGAGCCCCTTGGCGTCGCGCAGGACCAGCAGGGCCCGCTGCTCCGGATCGATGGTTGCCAACGCGGCGGTGACCATCATCCGGGTCTGCTCGTGTGAGACGCGTTCGGCCGGGTTTGGTTCCCGATGGGCCAGCAGGTCGCCCAGCGTCGCGCCACCCCCGCTTCCTGAGCCCGAATCGGGCCCACCCCCCAAACCGCGACCAGACGACCCGCCCGCTGGGGCGTCGAGGCTGCCGTGCCGGCGCAACTTCTGGGACCGCAGGTGGCTGAGGCAGACGTTCATCGTCACGCGGATCATCCACGTGCTGAGCTTGGCCGAACCGTCAAAGGTTGAGAGCCCCTGGATGATCTTGACGAGGGCGTCTTGCGTGAGGTCGGTGGCGGTCTGTCGCGACTTGGGCGAGTCACCGATGACACGCAGGCAGACGCCGTAGAGCCGGTCCTGGTAGCGGGTGAGCAGCTCGTGCCAGGCGCGCGGCTCGCCGGCGCGGATGGCCGCGACCAGGCGCAGGTCGTGCAGATCGTCGGCCGTCGCGAGCGCGGCCGGCACCGGCGCGGGGCGGGCCGGAGTGGGCGGGTCGGTGGGCTGGTGCGGAGCGGCGGGCATCCGAGGGGATGGTAACCGATCGCCCGGTTACTTCATCCCCGCCAGGCGTCTGACGGTGAAGTCGAAGCTGCGGGTCATCGCCCCGTGCACGGCGTAGACGATCAGGCCGTAGGCGACGATGGCGACGAGCGCGCCGACAAAGAGGGCCGTCCGCGCGGCCGCTTCGCCCGTGCCGTTGCCGGCCATGAGCGTCTTCTCCATCCCCGCCTCGGGGACGATGCTGCTGTACGCCGCCGCGATCGGCGAGAGGGCGCCCAGCACCGGGCCGATCACCGGGAGCTCCGCGGCGGCGTTCCAGGCGCAGAGCCCGGCGGTGCCGGCGATGGCGCCGATGATGGCCACGGCGACGGTCACCGAGCCGAGCGTCCCCTTGCTGCGCACCGACCAGAGCATGCCGATGATCACGCAGAAGGCGAAGAAGGGGATCGCGCACGCGGCCATGATCAGCCCCGCCTCGGGGAGCACCAGCGGCACGGTGATGATCGTGGGCGCAGCGCCGCCGAAGCCGACGTTCGAGGCGGTCGTGGCGGAGACGGTCGCCAGGCTGGCGTTGCCCAGCGCGCCCGTCAGCACATAGAGCCCCGCCAGCGCGACGGTCACCACCGGCACGAGGATGAGCGGCAGCAGGTGGGCGATGAGCCCCTTGAGCTTGCCCGAGAGGTACTGCGACGGTGTGATGGGCGTGGTGAGCAGCAGGTCGAGGGTGCCGTCCTCGCGCTCCTTGCTCACGCTGGTGGCCGAGAGGTTGATCGACACGAGCGTGATCACCACCATCTCGCCGATCACCGTCGCCAGCAGCACCTGGCGGAAGAGCGTCGCGTTCCAGTGCAGCGAATGGTACATGTAGATGATGAAGAGGCCCCACAGCACGCCCGCGCCGATGAACGACCAGCGCAGGGCCGTCTGCGTGAAGCTCGCGGTGCGTCCGGCGGCCTCGCGCCAGGCGACTGGGTTGTGCCACACGCTCTTGGGCGAGCGGTGGATCAGGTGCTCGTCGTCGCGCATCGAGGTGATGTCGATCAGGCTCTTGCGCGAGCGCCTTCCCCCCTCGCGCCCGAACAGCCCCCCTGCGCCCGCGATGCCCCCCAGCCGCACCGTGATGGCCGAGAAGACGATCAGCACCAGGCTGACGCCGATGCTGATGACGCAGAACGTGCGTGCGGGCGTCTCGAGGAAGTACCGGGCCAGGCCGGTGTAGGTGCCCTGCGGCGC
The DNA here is from genome assembly GCA_964403525.1 of uncultured Phycisphaeraceae bacterium. Lineage (GTDB taxonomy): Bacteria > Planctomycetota > Phycisphaerae > Phycisphaerales > UBA1924 > JAJTGZ01. The sequence goes on along the minus strand of CAYOGE010000009.1, from coordinate 37,504 downwards.
GGCGGGGTAGCCGGCGCTATCCAGAAGCGAGCGCAGCGCCAGGAACGGGTTCACGGCCGTCATCCACGTCACCCCGCCGCTGCCGGCGACTACGTCGATCGCGGTGGTGACGGCCAGGTACGAGACGATGGTGACGTAAAAGGCAAAGACCGCCCGCTTGCCCACCAGGCGCGACACCGAGAGGAAGATGGCGGTGCTCCCTACAAAGAGCGCAGCGCCGGCGCTGATGGCGTAGCTGCCGAAGATGCGGTCGGGCGACACCCCGCCGAAGTACTGCGTGACGGCGAAGAGGGGCAGCGAGCTGAAGAGCAGCGCGAGGATGAAGAAGAGCCGCCCGAGCAGGTTGCCCAGCACGATCTCGCTCGCCTTCAGCGGCGTGGTGAGCAGGATGTCCCACGTGCGCGGGTCGGCCTCCTGCGCGATCGCGCCGGCCATAAAGACGGGCGCGAGGATGCATATGAGCCCGATCTGCAGGTAGGCGATGGCGGCGAACGACGATGACCCGGCCGCGGCGAGCTTCTGGTACGACTGCTCACCGCCGCCCGAGGCCTTGATCAGCAGCGCCCACAGCAGCACGAGGATGAGCGAGCCGAGGTAGGCGATGCGGATGTAGTGGTGGCGCGACCGTCGCGAGCCGTTCTGCACCAACCTCACGGCGATGGGGTTGGTGGGGCCGAGTCTCAGGAACCAGCGGAGGAGGACGGGCATGGGTGTGGCAGTGTACAGCCGGGTGGGGATAGGGGGTGGGTGGGGAGGGCTGCGGGCGCGATCGATCTGGCTCAAGGAGCAGCGCAATAGGCCCGCCACATCGTGCGCAGTGCGTCTTCAAGGCGTCTGGAGAAGGCTGGGCCGTCGCAGAGGGGTGAGGCGAGCAACTGGTCTCGCAGGGTGCGGTGATAGGCCGTCAGGCGGGGGTGGTCGGCGGCGAGATCCGCGGCGGTAGTGATGTACTGGTCAATAGTGGGGGCGGCGAGTTCGGGGAGTCCGGCCGCGTTGAGAAGACTCGCTCCCACGCGTGAGGCGTGCGAAAGGCCGCTCACCGTGACAACGGGCACGCCCATCAGGAGCGCCTCGCACGTGGTGGTGGTTCCCTGGTATGGGAAGGCGTCAAGGGCGATGTCGATGCCGTCATACATGCGAAGATGCGCGGTGTTGTCGTCGGGGGGTGCGAGGACCGAGACGCGTGCGGGGTCGATTCCCGCCGCGGCGCACCTGCCCAAGAGGTTAGCCCGTTCGGGCTCTCCCACGATCTGGGCGGACTTGATGTGCAACTGCGCGCCGGGCACGCGGCGGAGCAATTCTCCCCACGTAAGGAGCACCTCGGCCGTGACTTTCCACGCGGCGTTGAACGACCCGAACACGACGCGGGCCGGGTCGACTGGGCGGCGACCCTGTGCGGGCAGGTCCGGTTCCAGCGGCGGGCGGTAGCAGAGGAAGCATGGGTCGAGCCGGCAGAGCCGCTCGGTGGCGTAACGGTCAGCGCAGTACGGCGCCTCGGCCGGGTCGGTGACTGAGTCAACGATCCGCCAATCGATGTTGGCGATACCGGTGGTGTTGGGGTAGCCGATGTACGTGACCTGAACCGGCGCGGCCCGCAGGTGCAATAGATCCGCCTTTGTGCCGCCGGTCAGCCCGGCGAGCTCGACGATCACGTCGAGGTTCAGCGAGCGGAGCTGAGCGATGCAGGCGTCGTACGGTCCGGGATCAAGCTGTACAAAGCCATGCCCAAGCGAACGTTGGTGCTCGGTGTAGCGGTCTGGGCGGTCGCCGGTTGAGATGCAAACGATCTCGAACTGCCCTCTGTTGGCGTGCTCGAGCCAAGGGGTGATGAAGTGCCACACCGAGTGCCGACGGAAGTCGCCCGATACGATCCCTACGCGGAGGCGGCGAGTGGGATCGCGGGGGGTCTCGATGGCGGCCGGACGAAAGCCGAGCGTCTGAGAAACGAGCCGGCCGAAGTTCTGGTGCGCGCGGAAGACACGCTCGCGGTCCGCGTTTATTGAGTTGTTGGAGAGGTAGCAGTGAACCTCGGCGATCCGGCGGTCGGAAGGGAAATTGAGCAGCGCCCTCCCGACCGTTTCTGCCGCGCGGTCGGCCTCGCCCAGGCGGCTCTGCGCATCGGCCGTCATCAGTACTAGGTCCGCTTCTTGAGGATGGAGGACCGTCCCTTCGGAGGCGTATCGGAGGATCTCGATCGTCCGGCCGGAGATGTGCAGCAGCAGGAGCAGCAGCCGACGCGCGGAGAGGAGCGTGGGGTCCATCGCCAGCGCGTGTGCGAGTTCATCCGCGGATTCGTTCTGTCGGCCCGCCCGGTAGAGAGCCGTACCCAGATTCGCCACTTCCGTTGCCGAGCCGTGGGCGAGCGAGACGACTCTCCGTGCATGCTCAACCGCGGAGTCGAACTGCCCGTCCTCCAAATCGGTGTCGCGCTGGAGTGCAGCGACGGCGGCTTCGGAAGGGTGTGTCCAGGCGAGCTTCCTGAGCAACGCCCGGGCACGGGGGCGATCCCCACGGAGCCAGACGCTCCTGATTTGATCGATTTGTTTCAGAACGGGAGTCGCCAAGTGCCCCCCAAATGGGTGATTTTTGAGCCCGCGGGCCAGTTCTTTTCAAATGAAACCGCATTCTGGCGATTTGATGATGAATTTTCCCTTGCTTTAGTCTAATTATACGTTAATCTGACTGCGGCTGAGCGTGCTTTGCGTGCTCATTCTGCTGAGGAGAGAGAATCCATCAGCAAGCGTATCGGGTGTGTAGATGCACCGTTGGGCATGCCTCGTGGCGTGTCAGGCAGTGTGCTCGAAGAGAGAAAGAGGAGAGACCCATGACGACTGTTCGCAACATGATCCTGTGTGCTGGCCTTGCCGCTGCCTTTGCCCCTGCGGCGATGGCCCAGTACGCCTTCCCCACGCAGTTCGCCTCCCCCGGCGACAGCGGCTCGATGTCGACGGCGTGGCGAAACGTCAACCTCGGCACGGCACCGGCCGGGACGTACACGTCCTACTTGGTCGTGACCGATTGGTTCTCGGTCGGCGGCACCTACCAGTACAGCAGCGAAGCGACGTACGCCCTGTCGTCGCTCGGTGGTGCTGGCACGACCGGTTCCAGCGGTACCGCCCCGACCGGCGCGGGCACCATCTATCGCAATAACGGCAGCGTCGCAGCGACCGGTTCGCTCAGCAGCGGCAGCTCCGCTCGCACGAACATGTACTGGACAGGCAACCTGACCACCAACTTCGTGTCGACCGGCGCCGAGTCGCTCTTCCTGAACTTTGGCCAGCGTTTCGCCAGCGGCGTCAACAACGCCCGTTGGCAGAACGTCCGCGTCATCTTGAACCCGTCGAACAACGTGGTGACGAACAACGTGGGCATCGCCGCACCGTCGAGCTTCGTGGACCTGGGCAACATCACCCCCGGCAGCTCGATCACCGGCGCGCCGAACTACTTCAACACCGGCATCACCGGCTCCACGGCGGCGGGCACGCCCGTGCAGTGGTACCGCTTCAACCTCCAGACGGCGATCAGCTCGGCCAACGCCCTTGACATCGACACGTTCGGGACCGGCGCGCCCCCCACCGGCGTCGATACCCGGCTGATCCTCTGGCAGCAGACGGCCAACGGGCTCGTCCCGGTCGGCAACAACGACGACATCTCCGGCGGCCTCTACAACAACGCTTCGTTCCTGAGCTACGGCAACTCGAGCACCTCCTTCGGCAGCTCGGGCCTTGCCTCAGAGAACCGCGGGTACGGCAACCCCTTCAACTACGCGGGCACCGCGGGCGCCGCCCTCGCTGTCGGTGACTACTTCATCTCCGTCGGTTACTACACCAACAACTCCAGCTCGTCGTCCTCAACATCCGCGGTGTTCACCGGCACGGGCATCAACTCCGTCACGACCACCACGTGGTCGATGAGCACCGCCGGCACGACCTACGGCGACTACATCCTCAACATCCGCGCCATCCCTACCCCCGGCACCGCCGGCCTCATGGGCCTGGGCATGCTGGCGGCTGCCCGCCGCCGCCGCGTCTAATCCACGCGAGCGTCTGAAAACTCAGTTCTTCCATGCCCGCCCGGAGCGATCCGGGCGGGTTGTTTTTGGGGGTCATGACCGGCTGCGCGTGTTGTTCCCAGCGGGTGTAAGCAGGACTTTCTAAAGGTCTTGCTGGCGGTGGTTGTAGTGGAACTCGCACTCTTTGAGGTGCGGGCAGAAGGTCTGCTGGTGCAAGCCTCTGAACCGTGCGAGCCTGGTCTTGGCGCACCCCTGGAAGCCGTCGATGCCGTTGATGTGGTTGCCGCGAACGTTCCGGCTGCTGACCTCGTTGGCCGGATGATCGACCCGCGGGTACTTCTTGTAGCCCATGTCCACCAGGCCGTCGTAGCCCGCCCAGCCGTCGGAGTGGACGGCGCTGCGGATGTCGACTCCGCCCCGGATCGCAGCCAGAAGCGTGACCTCTGTGCAGCCGGCGACGACCTGGGTGTTGACCTTGCCGTGCAGCTGGTAGGTGCCGAAGACGATGGTCTTCCTGCCCGCACCGCGTCCGGTCTTGCCATTGATACACCTTGGCCCGAAGCAGCTCCTGTCGACATCGACGTGACCGCGGAATGGCTTCTCAAGCTCGTACGGGTCGGCCGTGCGTTCACGCAGTCAGCCGAGCAGGCGGTTGACGGTGTTGCGGTTGAGGCCGGTGATCTGCACGATCTGCACCGTCGCGAGGTCGGCGGACACGCACCAGAGGAACCGGCGGAACACAGTCACAGAGATCCGAGAACGCACGACGCAGCGGTTCTGCAGCCCAATTCAGCCGATCGGTACACTCCCGGTGATTCTCAGGTAGCCGCGACCCTGTCTTCTGCGCACCGAAGAAGCTCAGGACGGAGCGATCGTTCCTGTGGGCGCTCGCCGCGGCTCCGGGGAGGTCGCGTGCGATCATCGAGCCCCAACGTCCGGCTTTCGAGCGAGCAACTGTCGCGCGAAGTCGACGCACCGATCCCCTTGCGGAGTTGTGTGCTGCGTGGGTGCCTTGACGAGCCGTCATCAGCCGACGCGTCGCGATGTGGCGGGACACCGCGGTGCATCGAGGCGAACGTGCAGCGCGCGAACCGGCTGCGTTGAGACCGGTACCTACGCGCTGGAGATGCCTGGCCCGCGCTCTGCCCGGTGCGCCACGCAAACAGCAAAAACAGACAATGGCTAAAAAAACGTTCATGTGCATTTCGCGCTCAGTTCATGCTTCATCGGCGGGCGGGAATGCGTGATCGCCGCCAGCGCCGCAAAAACCGCCTCGAAACGATGAACAAAAATAAATGAATTGTCCAAACTTGCAGACGCAAAGATCGTGTTGTAGTTTGCTGGTGGATTGCTGCTGACCCGCGTGCGGGTTGGTGCGCAGGAAGAGAGAGGCGAACGTCGCCTCTTCAATTCAGGTTGCCCCGCGAAGGGGACTGCGCTTGGGCGAGAGCCCAACCGTGGGTAACGCCGGACTCAACCGGCAAGAGAAGAGGAGATTTCATATGAAGAACATCGTCATGGTTGCTGCTCTCGCTGGTACGGCCGCCGTCGCTTCCGCTGATGTGCTGCTGACGGTCGATCTGTCCGTCGTTAACCAGGTCACCATCACCGCCACGGCCGGTCTGTCGGCAGCTACGGCGACCGGCGGCACCGGCACCGGCATCTACCTGCAGGGTTTCTGGACCGGCCCTGGCACGACCACCTCGGTCGGCGGCAACGGCACCGGTACCTTCCGCACCGTCAACGGCAGCGTGGGCGATGGCACGCCCGCCCTCTACCGCTTCAACCTCGCCGAGACGGGCCTGAACATCTGGTCGTTCGCCACCACCGCCACCTTTACGACTGGCCAGCAGGCGTTCAGCGGTTCGGGAACGTGGACTCTGAGCGCAGCCGCGTACGCTGACATGCTCGCCAACGGCGGCAGCGGCAACCTCTACTTCCCCGCCGATGATGCCAGCGACCTGCCCAACGCCCAGTTGCTGGGCACCTGGCAGGTCGTGCCCACCCCGGGCGCGGCCGCCATGCTGGGCCTCAGTGGCCTCATGGTCACCCGTCGCCGTCGCGCCTGATCGATCGTCGATCAGCCCGAAAGTGAATCACCTGTAAGTGCCAGCCGCCCGGAGCAATCCGGGCGGCTGTTTTTTTGTATGGGCCCTTCGATCGCGGTACGGGTGAGCACCCGTTAGCGACTCTCCCTTTGCATGGTCCGACGAATCGAGCGAGGAGGCTTGTTCAACCGACTGCGACAGGTGGCGGTGCAGGAGTGTGGGCCTTAGCCGCGCACACGCACCACCACCAGCGTGATGTCGTCGGTGGAGAGGCGCACGCCCGCGAACTGGCGGATCGTCCACATCAGGTGCTCGACGATCCTGGCGGCTGTGGCGTCGGGCTCGGTGGTGAGCAGTCGGATCACCGTCTCGCGGATGCGCTGGTGGGTGAAGCGCTTGCCGTTGAAGTCGGTGGCGTCGGAGAGGCCGTCGGTGTGGGTGAGCAGCACGTCGCCCGGCTTGAGGGTGTGAGTGCCCAGGTGGTAGGTCTGCGCCGCGTCGACCGCCAGGGCCATGTCGCCGGTGGCCAGTTCGCGCACCTGCACCTGGCCGCCGGACGCGCCGGCGGAGAAGACCAGCGCCGGGTCGTGACCGGCCGAGCAGAACGAGACGGAGAGGTCGGCGGGGTTGAGCGTGCCGGCCCAGAGGGTGACGAACTCGCTCTCGAGCGTGTCGCGGGCGGTGGCGCGGTTGAGCTGGCCCATGACGGTGTCGAGCGACGCGCCGGTTGAGCAGAACGCGCGGAAGCCCGACCGCACCGACGACATGATCAAGGCCGCGGGGACGCCCTTGCCCACCACGTCACCCACGGCCAGCGCGAGCGAGCCGTCGCGCTCGAAGACGTCGTAAAAGTCGCCGCCGAGCTGGTAGGAGGGGACGTACCGGGCCGCGAGGTCGAAGCGGTCGAACGTCGGCAGCGTGCGGGGCAGCATGCGCTGCTGCACGTCGGCCGCGAGCTTGAGCTGGCGGCGCATCTGGGTGTCCTGGTCGCGCAGCTGGCGGAGTCGTGCGTGGGCCAGGGCCATGGCGGCGTGGTCGGCGATGGAGCGGAGCAGGTTCATCTCGCTCTGGGTGAACTCGCGCCGCGTGCGCGAGTAAAGGCGGATGAGCCCGGCGGCGCGCCCGGCGAAGATCAGCCCGGCGGAGAGGAGCCCGACGAGCCCCTCGGCGGCGGGGCGGGAGGGGTCGGAGATGCGCGGGTCGTGCTGCAGGTCGGTCACGGCGATGACCTCGCCGCGGAGCGCAGCGCTGCGGAGCGCGCCGTCGGCGCTGAGCGGGGCGTTCTCGGCCAGCCACGCGGGCGAGAGGTTGCGCACGGCGCGGTGGGAGATTTCCCCGTCGGCGGTGTCGTCGATCACGCTGAGCGAGCCGGCGTCCATGCGCAGGACGTCCAGTGCAAGGTCGAGAGCCGCCTGAACGAGCTTGTCGGGGTCGTCGGCCTTCACCAGCAGCGACGAGAGCCTGAAGAGCGCATCGAGCGCCTCGACGCGCTCGCGCAGGATGAGCATGCCTTCGACGTGCTCGACGCCGGTAGAAGCGAGGATGGTGACGGCGCGCTCGAGCGCACGGCGCGAGATCGGGTCGTCGTCGTCCCACGCGGCGGGCATGGCGATTGAGCCGATGTCGCCGACGCTGGTGCGGATGGGGGCGATGTAGAGCTGGACCGACGGGTCGTACGTCCGTCCGACCATCGAGAACGCGCGAACGGCGCCGGTGGTGGCGTCGACGACGCGCCAAGGCTGAGACTTGGAAGCGCTGCGGGGTGCTCCGTCGCGCTCAACGGTGGGCGCCTCGGTCGGGACGATCACCATGCCCTCGAGGTCGCGCAGCCAGACGGGCACGCCCGAGAGGCGCGAGAACTCGTCGCACATGTGCGCGAGGGAGCCGTCGGTGAGGAAGTCACGGATCGACAGCCCGAGCCCGGCGAGCGAGCCGTGAGCGGTGGTGGCGGTCGGCATGGCGAACCGGGGTTCGATGATGAGCTCGAGAGCGGCGGGTGCGGGAGTTGGTGCGGGCGGTGGTTCGAGCAGTTCGGTCGATGCGGCGGCCATTGAGCGGGTTCCTTCCCTGAACGCAACCCGAACATTCCGGCATCCTTGCCGGATTGAAGGAGGGAGCGTGATGATAGTGTGCGACCACCCCAGATACGCCCAATCGCGTGGCGGGTGCGGAGAGATTCAGACCCGGCCCCAAACCGGGTGAACCCCGATGGGACAATCAACAGGGGCCGCGTGTCGCGTAGGTCAAATTACTTAGATGGCTCCGGCGTTGCCGGAGAGGGCGGCACAGCGGGGGTCGCGGGTTCGGCCCATACGCGCACGAGCAGCGTGTGCAGCTCGGTGCCCTGCGGATCGTTCTTTGACTGGGCGGCCATCGTGGCAAGACCCTTGTTGAGCCAGGAGAGATTGTCGAACTGGCGCCCGAGGTACGCGAGCGTGAGACCGGCGTTGGGCACGATCGGGCCGCCGGCGCGGTCGATGTCCTCGTTGAGCATGTCGGCGAGGCGCTCGGCGCGCGAGCGAGCCATCAGCAGGTTGTCGTTGTAACGGACGGGGATCATCTCGGGGTGCTCGACGAAGAACTGCCTGAGCGACTCACCGCCGGACATGAGCAGACCAAGCCCCATCGTGGCGTGGATGCCGCCGGCGGTTGCCAGCACGTTGTTGCGGTCGCGCGCGAGCGCGGACTGGAACATCTGGTCGGCGAGGCCGAAGCGGCCGGAGGCGAGCGCCTCCTGGCCGAGGCGCGTGTACCCGTCGGTGGCGACGGCGTCGCTGGCGCCCGGGGGCACGAGCGTCTCAAGGCGCAGGCCCATGCTGCGCAGGGCGTTGATGTCCGCCTCGGTGAGCACCGCCGTCGCGGCGACGTTGGAGGGGTCTGGCGTGGTGACGGTATCGCGTCTGCGGGTGTCGTCGGGCGTAGCGGCGGGCGCGGCGGGCCTGGACGCGGCGAGTTTCTCGCGCAGGCGAGTGATCGTGGAATTGGGGTCGTACTGCAGCGGGGCAGAGCCAAAGTCGGGCGGCGCAGCGGCGTCGGGGCGGCCGGGTGCGCCGATGGCGCGGGAGATGGATGCGCGTCGGAGTTCATCGATCACGCGCCCGTAGGTGGCGGCCGAGGCGGACTTGGCCTCATCCGCATGGGCAGAACCGGTGACCGGCTCGGGCCGGGCGAAAGGCTCGACGCTCAGGCCTCGCAGCGCAGAGCCGCGCGCGATGAAGAGTTCGCCCTGGCGGTCACGCAGGTAGCCGACGCTCTGGTCGCCGGCGCGGGAAAAGTCGGCCGCGTTCGTGCCCTGCGGCAAGACGACGGCGGAGGTGAGCGCGCCCTGGGGCAGGTAGCCCGACTCAAGAGCGGCGACACGGTCGAGCCCGCCCAGCGACGAGCGGCCGAACGCGCTGCCGCCGTACCCGCCGACGCCGTAGCGCGAGACGATGCCGCTGTCGCGGATCATCCCGCGGGAGATGGCATCGTTGATGGTGCCGGGGTAGGACGAGCCGCCGGTGATCCGCGGCGTGAAGCCGGGCCCGTTCAGCGCGTTGCCGGCGCTGGTGTTGAAGCGGACGATGGCCTGCAGGTCCTGCGTTGAGGCGTTGATGCGTCCTCCCGCGGTTGCGCTCAACCCGCCGTCGAGGGCGCGCCCGCCGCCGAGTGCGTTCTGGCCTAAGGCCGTCGCGCACAGGGCGAGGGTGGCGGTGACCGAGAATGCGACGATGCCTTTGGACCGGTTCATGGGAGTCTCCATCGGCCAGAAACGGGCCGGAGAACGCGGGGAGTCTATTTTACGACGGAGGAGGATGGAGAAGTTCGGATAAGTGGTCGGCCGCGGGTCGATACCCTTGTGGTATGGATGAAACCAAGGGCCAGGACGTTGGCGGGAGCGAACAGGGCACCTGGGCGGGCCAGACGAAGGTTGTGCAGTCGGCGGTTGAGCTTGCGGCATCGCAACGGGCGGTGGGTGTGCGGATTGCGCGCATGTCGTTTGTGGTGCTGGTGTTCACGGTCGTGCTGGTATCGATCCTTGGAGGAACCAAGGAGGGCAACACGCTGGCGGCGAACCCGTGGCAGCGCTGGATCATCCCCGGGTCAACGGCGGTGGTGGTGGTGGTGGCGTTCCTGGCGTTTGACCTGCTGATCCCGCGGAAGCGGATCGGCGTGCTGACGGGGGTGTTTTTCGGTGCGCTCGCCGGCGTGTTCGCGGCGATGCTTGTGAGCCTGGTGATCGACTTGTTCGTGCAGAGCTACATCCCCGATACGGCGACGCGTGCCAGCGCGCGGGAGATCGTCGACATCGTCAAGGTGCTGCTGGGGATCGGGCTGGCGTACATGGGCGTGACGACGGTGCTGCAGACGCAAGACGACTTCCGGCTGGTGATCCCGTACGTGGAGTTTGCCAAGCAGATCCGCGGCCCGCGCCCGCTGCTGCTCGACTCGTCGGCGTTGATCGACGCGCGGATTGTCGATCTGGCGACGACGGGGATGGTGCAGACGCCGATGGTGGTGCCGCGGTTTGTGCTGATCGAGTTGCAGACGCTGTCGGACTCGTCGGACAAGATGAGCCGCACCAAGGGGCGGCGCGGGCTTGACGCGGTGGCGCGGATGCAGCGGACGCCCGGGATCGACATCACCGTTGACGAGACGCCGATCCCCGGCAAGAGCGTCGATCAGATGCTGGTGGAGCTTGCGCGCCTGATGCCGGCGGTGGTGGTGACCACCGACGCGAACCTCAACAAGGTGGCGACGATCCAGAACGTGCGCGTGCTGAACCTTAACGACGTGGCCAACGCGCTGAAGCCGAGCCTGATCCCCGGCAGCCAGCTGGCGATCGCGGTGATCCGCGCCGGCGACCAGCCTGGCCAGGGGATCGGCTACCTCGACGACGGCACGATGGTCGTCATCGAGCACGGGGAGTCGGCGGTGGGGTTTGAGGCGCGCGTGGAGGTGACCAGCGCGATGCAGACCAGCGCCGGTCGGCTGATCTTCGCGAAAAACCTCGACGCCGACGATCGCTCGACGGCGCAGGAACCGGGCGGAGCGCCGCAAGAAGAGCCCGTAGACGATGCGCGCCCGAGTGCGCCGACGATCGGTGACCCGCTGGCGATCAAGCCGCCGACCAAGCCTCTGCGGACGGGTCCGATGGGCCCGGCACAGTTCGGCAAGGCCCCCAACCGCAACCCGCGGCGGGGATAGGGGCGCCGCCTCACTCCCCAATGCCTTTCGTGGCACCGCTGTCGGATTGAAGCGTCTGACGCAAGCATGCTTCAAAAGCGGGACCGTTTGTCCGGCAGGCAGGTGGTACGTTGTGCGCTGCTTTTGTTCGCGGGTGGCAGCTTGAGCTTGCTGGTAGCGCAGGCCTGTGCGCTCTGGGCACCGATCCCTGTGGGGTTCGCGGCGGTACGACGGACGACGCAGGGCCACGCCGGGTGGGTGGACGGGGGACGTGACTGGAACATGACCGCCGATCTTCCGCTTGACCAGAACCCGGGGCCGAGGTTCGAGCGCCTTGCAGAACTGGCACTCCCACTTTGGAACGGGCAGTACGGGACCAGCAGTGACTTGCCGCTTGCGCAGCGGTTTTATGTCCAGGCCGGCGTCTGTGTCGAGTACGAGACGTTCATCATGGGGTATGACGCGACGGATGCGGCATCAGCGGTGCTCTTCGGCGTGCGGGCCGGGTGGCCGTTCACGTGCGTGGCGGCGTACCGCTACCGCATGGTGTATGGCTGGAGCAACAAGGTGCCGGAGCCGCCATACTGGGTGGGCGCGGTAACGCCGCCGAAGTTTCTTCACCCAAAGAGCGGCGCCTGGAATCTGCCGCGCGTAATACCGGTTCGGCCGGTTTGGAGTGGATTGGTTCTCAACTCGCTGGTGTGGGCTGTGCCGTTGGGCCTTGTGCTCTCGGGCGCGCGACGATTGCGGCGCAGGCGGCGCGATCGGCTGGGGTGCTGCCGAGAATGCGGGTACTCGTTAACGGGGATCGGTCGCGCGGTCTGTCCTGAGTGCGGCGCGGGCCGCGCTCTCGCGGAGACAGGCGTGGTGTCGCAGCCGTGTTGATGCGGGTATCAGACCGTGAGCAGGTGGGTACGCGCGTGGGTGGCTTCGTGGTCGAGCAGCCACCGCTTGGTCTTGGTGCCGCCGGCGTATCCCTGCAGCGAGCCGCTCTTGGCGATGACGCGGTGGCAGGGGACGATGATCGAGATCGGGTTGGCGCCGTTGGCCGCGCCGACAGCGCGGGCGGCGTCTGGCGAACCGATGAACCTGGCGATGTCGAGGTAGGTGCGTGTCTCTCCGAAGGGGATCGACAACAGATAGTCCCACACGCGTTGCTGGAAGGGGGTGCCGGCGGGCCGGATCGTGATATCGAACGCGCGGAGTGAGCCGGTGAAGTAGGCGTCGAGTTGCCGGCACGTGCCGATGAACGCTGCGGGGCTGCGCGTGCCTGCCGGTTCACAAGCGGCGCGCCGGTGCTCGGCGGTGTAGAGGCCGGTGAGCGCTCCATCTTCGCCGGTGAGGAGCAGGTCGCCGATCGGCGATGGGTGGCGGTGCCAGGTGATCATGGCTGCGCGGGTGGCTTGGTGTTGGGTGTGCCGGCGGCGCCGGTATTCATCGCGTTGACCGGCAGCGTGACTTCTTCAATGGTCGTGCGGCGCGCGGTGACCTGCGCCGGTCGTCCGTTCTGGGCGGGTGTGACGGCGACTTCATCGACAGCGCGGGTCGTGGCGGTGGCGGGGCCGAGTTCCGTCTCCACCGGCTGGTCCTGCTGTGTGCGCGCGATCTCAATGGTGCGCGGCGCGGCCGGATCAGTTTTGATCGCCTTGGCGATCTCGCCGAAGAACGCGCCGATGTTGCTCATCAGTGAAGGCGCAGGCTGGGGCTTGCGGGCAGGGTTCGTCACGGGGGAGGGTAGTCGGAACGGGCATCAAGGCATCAAGGCATCAAGGCATCAAGGCATCAAGGCATCAAGGCACCCCTCATCCGCCCGCTCAAAGCAGCGGGCACCTTCTCCCCGCCGAGCGGGGAGAAGGACTCAGTGCACCCTCACCCTCACCCTCACGTGCAGAGCCTCGTGCGATCTCCCCCGCGGGGAGCGGGGGAGGTGGGGTCACGGCTTTTCTTCTGGGCTGGTGATGTTCAGGATGTCGGCGAGGAAGGACTTGTCGTCGAAGCTCTGTCCGGCGGCGTCGCCGATGCGGGCGAAGCGGACGATCACCATGTCGTACTGCGGGATGATGTAGAGCTTCTGGCCGCCGAGCCCGGCGGCCATGCGCACGTCCAGCGGCTTGCCGTCTGGCCCGTTGACGGCCTCGGTCTTCTTCTCAAAGTTCCGGCTTCGGAGCCGCTCGGCGAGCCTCTCGCGCAGAGTCCCCTTCCCTTCGTCGGTGCCGGCGGCGGGGCGCATGGGGTTGGTCGCTTCCTGGCCGCTCTTGCGGAGCCAGAAGGTGAGGCCGTAGCTGGGGTTGGTCGCGCTGGGCACAAAGCACTGCGCCAGCAGATCGGCCTTGAGGAGCTGCTGCTTCTCACCCTTGCCGTCAACCCACGCGCCGTTGTTGAGCACAAACTGTCCGAACTTCACCCACTCGCGCGCGGTGAGCGAGCAGCCGCCGGGGAGGTTGGGGTGCCCCTCTTTGTCTCGCCCGATGCGGGCGACGTCGAGCCCGATGGGTGTGAAGATGCGGGCGGTGTAGTAGTCCCAGACGGTCTTCTCGGGGAGCCTGGAGGCCTTGAGCTTGCGTTCGAGGAACTCACCGAACGCGTAGTAGTGGTTGCCGCCGTACTCAAACTGCGCGCCGGGTGTGCCGGTCATGGGCGCGTCGATCGCACCCTTGAACCAGTCTTCGCGCGACGACTTGAGCAGGCTCTCAAGGCCCTCCTTGCGGCCGGCGTTCAGGTCGCGGTTGCGCTCCTTGACGCCGGCGCCGTCGGCCTGCAGACCGCTCGAGAGCGTGAGCAGGTGGCGCACGGTGATCTGCGACTTCTTGGGGTCACTCTTCCACTCGGTGATGGTGTCGGCGACTTTTTCATCGAGGGAGATCAGCCCGTCCTGAACCGCGAACATCGCGGCGACGCCGGTGAAGCTCTTGGTGCCGCTGGCGAGGGGCTGAGCGGTCGTCGCCGAGCCGCCGTTGTCGTAGCGCTCGTAGATCGTCTTGCCGTGCTGCTGGATGAGCACGCCGCGGCCGGCGTGGGCCTTTGAATAGTCTGCGGCCCTGTCGAAGCGGGCCTGTTCCGCGGCGTCGAGAGCCGGCGTGGCCGCAGGGGCTGGGGGGGTTGGAGCGGCCGTGGCTGCGGCGGGCTGGGCGAGCGTGAGCGCAACAAGCAGTGTGAGCATGTGGGGTCCCTTCGCTGTGGAGCAGAACGATACCGCTGGCCCGAGATTGCTGCCGGGAAACAAACAGGCCGCGCGGGCCATGGTGAGCGGGCGCGGCCTGAAATTATGCATGTTTTTCGGACGCTAGTTGGCCGTCTTGCCCTTGGCACGCTTGCGTGAGCGGGCCTTGGCTTCCATCGCGGAGGGGCGCGGCTTCTTGGGGTTGAAGGGGACCGGCTTGCGGGCGGGCTCGGGCTCTTCGAACGCCGCGACGGCCTCGACCTCGCTGAGCACGGGTTCTTCTTCCTCGTCGGCGTCGAGCACCGGCGCGGCTTTCTTGCCCTTGCCCTTGATCGCCGTGTCCTTCGCGCCTGCGCTCTTTGACGCCGGCGCTGCAGGCGGCGGCAGCGGCTCGTCGAAGTACGACTCTGCGGGGAGGAACTGCGGCTCGATCGTCGCTGCGCCAGTTTCGGTTTCGAGGGCGGCGTTCTCGCCGCGCTTCTGCACGATCTCGGCGTGGCGCTTGCGGTCGCGGATGAGCAGGCGGACGGGCACCTCGCTGAAGGGCGTCTCCTCGCGCAGGCGGTTGAGGAAGAACCGCGTGTAGGCGGGCGTGTACATCACCGGCTGGTTGACCACGAGCACGACGGTGGGGGGGTTGGTGGCGATCTGCGCCACGTAGTAGACCTTCGCGTGCAGGCCGGTCTTGCTGCTGGGCTTGTGGCTCTCGATGATCGCGCGCGAGACGCGGTTGAGCTTGCCGGTGGTGACGCGCGACGACGACTGGGCCATCATCTCGAAGGCGAGGTCGACGGTCTCCTTCACGTTCACGCCGTCCTTGGCGCTGATGAACGCGATCGGGGCGTACCAGAGGCCCTTGAGGTTCTCGCGCAGGTAGGCCTCGTAGTGCTCGGGGGTGATCTTCTCACCCTTCTTTGCGCCGGCGACGGGCTTGCCGCGGACAAGGTCCCACTTGTTGACGACGATGGCGCACGGCTTGTAGGTCTTGGTGAGCTTGTGGGCCACCTGGTGGTCGACGTGGCTGATCGGCTCGGTCGCGTCGATCATCAGCAGGGCGACGTCGGCCCGGTCGATCGCCTTCTCCATGCGTTCAAGCGCCCACCACTCGATGCGGTCGGCGAACGACTTCTTGCGGCGGAGACCGGCGGTGTCGATGGCCAGCAGCTTGCGCCCGTCCATCTCGAAGCGCACGTCCACGGCGTCGCGCGTGGTGCCGGCGATCTCGCTGACGATCACGCGGTCCTCGCCGGCCATGGTGTTCACCAGCGTGCTCTTGCCGGCGTTGCGCTTGCCCACGATCGCCAGCTTCATCTCGGGGACTTCTTCCTTGCCCGCCGACTCGCGGCGCATCTTCTTCGCCACGGGGTAGATAAGGTCGAAGAGCCGCTCGCTGAACTCGCGCCGCATGTAGTTGTTCTTGGCGCTGCACATCAGCGGCTCGCCGAAGCCGAGCGCCGCCGCCTCCATCGCGTGGCTCTCCCACTTCGGGCCGTCGGTCTTGTTTGAGACCATGACGACCTTCTTCGACGCCGGGTCGTTGGTGCGCCCCTTCTTGTCGATGGCGCCGACGCCCCCCTGCCGGATGAGCCGCGCGATGTTCTCGTCCATCGGCGTCACCCCCGCCTGCGTGTCGACCACAAAGAGGATCAGGTCCGCGTGGTGCACCGCCTTGGCGATCTGGCCCTCGATGTCCTTGGTCAGCGCCGAGAGGTCCATCCCCGCGTCGTCAAAGCGCCTCCCCGCCGCGGTATAGACACCGTACCCGCCGGTGTCGATGATCTCCGCGACGATCGGCAGACGCTGAGCGTTCTCGCCCCCTTCAGGGTGCAGCACAACCTGGCTGCTCACGCGGTCGCGGGTCGTGCCGGGGGTGTCGTCGGTGATCGACACCTTCCGACCCGCCAGCATGTTCATGATGGAAGATTTGCCGACGTTGGGCCGGCCGACAATCGCTATTTTGGGGATCACCGAAGAGTTTAGGGCGACTGGAGTAGGGGAACCGCCGCGGGCCCTCTTTCCTTTGCACTTCCTTGACAATCTGTTCGGTAAGTGGTCTACTTTCAGCACTATGGAGATGCTTACAGCGGGGGAAGTGGCCTTACGGATTGGGGCTGCGGTGGTCCTGGGAGGGGCGGTCGGGCTCGAGCGGGAGCGCAAGCACCGGCCGGCGGGTTTCCGCACCATGATCCTGATCAGCCTCGGCTCGGCCGCCTTCATGCTGGTGGCCCACGACATCATCGCTGAGTCGGGCCCCGTGCAGTTGCCGGGGGGTGGCATGGTCGGCCCGGCGGAGATGAGCCGCGTCCTGCAGGGGCTCATCGGCGGCATCGGCTTCCTCGGCGCTGGGGCGGTGATCCAGAACAAGCGAGCGGTGCGCGGCCTGACCACGGCCGCGGCGGTGTGGGTGACGGCGGCGATCGGCGCCGCGTGCGGGCTGGGGTACTACGCAATCGCGGCGATCGTGGCGGCGTTTACGATGTTCACGCTTGTGATCCTCGAGGTGGTCGAGAACCGGTTCTTCCCCGAGCCCGACGACGGCGCGTTCGACAAGAAGGCGAGCAGGAAGCGCGGCGAAGACGGCGTGGGCGTCGAGCGGATGAGCGGAGAGGACGATCTGTCCGAAACGCAGCGTTGAGCGCGGCTACACCTTCGGCCCAGACGACTCCAGCTTCGCGATCGCGTCGCCGTACTGCGCGCGCAGGGGCTCGACGACCTCTTTGATGAAGCGTTCGGTCTGCTCGACGGAGCGGCCGATGTAGTTCATCGGGTTCAGCACGCCGCTCCAGTCGAGCTCGCTCTTGAGCGCGGGCGGGTGGAACGCGGGGTCGCCCTTGAGCCGGTCGATGAGGTCGTTGTCAAGACCCTCCTGCTTCACACGAAGGCCCGCGGCCTGGGCGTGAGCGCGGATGTGCTCGTGGTACTCCTGGCGGTCGCCGCCCGCTTTGACGCACGCCATGAGCAGGTTCTCGGTGGCCATGAACGGTAGCTCGGCCATGAGGTTCTTGCGGACGGTGGCCTCGTGGACGACCAGGCCGCTGGCGACGTTGTGCATGAGGTCGAGCGCGCCGTCGAGGGCGAGGAACGCCTCGGGGAGGGAGAGGCGGCGGTTGCTGCTGTCGTCGAGGGTGCGCTCGAGCCACTGGGTGGCGGCGGTGTCGTAGGCGTTGCCGACGAGGTTCATGACGAAGCGCGTGAGGCCGCAGATGCGCTCGCAGCGCATGGGGTTGCGCTTGTAGGGCATGGCCGATGAGCCGATCTGCTTGTCCTCGAAGGGCTCGTCGATCTCCTTGCGGTTGCAGAGGAGGCGGATGTCGGTGGCGATTTTGTGGAGGACGGAGGCGGTCGTCGCGAGCTCACCGATAATGCGGGCATCGACGTATCGTGGGTACGTCTGGCCCACAAGATTGTGCATTTGGTAGCCGAGTGAGCGGAACAGGCTGTCGCTGTCCTCTCGCATGTGCAGCCCTTGTGCAAGCCCATTCTCAAATGCGTCGTACCAGTCGGGACCGGCCGTGATCTGTTCGCCGTGGGTCAGCCGGACGCACACACGAAGTTCAAGCTCCACGACCTTTGCGTGATCGCCTGCGAAGAGTGCAAGAAACGAGGCTTGGGTGCCGGTTGCGCCGCGCAGGCCTTTGAGCTTCGGCTCTATCCCATTGTTCCTGCCGGATTGGTCGTAAAGCTCATAAGCCCATTGTGCGAAGCGGCGGCCGACGGTCGTCGGCTGAGCGGGCTGGTAGTGCGTGAAGGCGAGCGCAGGCAACTCACGCCAACGCTCCGCCTGGATAGCGAAGGAGTCGTACGCGCGCTCGATCTTTGTATTGATGATGCGGAGTGCCGACCGCAGAATAAGTACGTCCGCGTTGCACACCACATCCTGGCTCGTCATCCCCAGATGAATGATCCCCTTCGTCTTCGGGCACGAGTCGCCCAGCGCGTGCACGTGGGCCATCACGTCGTGACGCAGTTCGCGCTCGTACTTCTCCGCGGCCTTCATCTCCGCGTCGGTGATGCCGCCGGGCCGGTTGACGACCGCGCGCAGCTCCTCGACTTGTTCCTTCGTTACCGGCAGGCCGAGCTCGTGCTGGGCCTCGGCTACGGCAAGCCAGATCCGCCGCCACGTGTTGAATTTGTGGCGCGGCGACCAGAGGGTGAGCATCTGGGCGCTGGCGTTGCGCGAGGCGAGGGGGGAGGTGTATGTGTCGTAGGGGGACGACTCGGGCATAGGCCAGTGTACCAGCAGCCGCCGCGCACAGAGGCCCGACCGGCAGGGAGGGCTGCGACGGTGCCCCGAGCGGACACGGCGCCAGAGCCGCAGCAACAGTCAGTGCCCGCGCACAGAGGCCCGACCGGCAGGGAGGGCTGCGGCGGTGCCCCGAGCGGACACGGCGCCAGAGCCGCAGCAACAGTCAGTGCCCGCGCACAGAGGCCCGACCGGCAGGGAGGGCTGCGGCGGTGCCCCGAGCGGACACGGCGCCAGAGCCGCAGCAACAGTCAGTGCCATTTAGTCCTGAAGGCGCGTTACGTAGTCAACCGCCTCGTGCAGGCCAACGCCGCCCCACAGGTACCGTGTGCTGCCGTGGCGCGTCCAGATCTTGGCCTCGCCGCCGGCGAGCCCGTCAGCGCGAAGCCTGCGCGTGGCATACGCCTTGAATGCGTTCATGATCTTCTCTGGTGGCTCCTTCGCGGTGCACACGATGTGGATGTGGTTCGTCCGCACGTTTATCGCGTGGACGAGCCAGCCCTTGAACGTCGCGTGCTCGAGGATTGCCTCGCCGACGGCCCGTCGGTCGGCGGGCGTGAGGATCACCGCGTCGTGCAGAAGCTCGTCCCGTTCGACTTTGCGTCGAGCGCTGTCCGGCGCGAGCACCGGGCGGCCGTAGAGGTTGTTGTTCTTGTCCACCGTGCCGCGCGAGTCGCCGTGGAGGCGCGTGCCGTACGTGGTCCATGTGAGGAAGTAGGCGTGCGGGAATGACACGTGATCAGTCTAACGGCTCGGTTGCAGAATCAGGGCTTGCCGTGCGCATTGGACCTTTCCCGCCCTCCCTGCCGGTCGGGCCTCTGTACCGCTCCCTCACACCACCCCCGCCGCCTCATCCAGGATCGCCCCCGCCTGTGCGGCAGTGGGGGCCTCGGCGATCAGCCGCATGATCGGCTCGGTGTTGCTCGCCCGCACGTGCAGCCACGCGCGCTGATCGGCGAAGTTCACCCACACGCCGTCGGTGCGGTCGGGCTTGTGCGACGCGTACTTGTCGGCGAGGGCGGCGACGACGTCGCGCGGGTTCATCGCCGGGTTGAGGTCAATCTTCCTCTTGACGATCGCGTACGACGGCACCTGCGCCACAACCTCACTGATGGACTGCTTGCGCTTGGCCATCAGCGCGAGGATGAGCGCCATCCCGCCCAGCGAGTCGCGGATGTACGTTACCTTCGGCCAGATCACCCCGCCGTTCCCCTCGCCGCCGAGCGGGCTCCTGTTGGCACGCATCCCCTCAACGACGTTCGCCTCGCCAACCGCGGTGCGCACCACGTGGCAGCCGTACCACCCCGCAACATCCTCGATCATGCGGCTGGTCGAGAGGTTGACCGCCAGCACCTGCCCCTTCTTGAGCTGGCCCAGTTCGCCCAGCGCCATGGCCGCGAGCACGAGCGTGTACTCCTCGCCGATGTAGCTCCCCTTCTCGTCAACCACGGCGAGTCGGTCGCCGTCAGGGTCCTGGGCGAAACCGACGTGAACCTTGCCTTTGGCCTTCTTGACGAACTTCGAGAGGCCGATCAGGTTGTCGCGGGTCGGCTCTGGCGTGTGGGGGAACCTCCCGGCCGCGAGGTCCTTGTCGCTGTTGACGCCGTTGACCTTCACACCCAGCGCGTTGAGCAGGTCGTAGCCGGCGACGTATCCCGACGATGTGACCGAGTCGAGCGCCACCGTGAAGCGTGCCTTCTTGATCGCGGCCGCGACACCGAGCGACTTCATAAGCCTGGCGACGTGCACCGGGTGCTCCGTCATGACGCTGGGCGATTCGGGCAGGGGCTGGCCGAGCCCGTTCCACGGCGCGAGCGCTGTGGCGTTGCCGCGGTAGCGTGCGATGAGCTGGTCGGCGAGGTCCTTGCTCGGGGCGCTCGCAGAGACAACGCCCTTCTTCGCGCCCCGCTCGCGGACGATCGGCTTGAGGCCGCACCACTCCTGCGGGTTGTGGCTGGCGGTGACCTGCAACCCCGCGTCAGCGCCGAGCCGGTCGACGATACAGGCGATGGAGGGCGTCATCTGTGGCAGCGGGAGGGTGGTCACGTCGCAGCCGCTTAGCTCAAGCGCAGCGCCGGCCAGCGAGGCGACCGCGTCGCTGCCGATGCGCCCGTCAAAGCCCACAACGATGTGCGGTCGCGCCGCGGGCTTGCCCTTCTGTTCCCGAACCCAGCCGGCCAGCGCCCCGACAAACCGGGTGACCACCTCGGGCGTGAGCGTGCCGCCGAAGGTGCCGCGCATGCCGGAGACAGAGAGCATCAAAACGTCGGGTCCGCTTGCCATAGGCGGCAGGGTAGAAGCGTTCCGCGGCGTTGTTCAGTCCTGCCTGGCGGCCGCGCCAAGCTTGGCCTCGATGCTCGTGAGGCGTTGCGAGATGCGCATGATCTCCTCCTGCGCCCGCACGTTCACCTGGTAGTCAAGGTCCGTGCGGAGCCGGTCCTTCTCGCTCTGGCGGTTCTGGCTCACCATGACGAAGATGGCCAGGAAGATCGCCTCGAGGCTCACAACCATGGTGAGCAGGCCGAAGGGGAACGGGTCGAACACCCAGCCGGGGAGCGCGGCCTTTTTATCCTCCGGCACAAGGATCGACCCCGCGTACACGACCGACCCCACGACGTTCATCACGATCCACACGCCAAACCACGTCACGTGAAAGAGCGTGAACCACTGGCCCGCCGAGACGCGCGCGATCACGTCGCTGAGGCGCTGCCACGGCGTGACCCGCGAGGCGGCGAACGCTACGTTGGGGTTCATGGTGCGCATGAGCGCCTGGTTGGCCCGCTGGCGCGCCGCCAGCACGCTGAGCATGTCAAGCGCCGCGTCCGGGCGCGCAAGCAGAAAGTGCATGAACTGGTCACGGCTCAGCTCCAGCAGCGAACTCGGCTCGATCGCGCGCACCGTCGCGGTGCGTGGCCCGCAATCAAGCAGCGAGAGCTCGCCGAAGAACCCGCCCGGCCCGATCTTCGCCAGGTGCACGTGCTCACCCTTGTCGCTGGGCACCGTAACGCCCACAACGCCGGTGGTGACCAGAAAGAGCGACTCACCCTTCTCCCCGTGCCAGACGATGACCTCCCCCTCGGCGGCGGTGCGGGGCTTCATCCGCCCGAACAGGTCCTGCTGCTCGGCCAGGTCGAGCCTGGCGAACAGCGGCACGCTGCTCAATGGGCCGGCTGCGGCCGGGTTCTGACCGCCTTGAGGCTCGTCCATGGGCCCCAGCATAACCGCCGCCCGCCGGCGGCAGGAGTCTTAACACCGAGACCGAACCGGCGACCCCCCTGCGGACGTAGGGCAGGCGGAGGACGAACTTGCCGGTATTCCACCCTTGGGGATGGGCCGGGCAGAGAGTCCGAGAAACAATCAAGTGCCTTGTATTGCGGTGCGCGGGCGGTTCAATCGGGGCGGCCCGCTGGCCCCGGCTACCCGATCGGGCCGATCTTGCTCAGCGGGGGCCACCGCCCCTTCCCGTCCGGCTTCCTTCGTCAACCAAGGGTTCAACCTATGTGCGGAATCGTCGCGTACCTCGGCAAGAAGACCGCCCGCCCCATCCTGCTCGAAGGGCTCAAGCGCCTGGAGTACCGCGGCTACGACTCGGCGGGCATCGCGATCGTGACCGACGGCAAGCTCCACCTTGAGCGCCGCGTAGGCCGGGTCGGCAACCTCGAAGAGGCCATCGACGGGCGCAAGGAGTTCAACGGCTCGCTGGGGCTCTGCCACACCCGCTGGGCCACCCACGGCGGCGTGACCGACTTCAACGCCCACCCCCACCGCGACGACCGGCACGGCATCGTGGTGGTGCACAACGGCATCATCGAGAACTACAGCGCGCTGAAGCAGTATCTTCAGGAGAAGGGGCACACCTTCGCCAGCCAGACCGACACCGAGGTGCTGGCCATGCTCATCGGCGAGCTCTACGAGGGCGACATCGAGAAGGCCGTGCAGGCGGCTCTGCGCGAAGTCACCGGCGCCTACGCCATCGCCGTCATCTGCGAGAAGGAGCCCAACGTGCTGGTGGCCGCGCGCAAGGGCAGCCCCCTCATGGTCGGCATCGGCAGCGACCACGAGTACATCGTCGCCAGCGACGGCGCCGCGATCATCGCCCACACCGCGCGCGTGGTGATGCTCGACGACTACAACGTCGTCAAGATCACCCGCGAGGGCTTCCACACCACCGACATCCACAACACGCCGCTTTCGCCCAAGGTGCAGCAGCTTGAGATCGACCTTGAGCAGATCGAGCTGGGCGCATTCCCGCACTTCATGCTCAAGGAGATCTTCGAGCAGCCCAGCTCCGTGCGGGCGTGCATCGGCGGGCGGATGAACATCCGCGAGGGCAAGGTCGTCCTCGGCGGGCTCTCCAGCTTCGCCAAGGAGCTGACCAAGGCGAGCCAGGTCATCCTGACGGCCCAGGGCACCGCGCTCCACGCGGCCATGATCGGGCGGTACATGCTCGAAGACCTCGCCAAGATCCCCAGCCACACCGAGTACGCCAGCGAGTTCCGCTACCGCAACCCCGTCATCGAAGAGAACACCGTCGTCGTTGCCGTCAGCCAGAGCGGCGAAACCGCCGACACCCTCGCCGCCCTGCACGAAGCGAAGGAGCGCGGCGCGCTCGCCGTCGGCGTCGTCAACGTTGTCGGCAGCAGCATCGCCCGCGAGACCGACGCCGGCGTCTACCTGCGCGTCGGCCCAGAGATCGGTGTCGCGAGCACCAAGGCGTTCATCGGCCAGGTCGGCGCGCTGGCGCTCATCTCCTTCTACATGGCGCGCAAGCGCTACATGTCCGCAGACCAGTGCATCGACATGATGAAGGAGATGGAGGCGATCCCCGCCAAGATCGAGCACATCCTCCAGAGCGCTCAACGGATCAAGAAGATCACCGAGAAGTACATCGAACGCGAGAACTGGCTCTTCCTCGGACGCGGTTACAACTACCCAACCGCTCTCGAGGGCGCGCTCAAGCTCAAGGAAATCTCCTACATCCACGCCGAGGGCATGCCCGCCGCCGAGATGAAGCACGGGCCCATCGCCCTCATCAACGAAGGCATGCCCGCCGTCTTCATCGCCAACAAGGGCCGTCAGTACGAAAAGGTCATGTCCAACATCCAGGAAGTCCGCAGCCGCGGCGGGCACGTCATCGCCGTCGCCACAGAGGGCGACACCGAGATCGCCAAGCACGTGCAGGACGTCATGTACATCCCCGACGTCTGCGAGCCGCTCAGCCCCATGCTCGCCGTCGTCCCGCTGCAGCTGATGGCCTACTACGCCGCTGTCGCCCGCGGGCACGACGTCGACAAGCCGCGGAACCTCGCCAAGAGCGTAACGGTGGAGTAAGGACCGCGGGCTGTCGGTTCCCGCGATGGTCGCCAGCCCGGTGTGAACGATTGCCGCCACAGTGCCGTACGGTTGGGCATGCTCCTGCTCCTTCCCTTCGTTGCTACGACGATGCTCGCCTCGTTCGCCGATCAGCCGGCTGATCCTGCCGGCAAGCGCAAGGAATTGGTCAAGGTCTCCCTCCTCACCCACGACACCGCGGTCAAGCCCGGCGACACCGTCCAATTCGCTGTGGTCTTCGACGTCGCCAAAGACTGGCACATCTACTGGCCCGGCCAGAACGACTCGGGCATGCCCACATCTGTCGAGCTCACCTTTCCGCCCGGCAGCGGGCTCACCGCGGGCGCGGCCTCGTTCCCCGTTCCAAAGCGCAACGTCGAAGAAGGGGACATCCTTAACTACATCCATGAGGGTCGCGTCATGGTCACTGTGCCGGTGACCGTCCCGGCGACCGCCCCTGTCGGCCGCACGTTCAAGGTCACTGCCAGTGTTAACTACCTGGTCTGCAAAGAGTCGTGCATCCCCGGTGATGCGGTCGTGAACGCCACCCTCACCACCGCCGAGAAAACCGCCAGCAGCACGGCCAACGCCAAGGCCATCGACGATGCCCGCGCCGCCCAGCCCAAACCCCAGGCCGACGGCTTCGATGCCGCCGCGACCGCTCAATGGCAGGGCCAGACCCTTGTCCTGTCCGCAAAGGACCCCACAGTCACCCAGGCCGCGTTCTACCCCTCTGAAGGTGGTGCCAAGCTCCGTGACCCCATCGCCACTGGGCAAGCCAAGGGTGGCACGCTCAAGCTGACCTTTGACCCCGGTTTGAAACCCGTCGAGGGCGTCGTCGAATTCACTTCAGGCAATGGCCGCCGCGTCTGGGCGTTCCGCTCTGCGCGGCCTCAGGACGCCAAGGCTGACCCTGCGCCCGCTCCATCCACTCCGACGCCCCCCGCCGAACCGACCAGCCGTTAAGCCAACGTGTTCAACGCGGCACACACCTCGCCCGGAACAAAACCCTCAGTCGCACCATCCGAATCAAGAAACGCTGACCGACCGATTTTTCAAGGAGCACCCATGAAGAACCTGCTGAATGTTTCCATCGTCGCCTTCGGCCTCGCAGCCGGTGCCGGCCTCCTGGCATACCACGCACAGCCCGCCAGCGCCCGGTCCTATGCCGCAGCCCCAGCGGCCAAGGTCGGCGAGGCCGCCCCCGCGTTTGCGCTCAAGGACACCGAGGGCAAAGAGGTCAAGCTCAGCGACTTCAAGGGCAAGATCGTTGTCCTCGAGTGGTTCAACCCCGGCTGCCCCTTCGTCAAGAAGCACCACGAGACCCTCGACACGATGACCAAACTCGCCAAGGACTACAAGAGCAAGGACGTCGTCTGGCTGGCGATCAACAGCGGCGCCGACGGCAAGCAGGGCGCAGCGGTGGACGAGAACGTCAAGGCGAAGAAGGACTGGAAGATTGAGTACCCCATCCTCCTCGACCCCACCGGCGAAACGGGCAAGGCCTACGGCGCCAAGACCACGCCGCACATGTACGTGATCGATAAGGACGGCAAGCTCGTCTACGCCGGCGCGATCGACAACGACCGCGGGCCCAAGAAGGCCGGAGACAAGAACTACGTCAAGAACGCGCTCGACGAGGTCATCGCCGGCAAGAAGGTCACCGACGCGTCAAGCGAGCCGTACGGCTGCGCCGTGAAGTACGGCAAGTAACGCCCCGCTGCCACCGCGTTTTCCCGAACACCAAGACCCGGCCGATCGGCCGGGTCTTTCGTTGCAGGGCAGTTTCAATTGCTGACACGCACCAAGTGCTGCCAATCCTCTGGTGACATTGGGCAGCCTCGCCGCCGCAGGTGCCACGAGTGCCTAAGCAAAACACCTTAATGGGGGCACAATATTCCTGTACGTAAGGGATTGCTCATCTACTGAAGTCATGGTCTACTAGTGGTGATCGCGTCAAGTGGCCGTGCGCGCGCACGGCGCTCGCCGCAGCAACTGGCCACCTCCCACACACAGCGTTGGCCAAGAAGGAAGTCTCACATGAAGAAGTCATACGCACTCGCCCTCCTCGCGCTCGCGGGCTCCTCAGCCGCCTTCGCGTCACCTCGTGAATCGGTCACGTTCAGCGGCGTGCCGAGCTACGCCCGCCAGGGCGACATCGGCAACGCGATCCGCACCGCGACCTTCGCCGGCGCGGACGGCGGCGGCAGCTACTCGGCGCGTTACCTCACCATCGGCGGCACGCTCACCCGCGCCGTGGCGGGCACGTACTTCACCGAGGCTTCGATCCTCGTCACGCCCCCCAGCGGCACGCCCTTCATCATGCAGCCGTTCAACACCACGACCTCGGAAGTGGCCGGTGGGCCGGTCGTCCTGACAGGCAACGTGCAGGCAGGCCGCTACACCATCCCCGTCTCGGCCATCACCACCGCCGGCACGTGGACGTTCCAGTTCTTTGAGCGCTGGGACGACGTTGCCGCCGGCAACGACGCGACCTGGGACTCCGTGACGATCACCCTCGACGACGGCACGCCCCCCGCCGCTGCACCGATCGGCCCCGTCGGTCAGACCTACAACAACGTGGTCATCAGCGGGCTGACGGCGGCCCCGGGCTTCGACCAGTCCTTCACCGTTCCAGCCGGAACCACCGTCGCGGGCGTGCGCCTGCGCGCTCAGGGCACGGGCCTCACGACCCCCGGCGCTACCAACACCACCACCTCGCCGACCAACGCGGTGCGCATCCGCGTCACGCCCCCGGGCCAGGCCGCCCTCGCCGCGGGCGTCGTCTTCCCGACCTATGGCGAATCGACGGGCCTGGGTGAATTGATCATCTCCCTCGCGACCCCGATCGACTCGGGCTCGGGCACATGGCGCGTCGAGGGGTACGAGAGCGCCGCGAACTTCACCACCCACCTCCACTCCCTGGCGATCGAGCTCATGCCCATCCAGGCGCCGACAGCGACCGACCTGGGCACCCTCGTCGCCAACACCCCGGCCGTCGGCAACGCAACGGTGACCGCCACCGGGCAGACCAAGTGGTTCAAGTTCACCCTCAACGACGAGATCGCCGCCGCATTCAACCGCGGGCTCGAGATCGACACCGAGGGCTCCACCACCACCGATGGCACCGGTGCGCTCAACACCTCCATCGGCCTCTACAACTCCACGACCGGCGCGCGCATCGCGACCGATTTCGCCGACGGCACGCAGTCTCTGGCGACGCTGACCTTCGGCGTCGACAACCACCCCGGGCCCGGCGGTGATGCGCTCCCGTACAACGGGCGCGACGGCGCGACCCTCGCCGCAGGCCTCTACTACGTCGCCGTGACCGCCGGAGACACCGGCGTCGCCTACCAGCCCGGCCTGTTCGGCGTCACCAACACGTCCACCCAGCTCGGCGCTGTCCGCCTGAACGTTCAGCTCGTCAGCCCGGGAGCAGTCGCGCCGGTCGCGGCCGACGCGGGCACGATCGCCGGCGGACCCGGCGGAACCGAGCTGATCACCCCGGTGACGGCTTCGATCACCGCTGCGAACCAGGTCAAGTGGATCAAGTTCACCACGACGGCCGATGCGGTCGGCGGCGGCAGCTTCTTCGACATCTTTACCGACACAGACTCGGGCACAATCGATACCGAGCTTGGTGTCTACCGCACCGACGGCACGCTGGTGGCGAGCGACGACGACGACGGCGTCGGCCTCAAGTCGTTCCTCTCGTTCGGCGCCGGCGGCGGCACCACCGTCGGCGATGCGCCTGTCGTCAGCGACGGCCGCGACGGCGCGCTCACCGCGGGCACCTACTACGTCGCCACCGGCGCGTACAACGTCGCCTACGGCGCTACCTACTGGAACGCCACCACCACCGGCACCGCGCTCGGTGACATCGTCGTTAAGTTCGCGACGAACATCCCGCCCGGCGCTGCCTGCGGCCTCGCCGACGTCGGCGGTGTCGGCGGCGCACCCGGCGCCGATGCCCACCTTGACAACAACGACTTCGTCGTCTTCATCGACTACTTCTTCGGCCAGAACCCCATCGCCGACCAGGGCTCAACCGGCGGCGTCGCGGGCGCAGACGGCGTCTACGACAACAACGACTTCATCGTCTTCATCGACAACTTCTTCAACGCCCCCGCCTCCTGCCGCTGATCCGCGGCTGACCTGAGCCGGTCCCCTTTTCGCCCCGCGTGGCCCTCGCCTACGCGGGGCGTTTTCATTACGTGCGAGTGCCGTCGGTTGAAGCCCGGAGCCGAGCCGCGAAAGCGCACGGACCCTTCACGCGCGGCGCGACAAACGGGCGATTGGATGAGAGAGGATTTATCCATCGACTGAATGAAAGATGTTTTAGTGAGCTTCTGAAAGAATTTGCTTGCGGGGACGCTCGTTCGCGAGCCTAATTCAATTCCAGCGGCGCGAAGGAGCGCCACCACACGCAAGATGCAGCACGACCACCCCACAAGCGGTGCGCTGCGTTCTTTACCTCATAAGGGAGATTTCGCATGAAGATGAAGATGATGGCTCTGGCCCTGGCGACCTTGGCGGGCACGGCGATGGCGCAGCCCGGCGCGTTCACAGACCTCGGCACCCGCACGACGGCCCAGACGTTCTCGCAGCTGGTCACGCTGAACGCTCCGAACGACATTCAGTGGTTCCGCGTGGTGCTGCCGCCCACGCTCAACTCAATCGGCTATGTCGACATCTGGACAACTCCCACCGCTGACCCGGTTCCTGCCAGCGACATGACCGACACCGAGATCGGCCTCTACGACGCCGTCGGCAACGGTGCGGTCGCGACCGCCGCCTACAACGACGATGACGCCGGCCCCGGTCTGCACGGTCAGTTGACCTTCGGCTCAAGCACCGCCCCCCGCCCCGCTGTTACCTTCGGCACGCTCTCGGTCGGTGCAGCGCGGAACGGCAACGACGGCAACCTCGCTGGCGGCGAGTACTACCTCGCCGTGGGCCGCTTCAACGTCACCTTCGTCAACTCGGGCTTCGGTGTCAGCAGCACCTACACCGGCACGCAGACGCAGACGATGCTCAACTTTGAGATCGCCCCCCCGACCGATCCGTACCCGCCCACCGGCACCGGTGCCGCTTCGCCCGCCAGCGTCGTTGTGGGCTCCAACGTGCTCCTCACCGTCGCTGTGACCCCGGGCGGTAACCCCGCAAGCTCCAGTGTCACCGTCACCGGTGACCTCAGCGGGCTCGGCGGCTCGGCCGCGCAGCAGTTCTTCGACAACGGGACCAATGGAGACGTCACGGCCAACGACAACGTGTTCTCCTACAGCTACCTGATCCCCGCGACCGCCTCCGAGGGCGGCGCAAACGTCGGGTTCACAGTTACCGACAACCTGGCACGGTCCAGCAGCGGCACGATCACCATCGGCCTCGATGCCGCGGGTGACCTGCCCGCCACAGCCGCCGTCCCGGTCGGAACCGGCGCACTCGACTCGATCAGCGGCGTCTTCACCAACAACGATGTGGACATGTACCGCATCAACATCTGCGATGCCGCGAACTTCTCGGCCACCACGTTCGGCGCCACGACCGTCGACACGCAGTTGTTCCTCTTCAACGTTGACGGCACGGGCGTCGTGATGAATGACGATGTCCCGACCGGCTTGCCCGGCGATACCACGCTCCAGTCAACGCTCACCAGCGCCTTGATCCCCGGTGCCGGCGACTACTTCCTCGCCGTCTCCCGCTACAACATCGATCCGGTCGATGCCGGCGCATCTCTCATCTGGGCCAACACGCCGTTCGACACCGAGCGTTCACCCGACGGCCCCGGTGCCGGCGGAACCGTCGCCGCGTGGACCGGTACCGTCACCGGTACGGCGAACTACACCATCGCTTTCACCGGCACCTGCTATCCGTCGAACGGTCCGGCCTGTGGCCTGGCCGACGTCGGCGGCGTGGGCGGCGCACCCGGCGCCGATGCGCACCTTGACAACAACGACTTCGTCGTCTTCATCGACTACTTCTTCAGCCAGAACCCGATCGCCGACCAGGGCGCAACCGGCGGCGCGCCCGGCCCCGACGGCGCCTACGACAACAACGACTTCATCGTCTTCATCGACAACTTCTTCAACGCCCCCGCCTCCTGCCGCTGATCCGCGGCTGATCTGAATTCGCCCCCTATTCGCCCCGCGCGGCCCTCGGTCACGCGGGGCGTTTTCATTGGCCGCCGTTGAATCACCCAAAAAGGTGCCAATCCCGGGCAGCCAAAGCCTGTTGTTAAAAATCTTTTTACTTTTACTTGCACGCCCGCCGGCTCGGGGGTCTACTTCACCATCTCAGCCGTACGCGGGCTCGCTGTGGCATGTGTCTCGTTGTCTGCCCCCCAACTCGTGCTGGTACACCTCACAACGGAAGGTCTCACATGAAGTCGAAACTGTTCATCGTCGCACTGGCAACAGCCGCGGGCACGGCGTTCGCACAGAACGCGATCGTCAATAACCTCCCCGGCACCTTTGTCAACATCGCCGGCCTCCCCGGCGCACAGGCCGTCTTCAACGGGGCGGTCGCCAACGATGACGTGAACGTCGCCGTGACCACATCGGTGACCAACTCCATGTTCGCCTCCACGACCGCCCGCATCTGCACCAACGGGTTCGTCCAGTTCGGCGGCACCGCCGGCGCGACGACCTACCTCAACACCACCATCGCCGCGGGCACCGTCAGCCCGGTCGCTCCCGCAACCTCGCAGGCGCTCTTTCCCTTCTGGGACGACATGCTCCTGCCCGCTAATAGCGGCAGGAACGTCTACAAGATCGAGGGCCCGGCCGCCAGCTTCGGCCTCCCCGCCGCGCGCGGCAACGTGCTGATCATCCAGTGGGACAACGTCGCGCACTACAACGCCGGCGCAGCGGTCGGCGCGGCCACCTACCAGGTGCAGATCTTCCAGAACATCGTCAACAACGTCGCGGCCCAGATGCTCTACAGCGACGTGATGTTCGAGAACGCGCTCTTTGACGAGGGCGTCTCCGCGACGATCGGCTACGCCGCCGGAACCAACGGCGGGCCCGCCTCGGTCAACAACGTGCTCTACTCGTTCAACACCGCCGGCAGCGTTCACGCCGGCGATGTGCTGAGCCTGCTGATCCCCGCGACCTCGCTGCCCCCGACCGTGAGCGGCTCGGCCAACCCGGCCGGGTCGCAGGCGGGCGATACCGTCCTCTACACCGCCAACGCCAGCCCCGGCCTCAACCCCACAAGCACCGCGCTCGCCGTGCGCGGCGACCTGAGCGCTGTCGGCGGCCCGACCAACGCTGCCTTCCATGACGACGGGCTCGCCGGTGACGTCACCGCCGGCGACGGTGTCTTCTCCTACCGCTACACCATCCCGCCGGCAACCCCCGTCGGTGCTTACAGCGTCGGGCTCACGGTGTCAGACGCCCAGGGCCGCAGCGGCACCGGGACGATCAGCGGAAACATCTTTGTTCCCCCCGCATCGACCGACCTCGGCCAGATCGGTGCCGGCGCCGGCGGCAGCCAGGTCGTCACCACCGTTGACGTCGGCATCGTCCCCGCCGGTATCACCTGGCTGAAGTTCTCGATCGGCACAAACGTGCTCAACGCCAGCACGAACTACCTCGACATCGACACCGAGCCCACCGTGCCAGACGGACCCGCCCTCATCGGTTCGATCAACGACACCGAGCTGGGGCTCTACACGTCCGCCGGCGTCTTCCACTCGACCGATGACGACGACGGCTCAGACTACCACTCCCAGCTTACCTACGGCGACAGCACCAACGTCCGCCCTGCGATCGGCAACGCCGCCGCCGCCGGAGGCAACGGGCGTGACGGGAGCCTGAACGCCGGTTCCTACTACATGGCCGTCGGTTGCTTCAACTCGGTCT
Source organism: uncultured Phycisphaeraceae bacterium (assembly GCA_964403525.1). Lineage (GTDB taxonomy): Bacteria > Planctomycetota > Phycisphaerae > Phycisphaerales > UBA1924 > JAJTGZ01. Next base: position 5,682 of record CAYOGE010000009.1, on the reverse strand, counting down.
TCGCGACAAACTTCAACGCCACCTCCACTTCCAACGCCACGGGTACGGTGCAGGTCAACTTCCGCACCAACATCCCCGGCGGTGGCGGGCCGGCCTGCGGCCTGGCCGACGTCGGCCGCGTGGGCGGCGCACCCGGCGCCGATGCGCACCTCGACAACAACGACTTCGTTGTCTTCATCGACTACTTCTTCAGCCAGAACGCGCTGGCCGACCAGGGCTCGACCGGAGGCACGCCCGGCGCCGACGGCGTCTGGGACAACAACGACTTCATCGTCTTCATCGACAACTTCTTCAACGCCCCCGCCTCCTGCCGCTGATCCGCGCCCCTCGCGCAGCGCACGTACCCCTGCGCCCTCGCCAGTACCCCTGGCGAGGGCGCTTTGCTTTCTGGGCGTCGCGACGCTGCCCGTAGTCAGCACTCGAGAAGTCGAGCCTCGCTTTCTGCACGGATCGGCACGGTATTGCCGATGCGCGCCCGATGCCCCTGCCTTATGCCCTGCTCGCCGCACTGCCCCTCACCGCCCTGCTCGCCGACCCCCCCGTCAACGAGGTCGAACCCAACCAGACGCGCCCGACCGCTACCCCCGCCACGCTCGCCAGCACGGGGTCAATCACCGGCGTCTGCCGCGGCTTCCTCGACACGCCCGACTCAACCGCCAACGACACCCGCGACATCTGGCGCATCACGCTGGCCGCGAACCCGCTGGCTATCCAAAGGCACACGCTCCAACTGGCGACCACCGGCACGCAGGGGCACACCGGAACGGTTCTCGGCGTGCTGGCGACCGGCGGCGTGACCGACCCCGACTCGATGTTCTCCCTGCAGAGCACCAGCATCAACACCGTGCCCGCGCGATTCTGCCAGGTCTACACGCTCGGCAACGCGGCGCCGTCCTTCCTCTACCGCATCACCGGGTCGTCGGCTTCGTCAAGCCCCTACACCGTCACGCTCACCAGCGAGACGATCGCGCCGACCGAGCTCACCTTCCCGTGCCCGCTCGCCGCCGGCTCGATCAAGATCACCACCGTCAACCGCACCACGCTCAACACCAAGCTCTTCCTCTTCGACGGCTCAACCCTCGCCCCGATCCCCGGCGCGGTCAATGACGACGCCGTCCTCTCACCCACCACCGGCTCGCCGCAGTCAACGCTCGTGCGCACGCTCGCCCCGGGGACCTACATCCTTGCGATCGCCAACGGCGGCGCTGTAGACGACCGGCCGCCGCCCGCCGACGACCGCGTCGCCACGCAATCGTCGTGGGGGCTCACCGAATCGCCCGGCCTGCTGGTCAACGGCAGTTCTTCAGCGACCGGCAGCTTCTCTTTCACCGTCTCCGACATGTTCGGCGACCGCGATGTGACCGCGTCCAAGCCCGGCGCGTACGGCATCGCCTTCTTCCGCCTCACCGTCGCCGCTCGCTGCGGCAACGCCGACCTTGGCCGCCAGGGTGCCGTCGCCTGCCACGACGGAGCGCTCGACAACAACGACCTGATCGTGTTCATCAACGCGTTCTTCCAGGTCCCGCCCAACTACGCGTTCACAGACGTCGGCACCACCGGCGGGGTGCGCGGCTCTGACGGCATCCTCAACAACAACGATTGGATCGTCTACATCGACGACTTCTTCAACGGGTGCGCCGGCTGACGCGGCGAGCCCGAGCGCGGGAGGGGCAGCGCGGCGACGGGCATGAGCGCGGAGCGGAGTAAGGCCTAGCGACGGGCGAACGAGCGGCGCGTTTTGCGCTCCACTCTTGCGCGATCGCACCTTAATCCATGCCTTGAAACGGGTTTCAACCACATTCTCAAGAAACTTCTCAAGTCCTGATGCGAATAGTGGTGTGTCGCGTCGTGCAGCCCCTCAGAAGGCTGCCCGGCTCCGCGGCGGGCCCGGTTGGAGACCGGCCCCCACGCGGCGCCGGTGGGAGTGTGGTTTATCCACGCCTGCGTCCAGCGTGATTCCTCGATGTTCGGCCACCGCCGTTGGCGAGGGTCCGAGAAGCGGGTTGAAGCACCGGCGCAATCTCCCCACGTCGCAATCTCCGGCGCACATATCGCGCCGTCGTTGGCCGCACGGACGCAGCAATCGCAGGCTGAAAAAGCTGTTCGTTGTCCGTTGGCAGGCTAAGGAGGAGTCGCATGTCCGCTCACTGTGGCAAGGCCCGTCGATTCGGTGTGTTCGCGGCCGCCGCGCTGGCAACGCTCGCGGGCACCGCGGTCGCCCAGCCGCCGGTCTACCGCACCGGCTTCGGCGACGGTGCCGGCAACGGGTGGTCGGCGGCGCGGGTGCTGACGTCACCCACCGGCAACAAGCTCCTGGGGCGCTTCCACAACGAACCGGTCACTCTGACGCTCGACTCCCTCCCGCGCCACAGCTCGCTCGTGGTCGCGATGGATGTGCACATCATCGGCAAGTGGACGGGTGAAAGCCGCCCCGGCAAGCCCGCCACGACCCTCACGATCACCCTCGACGACGGCACGCTCCTGAGCAGCTCGTTCGCAAACGACGACGGCGACCCGTCCCGCCGCCAGAGCTTCCCCGACGAGCCCAACGCTTCGGACCGCCCCGCCGCCCTCGGCGCGTACAGGCTCAATGCGCTGGGCCTGCTCGATGACAGCGGCAAGCCCGAGCACGACAGCGTCTACCGCCTGGTCTTTGCCGCACCTCACAACGCGGGCTCGATGAAGCTCACCCTCTCCGCGTCGAACCTGCCCGGCTCGCCCAAGGACGCCTCCTGGGCCGTCGACAACGCCGTGGTTTATGCCGCGCCCGAGAACGCGGACCTCGACGCCATCCGCGCCGCCGCCCGCGACGCCGTGAACCGCACCGCCCTTGGTATCGGCGGTTCGTTCGCTGTTCCCGAGGCCACCCCTGCCGGCGCGCCCGCGCTGCGCCTTCCTTCCTCACCCGCCCCGACCGGCTGGAACGCCGGCCCGATCGGAAACCTCGGCGCGTTCGAGGCGTCGATGCGCCCCGCGGTGATCACCGCGCACGACTCGATCCTTGCAAACGCGATGGACGGTGAGTCCCGGGCCACCTTCCTCCCGCGTGATGAACGGGCGCTCTCGATCGGTCTGGCGCAGGACCTTGCACTCGTTAGCGAGCGGTACACCGCCGAGTTTGCCGCACCGGCACCCGCCGCCCGCCCCGAACTCCCGGTGACCCGGCGCGTGAGCGCGCTGGTCTATCAGTCGCGGTTCAACGAAGCGCCGGGTGCGCAGTGGGACAACCGCGCCCACGGCATCGCGCCCCACGGTGAGCGCTTCATCGGTCCCTTCGTCAGCCAGCCCGCCACCCTCACACTCAGCGATATCCCCGAGCACGACCAGCTCATCATCGATGCCGACTTCTACGCGATCGGTGACTGGGCCGGCGATGCGCCCGACCCCTCAAAGTTCACCTTCACCGTCGACGGCCAGCCCGTGCTCGACGCCACGTTCGCAAACGAAGACGGCTCCGGCAAACGCACGCAGACCTACCCGGCCGCGGCGTCGGCCCGCCCACGCCTCCCCGGCACAGACTCAACAGCCCTCGATGCGCTCGGGTTCCCCGCGTTGGGCAAAGACGCGGTCGGTGACTCAACGTACCACCTGCGCTTCGTTGTGCCCCACAGCAAGGGCGCGGCCGCGCTCAAGTTCGCCGCATCCGGCCTTGGCACCAGCGGCACCGTCGGTGCCTGGGGCCTTGACAACGTCACCATCGTCTCAAGCGGTGACCGCACCATGAGCTACAGCGACGCCACGGGCGTCGAGCCCGACGACAACGCCGACGACGGCGACTACATGAACCCGTTCGTCCGCGCACCCGGCAGCGAGTGGAACGTGCAGAAGTTCGAGACCAGCCCAAGCGGCGAGATGTTCCTCGGCCGCCTCCACAACCAGACCGCCTCACTCACCGTCAAGAACTTCCCGCAGCACACCCACATGGTGCTCGCCGCCGACGTCGTTGTTGTCGGCGACTGGCAGGGCAACGCCCCTGACCCGTCCAAGTTCAGCATCAAGCTCTCCGACGGCACCGTCGTGCTCGCCACCAGCTTCGCAACCGACGGCGGCGCCAGCGATGCCACGCAGGACTACCCCGGCGGCAGCAACGGCCGCAACCTTCCGGGCGCCGGCGCCGCCGCCGTGGGCTCGATGGGTTATAAGGATGCCAAGACCGGCGTCGCCCGCGACGCCGTCTACCGCCTCGCCTTCACCATCCCGCACACCGCCGCAAAGGAGACGATCTCCTTCACGGTCAGCGGCCTCCGCGGCGATGAGTCAAAGGCCAGCTGGGGCCTGGACAACGTCTCCGTCAGCACGTTCGACGCCGCCAACCCGGCCGGATACGCCGCGGGCGGCGGCAACACCGCCCTCGGTGACGCCGGTGCCCTCGCCAGCGGGAACCCCTCCGGCGGCACCATCGGCGGCTACAGCCGCTTCGACCCGCTCGGCAACAACCCCTATATCCCGCCGACCAAGCCCGGCGAATTCCCCCACCTTCCTGACGGTGGTGGAGGCGGTGGCGGCGGCGGTGGGCCACCCGTGGCACCCGCACCGGGCACACTGCCGGCCATCCTCGTCGGTGCTGCGGTCGCCGCGCGCCGAAATCGACGCTCCTGATCCGTCTCAGACATCGACCTCCTTGAGCGACGCCCCGCGGCACGTGCTGTGGGGCGTCGTTGCTCCCGCGGGCGCCCCGCCCAACCGCGCAGCGCGTACGGTTGGCCCGTGAGCACGCTCGCCGCACAGCACGCAGCAGACACAGGCCTTGGCGCCAGGCTCCGGCTCGCCGCGACGGACATCAAGCTCACCCACTCGGTCTTCGCACTCCCGTTCGCGATCCTGGGCGCGGTGCTTGCACGCCCGCTCGATGAGCGGTGGGGGGTCAGTGCGCAGAAACTTGCGCTGGTGGTCGTCGCCATGGTGCTCGCCCGCACGTGGGCCATGCTCGTCAACCGCATCGCCGATGCACGCATAGACGCTGAGAACCCACGCACCGCACGGCGCGCTGTCGCCAGCGGTCGGCTCCCCGCGCGCCAGGCAAAGCTGTTCGCCGCGGCCTGCGCGCTGCTGTTTGTCGGCGTGTGCGCTGCGTTCTGGTTGTTGTTCAAGAACCCGTGGCCCGTCGCGCTCTGCGTTCCCGTGCTCGCGTGGCTTGCCCTCTACTCCTTCGCCAAGCGGTTTACGGCCGCGTGCCACCTGCTGCTCGGTACCGCGCTCGCCATCAGCCCGATCGCCGCGTGCCTGGCGGTCAACCCGCCGCACGCACTCCACCCGTCGATCCTGCTGCTCGCCGGCTTTGTGGCGCTGTGGGTCGCGGGCTTTGACGTGCTCTACGCCCTCCAGGATGAGGCGTTCGACCGCGCCAAAGGTCTCTACAGCATTCCCGCGTGGCTCGGTGCGAATCGAGCCGCCTGGGTGAGCCGCGCGATGCACGCCGGCGCTGCCGCCTGCCTCTTCTTCGCGTGGCGGTCCGAACCGCGGTTCGGGGCCCTCTTCGCCGCCGCCGTCGCCCTGGCGGCGGTGCTTCTGGTGATTGAACACCTCGTGCTCATCCGCCGGGGCCTGGCCGGGCTGCCGATGGCCTTCTTCACCATCAACGGCTGCGTGAGCCTCGCTGTGGGCACCGCCGGCGTTATCGACGCCCTGTGCTAGGTTCTGTTTGACGGATCGAGCAACCGCAGGCACCTCTGGATCATGGCG
>CAYOGE010000008.1:0-99848 GCA_964403525.1 uncultured Phycisphaeraceae bacterium | reverse complement strand
AGGGGGGAGGGGGGCGGGGAGGGTGGAGCAAATCGCCAAAGGGCAAAGGGCCAAAGGGCCAAATGCGGCGGATGAGCGGAACCCATCGGACGGGAGGGGAAAGCAGCGCGACTCACGGAGGTGCGGCGCGGAGCGCCTCGGTCACGCTCAATGCGAGAAATTCGCGTGAGGATCCGTCGTCGAGACGCCGCCTGCGTAGGTTGAGCCCAAGATGGCGGAGGCGTTGATCCCCGCTGAAACAATCGTTCCGACATTGTTGTTGGCGGCGATGTCCCAGTTGGCTGTGTTGCTCGAGCATGTATTCCCAGTGATCAGGTTCCGGGTACCTGTAACGACAACGCCCCTGAACGAGAACGAGCACAAGTTCTGATTGACGATGCACTCAACACCGATGACGCGGATTCCCGCGCCCGCTCCGGGCACACCGTTTGCTCGGCACGTATTGGAGCGCACAACGCAGCGCGTTCCAGCGTCGATCCCGTGTCCGCTGTTGTATTGAACGATGCACCCCTCGATGCGCGCACCGGCGTCGGCGTCAATCCCCACGCCGCCGTTGGCAGAAACACAGCAGCCTTCGACGATGCAGCCGTCGCCCGTGTCGATCCCCAGCCCGACATTGGACAGAACGCTGCAACGCGTGATGCTGCTCTCACTGCCGACGACCAGGCCGACGCCGTTGCTGCGCGACGTGCAGTTGCTCACCGCGAACTCACCGGTGGACTCGATGCCGGTGCCCGCACAGTTGCTGACCGTACAATCCTGTACGCGGCAGAAGTTGTTGGTGGAAATGCCCTTCGCCAGCGCATCCGAGACCACGCACCCGGAAACGACGGTGGAAGTCCCGGCGAGCACGCCAGTGCCACACTGCGTGATACGCATGTCGCGGACGATCGAGTTGGATGTGTTTATCCCGAGGTCGATGCCGGCGGCGGACCAGCCTTTTACGCGTCCGTTGCGGACCTCGATGCCTTGCCTGATTCCACCCGTGACCTTGACGCCCGAGAGTGAGGTCATTCCGGCCGACCCGCTGAGATCGAACCCGTTCAAGTCAAGCGCGACACCGTCGGCAGCGATCTCGATGCCGTGCTTGTTCACTTCACCCGTGATGTTGCCCGCAAGGTAGTACGATCCTGCCTGGGTAATCCTGTAGGTGCTGCTGGCGGTACCGGGCGTGTTCGCCGCGCTGATGACAGTGCGCGGCTCGACCTCGGTGAGCGTCTTGCCGGTCGCGGCCACCGCACCCGCGGGCGGGTTGAGAGGGCCAGCGCCCGCGCGCGAGGTGAGCGAGCTCAGCGCGGCCACGCCGGCAAGCCCGGCAGCGCCCAGCAGCAGGCGGCGGTCAAGGGACGAGGAGGGGTCGACATGCGCGGGCGTGGATTGATCCATGCCAGAGTTTACAGGAAAACACGGCATCGACCACACAAATCGTGAGGATCCACGTGAGCTTGCGGGTCAAACAGCCCTCGGGAACTAGTGCGTGAAGTTGGCGTTAGGGTCGGTGGTGGCGAGGCTGCTGGCGGCCGAGTTGCCGCTGATGGCTGCGCTGGCGGGGGCGGTGCGGTCGAGGATGGGGCCGACGGCGTTGTTGGCGACGATGACCCAGTTGGTGGTGTTGCCGCTGCAGGTGTTGCGGATGATGACGTTGCCGTTGGATTCGACGCGGATGCCGGTGAAGTTCGTCGTGCAGACGTTGCCCGAGACCGTGCAGCGGGTGCCGGCGACCCGCACCCCCGCGACGCCGTTGCCAGCGCAGTTGTTGTCGCTGACACGGCAACCCGAACTCGCGCGGATGCCCTCATTGCTGTTGGCGGTCGAGATGCACCCGGTCACGCTGCTGCTGCTGCCGACGATGATGCCCTGCGACTGGCCGGCGTGGGCCATGCACCCCTCGACGAGGCTGTCGGAGGCGACCGAGATGCCGTAGGAATTGGCCCCGCGGACCGCGCAACGTTCGACCAGCGCACCGTTCTGCATGAGGATGCCGGAGTCGCCGGTGCTCTTCACGGAGCAGCCGGAAACGGTCGAATGGAGGCCGCCGACGATCCCCGGGCCAAACGTCGTCGAGTCGATGCTGCAGTTGCGCACCAGGGCGTAATTGCCGACGTTGATGCCGATGCCCGAGAGCGAGGCCTGGCACCGGTCGATCGTGGCGCGGAGGGTGGCCGTGAACGCGTTCTGCTCGCCCGACTTGGCGATGCAATCGACGATCGCGCAGTCGTCGCCGCAGTAGAAGGCCGACTCGGAGGCGACCTCGACGATGCTGTTGCGGATGACCGACGTGTTGCCGGTGCGCAGGCCGCTGCGGGCGCCCTTGACGGTGCACCGGTCGATGATCGCCGAAGCGCCAAGCCACACGCCCTCGAACGTCACGGTGAGGATGGTGACGTCTTCGATGCGGCACCGGGCGACGTTGCCGGCGAAGATGCCGCTGCCGTTGCCCCAGCCGGTGATCGAGCCGTTCCTGACGCTGAGGCCGCTGAGGAGCGGGCCGCCGTCGCCGCGGATGGCGTCGCGGGCCAGGCTCACGCCGATGAGCGCGAACCCGTTGAGGTCGATGGTCACGTTGTCGGCGGCGACCTTGATGCCGTGCTTGTTGGCCACACCGGTGATGTTGCCGGTGAGGTAGTACGAGCCGGGCTGCGTGATCTTGAAGAGGCTGTCGACATCACCGGGTGTGTTGGTCGAGTTGACGGCGATCCGCGGCTCAACCTCGGTGAGCGTCTTGCCGGTGGCGGCCACCGCACCCGCGGGCGGGTTGAGGGGGCCAGCGCCCGCGCGCGAGGTGAGGGAGCCCAGCGCGGCCACGCCGGCAAGCCCGGCAGCGCCCAGCAGCAGGCGGCGGTCAAGGGACGAGGAGGGGTCGGCGGGCGTGGGTATGGATGTGTCCATGCCGAAGTTTACTGAAAAATGCTGGGTTGGCCAGACAAGTGGAGCGGTTTTGATGGTGGGCGAGTCGGCCGGGAGCGACTGAAACGACACCGGCCCCTCATCGCGAGGAGCCGGTGTCACAAAGGGAATGAAGGTTGTCGGCTCGCGCCACCGTTCGGCACGCTCGTCGTGCGATCGGAGCGGGAGTGCGGAAGGGAGATCAGTTGGCGATGTTGGCCGCAGGGTTGGTGGTGGTGAAGCCAACGCCGGGGTTGGTGATGACCGCGCCCGAGTCGTTGCCGGCGTTGATGATGAAGTTGGTCGGGCTGCCGACGGCGATGTTGCCCGTCAACAGGGTGTTGGCGTTGGTGCTTACCGAGTAACCCGACACGGTGTTGTTGATGGCGGTGTTGCCGGTGAGCACGTTGGGACCGTTGGGGCTGTAGAACCCGACCGGGTTGTTCGCCGCGTGGTTGTTGGTGGCGCGGTTGGCCGCGCCGTTGAACGTGAAGCCGGTGCGGGTCGCGATGTTGTTGCCGTTGTTGTTGGCGGTGTTGTTTTCCAGCGTGCACGATGTGACGGCGTAGAAGCCGCCAGACTCGTTGCCGAAGGAGCGGTTGCCGCGGGCGGTGCTGGAGACGCCCAGGGTGAAGCCGTACTCGGTGTTGCTCGAGCTGTTGCAGTCGATGACACTCGAATAGGTCGCGGCGATGCCGCTGAGCGTGTTGCCGCTGGCGTTGCAGGCGGTGAGCGTGCTGCTGAAGGCGTTGAAGCCGTTGCCCCCGTTCAGGTTGGAGTTGCAGTTGATGATCACGTTGCCGCTGTTGGGAGCGCTTATCCCGTCGCCGCCGTTGCTGCGTGCTGTGCACCCCTCCGCCCGTCCGTAGGCGTAGATGGCGATGCCGTGCGAGCCGTTGCTGACGGCCATGCAGTTGCGGGCCTCGCTGTAGTTGCCGGCGTAGATGCCGACGCCCCCGTTGCCAGACGCCCGCACGTCGATAACGCGGTTGTTGGTGATGGCAGAACCGGAGGTGACGCCGTCGACGCCCCAGCTGCGGACGAAGCCGTTGCGTACCTCCGTGGCGCCCGAGCGGATGACGACACCCGAGAGGCTGCCGGGCACACCGATCACCGCGAAGCCGTTGAGGTCGAGCGTCACGCCGGCCGAGGCGATCTCGATGCCATCCTTGCCGCTCTCGCCGGTGATGTTGCCGGTCAGGTAGTAAGAGCCGGGCTGGGTGATCTTGAACGTGCTCGGCGTCGCGTCGGCGTCGCCGGGTGTGTTCGTCGCGTTGATCGCGATCCGCGGCTCGACCTCGGTGAGCGTCTTGCCGGTTGACCCGACTGCGCCCGCCGGGGGCGAGACGGGGCCGCCGAAGGCGGGGAAGGCAATCACGGCAGAGAGCAGGAACGCGGCGGTGGTGGAAGTGGTTGTGAGTCGCATGGCGGTGTTTCCTTATGGGGTTCACCGTGCAATGCGCCCTCCGCGTGTGCAGCAGCTAACAATTCACAAAGAATTCCTTGTCCGAGCGCAGCCGGGCGGCAACGGCCGGCGGCTTGAGCGGGCCTGCCGCCACGGGCACCCCGAGTCAGGAACGGACGAATGCCGCGCGGGCACGGCGATGCAGGAACACAACGCCGACGACAATGCCGAAAACGCGTACCCGGTACGCGTTTCGGCCAGCGGTCAGAGCGAACGTGCGCAGCAGGATTCGACCCCTCAACCGATCACGCTGGCGAGCGGATTGGTCGCGGTGTTCACGTTGCCGAGCGTGACGTTCGGGTACCAGTTGCCGCCGATGGTGACCGCCAGCGCGTTGCCGTTACCCATCAGCACGCACTTATGAACGTAGTTGCCCGAGACACCCGTCATGTCGACGCCGATGCTGCTGCGGTTGAGCCGGCAGGCCTCGACGGTGTTGCCGGCACCGCCCAGCTTGACCGCCGCGGAAGCGCACGCGTCAGCGCTGCACTCAACGATCCGCGACGAGGTGGCGGCACGGATTCCGATGTAGCACGACGCGGCGGAGCAGCCGATGGCCTCCGCGCCGTCGGCAAGGTCGATCCCCACGCCGGCAGCGCCCGTAAAGCCGACGGTGATGCTGGTGGCGACGCAGCCGTGCACCGCGGTGCGCTGGCTCGCCTGCAGGCCGATGTTGTTGCACGAGCTGAACTCACACGACTGCACGTGCGAGCCGAATCCGACGTACGCGCCGATCGAGCAGCCGTTCAGCAGCGACCGGCGCAGCACGCTGTAGCTGTTGAGGTAGACGCCAGTGCCGTTCAAGTTGTTCACCGTGCAGTCCTCGACGGTTCCGTAATCCCCTTGCATTTCGATCCCCACTACCCCAGACCCGCTGATCGTGCAGCGGCGGACGACCGAGCGGCCGCCGATGTCGAAGGCTCGTCCCGAAAACGCGCTCACGATGAGGTCTTCGATGTAGACGGCCGTTGTCGAACTGATACCGACCAGGACAGCGCTGGCGACGTTGGTGATCGTCCCGTTCCGGACAGTGCAGCCGTTGGATGCGAAGACACCCTGCGATGTGCCCCCCGCGCCGGTAATGGTGAACCCGTTCAGATCGAGCCGCACGCCGGCGCTCAGATAGACGCCCGTACGCCCCGCCGGCGCGCTGATGTTCCCCGTGAGGTAATACGAGCCAGCCTGCGTGATCCGGAATACGTACGTGGCGTCTCCAGGGGTGTTGGTCGCGTTGACGGCCGTGCGCGGCTCAACGTCAGAAAGCGTCTTGCCGGATGAAGCCACCGCACCGGCCGGAGGGTTGAGCGGCCCCGCGGTTGCCCGCCCGGCAGCAAGAGCCGCGATTCCCGCGAGGCCGGCCGCTCCAAGTATCAGGCGGCGGTCAAGGGCATCGGCAGGTTGAGCGGGGGGTTGATTGTTCATCCGTTCAGTCTACCAGAAAGCCGGGGTGGTGCCAGCGAATCCGTATCACGAATGGGTGTTCGAACCCGGCAGGCGCACGTTGGCAACCATGGCGGTTCGCTCTTCCGTCTCTTCGTCAAATGAAAAAGCCCCGCGGCAGATGCGGCGGGGCTTGGAACTCGAAAGAGGTCAGGTCGCCGGTCATCCTCTGCCGGAATGGCAAAGGCTGCCGGTCTGCAAATCAGTTGCGACGGCGACGACCGGCGACAAGTCCACCCAGACCGAGCAGCGCCGCAGCGCCCGGGGTCGGGACGGTGGTGAAGTTGAGGTCAAAGCCTGCGATGCGGCCGGTGTCACCCGCGCCGATATCGATGATCGAGAGCGTCCACGTTCCGGCCAGCGGGGCGCCGGCGTAGGCAGAAGTGAAGTCGGTGGTCGTTCCGTAGGTGCCGGCGGGGATGCTCGTTCCGCCGACGGGGAGGCCCGCCGCGCCGAACTGGAAGGTGTAGTCACCGTTCACGCCACGGCTGTCGCTCGCACTGGCGGGCACAAAGAAGAGAACATCGGTTGCACCGTTGCTGATGCGGAACTGCAGGTCGCCGATGTAGGTGTGGGTCAGCCCGCGGATGGTGATACTGTCGAGCGTCTGGACGAGGTCGGTCGAAGCGGAGGTGACCGAGAACGAGGCGACGCCGTTGGTGGTGCCGACGGCATCGATCAGCGCACCCGGGTCCTGCGTGACGGTCGTCGTGAACGTGCCAAACGAAGCCGTGTTCGTCGTCCAGCAGTTGACAATCGTCGCCGTGCCCGCGGGCAGCGACACGTTGTAGGGGGCTGCTGTGGCGGTCGCGACCGCTCCGTAGACCGCGCCGCTCAAGTTGTTTGTGAGCGGGGATCCCGGGGCAAAGCCGCCGGAGCCGTAAATGAACTGGCCTTCTCCGCCGGTTGCACCGGCACGGGCCCATGAATTCGCCACAGTAAAGAGACCGCCCGATCCGGTGCTGAACGACTGAGTGCCGTAACGGACGGCGGTGCCGGAACCGCTCAACCCAGTGCTGGGAACGCCAATACCGTTGGCGAGAGGACGGTTGAACGTCGGGGCGGTGCCATCAAGCGTGTTGGTCCACGAGGCGATCGTGGTCGATGTGTAGTTGTTGCTCAGCGTGACCTGGGCCATCGCCGAACCGGCCAGCACGGCAAGGGCCGCGCACGAAACAAGGGTCATCTTCATCTCTCAGTCCTCTCGCTTTGGCTCTCCCGCTATGCACCGGGCGAGCGCTTGGACACACAGGTTGACACACACGCATAGTCGCCGGAGCGAGGCGAACGCCGCGCCCGACCCCCACAGTGTGCATCACCGCGCAAGCAGTGCAAGCAAATTATGAAGATTCACTCATTATCGGTTCATGCTGCCCGGCACGCGCCTGCCCGTGAAGCCGTATGGACACCCAGTTGAGCGTCTGCCCTATGAAAAACCCTCAGATCGAGCCCGCACTCCCCGAGCCCCGCTCCCATTTCTTGATGCCCGGAGGGCGTTTCTGAACCCGCACACGGCTTTGCCGCTTGGTGGCTAGCATCCCGATTCCACCCCAAGGGCAGACCGCTCATGAACACCGCTCCCACCGCCCAACCGGCCGCCGCCCCCACCACCGCCCGTGAGACCGTGCTCGTGCTCGACTTCGGCGGGCAAACGGCCCAGCTCATCGCGCGGCGGGTGCGTGAAGCTGGGGTTTTCTCGCTGCTGGTGAGGCCGGACCTCTCGCTGGAAGAGATCAAGGCCTTCAACCCCGCGGGGATCATCCTCTCGGGCGGCCCGATGAGCGTCTACGAGAAGGGGGCGCCCGTCTGCGACAAGGGCGTGCTGACGCTGGGTGTGCCCGTGCTCGGCGTCTGCTACGGCATGCAACTGGTGGGACAGATGCTGGGGATGAAGGTCATCAACGCGGGGCACCGGGAGTTTGGACGGGCGGAGATTGAAGTCTGCAAGGAAGAGAAGGGCCGGCAGGTTGGAAACCTGCCCAACGCGAGCATCTTCAAGAGCCTGCCGCGTAAGACGACCGTCTGGATGAGCCACGGTGACCAGGTCGCCATGGATGGTGCGTCGCCGGCGGTGGCCGCGGGTGTGAGCGTGCTTGCAAGCACATCAACGTGCCCGATGGCCGCGATGTCATACGAGCGCGACGGCGTGCGGTTCTTCGGCGTCCAGTTCCATCCGGAGGTCACGCACACGCCGCAGGGTGCGGAGATCATCGAGAACTTCCTCTACGAGGTGTGCCACTGCAAGGGCGAGTGGCGGATGGCGGACTATCTGGAAGAGGCGACGGCGACGGTTCGCGAGAAAGTCGGCGAGGGGCGCGTGATCTGCGGGCTCTCGGGCGGTGTTGACTCGTCGGTGGTGGCGGCCCTGCTGCACCGGGCGATCGGCGACCGGCTCACGTGCGTGTTCGTTGACAACGGCCTGCTGCGCAAGAACGAGCGCGAGAGCGTCGAAACCATGTTCCGCGATCACTTCCACATAGACCTGCGAATCGTCGACGCGTCGGCGGAGTTCCTTGGTGACCTGGCGGGGATCACCGAGCCGCAGGAGAAGCGCAAGCGCATCGGACACCGGTTCATCGACATCTTCAGCACCGAAGCGGCAAAGATCGTCAAGGAGAAGGGTGGCGCAGTGAAGTTCCTGGCGCAGGGGACGCTCTACCCGGACGTGATCGAGAGCGGCCAGAGCGCAGGAGGCACGGCGGCGGGGATCAAGCTGCACCACAACGTCGGCGGGCTGCCGGCCGACCTTGAGTTCAAGCTGATCGAGCCGCTGCGCGAGCTGTTCAAGGATGAAGCTCGCCGGCTGGGCGAGGTGCTGGGCCTCCCCGAGAAGCTCGTCTGGCGGCACCCCTTCCCCGGCCCGGGTCTGGCGGTGCGTTGCCTCGGTGAAGTGACGAAGGAGAAGCTGGATGTGCTCCGCGAGTGCGACACGATCCTGCTGGAAGAGATCGTCTCCGCCGACTTGTACAAGGCCCCGCACACGAGCCAGGTCTTCGCGGTGCTGCTGCCGGTCAAGAGCGTGGGCGTGATGGGCGACGGGCGAACCTACGACTCGTGCGTGGCGATCCGCGCAGTGACGAGCGAAGACTTCATGACGGCGGACTGGGCACGCCTGCCCTACGACGTGCTCGCCCGGATCAGCAACCGCATCATCAACGAGGTGCGCGGCGTCAACCGCGTGGTCTACGACATCTCCAGCAAGCCGCCCGCGACGATCGAATGGGAATAATTGGGATGATTGGGCAAGCGCATCAGCGACTGAGCAACCCAACCCCGCGTATTCCGACCGTCGTCTCCAGCGACCCCATGAGTCCGCGATAACGAACTATTTGCCAGGATTCCACCCACTTTTTCGCTTCGCCGCGGCCTCGAGATGGCAAACGGCCAGTTCTGTGGTATTTTTTGTTCTCGGTCTGGACCTGGAGATTTCCCCATGCCACGACTCCAAAGTGTGGTGCCTCTGCTTGCCTGCCTCTGTATGTTTGTCAGCAGCGTAAAGGCACAGTGTCCGATCGACTACTTTGTTTTCTTCAACGACAAGCCCGATGATCTGGCCCCCGGCAACAACGTAGTTGCCGGCAACTTTGACATCACAGCAATGACCTGGTTCGATCCCGACGGGACCGGGCCGTCGGCCCCGTACATCGTCGCGGCGATTCACTACAGCGGTGCTGCCGACTGCGCAGGCCCTTTCACGATCCAAAGCGAGTGGACCCGCCTGGACCGCTGGGACGCCGGCTCGAGCACATGGGTGCCAATCACCCCGCGTTTCGACGGGTTCGTGTCGTGCTTTGCGACCTTTGACGAGAATCCATCCGATTCAGTACCCGCAGCGCTCTACATCGGCGGGCACTTCTCTGGCTGGTCGGGGATCAACAGTCCAAACATCATGCGCTACAACGGGAGCGCGTTCTCCGCTGTGCGTGCCGGAGTAAACGGCGATGTACACGCGTTGCTCGTGTTCGATGATGACTCGACCGGCCCGATCGCGCCCAAGCTCTACGTCGGCGGGGACATGACGGCCTCGAACTCCTGGGCTTCTCAGGGGCAGGTCAACTGCGGGCGGCTGCTCCGGCTCACGGGATCGCTTTTCTGGGAGAATCCCTCCTCAGGGTTCGACGACCGGGTGTTTGCTTTGTGCGCTTACGACGAAGACGGACCGGGGCCGGGCATCGCCAAGCTCGTCGTCGGCGGAGCCTTCTCGCGGAACGACACGCTCACTTCCCACTCGTGTATTTCTGTATGGGATGGGAGCGCCTGGACAACGCTTGCGGGGGGCATCTCGCGCAACTCGGGCGCCGACTCCGGCCGCCGGGTGTTCACGCTGGCATCGTTTGACGAAGATGGCAGCGGCCCGCTACTTCCGTCGCTCTTCGTCGGCGGCACCTTCGAGCAAAGCAATTCGGGCGTCAACTCCCCCCTTGTCATCCGCTGGCGGAAGCCCTCGGCCGGCGGGGCTGGTGTCTGGCTGGCCGTCCCGGCCGCTCCGGACATGCGAACAGGAGGAGGCGGCGATCTGCCGTGCGGGAACGGCTGCTCCAATCTGCCCCACCACGGCAACCGTCCGCGCGTCACCTGTCTGTCTGCATTTGACGTCGACGGCACCGGAAGCGCGGCGGCGGAACTGTACATCGGCGGCTCGCTGAACCAGTATGTGCCGTTCAGCTACAGCATCGACCGAGGCCTGATGGCGTGGTCGCCGGCAACCAACACGACAAACTGGGTCATCGGCGCCGCCGGCGTCGGGTACAGCAACAGCCCCTCACTCTGGTCCAACGACTTTTATCGCGACGCTCTGGCGATGCTCAGCGTCGCGGGCAACGGGAGCACGCCGCCGCGGCTGCTGATCGCAGGTGGCGTCATGGGCACGGGCTATCCGGCGGCCTGCCAATGGTCTGGCGTGGGGAACAACACTACCTATGCGTCCGGGGCGGTCAGCGCCTGGGGGATGTCCGGAGCCGGGCCCTCGGTCACCAACCAGCCGAACAACACGTGGGTGGTATTGCCAGGTTCTACGTCCGCCGGATTCAGCGTGTCGCTGAACGGAACCGCTCCCTTCACCTACCGCTGGCGCAAGGACGGTGTCGACCTGCAGAACGGAACCTCGCAAGGCTTCGGCGGCGTCATCGGCGCCACAGGCACGGCCGTCATCCTCGGTGGCACCGCCAACCCGGTCAACACAACTTCGCAGGGGTGGTACGACTGCCGTGTATCCAACACGTGCGGAACAGGCTACAGCACCGCCGGTTGGCTGGTTGTTCAGCCCGACGCCGCCCCGTACTTCCCAATCCGGTTCGACGCAGCTGTTGCTCCGGTGGCGACGCCGATCGGCAACGCCCAAGCGAACTCGATCTACGGAGCAGCGCCGTGGCCGCGGTTCTATTCCCTGGTCGGGGGCACACCGTTCGCCATCGCTCCCACCGGCAACAACGTCTGGCGAGGCCGCCTCGCGTCAGGTTCACCGACCGGCAACCGCTCGGTAACTATCCCCACTTCACGGTTCGGCGTAGGTGAGATCTACACGCTGCTCAACACCGACGGTGCATCGGCGACGAACGTGCGGTTCCAGTTCAACGCAAGCGGCGGTCTCGTGTACACCACCACCCTCGCTGGCGGAAACGGGGTCCGGTCTTACTCAAAGTTCTACGGGCCGCAATCGACCTCGAGCGCAGACACAAGCAACGTCTTCGACAGCGGCATCACCTTGATGGACAAACAGCGGATCCTGCTCCCGAATTCCTTCCGCCTGCAGACGCTCACATCGATCACGATCACCGACCTGGGAACCGACTCGACCGGCCGCGCGATCCTGGCGGGCCTCACACTCCGCCAGAGACCGCCGGCATGCGGCCCCGCCGACCTCGGCAGCACGGGAGGACAGCGCGGCGCTGACGGCGTGCTCGACAACAACGATTTCATCGTCTTTATCGATCTGTTCTTCAGCGGAGACCTCACCGCCGACGTTGGCACTACCGGAGGTACGCCCGGGTCGGACGGGGCGCTCGACAACAACGATTTCATCGTTTTTATCAATCAGTTCTTTGGTGGCTGCTGAACCGCTCAGTCCCCATCCGTCGCTCTGCGAGCTCGACGTTTTGCCGCCACCAACGGCGAGTCCTTTTCCGTCCCGGAAGCAGCGGCCGTATTGGTCTCCGCAGCGGCGTTCCGACGGCCCGCGACGGCTGACTTCCGGATTGGCTCCGCCTCGACCGCTTCGGATCGCCGGTCCCACGCGATCCGCCGCGTCGCGATGTCGAGCATGAGCACACCCGCCGCTACCCAGACCAGCAACGGCCACAGCGGTGTGCGAGACTCACGCGGCTCCACCTTGTCACGCACGAAGAGCTGCGAGGCCGTCATGTTGCGAAGGTCGGCAAGGCTCAGCACCCGTCCGCCCGTTTCGCGTGCGATGCGTGCGAGCAGATCGGTCCCCGCCGCCGACCCCGACCCGACACGGAACTCATCCGCCGCCGCGCTGCGCCGAACAGCGCCGCCGATCACCGGCGCAGCACCGGGAGCCGTAGGCGCAACCGTCACGATCGAAAGACCTTCATCGCCACACTCCGCAGCGGGTGCCGACGCCTCGTACACACCCGGCGCAGTAAGCACAGCAGCAGCCTCGCGGCGCACGCCATCGGGTGAGTAAACGGTGATCCTCGGCGGAGGCGCGTTGACCTCCGCGGCGGGCATATCCACGCGGATGCGCAGAGCGCCACCCCCTCCCCCTTCAAATCGCACCGCCAGGTCCGGCTCGGCCGCCTCCCCCCCACTCCCGCCGTTCCGCCCGCGTGCAAGCGATCGGGCCAGTTGCACCCACATCGCCCGCGCGGCCGGCGTATCCCACGATTGCGCCCATCCCCCACCAAGCGGTGATGAAGTAAACGCCCCCACCTGCCCCAGCCCGGCGCGCCAGTGCGCAAGCAGCGGCTCTCCCTGCGGGGTCAGCAGCGCGTAGCTCACACCCTCGATGTTCTTCTTCTGGGCGTCCAGCCGCGGCTGCGTGAGAATCAGCCCCCCCAGCGGCGGCAGCGCGCCGATACCGGCCGTCGCCGGTGACGAAGCAGACTGAGGCCCGGGCACGGGCGTGAACGGCTCCTCGCGCACCAGCGGCGTGCGCACCACGCGCACCGCCTTGACAAAGATCCGCGGCAGGATGTTGGCGTCAATCACCCTGAAATACTCGCCACCGGCGTTGCGGGCGAGTTGCTCAAGCCCCTCGGTGTCGGCATCGTCACCAACCGCGATGCAGCTGATCTTGATCGGACCTCCGGGGGCCTCCTTGCACTGCTTGGCCAGCCCCGCCAGCCGTCCGCGCCCCTGCGACCGCCCGTCAGACAGCACAATGATGTGCTTGACCGCTGCGCGGGCCGGTTGCAGCGCGCCGTACGCCAGCGCAAGCGCCGGTGGCAGGTTCGTCCCGCCGTTGGCAGAGATATCCATGATCGCTTCCGCGGTCTTCTGCGGCTGGTCGTTGGGGCGAAGCGGCACAACCCACGAGGCGGTGGAGTTGAACTCGACCACGCCGACCAGGTCCTGCTTGTCGAGCGCCCCAAGCGCAGCGGCCGCGCCGCGGTTGGCGATTTCCTGCTGGCTCGCCGACGAGCCCATCACCCCATGGGCCATCGAACCCGAAGAGTCGAGAATGATCACCACCGCCGTCGACGGCATCACCAGCCGGTCCGGAAGATCGAGCGTGACGGGCAGCAGCGGCTCGATCGGTGTCCCTTTCCATCCTCCGGCACCGAACGAGTTTGCTGTAGGAGGCGGGCCGCCGACCATCAGCAGACCGCCTCCAGTATCGGTGACGTAGCGTGCGAGGCTCTGCTGGGAAGCGGCCGAAAGCGCCTCGGCCGGGACATCAACGAGCACGACCAGGTCAAACGCCTGGAGAGACAGCAGATCAGAAGCGCCGTCGAGCGCACTCGGCGTGAGCGTGGCAACCGATAGCCCCGCGCGAGTCAACGTCGCCGCCAGCGTCGCCGATGCACCAGTCGCCGTGCCGTCAACGATCAAGATGCGCCCCGCGCCCGGGCTGGTGGTGAACGCGATGGCACGGTTGTTGGCGACGGCGGTATCCACCGGCCGCTCACCCGCGCCCGGCACGTCCGGCTCGAACACGGCCTCGAAGCGGTGCAGTGGGCCGGGCGACAGGGGCACACGCAGCGTGAGAACGTTGCGCCCGCTCTGCAGCGTGAGCCTCGACACCTCAGGCGGGAGCGCAACCTCCTGCCCCTCCTGAAGCAGGCGCAGCGTGCCGGTGACAGGCCCGGGGTTGATCGACGTGACGGTGAGCGTCAACGGGACCGGTGCGCGGTCGGAGGCGACACGCGTGGGGGCATCGAGCGATTCAACGATCACCTCGCGCGGGTCGCCAAACGCCAGCGGCACCACGTCAATCGGCGTGCGGGTCGCGGCAAACGCCGCGCGGGCAGCGCTGAGCGCAGCGGCCTGGGGCGACTCCTGCGACAGAGCCTGCGAGCCCCCGCGAGCCGGTTGGGCAAGCCCGTCAGAGATCAGCACGATGCGCGACTGGGCGTCGGGCGGCACGGCGGCGGCGGCAGCGCGGATCGCGCCCGCAAGGTCAGAACCCTCCGAAGAACCCGCCGCCGGTGTGAGTTCGCGGTCGAGCGTGGCCGCTCCATCCCTCAACCGGCCCGTCGCGGTGAGCACACGCGGGCTCGCGTCGAACCCAAAGAGCGTGACAGTGTCGTCAGCACCAAGGTCCTGCTGCCCGTTCCGCTCCGCACGCCCGAGCAGCTGAGGCAAGGCCTTGAGAACGGGCAGCACAGTCGTGCGCTCCGCATCAGATTGGCCAGACGGGCCGACCTCAACGTCCGGCACAAAGGCCCGCACCGAGCCGGATGTGTCCGCCACGACGATCAGCGCAGCCCGGTCGATCCGCCTGATGCTCGAAGCGCCCGCCAGCGCAGCCGCCAGAAGCGCGAGCACAATCGCCCGCGACACGATCGCCGACCAGCGCCGCAGGCGCGACATCGCGGTAAAGGCGTAGAACGCAACCAGCGCACACGGCACCGCCCCCGCGAGGAGCCAGAGCCAGACGGGGTCTTCGATGCGGAAGGTCATCGCTCAGGGCTTCGGAGTTTCAGGGGCCGCCGCTGGAGGGGGAGGCGGGGCGGGTACGCCGGGAGCGGGCAATGCCCCCTGACCGGCAGACGCCGGCTGCGTGCCCAACGCGTTAGGGAGTCGATCAAAGTAACGGCGGATGAGCGGCGAAAGCCGCGAGGGAACCGTCCGCTGTTGCACCGCCTGCTCGGCGTTCTGCTGCGCCTGCCGAACGGCCTGATCAACCTCGGCCGGTGCGCTGCGGGCGGCACCCTCAGCGCCCGGCGCAGGCTTGTTCGTCAGCCACTCGGCGATCACACGCGACGGCGCCTCAGCAGCCCCCTTTGATCGGGCGTCGATGTCGTGCACCGCTCCCGTTGACGCCGCGCCGGAATTCGCCAGCGGCCTGTCGCCGGGTTTGCCCGCACCGGGCCCACGCCCTGCACCGGCGAGCGAGTCACCCGCGCCGCCACCAGCGCTCGGTTGCTGCTGATCGCTTGCCCCGTCGGGCCCAGCTCCGGGCGGGCTCGACCGGTCACCCTTGTCTGCACGCTGCTCCCCTTGGCTGCCACGCTCCTTTGCGAGCTCGCGGGCAAGCTGCTCCATCTCCTTGCGCTGCTCGGGCGAGGCGCTGTCCCACATCTTCTGGGCCTGCTCGCGCAGCTTCTGAGCATCCTGCCTGTCCTGCCGCGCGTTCCGCGGCTGCTCCGCGAGCTTCTTGAGCTGATCGCGCAGTTGCTGCAGCCCCTCCTTCGCCGATGGCGCATCGCTCGGCGGCCGGTCCGCGGCCGGTGTTGGCACTCCATCCTTCGCCGTGCCCGGGTTGGCGTCGGCAGGCTTGCTGCTGTTGCCGTGCGCGCCATTGCTCTCGCCGGCGCTCTCGCTCGGCTTGTCGGTCGGCTGCGATCCTTCCTGCCTGGCCTTTGGCCCATCGGCGGAGTGATCTTTGTCCGTCGATTCAGAGGACGGCCTCGGCGAGCCCTTCGCTCCCGTCGACTTCGGCTGGTCGCGTCCTTGCGATGGAGAATCGCCAGACTCGCTGGGCTTCGACGCACCGTTCCCCGGTCCTCGCTGAGGTTCGCTGGGCCTTGATTCCTGCCCCGCCCGACCTTGCTCTCCTTGCTGCCGTCCAGATTCGGGTTTGGCTGGCTCAGGCCCGGGTGCGCGGCCCGGCGGTGGTTGCGTTTGTCCGTTCGGAGTCGGTGCTCCGTTGGCCTTCTCCGTCTTGTCCGGCCGCTGCGCGGGCTTGGACACATCTTCCGGCTTGTCCGGCTTCGCACCGGCGTCCGCAGGTGAGCGACCGGCCGCTTGTTCCTGCCGCTCAGCAGACCCCTGCGTCGGCTCCTGCTGATTCGCCTGTTGGCGCGGAGGTGTTACAGGGGGCCGCGTGGGCTGCAGACCCTGCGCCGCCTCCTCGAGCTTCTTCGCAAGATCCTGTGACGGCTGGCGCTCGGCCTCAGCTCGCTTCTCCGGCTGGGGCGTCGCTTCGGTCGCTGGCGTCGCTGACGGATCAGGCGGCGCACTCACCGGCGCGGGCGGCACGGGTGCACGGTTCACGTCATCGGCGAGTCGCTTCAATTCATCCGCCAGACGGGCTCGATCCTCCGGTGTGAGTTTGTCCGCCGCGTCGGTCAGCCGTTCGGCCTCGGTGACGGCGCGATCCAAATCCCCCTCGCGCAGCGCTTTGGTCAGTTCCGCCTGTGATCCGCCCCCCGGCGATCCACCGGCGGCTCGCTGGGCCTGTGCCAGGCGATCACGGAGAAGCTCGTGCGCCCGTTGCGACTCGTCCGCCCGGCGATCAAGCTGATCCGCCGCACGCTCCACAGCAGTAGCCGCTTGCTGTGTCAACTCCTTCGGAGAGATCTCGCCTTGCTTGAGCTGCTCCTTCAAGTCGGCGAGCGGGTCCGGCGATGGAGCCGACGCCGCCGTTTCTGCAACCGTGGACGAAACAGGGCGCTGAACCGCCTCGATGAGACGTTCCGCGGCGGCGGCATCGTCGAGTGCCCGCTGAACTTCGACGCGGGGCGGACCGGAATTCACCCCCACCAGCCGGGCCGACTTTGCGACCCAGCCCGAAGGAACAAACACGCCGGCCGTGATCAGAACCGACGCCGCGGCAACGAGCACCAGCGGTCGTTTCACCCGCCATGGAAACGATGCCGACAGTCTGGCTCGCTGCGCGGCCGCATCGGCATCGCTGATGGCCTGAGCCTCAAGGGGTGTATGGGCGTTCTTCGCAGAGAGTTGCAACGCCGTTGCGATCGCGTCGTGCCCGGCGGCGTGCGCATCAAGGGCAACGGCGATGGCCAACGCGCTCGGCCTCCGGAACAGGCCGGCAAAGGCCCCCACGAGCGTCACGCCCGCCACGGCTGCACCCGCTACTGGCCAACGAGCCGACCACTCAAGCGCACCGGCGACCGCCGCCCACGCGAACACAACGCAAGCGCCGGCCGTCAACGCCGCCGTTCCGCCGGAAACCGCGGCCTGCAACGATGCCCTGCGTTTCGCGACGGCGTAGGTATGCCGCCAGGTAGTCATCACCAACTGTACGAAGACCGCGGCAGAAAGGTCGTCACCCGCTCGAACAACCCGATCGCCAGGCATCCGCCGGCTCCTCGCGGGGGCAAGGGGGAGGGCGGCCGTCCAGTGCCCCCCGTTGCGGCTAGTGGCAAATGGCCCGCCGTGCCGATAACCTGCCCGGCAAGTCCATCATTCTCTGGAGCTCTCCCCTGGCATCCTTGTGGGATCGTTTCGCGAACCTGTTCAGCATCGACATGGGCATCGACCTGGGCACCTGCAATACGCTCGTGTCGATCCGAGGCCAGGGCATCGTCCTCAACGAGCCAAGCGTTGTCGCCGTGCGCAAGGGCACCAACCAAGTCCTCTACAACGGACAGGCGGTCGGGTGGGTCGCCAAGGACATGCTCGGAAAAACCCCCGGTGCCATCACGGCGATCCGCCCGCTCAAAGACGGCGTGATCTCTGACTTTGAGATCACCGAGGCGATGCTCCACTACTTTATCTCCAAGGCCTCAGGCAAGAGCCGCATCATCGGGCCGCGCGTGGTGATCAGCGTGCCCAGCGGAATCACGGCCGTTGAGAAGCGCGCCGTCTTCGACAGCGCCGCCCGCGCAGGCGCCAGGCGCACATACCTCTGCGAAGAACCCTTGGCGGCCGCGATCGGTGCCGGCATGCCCGTGACCGAGCCGACCGCGAGCATGATCGTTGATATCGGCGGCGGCACGACCGAGGTGGCCGTGATCTCACTCGGCGACATCGCCGTGTGCGAGAGCCTCCGTGTGGCGGGCGATGACCTCGACGAGGCCATCATGAACCACATGAAGAAGACCTACAACCTCATGATCGGCGAGCAGACCGCCGAGCGCATCAAGATCGACATCGGCTCCGCCGCACCCGCGGGCGAAGAGCGCAGCATGGAAGTCCGCGGGCGCGACATGATCAGCGGATTGCCCCGCAAGACAGTCATCACCAGCGAGGAAGTGCGCGAGGCCCTCTCAGAGCCCGTCAGCGCCATCATCGAGACCGTCACCCGAGTGCTCGAACGGACCGAGCCCGAACTCGCCGCCGACCTCGTCGAAAACGGCATCACCCTCGCCGGCGGAGGTGCGCTCCTGCGCGGCATCGCCACCGTGATGCAGAACGCCACCGGCCTCCCCGTGAAGATCGCCGACGACCCGCTCACCTGCGTGGCGCGCGGCACCAGCACCTTCCTCGACAACATCGAGCTGCTGCAGAAGACCCTTGACAACGACCTCGACTCGTAACCATCCGGGGCGGCGGGCGGGGTGAGGTTGCGCGGAGCGTCGATGATCCGGCCACGGCACACATGGAAGAACCCGCGAACGCTGCTGGCGGCGTCGTGCGCACTCGCCGCGCTGATCGCCCTCACGCCCTGGCGCTACTCGTTCTGGGTGCAGACCCCCGCCAACCTGCTGAGCATCTTCGTCAACCCGGTGCAGAACGGCTTCACCAAGGTGCTCTCCCCCGTCGCGGTGCACCGCAAGCCCTACGGGACCGGCAACGGAGCGGGCGGAGCAGACTTCGAAGTGCTCCGCACCCGATACCTGCAGCTCGAGAACGAGAACCAGCAGCTGCGAGCACAGGTCGAGTCACTCCAGCGCGGCGTGCGGATCTCCGGCGACCTGGGCACGCCGCGCATCATCGCCGGCAGCCTCGGCCTGCGCGGCTCGCTCCTACAGCTGCGCACAGACCACCTTGCGCCCCGCCCAGACGGGCTCAGCCCCGTCGGCGTCGGGAGCGTCGTCGTGCTAGAGAGCGTGAACCTCATCGGACGGGTGGTCGCCCCCGGCAGCAAGGTCACACTCGCCCAGCTCATCGCCGACGCCTCCGGCCCTGAAATCCGAGGGATCGTGCGCCCGCGCGACAGCGGGATCGAGCCCGTCGAGTTGGGCAGCGCCGACGGCGGACAGCCCGAGTACGGAGTCAAGCTCACGCCGACGATCGACGGCGGACGCCTCACCGGCAGCGTCTACCTGATTTCAGGAGCAGGCGGCGGCAAACGCCTCGAGCCCGTAAAGGCCGGCGCCCGCGTGCGTCTGGCCGATCCTTCCTGGCCGCGCTTCGCTCAGATGCTCATCCTCGGCGAGGTGGAGTCCGTAACCACCGCTCAGAACGACCGCCAGGTCGTCACCGTGCGCCCGATGTACGACGTGCGCGAGCTCGCCGGCGCAGACTTCACCGTGCTCGTCCAGCCCCCGGTGGTTGACGATCCAGCGAACGGTCTCCCCGCGTCCAAACCAACGGGGGGCCGCTGATGAACCGCCTCGCCGTGCTCATCGGACTCTGGCTGACCGTCGGCCTTGAGCTTGCGCTCCGCCAGACGCTGGGGCTCTCAGACTCCGCGGGCGGGATCGGCGGGCCCTCGGTCGCCTTCGCCTTCGTCGCGTGCATCGCCGCGTTCGGGCCCCCCGTCGCCGTGCTCTGGACGGCCTTCGTCGGCGGCCTCCTGATCGATCTGACATGGAGCGTCGCCCTGTGGGGCCAGAGCGGGACCGCCGCCGTCGGGCAGGTGACGTTCCTGGGGCCGCACGCGCTCGGCTTCGTGATCGGCGCGTGGGTCGTGCTCAAGTGCCGAAGGGTCTTTGTGCGCCGCATCCCGCTGGCGGTCGCTGTGCTGGCCGTCCTGGGCGCTGTGGTCATGCAGATGTCTGCGCTGTGCATCCTGCTCCTGCGCGACATGATCGACCCGGCCGTCTCGCTGCCGCCGCAGGGCGTTGTGCGCTTGGTCGGTGCGCTCTACACCCTTCTTCCGGCGCTGGCGATCGCCGCGTGCCTCCGCTGGACCCTCCCGCTGCTGGGCCTCCCCGACCCGTACGACAAACGCACCATGTACGGACGCGGAACGTAAGCCACCGGCGCCACACTGTGCCCCCGCAGCGCACTCCCTGCAAGTCACTCGCGACTACCCTCCGCCGATGCAACCAGCCATCGTCTTCGATGACGGCCTCGGGCGGCTCGGACCGCTCACCGATCTGCGCGCGGCATTCGACATCCGAACCGGCGCCAGAACAACCCTCGAGCGCCTCCGCCACGAGCTGCGCCTCGACGTCAGAGCCCTCGCCGTTCCGGCCGAACTTGTCGACCTGACCACCGAGCGCCACGGCGCCGCCACGTTCGGAGTCGCCAACACCAGGCCGGTGCTGACCTGCTGCAAGGGCGGCGGCGGCCTCCCTTGGTTCGTGCCCGGGCTCCTGCTGGTCAACGGCAGGTGCGTCATGCCGCTGCGTGAAATCGAAAGGCTCGAGCTCGGCCAGTACCTCGTCGAGTCTGCCAGCGGCCAGGTCATCGCGGCGCGCCCCCTGAACCGCGACGACGGTGAACGCCTGCTCCAGTCGTTCCGAGCCCCGTCGGAGAATGCCGGGGCGAGCGTCGCCTTCGACCGCCCGGCGCTGCTCCACAGGCCCTGGCACTTCCGCACGTTCCTCGAAGATGCGCTCAACACCGACCTTGTCTCAATGGCGAGCAACGCCGACGAGCCCCAGCTGCGCGGGGTGATGGCCTTCGGCGATGCGCCGCTGGCAATCAGCGAAACAGCAAAGGTCTGCCCGGGCGTGGTCTTCGACTGCGACAACGGCTCGGTCGTCCTCGACGCCGGCGCCGTCGTGCGCCCCGGCGCGGTGATCGTCGGACCCGCGTACATCGGCCCAAACTCGACCGTGATGGAGCGCACGCTGGTGAAGGCGCACTCGTCGATCGGACCGCAATGCAAGGTCGCCGGCGAGGTGGGCGGCGTTGTGTTCCAGGGCTTCGCAAACAAGGCCCACGAAGGGCACCTGGGAGACGCGTTCATCGGCGAATGGAGCAACCTCGGCGCCGGCACGACCAACAGCAACCTCCTCAACACCTACACAGAGGTGCTCATGCGCGCCGGGCGTGACGAGCCGCTCGAACGCACAGGTCGGCAGTTCATGGGTTGCGTGATCGGCGACCACGTCAAGACCGCGATCTGCACGCGAATCATGACCGGCGTCACGATCGGCACGGGCGCGATGATCGCCCAGACCGCCGCTGTGACGGGCGTCGTGCCGCCCTTCTGCTGGGCCACCGACGACTCGCCCGTCTCCTCCGGAAAGACCTTCCGCAAGGACAAGTTCCTCGAGATCGCCCGCACGGTGCTGGCACGGCGCAAGCACACCCTCAGCGACGCCCAGGCCGCCCGGCTCACCGCGCTCGCGGGCTGGTGAGCGGGTCAACCGCCGGTGCCGCTCGGCCGATCACCTCAATCACCATACCCGAGCAGTTCGAGCATCCGTTTCATGACCGCCCGCCCTTCAGCGTCGTTCCCCCACGGCTTGATCGCAACCGCAAAGCGCACCTTCGTCGGCCCGACGAGGATCGAAACCTCCGCCCGACGGGAATCCGGCGTTCCACCCATCCGACCCGAAACCTTCACGGGCTCTTCGAGCCGTCCCCGACGCCCATCCAGCGCGAACCCCCGTGAACGCAGCGAAGCCTCCGCCGCGGCAACAAGTTGGTCTACTTCATGGCGGCGTTCAAGGTCCGCCGTGATCACGCCGTTCTGCACCACCACGCGAATCTCACCGGCGCCCCTCGATTCACCGGGTTGCACCTCTCGCTGATTGGTCGATCGGACCAGCGCCTCCTCCTGCGGCGGTGACCCCGCGCACCCGACGCACGCGCCGAGCCCCAGCCCGCCCGCCACCAGCAATCCTGCCACTCGTTGGTCCATGGGCAAACCATCGGACCAAACCCGGATCTGGCCAGAGAAACGAAGGCCACCACCAAGTCTCTACCATCCATCGCCTGAAACCGGACGGTCACCCCGCCCGATGGCCCCCCGCAAGCGTTCTGGCACCCCATCCCCTGTTTCGGTGCACCCACTTTGCATGACCGACTTGATACCGGCCGCTCGATCGGCTTTACTTGGGCCCTGTTCAGGACACCCTTAGGGTCTGGGCGGTATCGACTGTCCCCCCCTCCGCGGCGATTTGCCCAGTAGGCACGAAAAGAGGTTCATCGAGTCATGGCGATCCGAGTCAAAGCGCGTAGCAACGAGAGCACCGACCAGATGCTGCGTCGGTTCAAGAAACTCTGCGAAAAAGAGGGCTTGGTGAAGGACATCAAGCGCAAGGAATACTACGAAAAGCCCTCCGAGCGCGTCCGCCGTGACATGCGCAAAGCCATCGGCCGCCGCATCCGCGAGGCCCTGATCGCCTCCGGCGAGCTCAAGCCGATGCGCCCCGCGCGCATGGGCCGCCCGTAACAACCGCTGATCCCGCGAACGCCCGGCACCAAATGCCGGGCGTCGCTGCTTAGGCCCCTCTCGATTCTCGTGCGTGGTACAACCCCTTTCAATATCCCACCGCGTCACGGATGACGCGTCCCGCGTCCCGACCATCAATGGACGTCCTGGAGAAACCGCAGTGAACACCCCGTTCATCAAGCGTCTGTCAATCTTCATCCTCCCCGTGCTGCTGGCGCTCTTCGCCGCGGCCCCCGCGCTGGCGCAGCCCGGAAGCGTCACGCCCCCCGCGCCCCACCACCAGGCCGGCGGCGAGGTGAACATCGTTCTCCCCGACCTCACCGGCAAGGTGATCGACCAGAAGTTCCTCGGCAGCTTCTCAGGCCAGCAGCTCCTGATGATCGGCCTGGTCGTGTGCATGCTCGGCCTGGGCTTCGCGATGATGATCTACATGTCGCTCAAGAACATGGCGGTCCACAAGAGCATGCTCGACATCTCCGAGCTGATCTACGAGACCTGCAAGGCCTACCTCCTCCGCCAGGGCAAGTTCCTCATGGTGCTGTGGGCCTTCGTCGCCGCCGCCATGCTCGCCTACTTCAAGTTCCTCGTCCACGTCGAGTGGGGCGAGATGGCCCTGATCATCATCTTCAGCCTCATCGGCATCGCCGGCTCGTACGGCGTCGCCTGGTTCGGCATCCGCGTCAACACCTTCGCCAACAGCCGCGCCGCGTTCGCGTCGCTCCGCGGCAAGCCCTGGCCCTGCTACGACGTCCCCCTCAAGGCCGGCATGAGCATCGGCATGGCGCTCATCAGCGTCGAACTCCTGATCATGCTGGTCATCCTGCTGTTCCTCCCCAGCAGCGTCGCGGGCAAGTGCTTCATCGGCTTCGCGATCGGTGAGTCGCTCGGCGCCGCCGCCCTCCGCATCGCCGGCGGCATCTTCACCAAGATCGCCGACATCGGCTCCGACCTCATGAAGATCGTCTTCAAGATCAAGGAAGACGACGCACGCAACCCCGGCGTCATCGCCGACTGCGTGGGCGACAACGCCGGCGACAGCGTCGGCCCCTCCGCCGACGGCTTCGAGACCTACGGCGTCACCGGCGTCGCGCTGATCACCTTCATCATGCTCGCCGTCCTGCCCGCCAAGTACATGGGCATCGGCGGAACCGCCGAGGCCGCGGCCATCGCGGCGAGCAAGGTCCAGGTGCAGCTGCTGGTCTGGATCTTCGTCATGCGCATCGTGATGATCCTCGCCAGCGCGGTCGCCTACTTCGTCAACAACGCCCTGGCCAAGGCCAAGTACGTCAACGCCGACAAGATGAACTTCGAGCACCCGCTGACGACGCTCGTGTTCATCACCAGCGGAATCTCGGTCATCCTGACCTACATCGTCAGCTTCCTGCTCATCCCCAACATCAACGGCGACCCCACCCTCTGGTGGAAGCTCAGCACCATCATCACCTGCGGCACCGCCGCCGGCGCCCTGATCCCCGAGATGGTCAAGTGGTTCACCAGCGTCCACTCACGCCACGTCAAAGAGGTCGTCACCTCCTCCGAGCAGGGCGGCGCCTCGCTGAACATCCTCTCCGGCCTGGTCGCCGGCAACTTCTCCGCCTACTGGCTCGGCATCGCCATCATGTTCCTGATGGGCATCGCCGCCTACGTCTCGGGCATTCCCAACGAGGCCGGGCAGACGCTCGGCAACCTCATGGCCGCTCCCGCGGTCTTCGCCTTCGGCCTGGTCGCCTTCGGCTTCCTCGGCATGGGCCCGGTGACGATCGCCGTCGACAGCTACGGGCCGGTGACCGACAACGCCCAGAGCGTCTTCGAGCTCTCCACCATCGAGTCGATCCCCGGCATCGAGAGCGAAGTTCAGCAGCAGTTCGGCTTCAAGCCCCAGTTCGAAAAGGGCAAGGAGTTCCTCGAAGAGAACG
This sequence comes from uncultured Phycisphaeraceae bacterium, assembly GCA_964403525.1. Classification (GTDB taxonomy): domain Bacteria; phylum Planctomycetota; class Phycisphaerae; order Phycisphaerales; family UBA1924; genus JAJTGZ01. Next base: position 75,313 of record CAYOGE010000008.1, on the reverse strand, counting down.
ACGGCGCGGGCAACACGTTCAAGGCCACCGCCAAGCCCGTGCTCATCGGCACCGCTGTCGTGGGCGCAACGACGATGATCTTCGCGCTGATCGTCGGCCTCACCTCAGGCCTCACCGACCAGGCGGCGATCGCCAACATGTCCCTGCTGCACCCGCCGTTCCTCCTCGGGCTCATCTCCGGCGGCTGCATCATCTACTGGTTCACGGGCGCCTCGATCCAGGCCGTCAGCACGGGCGCATACCGCGCTGTCGAGTTCATCAAGGCAAACATCCGCCTCGACGGCGCGACCAAGGCCAGCGTCGAAGACAGCAAGAAGGTCGTCGACATCTGCACGGTCTACGCGCAGAAGGGCATGTTCAACATCTTCCTCGGCGTCTTCTTCGCAACCCTCGCCTTCGCCTTCTACGACTCCTTCTTCTTCATCGGCTTCCTCGTGTCCACGGCGCTCTTCGGGCTCTTCCAGGCCATCTTCATGGCCAACGCCGGCGGCGCGTGGGACAACGCCAAGAAGATCGTCGAGACCGACCCCGCCTACAAGAACACCGGCCGCGGCAAGGGCAGCGACCTTCACGCCGCCACCGTCGTCGGCGACACCGTCGGCGATCCGTTCAAGGACACGTCCTCTGTCGCCATGAACCCGGTCATCAAGTTCTGCACGCTCTTTGGCCTCCTCGCCGTCGAGCTGGCGATCAGCGTCAGCCACTCGCAGGGCAAGATGGTCACCAACGGACTGGCGCTCGCCTTCTTCGCCATCTCGGCGTTCTTCGTCTACCGCTCGTTCTACGGCATGATGATCGGCGGGCAGAAGAAGGCCGCCTGATCGAACACCTCACCGGCTAAGACAAGGGCCCGGCCAAGCGCCGGGCCCTTTTTCGTTCGCCAACGTCCCCGCGCCGGTCGCTAGCATCAAGCATGCCCCCCGCGCCCCCGTCTACCCCGGTGCAGATCATTCCCTGGTTGGCCGCCGCCCCTTCTCCGCTCCTGTGGGTCGCCCTCGGCATCAACCTCGCCCTGGCCCTGTGCCTGCTCCTGCCCTTCCGCAGGTGCGACGAGCGCTGCCCGCTCTCCCCACGCTGGACGACGGTCGGGATGGTCGTTGCTGTCGGCTTTCTCGCGGCCATCTCTCTCGGCTCGCAGCTTGCCAACCCCGTCACGGTCATAGCAGCGCCCGTGTTCATCCTCGCCTCAACAGCGGTCGCTTACGCGGCCTGGCACGCGGGGGGGGAGGGCGATGCACGCGCGTCGGCAAGAGTCAACGCCGCCTCGGTTGCGTTCGCTTCATCCCTGGCCATCGGGTGCGTGCTGGGGTGCTACTGGCTGCTCTGGCTGCCGCTGAAGGCCCGCGACGCCCGCCTCGATCTTGGCCTTGGCGCCGGCACCGGCGAGGCCGTTGCATTGCTGCTGCCAGCCGTCGGCGCTCTCGCCCTGCCACTGCTGCTGCTACCCCCGTCAAACCCGCGATCGACCGCTGCCCGCCGCGCCGTCATTTCGTTCGCCGGCACGCTCACGCTCATCCTCGCGGCGGTTGCCCTGACAGGTATCACAACCATCACACGCCCCCTCCCTGAAGACGTCGCCCTCGCCGACCGTTACAACCAGACCAACGCCGCGCTCGGGCTGCCGCTGCTCGCCGGCTTCCTGTGCGCCCTCGCCGCAGGCATCGCCGCACTCGGCACCAACCGCCTGCTGCGCCTGTGTGCCGCCGCCGCGATCGTTCCCCCGGCACTCTGCCTCACGTCCGGCACCTTCGGGCTCCCAACCCCGCCCGTCGTTGGGCTCGCCGGCTGGCAGATTGCCACCTGCCTGGCCGCGGGGTTCCTCGCCGCAGAAGTCTGCCCGCTCATCACCCCGCGGCCATCGCTGCAGCGCGGGCTGCTGTCGATCGCGGCCGTCGCGGTCTGCGTGGCTGTCGCTGCCATCGCAACACGCGCCCCGGCCGACCAACCCGGCAACAGCCACGCGTTCCTCGTCGCAGCGATGATCGCGATGCTCAGCCTCTTTGCAGCAACCACCTCACGCGCCCAAACCGCCGCAACAGCCCAGGCGCCTGCGCAACCCGCCGCCCCCCGCCCGATCACACCCGGCGTTGCCGCCTGCTGCGTCGCGACCGGAATAGCCGTCGTCTGCGCCGTCAGCGTGCGTGCATCACTGACTTACCAGGCAAGGACCCACAGCACCACTTACGTCTACGAGTCGAACCGGCAGGTCGATCCGGACATGCGCAACATGCTCCAGAACGGCCCGCACGCCATCCACAACGGCGACTCACGCTGGTCGTGGGTGATGCCCCAGTCAATCTGGTGGATGCGCGACAACGCCTGGCGCGACGCGGCCATCATCGCCGACTACACCCAGCCCGCCGCCAGCAACCCGGTCCCGCCCGGCTACCTCTACGGTGCCGTGATCACCGGGCCCAACCGCAAGCGTGCCGACATCCCCTTCACCGACGCCCAATACGTGGCGCTCATCCAGCCCGTGCCCGTCGGCCAGAAGTCGAACATCCTCCACACCGTCACCGCGCGATTCCTCACGCCCGCCCAGTTCCTGTCGTGGGCGCGGATCGAGCCCGCCAACCCGCGGGCGATCCTCGGCGCGCTTGCGGGGTGTGCTTTGGCGTGGTGGCTCACAAAGCAAGACCGAGCGATCGTCGCAGCAGCCGCCATCGCCGTCGCCTCCACCGTGGCCATCGCGCTCGCCGCCGGCGTGGCCGGAGCACTCATCATGCTGCTGGCCCTTGGGTTGCTTTCCCCCATCGTGGCGACCAGCCGCAACGACGATCACCGCAGCGTCGCAGCGCTCGTAACAGCCCTCGGCTCAGCGCTGCTCCTCATGCCCGTGGTCATCTCCCTCGCTGAAGTGCTGTAGCCCCGCGGGCCCGTCGCAAAAAGAAGCCCGCCCGGTCGAAACCGGGCGGGCGTTGAGCACTCGATCATGCTCACGGGGTAAGGCCTCAACGGCCGTTCCGTCGAGCGGCCTTCTTACAGGCCACACCCCTTTTGAGATCCGTAGTCATTAAGCACTGGACCATCTCCTTTCACACGCGGTTTGCCCAACCGTCGCCGGGGGAACTCATCCGGCCGCCGGGCTCTATCCCGCGGGCCGTCGCCCGCGGACGTGTCCTGCACACGCGATGGGTCTGCAGTCCCACCACGTGCCTCGCTTCCGTACGAAAGGGCGGATGTCTCGTGGTCCCGCCGATGCCGCACGCAAGCCTCGATACACTGACATATTCGTCAATGAATTGCCAGTCGGTTCAGCTTCTTTGATGATTTTCTCTGCCGCCGCGTACCTAGGGAGTGAATCTGGGGGACGCGCGCGGCCGCACCCGCGCCCGACACCCCGCGGCGCCTACTCCTCGACATCCTTGAACGCCCCCTTGGCGTTCTGCTCCTCAACATACCTGCGAAAGTCGGTCATCTTGTACGACACGAAGCAGAAGACGTGGTAGAGCGTCTGCCACTCGATGTCGCTCCTGTCCTCGGGCACATCCTTCCGAAGCCGATCCAGTTCCGCCAGCAGCCGTTCGGCCTTCATCTCGTCCATCACCGCCTCCGTTTCAGCCGAGCCGGCGCTTCAACGCCGCCGCGGCCCCGTACATCACCGTCAGCACAAGCACCAGCGTCGGCCCCGGCTGAACGTTGAACTCAACCGCCGCCACCAGCGCCACAAGCAGCCCTGCAACAGCGCCCCCCACCGACACGGCAAGAACCGTTCGCAGCGAGTTGCTCAACCGCAGCGCGATCGCACCGGGCAGCACCAGCAGCGCCGTCGCGGGGACCACGCCCGCCAGCTTCATGCTCGTCACCACCGCCACCGCCAGCAACGCCATCAGCAACGCCCGCATCCGCCGCGCCGGCACGCCGTACACCGGCGCCGCCTGCTCGTCGAGCGTCCAGAAAAGCAGCGGCCGCCGCCACCACCACGCCAGGCCGACAACCACCGCCGCCACGATCCACGCCAGCACGATCTCCGAATCACCAGACAGCATGACCGAACCAAACAGCACGCTCTCCCACGTGCGCACGCTCGGCGCCAGACCCCTGGCGACCGCCAGCTGCCGCGACAGCTCAACCAGCAGCCCGCCAAGCGCCATCGCCGCCACCAGCAGCATGCCGATCCCCGTGTCCTCGTGGGTGACCTTGTTGTCTCCCACCAGCGACATCAGCATCGCCGCGCCGATACAAAACACAAGCACGATCGCAAACTCAAGCAGCCCCCCCTGCCCGACACCCACAGACGACCCCGCGCCCCCGGCCAGCAGCACCCCCACCAGCGCCGCAACGCCGATCCCGCCGAACGCGCTGTGGCTGATCCCCTGACCCGCAAACGAGAGCCGCTTGAGCACCACCGGCACGCTCAGCACCCCGCACATTACACAGAGCGCAGCGCCGATCAACCCCGGCCGGATCAACAGCGGCCAAGCGTCATCGAACGTTGAAACGGTTCCCCAGAGGCTCAAGTCCCACCCCCGCTCTGCCCTTCCGGCCGGCCCTCGATACCCAGGCGCACGGGATGGGCGTGCCCCCCCTCCATCGGGCAGGCCTCACCCGGTCCGTGCGCGTGGACGTGCATGCCCGCCAGCGGCCCGACGCCCGCAAGCCCGGCCACATCGTGCGCGAACACCTCGGCAAGCACCGAAGGTGTCAGCCCGCTCGGCGCGTCATGAAAATGAAGCCGGCGCGACAGGCACGCAACGCGGTCACACCCAGCCGCGATCGCCCTGATGTCGTGGCTCACGATCAGCAGCGTGACGCCCGTCTGCTGATGTACGGCCGACAGCAGCGACGCAAACTGAGACTGCCCCGCCGCATCGATCCCCACCGTCGGCTCATCCAGCACCAGCAACTTCGGGCGCGGAGCCAGCGCCCGCGCAATCATCACCCGCTGCAACTGCCCCCCTGAGAGCGAGCCGATCGGCTTCTCGGCAAACCCCGCCGCCCCGACCAGCCCAAGCAGCGACTCCACCCGCTCCAGCTCCGCGTCGGCAAGACGCTTCCACCCAGGCAACCGCCACGACACCGCGAGTTCAACCACCTGCCGCACCGTCAGCGGAAACCCCTTCTCAACCTCCAGCCCCTGCGGCACGTACCCCACCAGCCCCGCCCGCGTCGCCTCGCGCGGCGAACGCCCAAAGATCCGCACGCGCCCCAAGCGCGGCGCAAGCAGCCCAAGCACCACCTTCAGCAGCGTGCTCTTCCCTCCGCCGTTTGGGCCAAGGATGCCAAGCCGCCCCCCCGTCGGCACCGCCAGCGAAACGTTCTCCAGCGCGGGCGATTCACCGCCCGGATAGGTGAACGTCACGCCTTCAACCTGCACCGCCGCTTCTGACACGCTCAGATGGTAGTTCATCGGGGAGCAGGGCTGGCGGTCCCACCCTGCAGGCCAAGCGCGGTGCGGATCACCGCAAGGTTCGACCGCATCATCTTGAAGTAGTCGCCATCGCCCAGCGGGTCGAGCGCAAGCACCTCTGCACCGGTCTCGTCGGCGATTCGCTTCGCCGCCGCCGGGTTCAGTTGCGGCTCGGCAAAGACGGCCCTGAGCTTGTTCGCCCGCACGGCCTCCTTGGCCTTCTGAAGGTCGCCGGGGGTCGGCTCCGTCGCGTTGAGCCCGCTGATCGCCACCGTCTGCAGGTCATACCGGCGAGCCAGCCAGCCGTACGCATCATGACCGACCACGATGGTGCGCGACCCCGCACCGGCCAGACCACCGCGGAACTCCGCATCAAGGTCGTTCAATCGAGCGATCGCGCCCTTGCACGCGACCTCGGCCGGGTGCGCTCCGGCGGCCACCGAATCGAGCGGACGGCACTGGACGATTCGATCCGCCAACCGCCGCGTGATCAATACCGCCTGCGTCGGATCAAGCCACACGTGCGGATCATCGCCCCCGTGCCCGTGCCCATCCTGGCCGCCCCCTTCTGCATGATCGTGGTCATGGTCATGCCCGTCGTGTTCCACCGGCCGGATGTTGAGCACCTCAACCAGCCGCACATCGACGCGTTTCTCCCGCTTGTTCGCGGCGCTCAGCGCATCCACCTGCGGCTCCATGCCGCCGATCCACACCAGCATGTCCGCGTTGATCGCACCCTTCAACTGGCCCGGCGGCACCTCATACCCGTGCTCGCTCACCCCCGGCGGGATCAGCACGGTGACCGTGCTGCCCGGGGGAAGCAGCGGCTCGATCAGGCCCTTCAGCGGCGGGATCGAGACCACCACGCTCATCGGCGCGGGCCACTGAGACCTGGCAACGGCCGATGGCTTGCCGCCCCCGCTGCAAGACACCGCCAAGGCGCACACCCCAACCAGCCCAAACGCCCACGCCGCCAGCCTCGTCAACCTGCGCATCGCCTGCTCCTTGCACAAACCTACGCCCGACGCCGCCAGAAAGGTCTGAAGGCCCGTTCTTTCCGTCTTCGGCAAAGGCCCGGCGCTGACGCCCGCCGCGCCGCAGGCTATACTCCGCCCGTCCAAAAAAACGGGGCGGTAGCTCAGTTGGTAGAGCGCTTCGTTCGCAATGAAGAGGTCGGGAGTTCGACTCTCCTCCGCTCCACTTCCCCCGCAAGACGCCCGGCGAAAAGCCGGGCGTTTTTTCATGGCCGAACCGCCAAGCCCCCCAAAACCAGCGCCCGGTCACTACCATCTCCTCACATGGCCTCCGACCCGCGAGACACCCCGGCGATGCGGCAGTACGCCCGCTTCAAGAAGGCGCACCCAGACTGCCTGCTCATGTTCCGCATGGGCGACTTCTACGAGATGTTCGACGACGACGCGGTCGCGGCCCACAAGGCGATCGGCCTCACACTCACCCAGCGCACCACCGGCATCCCCATGGCCGGCGTCCCCTACCACCAGCTCGACACCTACGCCCGCAAGCTCATCGCCGCCGGGTTCCGCGTGGCGATCTGCGACCAGTTGCAAGACCCCGCCGAAGCCAAGGCCAACAACGCCGTCATCGAGCGCGGCGTCACCTCCGTCCTCACCCCCGGAACGCTTGTCGACGAGAACCTCCTCGACGACGACACGCCAAACATCCTCGCCGCCGTCTGCTTCCCCCCCGAAGCACCCGGCGGCACCGCCAACGGCAAGCACGGCGGCGCACCCTCGCTCACAACCGGCGACGCCGCCATCGCCATCGCCGAGCTGTCAACCGGCCACTTCTCTGTTCTCTCCGTCGCGCCCGACCAGGTCGCCGACGAGCTCGCACGCCGCCGCGTCACCGAGCTGCTCTACCCGGAAACATCAACCGGCAAGCCGCCACCGCGCCTGGCCGCACCGCTGGCGGCACTCAACATCGCCACCACGCCGCAGCCGCAGTGGCACTTCAGGCCAAACGAGTCACGCCAGGCGTTGCTGGAGCTCTTCAACGTATCAACGCTCGCCGGCTTCGGCCTCGGTGACGACGAGCCGCTGGTCGCCCCCGCCGGCGCGCTCGTCCGCTACCTGCGCGCGACGCAGATGCCAACCGGCAGCGGCGCAGTCGCCCACGGCTCCGGCCTCACCGACCGCTCAAAGGCCGCGCTCTCTCACCTGCGCCCGCCGCGCGTCGTCTCACTCGACGACCACCTGACAATCGACGCCGTCTCCCTCCGGGCGCTTGAGATCGACCGGACCATCCGCACCCAGCACCAGGCCCCCGGCTCGGTGGGCCTGCGCGACGGTTCACTCGTCGGCGTCTTCACCACACCCGCCGGCCGCCCGCTCTGCCGCACCGCCATGGGCAAGCGGCTGCTCCGAGACTGGCTCTGCCGCCCGCTGCGCGACGTCGGCGCGATCTCCGCCCGCCAGCGAGCCGTCTCGCTCTTCACCGACGACCTGCGCTTCGCCGGCGAACTCGTCGCCCTGATCGAGCCGATCCAGGACGTCGCCCGCATCGCCGCACGCGTCGCCCTGCGCCGCTGCACGCCGCGCGACATCGTCGCCCTCGGCCGCTCGCTCGCCTCGATCGCCGCCCTGCGCGACCACCTGGCGCCCGCGCCCGCCCTCGTCCATCACGCCGGCACCATCGCACAGCTCGCCGACGCGCTCGAACCGCTCGCCCTCGCGATCACCACAACCTGCAACGATGCGCCCCCCGCGCACCTGCGCGAGGGCGGCCTGGTCCGCGACGGCGTAGACGCCGCGCTCGACGAGGCACGCTCGCTCAAGTCCGACGCCGCCCAGTGGGCCGTCGACTACCAGGCACGCCTGCAGGCCGAGCACAACCTCCCCAACCTCAAGGTCGGCTTCAACAAGGTCTTCGGCTACTTCATCGAGCTCCCCAAGGCGCAGGCCGCCCGCGCCCCCGACGCCTTCTCCCGCCGCCAGACGCTCACCAACGCCGAACGCTACATCACCCCCGAGTTGAAGGCGTACGAAGACAAGGTCTCAAACGCCGACACCCGCGCCCTCGCACGCGAGCAGGCGATCTTCGAAGACCTCACCGACCGCGCCGCCGCACTGATCCCGCAGATCAGCGCGTTCGGCAGCGCCGTCGCCGAGCTCGACGTGCTCCTCGCCTTCGCCGCCAAGAGCTTCTCGCGCCGCTGGTGCTGCCCGCAGATGGTCGACCGCCCCATCCTCTCGATCAAGGGCGGCCGCCACCCCGTCGTCGAAGAACTGATGGAGCAGAACTTCGTCCCCAACGACCTGACCATCGGCACCGACGACTCGCCCGCATCGCTGGCGCTCATCACCGGGCCCAACATGGCCGGCAAGAGCACCTTCATCCGCCAGACCGCGCTCATCACCCTCCTGGCCCACACCGGCTGCTTCGTCCCCGCAACCTCCGCCACCATCGGCCTGTGCGACCGGATCTTCACCCGCGTCGGCGCTGACGACGCCCTCTTCGCCGGACAGTCCACGTTCATGGTCGAGATGACCGAAACGGCCAACATCCTCCACCACGCCACACCGCGCTCCCTGGTCATCCTCGACGAGATCGGCCGCGGCACCAGCACACTCGACGGCCTCTCCCTCGCGTGGGCCATCGCCGAGACCCTCGCCGGCACACCCCCAGCGCCGGCGCCGCGCACGCTCTTCGCCACCCACTACCACGAGCTCACCCAGCTCCAGGAACGCCTCCAGGGGCGCGTCACCAACCTGCACGTCGCCGTCCGCGAGTGGCAGGACCAGATCATCTTCCTCCACCGCATCCTCCCCGGGCGCGCCGATAAGTCCTACGGCATCCACGTCGCCAAGCTCGCCGGCCTCCCCGCCCGCACCGTCGCGCGTGCCAGGCAGGTGCTCGAGTGCCTCGAGGTCGACCATTCCGCCCTCGTAGATGCCCAGGTGCAGGTGGTCAAGAAGCTTCCCGCATCCCGGCTCACCCTCGCCAACGCCGACCAGCCGGGGCTCTTCAACTCCTGATGTCACCCATCACCGTCATCGTGCTGATCGTCTGCTGCCTGGCCATCGCGCTGGCGATCATCGCCGTCGACTGGGCGTCGGTGAACCGCAGCCCCGAGACCCGCCAGATGCTCGTCTTCGGCGTCGCCCCATTCGGCACCGGCGCCGTGCTCATGTACATCCTCAAGCACCCCTTCGGCATCTCCAAGTGGCCGACCCTCGTCGCCTGCTTCCTCGTCGTCTGGGTCGTCTCCACCGTCCTGCTCACCACGTCAAAGGCGTTCCGCTCCGCGACACTCCCAAAGACGCTCCTCGCCGCAGCCGTCACCGCCGCCGCCGTCTGCCTCATCCTCTCGATCAACGCGTGACCCCCCGCGATCGGGCAGACGCTCACGCTCTACCCATACCCTGCCACATGCTCACACCCGCGGCCTACCGCGCAACCTTCGAGTCTGCGCTCCCATACGCCAAGTACCTCGCCACCGCCAAGCCCCCCGAGCGCACGCGCTGGGAGGCGTTCGCCGCCGGCGTCGCGCTCAAACCACCGCAGCAGGCCCTCATCCAGGGCTTCCAGCGGCGCATCAACGTGCTGGTCATCTCCGGCACCTGGTGCGGCGACTGCGTCCAGCAGGTCCCCATCCTCGCCGCGATCGCGCAGCTCCGCCCCGCCTCAGACCTCGGCGGCCGCTCCGCCGGCATCGACCTGCGCCTGATCGACCGAGACCTCCACGCCGACTTCAGCGCCAACTTCACCATCTGCGGCGGCGGGCGCGTCCCCGTCGTCATCTTCCTCAACGAGGAATTCGACTTCGTCGCACTCGGCGGTGACCGCACGCTGGCGCGTTACCGCCGCATGGCTGCGGCCAAGCTCGGCCCCTCGTGCCCCCTCCCCGGCGCACCCGTGCCGGCAGACGAGGTCGCCGCCGTCACCGCAGACTGGATCGACCAGTTCGAGCGCGTCGCCCTGCTGCTGCGCCTCTCCACCAAGCTCCGCGCGTTCCACAAGGACTGATGACCATCCCCAGCCCCACAACACGCGCCCGCGAGACCCGCGCAAAGGACGCGGGCCACCTCATCCTCGGTCTCGAGACCTCCTGCGACGAGACCGCCGCCGCCATCGTCCGCACCGACCCTTCCGGCCGCGCCGCGATCCTCTCAAACACCATCGCCAGCCAGCACGAACTCCACGCCGAGTACCGCGGCGTCGTCCCCGAGATCGCCAGCCGCGCCCACGCCGAGCGCCTCCTGCCGATCGTCCGCCAGGCCGTGAGCGAGGCCGGCGTCACGCTCGCCGACCTTGACGCCGTCGCCGTCGGCAACCGCCCCGGGCTGATCGGCTCGCTGCTGGTCGGCGTTGCGGGCGCAAAGGGGCTCGCCCTCGCGCTGGGCAAGCCGTGCATCCCCGTTGACCACATCCACGCTCACCTTTACGCCGGGTGCATGACCGCTCCGCCGATGCCGCAGTTTCCAGCGCTCGGCCTGGTCGTCAGCGGCGGGCACACCTCCATCTACCTCATGCACTCCCCCTCGCGCATGACCCGCATCGCCGCGACGATCGATGACGCCATCGGCGAGGCGTACGACAAAGTCGCCGCGATCATCGGACTCGGCTTCCCCGGCGGCCCACTGGTCGACAAACTCGCGCAGAAGGGTGACCACACGCTCATCACCTTCCCCGTCTCACGCGTCGCGCCCGGCTCGCTCGACTTCTCCTTCAGCGGCCTCAAGACCGCCGTGCTCTACAAATGGAACGGTGTCCCCGGCCCCAAAGCACCCGCCCACACCCGCCCAAGCGCCCAAGACCTCTGCGCCTCGTTCCAGCGCGCCGCCGCCGCCGCGATCACCATGAAGCTCGGGCGCGCGCTCGAACAGCACGGGGGCATCAAGTCTCTTCTCGTCGGCGGCGGCGTCAGCGCCAACTCGCGCCTGCGCGCAGAGCTCGCACGCTTCGCACAGAACCACGCGCTCGACCTCCGCCTCCCCCCCTTGGACCTGTGCATGGACAACGCAGCCATGATCGCCGGGCTCGCGGCGGTCCTGCTCGACACCGACCCCACAGCAGGAACCGATACGGGCTTCTCCGCAGTCCCCACCACCTCGCTGTGAACCTGTCTTCTTTCACGTTCACTTTCACGTTCACTTTGTCCCCCCTCCCCCACCCCCACCCTGCCTGCCTCAGTGACGAAGCCCTCCTGGCCCAATGCGATCTTGCCGCAGGCCGCGGCGGCGGCCCCGGCGGCCAGCACCGCAACAAGGTCAGCACGCTCATCACCCTCACCCACCGCCCCAGCGGCCTGAAGGCACACGCCGGTGAGCGCCGCTCACAGAGCGAGAACAAGTCCGTCGCCCTCCGCCGCCTGCGTCTCACACTCGCCGTCCACATCCGTACGCCCGCCCCCCCCGCGCCCGCCCTCCGCGGCAAGACGTTTGAGCAGTTCATCCAATCGCTCGACGCGGCCATCAACCCCGCGGGCAAACCCGGCGAGCAGAACTCCACACTGTGGCGCTCACGCGTCGGCGGCACGCGCGACGGCAGTACGGGCCGCATCGCCTGCAACCCCGACCACCACGACTACCCCGCCCTCCTCGCCGAAGCCCTCGACACGATTGCCGACAGCGGCGAAGGCGGGTGGGAGCCAAAGCCCGCCGCCGAGCGGCTCGGCATCACCACCAGTCAGCTCATCAAGCTCGTCAAAGACCACCCGCCCGCAATGGCGGAGTGGAACGCGCAGCGGGCCAAGCGCGGCGGGCACCTGCTGCGATAAGACCCTTGTGCGCAAGCACAAGGTGATTGCGGATGAAACACGCTCCCCGTACCCCTTGTGCTCGCGCACAAGGCTCTTATGGCCTACCGCCTCGCGTACGTCATCGCACTGAAATCCAGGTCCTCCACGACCGCCCCAAGCTGCCGCATCATCGCCATCACCTGCGAACGGTGGTGCACCTCGTGCAGCGCAAGCTGCGTGAATATCTCCCGCGGCGTAGCCGTGATCGTCCGCGCCGGTCCCTTCTCACCCTCGTCAAGCAGAGCCGTGTAACTGATCTTCCGCTCCCAATCCCGCTCACCCGCCAATACGCGCCGCGTCCGCACGCTCTGCTCATCCCAGAACGCCCGGATGACCCCAATCGCCGGCGGATGTTCGTACTGGTGCGGCCACTCCTTGTACGCCGGCACCGGCTCACCTGCGATGCGACGTACGTAGAACCACTCCGCCAGCACCGTGTGCGTCAGCGTCGCCGCGACACTCCCCAGGCCGATCGGGAATGCCTGGACGGGCTGCCCGGGCGCAAGGGTCGCGGCCTTGTCCATCACGCGGGTACGGGCGAGCACCAGATACGCGTAGAGAGCGAGAGGATCGGTCATGGGCTATTGAAGGGAACGCAGATGAGTTAAGAGCAGAAGACCGGCGGCAGCGGAGCCACATAGAGTCCGTCCCCCGGGCCGGCCGCCTTCGGTTCCAGGTCCGATTTCCAGCTCAAGAGAGCCGATTCTGCACTCGCCGAATCGCTCTGCGGGGCTGAGCTCCAGCAGGAACATGCTCTACTCCCAATCCGGGCCGCTTGCCCCCCCACCAAACCCCGCATAAACTGGTGCTGTTGAAATCCTGGTTACGGTGTCGTCAAAGGACTGATTTTTTATGACCACACGCCGTCATCATGCTCGCTGATCACCAGGCCATCACGCCTGCGCGGTCATGCCTTTTCCGGAAGCTCGGATGCTCCGGAGAGGGTGCCGGTTTTCTTCCCGCCGCGGAGGGCCACATGGCCTGACGCGGAAATGAAAACCTGCGAGCGCTGGTTCCACCGATCCTTCAAGGTCGGCACCCGGCAGATGACGGCCACGGACAACACCCGTGGCCGCTCGCGTTTTGCCCCCCGCCTCGCTGGCTTACTGCCTCCGCCTTCCTGCCTCTACTCACGTCTCAAAGCTCACGTCTCTCCGCCCCATTCCCCCCGTGTCCGCCCCCTCCCGCCTCGAAAACTCAACAACCCGGAACACATCCCATGGCCAAAGCTGAACCCGCCGCACCCGCAATCAACACCGCCGAGATGATGCGCATCCTCGACTCGATCGCCCGCGACCGCAAGATCGACAAGAACATCCTCATCGCCAACCTCGAACTGGCCATGGCCTCCGCCGCGCGCAAGCACTACAACACCCTCGACACCGAGGAGTTCCGCTGCGAGATCGACCGCATCACCGGCGCGATCAACATCTTCAGGCACAACGAGCCCATCGCACTCGAGCCCGCCGCCCTCGGCCGCATCGCCGCGCAGACCTTCAAGCAGGTCATGATCCAGCGCAACCGCGACGACGAGCGCACCAGCCTCCTCGACGAATACTCCAAACGCATCGGCGACATCGTCACCGGCGTCGTCCAGCGCTACGACGGCGGCAGCCTCGTGATCACCCTCGACCGCGCCGAGGCCTTCATGCCCCGCAGCGAGCAGATCCCCGGCGAGCAGTTCAGCCCCGGAGACCGCGTCCGCTGCCTCTGCCTCGACGTCCGCGACGCAGGCAGCCAGGTCAAGATCGTCCTCAGCCGCGCAAACCCCGACTTCATCAAGCGCCTCTTCGAGGTCGAAGTCCCCGAGGTCGCCGACAAGATCATCGAGGTCAAGGCCATGGCCCGCGAGCCCGGCTACCGCACAAAGGTCGCCGTCGCGTCCGTTGACAGCAAGGTCGACCCCGTCGGCGCCTGCGTCGGCGTCCGCGGCTCGCGCATCAAGAACATCGTCGACGAGCTCAACGGCGAGAAGATCGACATCGTCCGCTGGAACGAGAGCAGCCAGATCCTCATCGGCAACGCCCTCAAGCCCGCCGAGGTCAACGAGATCAGCCTCTGCCTCGAACTCGGCCGCGCCACCGTCGTCGTCCGCGACGACCAGCTCAGCCTCGCGATCGGCAAGCGCGGCCAGAACGTCCGCCTCGCCGCCCGCCTCACGGGCTGGGACGTCGACATCCTCACCCCCGACGAGTTCAACAAGGGCCTCGAGACGATGGGTGCCACGCTCACCACCGTCCCGGGCATCACCGAAGAGATGGCCGACCGCCTCGCCGCCCTCGGCATGGTCAGCGTCTTTGACATCGAAGAAGTCGGCGCCGATGTGCTGGTCAACGAGCTCGGGCTCGACCAGGCGACGGCGCAGGCAGCCGTCGAGGCAGCCGGCATCAAGGCCAAGGAAGTCGCCATCATCCAGCAGAAGGAAAAGGAAGAGAAGGACAAGGCCAAGCGCGACCTGTTCGACTCCTCCGCCCGCCTGCTCGAGGCCGGCGCTTCGCCCCTGGCCGACGGCTCCACCCCGCCCCCGGAGGTCGAAAAGTCCGACGACGCCCGCGCTGCCGACATCCTCGGCGGCTGATCGCGGAGCAGGTTTCCAGCCTGCTCTCAATACGTCTCCCCCCCGCCGCCCCGGTCACCACCGCGGCGACGGCTTCCTGAATCGCTCTCTCGTTTCTTCCACTCACCTCGGAGTCTCGCTTGGCCAGCAAACGCATCAGCGACATCGCGAAAGAAATCGGCGTCGCCAGCAAACTGATCATCCAGAAATGCGTCGACGAGGGCGTCCCCGCCGACAAGGTCAAGAGCCACGCCAGCGTGGTCTCCGCCGGTCTGGAAGCCTCTATCCGTGAGTGGTTCAGCACGGGCGCTGTCGCCACCGCCGTCGAGACCAAGCAGCACGTAGACGTTGACGCCGCCCGCAGCGCCAACCACCCCCGCAAGCGCAGCAGCGCCAAGGGCGAGGGCGACCACCACGACGACGGCCACGACGCCGCGACGGACTCAACCACCGCCACGGTGCCGCACGTCACACCGTCGATCCACACCGGGCCATCCCACGCGCCCGCAGCGCCAGCCGCCCACACCGACCACTCCTCATCGCAGGTGGTCGTGCCTCACAAGCCAACCAGCGTCCCCGAGCCGCGCACCGTCGAAGCACGCCCCGCCGCCAGCGCTCCAGCCGCGCCCGCGGCCCCGGGAGCAGCGCCGACGGGAACTACTCCCCCCACCACGCCGCCGGGCGCAGCGCCCGCCGCTCCCGCAGCGCCGAACCAGTCCCACCTGCCCGTTGGCCTGCGCACCGGCTTCCGCCCCGCGCCGATGAACGTGCCGACCCGCCCCACCAACGTCAAGCAGGTCGGCCAGGCGATGGGCGAGAAAGCCAAGGTCACACTCGCCGGCCCCAAGGTCGTCCGCATCGAAGCGCCCGAGCAGATGCCCGAGCGTCGCCCCCCGCGCACAGGCGGGCCCGGCGGCTACAGCGGCAGCTCGCCCGGCATGCGGTCGGGCACCGGCGCCCGGCCAGCGGGCGGTGGAGACGACCCCACCCGCCGCAACCTGCGCCGCGGCCCGTCGCGTCCAGGCCAGAGCGGCCCGGCCGTCCCACCCAAGCGCAAGATCCGCGACCCCAAGAACGACATCTCAACCGAAGGCCGCACCGGCTTTACCGAGGCAGACCTTGCCGAGCGTGAAGAACGCCTCGCTCGCTCGTCCGGCCTGCTCAAGCAGCGCCGGCGCGAGGCCAAGGCTCGCCTCGATGCGCAGGGACGCCAGATCGAAGACGTCGAAGGACGCGTGGAGATCACCGCGCCGTTCACGATCAAGGACCTCGCCGCCGCCTCGGGCGTCAAGGGCGCCGACATCATCAAGAAGCTCTTCATGCAGGGCGTGATGGCGACGATCAACACCGCGATCGATCCCGCCAAGGCGCAGGAGATCATGATCGACTTCGACATCGAGCTGGTGGTCAACCAGGCCAAGACCGCCGAAGAGAAGGTCGAGTCGCAGTTCACAGACCGCAAGACGATCGACGAGCGCCCCCGCTCACCCATCGTCACAATCATGGGCCACGTCGACCACGGAAAGACCAGCCTGCTCGACGCCATCCGCAAGGCCAAAGTCGCAGAGGGCGAGGCCGGCGGCATCACCCAGAAGACCAGCGCGTTCAAGGTCCCCGTTGAGGTCAACGGCGTGACCAAGTCGGTCGTGTTCATCGACACCCCAGGCCACGAGGCGTTCACCGAGATGCGTGCCCGCGGCGCGAACGTCACCGACGCCATCGTGCTCGTCGTCGGCGCACCCGAGGGCGTCATGCCCCAGACCGTTGAGTCGATCAACCACGCGCGGGCCGCCGGCGCGCCGATCATCGTCGCCCTCAACAAGATCGATTCGCCCCAGGCCACCGAGAACCAGATCCAGAAGGTCTACGGCCAGCTCGCCGAGCAGAACCTCTCGCCCACCCAGTGGGGCGGCAGCACCGAGGTCATCCACACCTCCGCTCTCAAGGGCACAGGCATCAAGGAACTCCTCGAGATCCTCGAGCTGCAGGCCGAGGTCCTCCAGCTCAAGGCCGACTTCAAGGGCAACGCCCGAGGCCGGGTCATCGAGGCCGGCCAGGTCGAGGGCCGCGGCCCCATCGCCACCATCATGGTCCAGGACGGCGAGCTCAAGGTCGGCGACTTTATCGTCGTCGGCCGCGCCTTCGGCCGCGTCCGCGACATCACCGACGACCAGGGCAAGCGCATCAAGATCGCCGGGCCCAGCACGCCGGTGCAAGTCAGCGGCATCGACGAGATCCCCTCCGCCGGAGACGCGTTCTTCGTCACCGGCACGCTCAAGCAGGCCGAGCAGGCCGCCGAGCAGCGCCGCGTCCGCGACCGCGAGGCCTCGCTCCACCAGCCCAAGGTCACCCTCGACGGCCTCTTCAGCCAGATGAAGGACGCCTCCGTCAAGGAAATCCTCATCGTCCTCAAGGCCGACGTGCAGGGCAGCGTCGACGTCATCAAGAACCAGATCGAGAAGCTCTCAACCGCCGAGGTCAAGGTCCGCGTGCTCCACTCCGCCGTCGGCGGCATCCAGGAGAGCGACATCGTCCTCGCGCACGCCTCCAACGCCGTCGTAGTCGGCTTCAACGTCATCCCCTCCGGCAAGGCCCGCAGTGAGGCCGACCGCAAGGGCGTCGAGGTTCGCACCTACCAGGTCATCTACGACATCGTCGACGACGTCAAGAAGGCCGCCAGCGGCCTCTTGGAACCCGAGATCCGCCAGGAGGTCCTCGGCCACGCCGACGTCCGCCAGGTGTTCAAGGTCACCAAGGTCGGCACCATCGCCGGCTGCTACGTCACCGACGGCTCGTTCCTGCGCGACGCGCTCATCCGCGTCACCCGCAACGGCATCGTCATCGAGCAGGACCGCGTCCTGGAGCAGCTCAAGCGCTTCAAGGACGACGCCAAGGAAGTCAAGATGGGCATGGAGTGCGGCATGAAGATCGTCGGCTACGACGACATCAAGACCGGCGACGTGCTCGAGTGCTACAAGAAGATCGAGATCAAGCGGACGCTGTAAGAAGGCATTAGGCACCGGGCATGAGGCACTCGTAAGACACGCGCAAGCGTTCCCCCGCCTTCACTGACGCCTGGTGGCTAATGGCTGGTGCCCCTCCATGTACATCGCCCTCCTCCAGTTCGAGATCGAAGTCCCCGGCGCGGAGTCCCTCAAGGACAAACGCCGCGTGGTCAGCTCGGTCAAGGACAAGCTCCACCGCGAGCACCAGTGCAGCGTCGCCGAGGTGGGCAACCAGGAGAACGCTTCGCTCGCGATCATGGCTCTGGCGATCGTCGGCAGCGACCGCAAATACCTACGGAGCGTCATCGACTCGATCGAGCACAAGCTCCGCTCGCTTCCCGAGGGGCGTCTGGGCGCCATGGAGCACCAGATGCTCTCGGCCCAGGAAATCGCGCAGCACAGCGGGGGCGACCTCGAGTCTGGTCCCGTATGGTCAGACTCGGAACTCGACGCGATCGACACCGGCGATTCACCCCCCGTGCCACCGATCACCGGTTCCTCCGGTGCTCGGTGCTCCGGGAGGACCGACGGATCAACCAACTCCCAGGAACACGCCGCTTGAGCCACCACCACGAAAAAGCGACCGCCGAACTGCTCCGCGCCGTGCAGAAGGTGCTGGTGCAGGGGCTTCAAGACCCCCGCGCCGAAGGCTCGTTGATCACCGTCACCTCCGTCCAGCTCTCGCCCGACGGCCACAACGCGACCGTCGCCGTCTCGGTCCTCCCGGAGAAGAACGAGAGCAAGGTCCGCGGCGCGCTCGAGCACTCAAAGGCCTTCATCCGGCGCGAAGCGGCCGATCTGCTGGCCCTCAAGTACATGCCGCAACTCGCCTTCGTGATCGACCGCAGCTTCAAGAAGCAGGCCGAGGTGCTCCAGGCCCTTAGCAAGGTCGCCGCCGAGCGCGAGAAGTCACAGCAGCCCACCGACCAGCCCACCGCCGCCGATCAGGAGCCGCCCCATGGCAACCCCTGACAAGGCGCGCCTGCTCGCGCAGACGCTCGACGGCCTGCGCACCCGGGTCAAGCCCGCCGCGATCCCCGGCTCTCACACCGGCGAAGAAACCGCCCAGAGCGCCGAAGCCGCCGACGCCGCAGGCCCGGACATCTACCACGCCGACACCATGCTCCGCGAGTTCGTGCGGTCGTTCCTGATCTGGGAATGCACCACCGCACGCGCCGACGCGGCTCTCAAGAAGATCGCCTCCGCGGTCGTCGACGTCAACGAGTTCCGCGTCTGCCTGCCCGGCGAGATGGCGGCCATCATCGGGCCGACCTACCCCAAGGTCGAAGATCGCGTGCTCTCGATCCGCGCAGCGCTCACGCAGATCTTCAAGATCGAGAACCGGCTGCGCCTGGGGCACCTCCCCGCCTTGAGCAAGAAGGCCGCGAGCACCTACCTCGCCTCACTCACCCACGCCCCCGCGTTCGTGACCGACCGCGTCGCCCTGCTCTGCTGCAACATCCACACCGTGCCCGTTGATTCGCGTATCGCCGCGGTGCTCGAGAAGGCAAAGATCATCGACAGGGGCACCAGCCCAGCCGAGGCCTCGTCGATCGTCGGCCGGCTCGTCAAGGCCGGCGACGCACGCGACGCCTACGCCCTGCTCCAGGGCGCCGCCGACCTGCTCCCCGTCACGCCGACGCGCGTCCCCAAGGCCGCCCCCGCCAAGACGCCGACCTCCAAGGCTCGCGCGCAGCGCGGCGGGCCACGCAAGGCCAAGTAGCCCCCGACTGCCGTAACCCCTCCGCGACTCCTCCTCCCCGCAACGACCCCGCACGGAACGCTGCCATGGCCGGCCACAACAAATGGAGCAAGATCCGGCACCGCAAGGCCGTCGTTGACAAGCGCCGCAGCAAGGCGTGGACGATGTGCAGCCGCGCGATCATCTCCGCCGCACGCCAGCACGGGCCTGATCCCAACTTCAACTTCCTCCTGCGCACCGCCCTCGAAGAAGCCAAGTACCACAACGTCCCCAACGACAACATCGAGCGGGCCATCAAGAAGGGCGCCGGCGGCGGCGACACCGAGAACTACGAGCCCGTCCGCTACGAGGGGTACGGGCCCGGCGGCGTCGCGATCATCGTCGATGCGCTCACCAACAACCGTGCCCGCACCGCGGGCGACGTGCGCCTCTCCTTCGCCCGCGCCGAGTGCAAGATGGGCGTCAGCGGCGCGGTGAGCCACCAGTTCGTGCACACGGGTGTCATCACCGTCTCTGCCGCCGGGCAGACCGAGAACCAGATCATCGAGGCGGCCCTCGCCGCGGGCGCAGAAGACGTGCGCCCCGGCAGCCCCGCCAGCGACGATGCGCCCGCAACCTGGCAGGTCCTGACCGAGCCGACGAAGTTCCTGACCGTGCGCGAAGCGATCAAGTCGGCCGGGCTCACCGTCACCGAGTCCGAGCTGGACATGCTCCCGACCAACACCGTCACCATCATCGGCCCCGTGGTGAAGGACCTGCTCAAGCTCGTCGAGGAGCTTGAGGACAACGAAGACGTGAAGAAGGTCTACACCAACGCCGACATCCCAGACAGCGAGCTCGCTTCGCTGGAGTGAGCGGGGCTCACACGCCGCCCGCTCCGTCCGCGGCGATCCACTCGTTCACCGCCTCGCGTGCGGCCTCGACCGGATCAGACCTGTCGCGCGTGTCCACGACCACGTGTGAAAGGGCCGTCACCGTCCGCAGCACGGCCTTGTAGGCCGGCACGTCGAGCTTGCCATGCCCGACAACCATCCGCTCGCGAGCAGACGCGTCGGTGAGCCGTGCGTCGTTGATCACGTGGGCGAGCTTGGCCGCGCTGACGGCCACGTCGCGTCCTGCCAGGATCTCAGAGGCCGGATCAAACCCGATGCCGAGCACCGCCCCGCTCTCGGCGAGCGAACGGTGGTGATCGGCCAGCAGCACACCCGCCCGCATGGCCGCCGTCACGAGCACGCTCACCAGTTCGCGAGGGTTCTGCTCCGGCAGGCCGATGCTGACGCTGGGCTTTCCACTCTCCTCAACCAGCCGCCCGAGTTCGCCCGCAAGCCCGCACGCCTGAACGACCGCCTCAACCGCCCGATCGACGTGCTGCCCGCTTGTGAAGTGAGACTCAGGAATCCACAGGTCAATCCCCGTAAACGTGAGCCCGTTGCGGCGGAGCGTTGCCGCGACGTCCCGCCTGCCGGACCGGTCAAGCTCGCGGGCCCGCATCCCCGGCTCGGTGCCGTCAAGCTGCACTGCGGAACAACGCACCACGCGCGCAGCGGTCAGGCCCGCCTGCAGGGCCGCGGCCGGTGTGAGGTGCTGGTTGCGGAGCCCAGCGAGCGCGAGTGAGCAGGCGATGGGGCGGAACACGGCGGCATTCTTAGCACCCCGGCGGCCCGCTGCGTCCACCGCTTCCGGCGTGCACCACCCCTGCGGCGTGGTAGCGCAACGCGGTCATTTTGCCAGGCGGCGTTCTGACACCTCGGGTGGTACGTCGGGCCCTGCCGGCCAAGGGTCGCCCATATCGAATCCACGGCCTTGCGGCGCGCCGCGCGCTCAGCGGCCGGCCTTGAACATCGCGCGGAGCGCATCGAGCACATCCTCGCGCTCGTTCACCTTCGCCAGGGCCACTTTCGCAGCGTCGCTCCCCTCGTCGGCCCCTTCCGGGAACGCTTCGCGCAGCACTTGGTGGAACTGGCCCGAGCCGTACGCGCTCTTGACCTGCACGTACCCGAACTGGTTGACCACCGGCAGCAGGTCGTTGCGGAGCAGGTCGACGCAGGCGCGGTTGTCGGTGTCTGAGGCGTTGTCACCGTCTGAGAAATGGAACAGGTAGGTGTTCCAGTTCGCGGGGTCGAAGTGTTCGTGCAGAAGCTCCTTGCACTTTTCCAGCGCGCTGCTGATCTTGGTGCCGCCGTCTTCACGCAACGAGAAGAACGTCTTGCGGTCGACGACCTGCGCGTTCACGTCGTGCACGATGAAGCGCGACTCGAACCCCTTGTAGTTCCGCCGCAGCCACGAATCGATCCAGAACGCCTGCAGGCGCACAAGCTCTTTCTGCTCGCTCCCCATCGAGCCCGAAACGTCCATCATGTAGACGGCCAGTGCGTTGCTGTGCGGCTCCTTCACCTCCGTCCAGGAGCGGAAGCGGAGGTCGTTCTTCACCGGCACGATGATCGGGTTGTCCGGGTCGTAGTCGCCAAGCGCGAGCTGACGGCGAAGGGCCTCGCGGTAGGTCCGCTTGAAGTGGCGGAGGGAATTGGGCCCCGTCGGTCGCACGCCGTTGTAGCGGTCCTTCACCGTCGTGATGTTGTGGTTCCCCTTGGGGACGATCCGCGGCAGCTTCAGCTCCTCGCCCAGGATGTCGGCGAGCTCTTCGATCGTGACGGAGACCTCCATCAGGTGCCGTCCCTCGGCGTCACCGGCGCGTCCCTTGCCCGATTCTGCTCCACCCTCGCCTTCTCCGTCGCCCATCCCCACCTGCCCGGAGTTGTCGCCGTAGCGGAACGTCGGCGTGTCGATGTCGTGCACCGGGATCGAGACCGCGCGGCCGCCCTCCTGGCCGATCATCTCATCTCGCGCAATGAACCGCCGGAGGTCCTTGCGGATCGTCCCCTTGACGATCTGTCGGAACCGGCTGTGGTCCTGTTCGATGCGGCTGATCATCGCACAGCGCTCCTGCCCCCCAACCTCCTATGCGCAGGATCGGGGGCCTTGGATGCATCGGTTATCGCAGAGGGCGGCTCAGCGTCCGCTGGGGGTTATCGCCGGCTGGGCGCGTTCGGCACGCCGCACAGCCCTGAAAACCCACCACGTGCAGACCACCCCCACCGGCAACGAGACCGCCAACTCGGCGGCGCGGTTGAGCAGGTCGGCCGTCAGGCCCGTTGCCGGGTTGATGGTGGTTGAAGCCGCCGCGGGGCGCAGGCTCGGGAGGAAGGTTCCTGCGAGACCGACCGCCCACTCGCGCGGGCCCAGCTGCACCGGCAGCAGCTGCACGAGCTGGCTCACCGCGGCGACGGCCGCGGCCTCCGTCAGGGTGATGGGGATGCCGATCACCGAAAAGGCGAGCCAGTAGCGAGCGACCCAGACGAGGTAGTCGGCGTAGCGCATCGCCACGGCGAACGTAAACCGCCACGGCGTCATCGGGCCGGTGCCGATCGGGCGTGACCCGTGCTGCAGCCATGCCGCCGAGAGGATCAGCGCGAGCGTCGCGGCGGCGCCGAAGATGAGCAGCCGCGGCGTGTAGGCCACCGAGAGTTCCGGCGGCAGGATGCTGCCACCCAGAAACGTGGCGCCGATCAGCAGGAGCGCCAGGGCGATGGCCACGCCGTTGGCGGCGATTCCCATCATGATCACCATGACGCAGTCCTTGATGGGCATGCGGTTGACGAGCTTGTGGTAGGCGACACGGCCCATCAGCCCGGGCCGGCCGGGGATGATGTTGAGCAGCCACGCCGACCCGATGAGCGCCGTCATCTCGCCCCATCGCACGCGTGCGCAGTGGTTGGTCAATACGTGGAAGAGGAGCGTCACGATCAGCCAGTTGGCCAGCGGCAGCGCCAAGACAGCGGCGATCTGCCACGCGGGCGCCGACTTGAGCGAGGCCCACGCGTTGCTCAGCAGGTCCTTCTGGCCGATCACCAGGTAGACCGCCAGCGCAAGCAGCAGCAGCCCGATGACCTGCAGCCACGGAACCACGCGCCGGCGGAGCATGACAATGAAGCCCTCCTTGCCGCCGGGCGCCCTCTGCTGAGTGGATTGGGAATCGCTGTTCACGGCTTGGGTTGGGCCCCGGGGGTTCCGGCGGGCGTGGGCGAAGCGGCCGGTGGCGCGGGCGGATCTACCGGCTTCGCCGCTGCGCTGCCGACGCGTGAGAAGAGCGGCAGGTATGCCGCGAGGCGCGCCTCGATCACCTTGACAGCCTCCTGAACGCCGGGATCGGGGAACGCCTGAAACTTGCGCAGCAGGGGCGAGGCGATGTTGTCGACACGGGTGAGCAACGCGACCCGCGCAACGACGGGGTCTGTCTCGGCGAGTTGATCGACCAGCCGCTCGAGCTCAACCGCCGGGGCGGACTGCATGCCCGCGGGGGTCAGGAGCAGGATGAGGACTCGCTCGGCGGGTGTCGCGGCCCGGTAGCGCTCGCCGATGGCGCCGACAAGTGCGCGTGCCTGCTGGAGTGTCAGGGGCCGCTCGGTCGCGATCAGTTGAAGGCGGGCGCGGAGCAGCGCGAGGGCAAAGTCCGCGTCCTGCAACGAAGAGATCTCGGCGGTCAGGCGTGCGACATCGCCGAGGGATGCGCTGGCGCGGCCCAGCGGCTCGGCCTCGATCACTGTGCCGAACGGGCCCGCCTTCGGCGCTCCGTCAACGATCTGGAAGCCCTGGATGACGGTGAGGCGCAGGCGGGCGGTCTTGCTCAGCGCGTTCTGAACGCTCCAGCCGCCGAGGCCGGGGTCGGCCCAGACCGGGAACGAGACGGACTCACGCGGCAGCAGACGGAGCCGGCCGCCGAGCGAGGCGACTTCCGACTTTCCCAGTTCCGGCGCGCGAGCGCCGCCGCTATCGACCGACGAGATGATCAGCAACTGGTCGTCGATCGCCTGGCCCGGCCCGATCGCCAGCGGAACGGGCGTGTTGTTTGTCACCTTGATCGTCACGATGGCCGGTTCGAGTTGTGTCAGCCCGCTGGAGGGGGTCACGGCGCGCACGGTGATGAAGCGCGAAGGTTCCCTGGTGATCTCGTCGAGCCACGCGGGGATCCCCGCGCCCATGGCGGTGAACCGCTCCTCGCGCGCCGTCGGCGGGGGTGACTTGCCCTCGCTGCGGCGCCTGTATGCGGAGAGTGCCCAAGCCGATACCTGTGAGGCAGGTTCGGCGGAGGAGAGCGCGGCCAGGCGGTCGCCGATGGCGCGGGATGCGGCGCTGTCGGCGGGCGGGGTGTTCTCGATATCGACCGCCAGCAGCGCGAGCGCCGCGAGCGGGTCGCCCTGCATCTTCTCGAAAAGGGCCCGTCCTTCGGCGTTGCCGGCGCGGAGCTTGCTCCAGGCTTCAATGCGTGCGGACCACTCCGGCGGCACACCGGTCAGCCCACGGACGGCCTGCACCTGCGCGGTGATGTCGCCGGGGCCCGCGAGCGCCTTGAGGAAGGCAAGTTCCGCCGTCGCGACGGCCCGCTCGGGGTCGTCGCGGTCGATCTGGGCGACGGTTGCCTGCAGGTCCGCCAGGGAGCGGTCGACGGTCGACGTGTCACCGGCGGCGAACGCGGCCATCAGGCGGAGGCGTTCCATCGCCAGCGGGAGCCGGATCTCGTCTGGCTTGCGCAGCTTGTCGGTCGCCTTGCCGGTCGCGGACGCGATGTCGAGCTCGATCTGCGCCTCGCGCCGGGGGCCGTCGACGGCGTCGTTGAGCTGCTTGACGACGCCCTCTGGCCCGCGGGACCGCCAGACCTGGACGAGGTAGTCCACGCGCTGCCTCGCGTCCGCGTCGTTTTCTGCGGCCGAGCGCGGGCCGCTCTGGCGGCGTCGCAGCGCGAAGGCGTTGTCGTAGAAGCGGATCGCCTGATCGGCGGCGCCGGCGAGTGCCAGTTCTCGGGCGAGCGTGCCGTGGATGCCAGCGTCTAACGGCGAAGCCAGGAGCGTGTTGGCGAGCAGCTCGAACCGGCCTTCTGGCTCCTTGATCCGGGAGGAGTAGAAGTCGAGAGCGAGCGCCGCGGCGCCGGTGTTGGAGCCGTCGAGCGTGGTCGCGGCGGTGAGCGACTCGACAAAGCCGCTCGCGTCGCCGGTCTCGCGCCGCAGCAGCGCGGCGTCGACGGCGAGTCGCGAGCGGACGGACGGGTCGATCTTCTCGCCGCGCGGGCCGAGGAAGCCCTCCAGGAGAGCGAGTCGTTCCTCGGCGTTTTGGGCCATGCCGACGCGTGCGCGGATGAGCTGCAGCTGAGCGCTGGTGTCGTCTGGTGCGATGCCGACCAGGGCGCGCGTGAGCGCGAGGACCGCCTGCTGGTCGCCGGCCTGAGCGGCCGCGTCGATCGCGAATCGGAGGATGAAGGCGTTGGACTCGTCGAGGCTCACGGCGTCGCGCAGGAGCGTCGCGACGTAGCGGGCGTCGGCGGGGGTTGAATCTTGCCGCTGAAGGGCGCGAAAGTCCATGAGCGCGGCTCGGGCCAGTTGCTGGGCGGCGATCGCCCGCAGGTCCTGCTGCTGCGGAGCGTGCGTAGCGGCGAGCGGTGCGCTGCGGCCGGCCGATGCCTCGCCGAGCGCGAGGGTGGGCGTGACGACGAGCGAACCTGCGACGAGAGCGATCGCGGCCGAACGGGAGATGGTCATGCCCGTAGGTTAGCGACTACGCGATGGGGGCGGCGCGCCAACGCTGGCCTGCTAATCTCTGTTGAGGTTGAGGCGCAGGATGAACACGCCCACGTAGACCGCCGCGGCTATCAGCACCAGCCCAAAGAGCAGTTGCATGGCGGCGCACAGGCGCGGGTCGGCCCTGGGGAAGAGCCGGTCGGCGACGACGCAGGAGAAAATGAACATGCCAAGCGACGCGAGCCCGACGCCGCCGAAGCGGAACGCGTTCTCTGCTCCGGGCCAGCTGCTGGCGTGGCGCGCGGCGATGCTCAGGCCTGCGATGAACACGAACCCTCCCCAGAGCGTTCCGATCAGGACGCGCAGCGCGAGCATTCGTTGGGCGTGAGAGGGCATTGGTGAAGGGTAGCCGGGGTCTCGATTCGGCCCGCCCTTGGACGTTGGCCGCACGGCAGGAATCTGACCGGGCCTACGGCTCGTGCTGCCATCGGAGCCGGGCCATCAGCCCGTCTCTGACGGAGGGCCACTCGGCCTGCAGGATGCTGAAGTAGACGGTGTCTCGCGGTATCGGCGGGTCGGTCGGGCTCGGACCCGACGGCACGATTCGGTTGCTGCGGAGCACACCCTCGCGGACGGCCCCGAGCCTGGCAATGGCCCGCTGACTGTGCAGGTTCGTTGCCGCGGTGGTCAACTGCACGCGGACGGCGGTTGGCGCGAGGCGCTCAAACGCGTGGCGCAGCATCAGGAACTTCATCTCGGGGTTGACGTGCGTTGCGTGGTGGGCCCTGCCGATCCACGTGCGCCCGATCTCCACGGCGCGGTGCTCGGCCTGGATGTCCATGTACGTGGTGCGCCCGATGGCGGCGCCGGTCTCGGTGAGCACCACCGCGAAGGGCACAACGTCCGGGCGGGTGCGGAGCTTGCTGATCTGCTCGACGAACCCGGGCACGCTCCACTCCGGGGGTGCCTGCGGCGTGAAACGGAACAGCTCCGGGTCTGCAGCGCTGAGCAGGTCGGGCGCGTGCCCTTCCTCGAGCGGCTCCAGGCGCACGAGCTTGCCGTTCATCACTGCCGGCTCGATCCACATGCGATGAAGATAGCCGCGGGGCGGGCCGGCGCCGGGTCTTTGCACCCGGGTTCGGCGGATTTGAGCACCCCCTGTGCTACCCTCGGGCACTTGGAAGTTGTGACCCATCCTGGTGAAGCCGGAGTCGGTGAGCACCGGTACGCGCTCACCCGCGCGCTGGACGAAACGGCGTACGGCTCGCGCCACCTGGTGCTGCGAACGGAGCACCACACCAGCCACTTGCTGCACCGTCTGGACAGGGTGTTCCCGTCCAAGCCGGGCGCCCGCGAGCGGTTTGAGCGTGTGATAGCCCTGCTGCAGCGGGCGGACCACCCGCACATCCTGCGCGTCGAGGAGTTTGGCTGGGACCCCGAGATCGGGCCGTTTACGATCAGCGACTACACCGGGGATGCTGACGGTGTTGTGACGCTTGACCGGCTGCTGACGCTCAAGGGCGGCTCGCTGACGCTCGAGGAGACCAAGCGCGTGCTGGAGCAGCTGATGGGCGCTTGCGCCGCCGCCCACGCATCGGGGACGGGTGGGACCGGCGTTTACCACGGGGCCCTGACGATGTCGCAGGTGCACGTCGATCGGCGCGGGTCGCTGCTGATCGAGCTGTACGGTCTTAACCAGGAGTTGACGCCGACGCGGACGGCTGCGGGTGATGAGGTGCGTTCGATCGCCGCGATCGGGTATCAGCTCGCGACGGGGCTGCTCCCGCTGCGGCCGCTGATCCCCGTAGAGCACATGATCGATCCTGTTGATCAGACCTGGCGCGACTACTTTCTGACCGGCCTTGCGGAGGGGGGGGCGGGGTTTTCGACCGCGGCGCACGCGCTGGCCGCGGTGCAGGGCCTGCGCATCGCGGGCGCCGGCGGCATCGGTGAGATGCGGTCGTCCCTTCGCGACCTCATCCGATCGATGCTCACGCCGGTGCGGTAGCCCGGCACCCTGAGGGCGGGGCGGGGCTGGCGTGCGTGGAGCGGGCCGGGGGAGAGTTGTAGTTGGCCCGCCGTTCACGTAGCATGCGGCCCGATGTTTCAGCCCAGCCGCCTTCCACCGATCTCCGCCGCACGGTGCCACAGCAGCGCCCGCGCTGTCCGCACATTCGCGCAGTTCTCCGCCGGGGCGCTGCTCGCCGCCGCCGGCATGGCGGGGGCGGCCTTTGCGCAATCGTCTGCCGGCACACCTCCCAGCGCCTACGCGGGCACGGGCGCGACGGGGCGCGACTTTGCGGGGCTGCTGCTGGAACTGCCGGCACAGGACGGCGGGCTCATCGTGACCTCCCGCAACGCCTGGACGTGGGTTGAGGATGCGCAGCTTGCACCGGCCGGCACGGGTGAACGGCGCACGATTGGGGCGGCGGTGCAGCGCATGTACCTGCGCGGCGATGTGCGGCTGCAGATCGGCGGTCGCCGGTTGACGGCGTCGCGCGCGGTGGTGTGGGCTGAGCGGATCGACGACGGCTCAGCGCCCGACGACAAGGCGCTGTACCAGGTCGCGGTGTACTTTGATCGTGTGGGGAACCCGCTGGGGACGACCGGCACGGGAGCGAGCGGCGATCGCCTGCTGATGACGGCGCGGGTGCGCGGGGCTCTCACGCTCGCCAGCGACGCGGCACCGCGGTCGGGGCGCCCGCCTCAACAATCGACCGACGACCTGGTGGTTGAGGGTGAGCAGCGCCTCGCCCGGTACCTCACGCGGCTGGAGGAGCCGGAGGCGGCCTCGGCCGAACCGCCCGCGGCGCTTCCGCGCCCTGATCCGAACACGTCAATCTCACACTACGTGCCGAGCCTGAACCGGCCGTACGAGCCGGGGTCGGCGTACGGGCCGAACGGTCCGCGGGCGCCGATCACGCGGCTGCGCCGCGCGCCGGGCCTTGACGCGGGCGGATCGGGCGGCGATCAGCGGCTCTTCTCGGGCAAGGGCGTGATGATGGTGGCGGCGGGCCAGCCGGTGCTGAAGACCGAGGGGGGCGAGAACCGCATCGTGATCACCGGCGGCGTGGTGCTGCAGTACAGCGAGCCGGCCCGCGACCGCGCGCTGCAACTCTCAGCGCAGAACGCGGTGATCTTTCTGAAGGAAGGGAAGGTCGAGGACCTGCTGCGGGCGCCGACGTCTGCGATCCTTGGCATCTACCTCGAGGGGGATGTTGTCGCGACGGACAACCGGTTCACGCTGCGGGCGCCGTACGTCTACTACGACATGGCGGCCAACCAGGCCTTCACGGTTGACGCGGTCTTCTGGACGTACGACGAGCGGCGGGGGCTGCCGCTGTACGTGCGGGCGGACTCGATCCGGCAGACGACGCGCGAGAGCATCACGGCGACGGGGGTGACGATCGCGGCTTCGTCGTTCTACGACCCGATCCTGTCGCTTGGAGCGTCTTCGGTCACGCTGTCGCGCGAGCCCGACGCGGACGGTGCCTCGCGTGTGATGGTCGACGGCAAGAACTTCTCGCCGCGCCTGGGAGGGCTGCCGTTCGCGTGGGTCCCGTCGTACAGCGGCGACCTCGAGCGGTTCCCGCTGAAGGACGTGCGGTTTGAGAACAGCTCGGAGAGCGGGTTTGGCCTCAAGACGCGGTGGGACCTGTTCGGGCTCACGGGCCTGCGTCCGCCGCCGGACTTCAACATCGACGTTGACCTGCTGCTGGACGCGTGGTTCAAGCGCGGTATTGCGGTGGGGGCTGACGTGCGCTGGCGGGACGAGGGAAACGTCGGCTCGATCCTCGCGTACGGCGTGCCCAACGACAACGGGACGGACGTTCTCACCAGCGGGTTCCGGCGCGAGCGCGACGACGAGGGGCGCGGGCTGGCGCTCTACGAGCAGCGCATCAACCTTGACGGCGGGTGGGCGTTGCTCGCGGAGGCGTCGACTGTCAGCGACGTGAACTTTGTTGACGCGTACTTCGAGCAGATGGCCGAGTCGCGCCGCGAGTTTGCGACCAGCGGCACGCTCCGCTACAACGGCGACAACACGCTCTTCTCGGTGCAGGCGAAGGGGAACATCGACTCGTTCGCCGCCAACGAGTACCTGCTGCAGTCGCAGGGGTACTCCGTCCGCAAGCTGCCGGAGGTGTTCTACTCGCGCGTCGCCGACGACCTGCTGGCCGAGAGCGACCCGGGCGCGCTGCTGTGGACCCACGAGTACCGGGTGAGCCGGCTGGGGCTGGACTTTTTCAAGGCCACGCCGCGCCAGCTTGGGTACGACAACCCGGCCGCGACGGGCCCGCGTTCATCGGTCGAGGCGTTCGGCCTTGCGCCCGACACTTCGTTCCAGTCCGCCGGGCTTGCCGCCGGCTTCACCGAGGACACCGTTGTCCGCGGCGACACGCGCCAGCAGCTTGAGTGGAACCTCAACGCGGGCCCGGTTCGCCTGCAGCCGTTCGTGGTCGGGCGCGCGACGTACTACGACGTTGATTTCGCCTCGATCGCGCCGGTTGATCAGCAGGACCAGCTCCGCTGGTGGGCGGGCGGCGGCGCCCGCGCAAGCACACAGGTGCAGCGCATCTACGACGGCATCGAAGCACCCTCGCTGGACATCCACCAGGTGCGGCACATCGTCGAGCCGTCGGTGACGTTCTTCTCGGCGGGGACCAACCGCCGCAACGAGTTCCTGCCGGTGTACGACTATTCGGTTGAGGGCGGGCAGGAGGGGACGGCGTGGCGCTTCGGGCTGGACCAGACGTTCCAGACGCTGCGCGGGCGTTCGACGGCCGACAACGGCTCTGTGAGCGGCCGACCCGTAGACCTGCTGCGGTGGAACATCGACTACGTCGACGGCACGAGCGATACCGACAAGACCGGCCCGATCGGGCACTGGTTCGACTATCGGCCCGAAGAGAGCGTGTTTGGGAACTTTGTCAATACTGATGTTCAGCTGCTGCTGACAGACGCGACCACGCTTGTGGGCGGCACGACGTATGACTTTGACACCCACCAGCCGTCGCGGTCGAGCGTGGGGGTGCTGACCGACCACGGGCGCGACTTCCGCTCGTTCATCGAGCTGCGCTACCTCAATCCGCTCGACTCGACGTACGTCACGTTCGGGGGTGATTACCGGCTCTCGTCGCTCTACACGCTCGGGCTGACCGCGGCGTACGACACGGACGCGAACGAGTTCCAGGACACCGCGCTGCGGGTCAACCGCGAGTTCCCCGATCTGACCGTCACGCTGCGCGTTCGCTACAACAACATCACGGGCGAGACAGCGCTTGGCCTGATCTTCACGCCGCTGGGGCACAACCGCCGGCTGGAGAACACGCGGCGGCTGGGGCGTGATCAGTATCTCGAGCCGCTGCTTGGAACGCCGGGCCCGACGGACGCTGCGCCGTAACGGGTCAAGGGGCGAAACGGGGCGGGGGCGTGCGGGTTGACCGAGCCGGGGGGGCTGTGAATAACCGGCGCGGGCGGGCCGATCTGGTCATTTGTTCGCCCGAGGTTTGGCGGGTTCACCCCCCCACACCTATCCTGCCCGCATATGCCCGCCTCCACTTCTCAGATGCACGCAGCACAGGTCCGTTCCACATTCTTCGACTACTTCAAGGCGGCTCCGCGTTCACACGTGTTCGTCCCCAGCAGCCCGTGCGTGCCGCAGGACGATCCGACGCTGCTGTTTACCAACGCGGGGATGAACCAGTTCAAGCCGTTGTTTCTGGGTCAGGCCGACCCCGGCACGGCGATGGGCCGGCTCAAGCGTGCGGTGAACAGCCAAAAGTGCATCCGCGCGGGCGGCAAGCACAACGACCTTGACGATGTGGGCAAGGACACGTATCACCACACGTTCTTTGAGATGCTGGGGAACTGGTCGTTTGGCGACTACTTCAAGCAGGAGGCGATCGAGTGGTCGTGGGAACTGCTGACGAAGGTCTACGGGATCAACCCCGATGCGCTCTACGCGACCTACTTCGGCGGCAACACCAAGACGGGGATGGCGCCAGACCTTGAGACGCGCGAGCTGTGGCTGAAGTACCTGCCGGCGTCGCGGGTGCTGCCGGGGAACATGAAGGACAACTTCTGGGAGATGGGTGACACCGGCCCGTGCGGCCCGTGCACGGAGATCCACGTTGACCGGGTGACGGCCTCTGGCCAGGGGAAGCGCGACGCGGCGATGCTGGTGAACGCCGGCGACCCGCTGGTGCTGGAGATCTGGAACAACGTCTTCATCCAGTTCAACCGCGAGGTTGACGGCTCGCTGAAGCCGCTGCCGGCCCGGCACGTTGACACGGGCATGGGGTTTGAGCGGCTTGTGAGCGTGATCCGCGGGGTGAACAGCAACTACGACACGGACGTGTTCGCGCCGTTGTTTGTCGCGATCGAGCGGTCGACGCACGCGGCGGCGTATACGGGGCGGCTGGGCGCGGCCGACGCGGGGAACAAGGACACCGCCTACCGGGTGATCGCCGACCACATCCGCACGCTGACGTTTGCGATCACCGACGGCGCAACGCCCAGCAACGAGGGGCGCGGGTACGTGCTGCGCCGGATTCTGCGGCGCGCGGTGCGGTACGGGCGCCAGTGCCTGGGGGCGAAGACGGGGTTCTTCTCGTCGCTGGTGCCGGTGCTTGTAGACCAGATGGCGCCGGCGTTCCCTGAACTGGGCAAGGACCCCAGGCGGATCGTCGAGATCATCAAGGGCGAGGAAGAGAGCTTCGCGCGAACCCTCGACCGCGGGATCGTGCACTTTGACGAGGCGTCGGTGCGGGCGTTTTCGCGTGCCCGGCTGGCGCCACACCACCAGGCGCAGAACCAGACGGTCTCGACAAGCAAGGACGCCGACGGGTGGACGGTTGCGATCCACGAGAAGGACGGGCACCGGCTTGTCGCTTCGGCCAAGGTTGACGAGATCACGCCGACCTGGGCGGATGAGCACTTCGGGCCGGCGCGCGGCATCGCCGGCGAGGACGCGTTCAAGCTGTACGACACGTACGGCTTTCCGTTCGACCTGACCAGGCTCATGGCGGAGGAGCGCGGGCTCAACGTTGACGAGGCTGCGTTCAAGAAGTTGATGGAGGAGGCGAAAGAGAAGGCCCGCGCCGGCGGCAAGTTTGTGAGCGAGCAGGGGGACCTTGCGCTCACCGGCGACGCGATCGCCCGGCTGAAGGCGATGAACATTGCGCCGACCGACGACACCGACAAGTTCCACGGGCGCGAGGTGCGCGCGACGGTCAAGGCGATCTGGAACGGCAAGGACTTTGACGAGCACCTGTCCGCCAGTTCGGCGGGGCTGAACCGCTACGTGCTGGTGCTTGACCGCACGCCCTTCTACGCCGAGATGGGCGGGCAGGTGGGCGATACGGGGCGCATCGAGGTGCTGCGCGCCGCCGGGGGCAGCGCGGCCAACGCCAACGACGATGACGACGACCGCGGCACCCGCGGCGGCGGGCGCGAGAACGGCGGCGAGTTCCGCGTCGAGGACACGCGCGCGTACGGCGGGTACGTCGCGCACCTGGGCAAGCTGGTGCGGCGCGACATCAAGGTGGGCGACGAGGTGCTGCTGAAGGTTGATCCCCACCGGCGTGCGGGCATCAGCGGGCACCACACGGCGACGCACCTGCTGAACCTGGGCCTGCGCGGGGCGCTGGGAGAGGGCGTTGAGCAGAAGGGCTCGCTGGTCGCCGACGACCGCCTGCGGTTTGACTTCAGCCACGGGAAGCCGGTTGCTCCCGAGGAACTGGCGAAGATCGAGCAGACCGTCGTTGGCCAGATCAACAGCGACTTCCCGGTGTATACAGACCTTGTGCCTCTGGCCAGAGCGAAGACGATCCACGGCGTGCGCGCTGTGTTCGGCGAGGCCTATCCGGACCCGGTGCGTGTGGTGTCGATCGGTCGCACGGTCGAGCACCTCTTTGACGCGTCTGGCGCCACTCAAAGCAGCGCGGAGTTCTGCGGCGGTGTGCACGTGAGCAAGACGGGCGACATCGGCGCCTTCTGCCTGGTGAGTGAGGAGGGTGTCGCCAAGGGCATCCGCCGGCTCACGGCCCTGGCGGGCGTGCCCGCCAAGGCGGCGATCGTTGCGGGCCAGGCGGCGGTCGCCCGGCTCGACGCGGCCGAGCGTCTCACCGGCGACGCGTTCGTCGCTGAGGTAAAGTCGCTGGTGACCGAGGTTGACCAGCTCACGATTCCGCTGACGGTGAAGCAGGCGCTGCGCACGCGGATCGCGGCGCTGCAGGAGAAGGTGAAGCAGGCGGGCAAGGCGGCTTCCGGCGCTCGCGCCGCCGAGGTTTCTGCCGCCGCGCGGTCGATCGCCAGCAGCAGCGAGTGGGAGATGAATTCGTGCATCATCACCACGATCGAGGCGGGGAGCGACCGCGATGCGCTCAACGCGGCGGTGAACACGATCCGCGAGTTGCGCCCGCGGCACGGGCTGCTGCTGATCAGCCCCGACGAGTCGGAGGGGAAGCTGACGATCGTGGCCGCCGTGCCCGATGCGCTGCAGAAGCGCGGGCTGAAGGCGGGCGACTGGGTGAAAGAGACGGCGGCGGCATGCGGCGGGCGTGGCGGCGGCAAGCCCGACATGGCCCAAGGCGGCGGCACGGACCTGACCAAGGTGAAGGAAGCGCTCAACGCTGCGCGGGCCTATGCGATGGGCAAGTGCCCGGTGTGACCCGGCCGGCCCGCGGGTGCGGCGCCTTGGGGCGTCAGTGGCTGATGTTCGCCATCGGGTCGGCGGTGCCGACGGTCGAAGCGCTGCTGAAGCCGCTCATCGGCGGCGATGCCGGTGCGCGCCGGTCAACGATGGGCCCGTAGATGTTGTTTGCTCCGAAGAGCCAGTCGATGGTGTTCCCCGAGCAGACGTTGCGGACGACGACGTTGCCCGTTGCCGGCGCAGCGCAGTAGACGCCAAAGTCGGCGCCGCGGCAGGAATTGCCCTCGACACGGTTGCCAGCGCCGGTAATGGCGATGCCGGCTCCGTTGCCGCCGAAGCCGTTGCGTTCGCAGGTGTTGTCGGCGACGACGCAACCGTTGTCGACCGAGATCCCGTTGGTCGCGTTGTCCTTCACCGTGCACGCTCGCACCGTGCCGCCGCGGTTGGCGAGGATGCCGATGCTGTTCTCCATCGCCGTGCAACCGATCGCCGAGGCGCCGTCTCCGAGGTTGATGCCCACCAGCGCGTTCCCCCCCGTGGTGCAGCAGCTGGCGATCCCGCCGCGACCGATGGAAATGCCGGTCTGCTGATTGCCCTGCGCCGCGCTCGCGGTCACTACGCCAAGGTCGGACGTCTGTATGCCGGTGCCTGCGCTCCCGGACGCGGTGCAGCCGTCGACGCGGCCGCGGGTGCCGACGGCGATGCCGGCGGCGCCGCCGACGGTGGAGCAGTTGCGCACCTCGCTGTCATCGATGCAACGGATGGCCGTGCTGCCGTTGCCGCGCGCGGTGATGTCGAAGACGCGCGCCGAGGAGCCGACCTGCACGGCCGATGCGCCCCAGCCGATTACCGCACCGGAGTGAACCGTCACGTTCGTGTTCAGATTGGCGAGGATGCCGACCAGCGACCCGGCAACGCCCGACACCGTGAAGCCACGCAGGTCGACGGTTACGTTGGCGGTGGTGATGAGGATGCCGTTTCTGCCCGCGGCACCGGTGATGTTTCCGGTGAGGTAGTACGAGCCGGGCTGCGAGATGACGAACTGGCTCGTCGCGTCGCCGGGGGTGTTGGCGGCGTTGATGGCGGTGCGCGGCTCGACTTCGCTGAGCGGCTTGGCCGACGGTGCGACCGCTCCTGCCGGCGGGTTCAGAGGACCGCCCCCTCCCGCTTTGGCGATACCCGCCAGCGCCGAGGCGCCGACAGCGCCGGCAAGTCCACCGAGAAGGAACCGACGGTCGAGGGGCGTGTGTTCCATGCGGAACCTGTACGGAGCGGCGGGTTGCCCGGTTGCGATTCCCATCGCTCGCACCGATCCGCTACCCTCAGGTGCACCATGCCCGATGACCCGCGACTGAAGATCCCCGATGAACTGAGCGCCCCGCTCGATCGCTCGAAGTTTCCGAGCGTGGAGCAGAAGAAACAGACGCCCGGGCGGGCGGGCAAGGACGACGGCACGATGGAGCAGTTGGTGCGGATCGGCACCATCGGCGGCAACTTTGCGCTGGCGGTGGTTGCGCTTGGGCTCATCGGCTGGGGCGTGCAGACGTGGCTGACGCCATCGGCCGCGCCGTGGCCACTGGTGGGCGGACTGCTGGCGGGGATCGTGGTCGGCGGGCTGAGGTTTGTGCAGGATGCCCGGAAGTTGATGTAGCCACGGTGTTCTCGCCCACTTGCTGAGTTCATCGGGTTTGGCGGCCCGCGAGCACCCGGGTCGGAGCGCCTGGGCCCACTTTGGCACTCTCCGCCCTCCCCCTACCCCCACCACCACCCCCACAGCGCCCCCCGTTCCATGTGGCTGGGCCGGGCTGGCGGTTTGCGCTCGGGTAGGGTGCCAAGGTTCTCGCGTGCGACCCCTTCCCTACCCCTTACACCACCGCTACACTTGGCCCCCTTGACCCCCGTTCACCCATCCAGCCCGACTGCAACACTCGCCCAGCCAAGCCCCGTGGCTCTGCCGACCGGGCGTTTGCTGGTGCTTGCGTGGCTGACGTTGGCGGCTGTGCTCTGTGCCGCGGCCCTTGCTGGCGGGGTGATGGCGCAGGTGAGCTTCGAAGGGGGCTCCCCCCAGATTCTGATGCCGGCGGCCCTGGGTGCGATGTGCGTGCTCGTGGCTGCGGCGGCGGGGCTTGGGCTGTTCGTGTTCGCGGCGGTCCGCACGCCTGCTGCAGCGCCGGTTGCGCTGCTGGCGGGCTCGACGGTGCGGATGCTGGTCTCGCTCTCGCTGGCGCTTGTGGTCTACTTCGTTGGGGGGATGAGCAAGCCGACCGGCATGGTTTTCTGGATCGTCTTCCTCGCGTGCGGGCTGGCGGCGATCGTCGCCGAGGCCGCGTGGGGCGTGAAGAACCTGGCCCGACTCTCGACCGATCGTTCGACCGACACACCTGACGGCGCTGTTCCGAGCGCCGGTTCCGAGGCACACTGATGCTGACCACGCTCGCGTTTGCTGATGAGAATCCCGTCGACCACGTTGTGAACACCGGCTTCTGGTCGGCCGACGTGTTCGGCATGCACGGTGTCTGGCTGTGGTCTTCGCACGTTGGCACGCTGCTGCTGGCGGGCCTGCTGACGTTTGTGGTCCTGTGGTGGGCGGCGGGCAAGATCGCCACCGGCGCCGAGTCTGAGGGCTCGGAGCGGTACGTGACGCGTAACCCGTTTGCGCACGCGATCGAGGTGATCTGCATCTACCTGCGCGACGAGACGGCCGAGCCGCTGCTGGGCTCGCGCACGAAGACGTTCATGCCCTTCCTTTGGACGATCTTCTTCTTCATCCTCATCAACAACCTGCTGGGGCTGGTGCCGTTCACCGACGCGACGCACATCGTCGACGCGGCGATGGGCAAGGGTCACGGCGAGGGGGTGACGGGCATCCTGGGCGCGACCGCGACGCAGAACATCTTCGTCACCGGGGTGCTGGCGTTCATCGCCGCGGTCGTCATCAACATCGCGGGCGTCCGCGAGCTGGGCGTCGGGGGGTACGTGAAGCACCTCACCGCGGGCACGCCGTGGTACCTGTGGCCGCTGATGATCCCCATCGAGATCCTGGGCACCGCGATCAAGCCGGTGGCGCTCGCGCTTCGACTGTTCGCCAACATGACCGCGGGCCACATCCTTGTGGCCGTGCTGTTCATGTTCGCGGTGAAGGGGATCGCCCTGCTCGCCGGCGGCGGGCTGAACTCGGTGATCGGCGGGTCGATCTCGGTGGTCTCGGTGGTCGCGGCCATTGCCATCTACTTCCTTGAACTGTTCGTTGCACTCCTTCAGGCGTTCGTCTTCATGTTCCTGACGACCGTCTTCATCAGCCAATTGAGCCACCACGGTGAGCACGAGCACGGTGACGGCCACGACCACGAGCACGCGCACGCGTGAAGACGGGTCATCCGCCCCGCGTGACGGGGCACATTCTCCTTGTGCGGTTTTTCTGAAAGGTCTCGCATGAACAAGATCGTCCTCGCTGCTCTCGCACTCGCCGCCACCGCGGCTCCCGCCTTCGCTCAGGAGGCTGCCAAGCTTCCCGTGACGACCGGCCAGGGTCTCGGCGCAGTCGGCGCCGGCCTTGCCGTCGTTGGCGGTGGCATCGGCATCGGCCTCATCGGCAAGGGTGCCGTTGAGTCGATCGCCCGCCAGCCCGAGGCCAAGGGCCCCATCGGCACCAACATGATCCTCGCGGCGGCGCTGGTTGAGGGTGCGACCCTCTTCGCCGTCGTCGTCGGCCTGCTGGTCGGCTTCATCAAGTAATCATCAACGCGTGGCGTGCCTGACGGCGCGCCACGCGATTCCGTCATTGCACGACCGCTGAACCCCGCACCCTGATCCCCCGCCGGAGCCATCTCCAATGATCACCACCCTGCTCAACACGATCGCCGCCGCAACCTTCGCCGAGCCCGAGCACGCAGCCGCCCAGGGCGCGGGGCACGCGGCCGGTGGGCACATCGAGCCCGCGGGCGTGCTGCCGACGGCGGCGCAGGGCATCGTGCCCGCGGTGGTGTCGCTGGTGGTCTTTGTGACCGTGCTGCTGCTGCTGTCGCGGTTCGTCTGGCCGAAGATCGCCGGCGCCCTGCACGAGCGGGCGGACAAGATCAAGAACGAGATCGAGGCCGCGGAGTCGGCCCGCATGACGGCCAAGGCCGCGCTCGAGGAGTACCAGGCCAGCCTCGCCCAGGCACGCGCCGAGGCTCAGAAGATGATCGCCGAGGCCAAGGCCCAGCAGCAGGTGCAGTTCGCTGAGATGCGCGTCAAGGCCGACGCCGAGCTCGCCGCGATGAAGGCCAAGGCCGTCGGTGAGATCGACGCGGCGAAGAAGGCCGCGCTGGCCGAGGTCTACTCGCAGACGGCGACGCTGGCGACGGCGGTTGCCGGCAAGATCCTGCAGCGCGAAGTGAACAGCGCCGACCAGGGACGCTTTGTTTCCGAGGCCCTGGCCGGCATGAAGAACTAAGGGGAAGGCAAAGGGGCTCGAGGGACCAGGGCAGCAAGAAGAGATGCCATGGACCTCACCCAGCCGCTTGTTCCCGCTCACCCACTCGTCTGATCTCTTGACTCTTTGCCCTCTTCCCCCGAGCCCCCTATGCCGCTCATCGAATCCCAGCCCGACGCCGTTGCCACCGTCTACGCCCAGTCGCTGTTTGACCTTGCCTTCGCCAAGGGTGGTCAGGCGGCGGTTGAGCAGACGCTCGCCGAGCTTGAGGGCCTGATGGAACTGGCCCGCAGCGACCGGCGTTTCAACGAGTTTCTCGCCAGCCGCATCATCGGCGTTGAGAAGCGTTCTGACAGCATCGGCCGGATGCTGCTGGGGAAGATCAGCGAGAACACCGTGCGGTTCATCCAGGTGCTCAACGACAAGGGGCGTCTGCACGCGTTCCCCGCGGTGGTCGCGGCCTTTGACTCGATCGCCCAGCACGGCTTTGGTCGTGTTGAGGTGGACGTCTACACCGCGACGGCGCTCTCAGACAGCGACAAGGCCGAGCTGGCGAGCCAGTTGCAGGCCAAGCTCGGCAAGCCGCCGGTGCTGCACACCTACACCGACGCGTCGATGCTCGGTGGCATCCGCATCCAGATCGGCGACCGCCTGATCGACGCATCGCTGGGCACGCGGCTGGCGCAGCTGCGCGAGCGCATCAGCGACCACG
This sequence comes from uncultured Phycisphaeraceae bacterium, assembly GCA_964403525.1. GTDB lineage: Bacteria > Planctomycetota > Phycisphaerae > Phycisphaerales > UBA1924 > JAJTGZ01. The sequence continues at coordinate 35,591 of CAYOGE010000008.1, read as the reverse complement.
GCCTTCCAACGCTCCGCGCAGCCGCGGACCGCATCTTCAAGTCCGACGCACCGGCCCTCAACGGGCACTGAAGCGGATTTTTCAAAGAGGCACAGAGGCACCGAGAAAGACATTCCGCTCTTCTCTGTGCCTCTGTGTCTCTGTGGTTCACTCCGAAGGAATCTCCAATGTCCAAGAAGACCATCGCCCAGACCGACGTTTCCGGCAAGCGCGTGCTCTGCCGCGTTGACTTCAACGTGCCGATCGAGAAGGGCGCGATCTCCGACGACCGGCGCATCCGCGAGGCGCTCCCCACGCTCAAGAGCGTGCTCGACCGGGGCGGCTCGCTGGTGCTGATGTCTCACCTTGGCCGGCCGGAGGGCAAGGGGTACGAAGCCGAGTACTCGCTCAAGCCCGTCGCCAAACGCCTAGGCGAGTTGCTCGGCAAGGACGTGATCTTTCCGAGCACCGACGCGGTCGACGCCGGCGCGGCGGCGGCCATCGCCACGCTCAAGCCGGGGCAGGTTGTGCTGCTTGAGAACGTTCGCTTTGACAAGGGCGAAAAGAAGGGTGAGCCCGGCTACGCGGAGAAACTCGCCGGCTACGGGCACGTGTACGTCAACGACGCGTTCGGAACGGCCCACCGCACCGACGGCAGCATGTTCGCCGTTGCGAAGGCGATGAAGGCGCAGGACAAGCCGTGCGTCGCGGGGCTGCTGCTTGAGAAAGAGCTCAAGTATCTTGACAGCGCACTGAAGAACCCCGCACGCCCGTTCGTCGTTGTGCTCGGCGGCGCCAAGGTGAGCGACAAGATCGGCGTGATCGAGAACCTGCTCGGCAAGGCCGACGAGATCCTCGTCGGCGGTGCGATGGCGTACCCCTTCCTCAAGGCTCAGCACAAGGGCATCGGCAGCAGCCGCGCCAGCGACGAGGACGTGGCGGCGGCCAAGCGGCTGCTCGACCTTGCGGCCAAGGCGAAGTGCCAGCTCTACCTCCCCAGCGACCACGTCGCCTCGACGACGTTCAGCGAGGACGGCGATCAGGAGATCTTTGAGGGCTCGATCAAGGACGGCTTCATGGGCCTGGACATCGGGCCCAAGACGCTCGCCCAGTATTCGAACATCGTGCGCAAGGCCAAGACGATCGTCTGGAACGGCCCGATGGGCGTGTTCGAGTGGTCGATCAGCGCCGTCGGCACCAAGCTGCTGGCGAAGGCGATGGTCGAGGCGACCAGGGCGGGCGCAACGTCGATCGTCGGCGGCGGCGACAGCGCGGCCGCGGCGGAGCAGTTCCACCTCGCCGACGGGTTCAGCCACGTGAGCACGGGCGGCGGGGCCAGCCTTGAGATGCTCTCGGGCAAGCCGTTCGCGAGCGTTGAGCTTCTGGATAACGCCTGAGCCCGGCGGCCGGCGGGCGCTCAACGGCGGCTATCGTGCCGTGCGCATGAAGGCCGTCGTCGAACGCGTTGGCTACCTGTCACTGTGGGCCGGGCTCTACGTGACCGGCGCGGTCGTGTGCTTCGTGCAGACCTCGGGTCTGGCGGCGAAGGTGCCGGTGCGCGCCGCGGGCACGGTTGTGGCGTTCTCGCTCTGCCTGGCGACGGCCGTCTACCTGCTCGACCGTGTGAAGCTGCGCGACGCGTGGCTCGACCACGCCGACGCGGAGGCCCACCCTCGGCGATACCTGTTTCTTGCCCGCCGATCCGGCGGTGTGCGCTTGCTGATCGTCATCCTGCTGACGGCGGCGGTCTGGCTGGCGGGGGCGCACGGGTGGGCCGGCGCGCTCACGGTGCTGGCGGCGGTCGCCGGGGTGCTGGCGTACGCCGCTCGCCCGCGCGGGCGGCACGCGCGGCCCAAGGACGTGCTGCTGGTAAAGAACCTCTACATCGCAGGCGGCATCACCGGGTTCGCCGTGGTCGTTGGCTCTGCGTCGGCGATGCCGGACGTCTCGTTCGGCAGCGTCGCGGAGCTTGCGGCGTCGCACGGGGGGCGGTTTGTGTTCGCGGGCATGCTGCTGCTGGTGCGGGTGTTCGCCGACGCGGTGCTGTGCGATCTGGACGATCAGGCGGCGGATGCACGTTTTGGCACGCGCACGCTGCCGGGGCGCGTGGGGCGGCGGCGGGCGTGGGATGTCGCGATGGGCATGCGGCTGGTGCTGGCGGCGGTGCTGGCGACGGCGGCGGCGCTTCCAGAATCGCTGCACCATCTGCCGCGCGCGACGCTGCTGCTGTGGGCGTGCACGACGGCCGGGTCTTCGCTGCTTATGCGGCGGGTGTCGCCGGCCCACGTGCGCGACTGGGTGGATATCCGGCTTGCGGTTGAGGCCGCGGTGGTCACGCTTGCGTTACAGGCCTTTGGATGAGCGATTGAGAAGCCGCGGCGGGGGCCTCGAACTGCTCGCGGGCGAGCTGCTCGCGATGCTCGAAGTGCTCGACAAGGTTCAGGGCCATCGAACAGCGGACTCGCTGAATGAATGCACCGAGCCTTTGCTCGCGTTGCCTGATAACGACGCTTTCGAACGTTCGTGGCGTGACCGACAGGCTCTACCGCTGCTTCTTCCTCAGCACCACGGGCATCCCGTAGTCAAGAAAGAGGGTGATCCGCCCGCCGGCGACCTGGCCAACCACGGCTCCATCACCGGCATCGCGGCCCTCCGCGAACACAATCAGCAGGTCACGCTCAAGCGAGCAGGAGCCTTCCAGCCGTGAACCGCCGGGCAGGCTTACTTCGATGGCTCCCAGCGTGCCCTTGTGCACCGACCCGGCCGCGCCTGGAGCAGCGGAGGACGCGAACGGCCGGATCGTGAGGGTGTACAGCCCGTCCTCGCTCATGTCCTCATACTGCTTCTCAAACTGTGATGCCGTGACAGCCTGAGCCTTCCCTCCTCCCGCCCGTTCAAGAAGCGTCATCGACTGACGGGTCCACTCGGCATCGGCGACCGCGCTCGCCTTGACGTCCGTCTCCCACACCCCGATCAGCGAACGCGCATCCGCCGCAGCGGCCGAAGGCTCGGCCACCATTCTCACCGGCGATTGATCGGGTTCCCACCGCAGCGAGACGCCGGCGCCCTCTCGCTTCATCGAGATTCGAGAGAGCGGCGCTGGTGAGAATCGGAAGGTCAAACCGTCGCTCGTGCCCGACCAACTGCCGCGTGCGCCGCCGGCAGAGCTGCTGATGACGGCAGAGTGATCGGGAAGTACCTCGACCAGCAAGGAGCGGTAGTGCGCCACCTCCATTCCCAGCCAGTCTTCGCTTGTTCCCTTCGCACGGCTCGCACCCAGCAGTTCAACAATCGAATCACCGTCAGCACGCCACCGACCGACGAACGGCCGCTCATCGGCGGACAGGCCGTCCGAAGGCGGTTGAGGTTCGGGCGCTGCGCCCTTCGGCGCTGGAGCGCACGCCTGCGTCACCAATCCGCAAGTCAGAACGATCGCGAGCAAGGCCGCGCACCGAACACACCCTCGCATCGACATCGGTGATCAGCCTTCCTTCTTCGCGGGCTCCGGCTTCTTCTGCTCCTCCGGCGGTGCCTTCGGCTCTTCCTTCTTCGCCTTGGGGAGCATGTCGGGTGCGCAGGCGAGGTTGTAGGCCGTCACGGCCATACAGGCGCTCGACTGCACGAGGTACTCGGGGATCGCAAGGTCGAGCTTGTCGTTCTGGGTGTGCCAGCCGTAGCCGTAGTCGGCGCGTCCGACCTCGTCCCAGAAGAAGCCGGGGATGCCGACGCGGTTGAAGCTCGCGTGGTCGCTGCTGCCGCCGCCCTGGCTGCGCCCACCCTTCTTGATGTTCACGTTCATGAACTTCTTGTCGGTCTCGCTGTAGAACTGGTTGTTGATCGGCGCTGTCGCCGCGGCGAGGTAGTCGACCTGCTCGGCGGTGCAGGGCAGGCCGCCCTCGTAGTTGGTGCCGCCGTCGTCAACGAAGCAGGCGGAGACGTTCTTGACCAGTTCGTCCTTGTACTTGTCAACGTACCCCTTGCTGCCGAGGAGGCCCTGCTCCTCGCCCGTCCAGTTGATGAAGCGGATGGTGCGCTTGGGCGGCTTGGCGCCGTGCTTGATCGCCGTGGAGAGAATCCGGGCGGCCTCGAGCACAACCGACGAGCCGGTGCCGTTGTCGGTGCACCCCTCGCTGCCGGGGCCGTTCCATGAGTCGAGGTGGGCCGAGACGATGACGACCTCTTCGGGCTTCTCGCTCCCGCGGATCTCGGCGATGGTGTTGTACGTGGGGATCGGACCGGCGGTGAGCGTGTGGTCGAGGTTGGCCTCGATCTCGACGGGCTCGCCGTCGGCGATGCGGCTGTTGATCGCGTCGTAATCGCCGCGGCGGACCACGATCGCGATGTCGTCTGGCACGTCGGCGGCGGCGCGCGTGCGCCACCCCGGCACGCTGGTGGTGCTCACGCGCTCGTCGCGGCTGGCGGAGATCAGCCCCGCGATGCCGTCCATCGAGACGCGGAGCTTCAGCGGGAGTTCCTCGAGCTTCTTGCTGCCCTCTTCGAGCGACTTGCGCGCTTCGAGGCGCTGGGTGAAGGTCGACGACATGCCCTCCTGCACACCGCGGCGCCCGGCGGGGGGCGGCGCCTTGACGAGGATCCACGCGCCCTTGAGCTTGCCGCTCTCTTTGAGCTTGGCGTACTCCTCCTCGGTCTCGGGCATCCAGATCACCGGCCCGTGCACGACGCCGTTTGTCCCCTTGGTCCACGCCAGTGTGGTGAACTCAAGCTCCTTGAGCGTGGTGTACTGCGGCTCGTCGGACGCGGGCGGCGCGCTCTCAGGGGCTGCGCCGTCCGCCGGCGGGCGGGCGGCGGGCGGGTTCCGCCTGATGACGAGCTTCAGGCTGCTCGGGCCGCGGTCGAAGCGGGTCTCGATCTCGCCCCACTGCTCGACGTTGACGTTGGTGAGGCCCCAGGCTTCGTACTGGCTGGCGCACCAGCGGTTGGCCTTCTCGGCGTTGCTCGAGCCGGTGAGGCGCGGTCCGATCTGCTTGGTGAGGTGGGTGATGTGGTCCATCACCTTGTTGTTGTCCTTGGCTTCTTTCATGATGAGCGCGATCGAGGCCGCGTCGCCCATCTCGATCGCGGGGACCGGCTTCTCTTCGCCGTTGATGATCGCGACCGGGCTCTCGCCGGCGCGGGCGACCAGCCCGTCAGTTCCGTACACCCCGCCCGCCAGGAGGGCGATCATCGCCGCACTCAACAGCCCGCTGCGCATCTTCATTCGACGGCTCCATCGGTTTCGCCCCGTCCAGAAGGGGCGGTGCATGCGGAGAGTCTACCAAGATTCAAGCTCGCGCGCTGCGTGCCAGAGGATCCACGCTGCCCGGCGGCCCCCCGCCGGGCGCTCGCGCCCTTTCAGGCAGCCGTCCAGCAGGTTCTCCGCATAGATGCGCGCCTCGGTGCCCAGCCCCGCCCCCCACTCGCGGGGTTCGCTCTCTGAGACGAGCACCCAGACATGTGCCGACCAAGGCAGTGGGGCCTCGACCGAGTCGCGTTTGTTCGCCAGCAGCCAGCGGCACGCCTGAAATCCACGCCGGGCCCAGCGTGCACGGTCGGCGGGGTCTGCGCTCCGGGCCCGCGTCCAAAGGGCGTGCAGCGCGCAGAGTTCACGGTCGGTCCAGACCGCCGGGCCGACCTGCGGGGAATCGCTCGGCTGGTCGTTCCAGTCTGCGAGCAGCGGCCGGCCACCGGTGGCGGAGGTCGCGTCGCACGGCAGCACCACCGCATCGACGGGCGCGCCGCACCAGAGGCGCACCTCTCCCTCCCGTGCCTGGGCCGCCCCCCCGCTCCCCCAGCGCGTGTCCGATCGCAGCGACGCGAAGAGGCCCTCATCCACCGGCAGGCGTTTGCGGTGCTCGTCGATGAACGTGCCCGGCTGGGGCAGTTGCGGCAGTTTGCCCAGCGTCGCCACGGCGGCGCTCCGCAAACGGTTGACCCATATCTGCCGCTCAGCGTTCATCGCCAAACCCTACGCTCGGTCCGTGCAAGTGGTCACCGATCCAGCCGAACTGCCCTCCAGCTACGGCGGCATCTTCGTGCCGACGATGGGAGCGCTGCACGATGGGCACGCCGCGCTTGTGCGCCTCGCCACGGGCATGCGGGACGGCAGCCCGGCGGCGGCTCGGCCCGTCGTGGTGTCGATCTTCGTCAACCCGACGCAGTTTAACGATGCCGGCGACCTCGCACGCTACCCGCGGACGCTCGACGCGGACCTTGCCATCTGCGAGCAGGCCGGGGCGGACACCGTCTTTGTTCCCGACGCTTCGAGTGTTTACCCCGAGGGGAAACCGATCGCCGTGCCGAAGCTCCCACGCGCGGCCGTCGAACCGAACCTCGAAGATGCGCTGCGGCCGGGTCACTTTGCGGGCGTCTGCCAGGTCGTCGCGCGCCTGTTCAACCTCGTCAAGCCGAGCGCTGCCGTCTTTGGCGAGAAGGACTTTCAGCAGCTCGCCGTGGTGCGGGCGATGGTCGCCGACCTGCACCTGCCGATCGAGATCATCGCCGGCCCCACCGTGCGCGAGGCGGATGGACTGGCGATGAGCAGCCGCAACCGCTTCATCGCGCCGGGCGATCGCGCGAGAGCGGCGGCGATCAGCCGCGCACTGTGTGAGGCGAGCGCTGCGGCCAACACCACGCCCGATGCCGCGGAGCGGGCGATGCGGCGAACGCTGCTCAGCGCGGGGTTCGCCGAGAGCGACGTGCAGTACGCGGTGGTCCGCGATGCGGAGACCCTCACAGCGCCGATCCCCGGGCGCCCCTGCCGGGCGCTGATCGCCGCCGCGGTGCCGCCGGTTCGGCTGATCGACAACGCACCTTGGCAGTGGCCGCGCTAGCCCCTTTGCCGGTGGCCGGCACGCGGCTTTCCGACCAGCCGGGGAGTGCCGGCCCTACCCTCGCACGATGCTCAAGACTCCCCTTTACGACTTCCACGTCAAGCACGGCGGCTCGATGGTTCCCTTCGCAGGGTGGGAGATGCCGCTCTTCTACAAGCTGCCGGGCCTTGGTATCTCGGGCGAGCACATCCAGTGCCGCACCAGCGGCGGGATCTTTGACGTTTCGCACATGGGTCGGCTCAAGGTGAACGGCCGCCAGGCGGGCAAGTTCCTCGAGCGCGTCTGCACGCGGCGCATCCGCGACATGAAGCAGGGGCAGTGCCGCTACTCGCTGTGCTGCAATGTCAATGGTGGCATCCACGATGACATCATCGTCTACCGCACCGATGAGGACGACTTCCTCGTCGTTGTCAACGCCTCCAACCGCGAGAAGATCCTCGCCCACTGGGGCGCGGTGAAGGCGGCTGAGAACTTCATCGTCAGCATCGAAGACCTCACCATGAAGACCGCGATGGTCGCGGTGCAGGGCCCCAAGGTCATCGAGTTCATCTCAAAGGTGAGCCGCGAGATCCCCTCGCTCAAGCGCTACACCTTCACGGTCAAGAACCTGCTGATCGCCAAGCTCACCGTCAGCCGCACCGGCTACACGGGCGAGGATGGCGTCGAGGTGATCCTGCCCGCCGGCATGGTCGGCATGGCGCTGACGATGCTGATGAAGGACATCGACCCCGCGAAGGAAGGCGCCCTGGTCCGCCCCTGCGGCCTCGGCGCCCGCGACACGCTGCGGCTTGAGGCGGCCATGCCCCTCTACGGGCACGAGCTTGGCGAAGAGACCAACGCCCTCGGCACGAGCCTCGACTTTGCCGTCTCGCTCGACAAGGACGCCGACCCCAACGGCATCGCGTTCATCGGGCAGGATGCGCTCAAGAAGACGCGCGACAACGGCGGCCCAGCGCAGAAGCTGGTGGGCATCATCTGCGAAGGGAAGCGCTCGCCGCGGCAGGGGATGAAGGTCCACATCGACGGCAAGGAGGCCGGCACCGTCACCAGCGGCGCACCCGCCCCCACCGTCGGCTCGCCGATCGCGATGGCGTACGTGCCGTCAGCCATGACCGCCGAAGGCACCACCGTGGGCATCGACACCGGCAAAGGGGATGGCGAGAAGATCCCCGGCCGCATCGTCAAAATGCCGTTCTACAAGGCCCCCAAGCCCGCCACCGCTGCTCCGGCAACCGCCGCCGTCTGACGATCACCGCCGGGCGCGCGGCTCAACCAAACTCCTTCGCCGCCCACATGTTGTCGATCAGGTTGGGGTAGGGGCGACCGGCGGCCTTCGCGCGCGCCTTCGCGGCGGCCTTGGCCGGCTCGGAGAGCTTCTTCGCCTTGCCGAGTCCGCCCGGCCGCGGCTTCTTCCACGGCGCGGTCCCTTTGGCCGTACGCACCTTCTTGTTCACGGTCTGCCTCCGCTGCTGCATCGGGCACGGCAACCGGACCCTTGCAGCTGCTGAACATAGCCTAGCTCATGCTCACGCTCCCCTGGCTCATCCTCATCGTCGCCGGCCTGCTCGAGGTCTCCTGGGCCATCGGGCTCAAGTACACCGAGGGGTTCACGAAGCTCTGGCCGTCGGTCGGCACGGTCTTCGCGCTGCTCGCCAGCGTCTACCTGCTCTCGATCGCGGCCAAGAGCATCCCCATCGGCACGGCCTACGCGGTGTGGACAGGCATCGGCGCACTGGGCGCGGCGGTGCTGGGCATCGTGATCCTGAAAGAGCCCGCGACGGCGATGCGCATCCTCTTCCTCTGCACCTTGTTGGGGTCGATCATCGGGTTGAAGCTGACGGCCTCGGCTTCCGTGCCGACTTGATCCCTGAGGATGTGCGAGGGCAGGGCGACGAAGGCAAAGGCGTTTTATTGATAACGCCGTGCTTTCGGGAGCGAAACGCACGAAAGCCTGGACCGTGTGTTCAGGAGCGGAGCGCATGAACACCGGAAGTCAATGAGTGCCCAAAGGGCCTGCCCAATCTCCCTGCGCAGCCGGCTTCAAACGCCTTTGGCGTTAACGGTTCTGGTAGCACGATACACAGGTGCCCCCACGTAAGGCAGAACAGGGAAACGCTCACGAGCCCCGGAGGGGCGAGCGGAATGTAGCCACGGGTGGAGCGACGCTGCCCTGAGCGTTGCGCAACCGTGGAAGGGATGTAGCCGACGTTCTCGCCCCGGCAGGGGCGAAGGAGTCTCCGGCTGGGACGCTCGCCGCAATGAAGACCTCCTCTGCCCCGCCGGGACAGCGAGTCTCCGATCCGAGACGGCCCACGGGTTTCGCTCGACCTCCGGTCTCGCTCCACCCGTGGCTACACCCCGCGGCCCCCTCGGGGCCGAATGCAGCCACGCCTTAGTCCGCGGAGCGGTCATCGTTCGTAGCCGGGGGTTGAGGCGGTTCCTCCGCCGACACCCCCGGAAAGCGAACAACGAATCTCCCCTTCCTTGCTGCCGCAGGCTGGAACAATCGCAGCGTGTGAATCGTCGGAAGGGAGAAGGCGCCTATTTGAAAACCTGGTGGCGTGGACGTGTGAGGGTGGCACTGCGCAAGTCAGCCCCCAGGTGAGGTAGCACAGGGTGGACATGAACGCAGTAGCAATGACAACCTCGGTTTCCCGCCAACCGTGCGGCCTGCTGCTTAGCCCATGCGATATGCTCGCCGTTCACCCGCACCAACCCAGAGGGCACCTCTTGAGCGAACCGAAACCGTTTCAGTCAATCATCGCCGCCGGCGATCAGATCGGTTCGATCATCACCGGGCACCTCGACTCGACCTTCCGCCGCATCCTGCCGGGCGATGACGTCGTCGTCGATGGGCGGTTTACCCGCATCCTCACCGGTGAGCCTCACCCCTTTGGCAACTTTGCCTGCGTCTCTCATCCAGCCGACGATGCGGGCGTTCGAGCGGCGATCGGGCCGCTCCTCACCTGCGGCGCACCCGCGGCCGTTGCCTTCGCCGGCCCCGTGCCGGCGTCGGTTGTGCAGGTCCTCGCAGACAGCGGGTTTGCCCGGCACGGCGGCCTCCCCGCCATGGCCGTTGACATCGACCAACTCGGCGCGACGACGCTTCCACCTGGCTACACGTTTGAGCGCGTGGCCAGGGCGGCCGAACGCGACAGATGGTCGGACGTGTTCTCGCGCGGCTACGGGCTGCCGCACCGTGTCGGCGCCGCCTTCGCACGCGGCATCAACGACGATGCCCGCGGCGACGCACCGCTGCAGTACTTCTGGGTGCGCAACAACGGCACGCCCGTCGCCACTTCGCTGGTCTATCTCCACAACGGTGTCGCGGGAATTTACGGCGTTGCGACCATCCCCGAAGAACGCGGCAAGGGGCTCGGCGCCTTTGCAACTGCGAAACCACTCCGAATCGCCCGCACACTCGGCTACCGCGTGGGCGTTCTCCAGTCGTCCGAGGAAGGCCATCCGGTGTACTTGCGCATCGGTTTCGCTGACTTTGGCGAGGTGCCGCTCTTTGTCAGGATGCCCGGGTAGGCGAAGGAGCGAACCGATGAGCAAGGCCAAAGCGGCAAACCACGCAACCCAATTGCTGCGTGGTTTGCCCGGCAACCCGCCGCAACCGAACGGCGCGAAAGATCGTGCCCCGCGGGGCCGCCCGGCTCGCCTCACCGGCCTGCGGATCCCCGGGCTGGTGCTCGGCCTGAGCATCGGGGCAGCTTCCTTGGTGATTGCGATACTGGTGTCTGTGGGCCTTGCGGTCAGGTCAGCGTACAAGCTGCCCCCTCTTCCGCCGGTGACCGAAACGGTGCTCTTCGCGCTCTCACCCATCGTGGCTGCCGTCGGCCTCACTGTGGTAGTCGTTGCAGGACTCGCGCACCGCCGCCGTCTCAAGGCGCACGGGCACCGGCTCTGTCTGTATTGCTGCTACCCGCTGGACCCGCTGGCGGAGCGAGGGGTCTGCGCGGAGTGCGGCGAGCCGTACGTGCTGGCCGAAACCATTGAGCGGTGGAAGAGGCGGCCTCGGAGCCGTTGAGAGAGCGTCAAGACGCCCCCCCGCTCGCTCCAAGCTCCGGGGTGTTGAGCCGGTGGGGCCGGCGCACAAAACCTGTGCGTCGGATCGATCAGTGAGCGGCCGCCCGCAGCGAGCCCCTTCGGCAATAGCAGTGTCTTTTGACCGCTCGCCAAACGAGAAATCCCCGGGCGCAAGGGTGACGCCCGGGGCTTCTTGTTTCTCTGCGATGCTCGACGGCTTCAAGCCGCCAAATTCACACTCGTCACGCCGATCTGACCGGCGCTGCCGATGGTGCCGAAGCGGACCTGCACCTGCACCGACGGGCCGGTCGAGCTGCCGCGTGTCGCGCGGTGAGGGAGCCGAGCGGATCCTTAGCACCCCGCGAAGAACTGATCGATGAAGACGATGAAGTCGTTGTTGTCGAACTCGCCGTCAGCGCCGGGGATGCCGCCCGCAACGCCGCGGTCTGCGCCGGGCGAGCGGTCGAAGAACGCGCTGATGTACACGATGAAGTCAGTGTTGTCGAGGATGCCGTCACCCGCCGCTTCGCCGCCCGGGCCGCCGACGTCCGCTGGGCTACAAGCGAGGTCGCCGTGCGGCGCGGTCCACAAGATGGCGTGGTAGCGGTACCCGGACCCTTGGACAAATTGCAGCGCGTAGCCCCCGACATACGTGAAGAAGTCGTCCCCGGCGATGCAGGTGGCGAAGCTGTCTTGCACATCCCACGAGGACGGCAGAAGAGCGCCCAAGTCGATCAACGACGATGCGGTGCCCCGCCAGAGCGCCGCGGTAACGATGGGCGACCGGGTCACTGCGCCGACTTGCATTCCGCGTCCGATTCCCACGACCATCGAAAAGCCCGCCGCTTCCCCCGGGTGCAGGTCTGTCCACGATTCACTGGACCCGGTCCAGATGCTGGCGTGCTCGATTGTGCCGACCATGACCATTCCACCTTGGGTCACGCCGTCGGTGCAATAAGCGTGAGACCGGGGATAGCCCTGGGGGTGCAGATCTCGCCACGAGTCGGCGGTGCCGAGCCACATTCCAGCGTGCTGCGAGCTTCCGAAGTAGGCCATCCCAACCTGTTGGTCCCCTGCGACTCCATACGCGACGGAATGGTCGGAGGAAGGCGGATGCAGATCGGCCCACTCGCCTGTTTCCAGGTTCCAGATACAGGCTCGGAGCATGTACTGTTCCAGAAACCGAACCGCCCCCACCACAACATTACCGCTGATGTCGCTCGCGTGTGCCGCGCACGCGCCTTCCGGAGTCAGGTCAATATCGCCCTCCATACCACTGCGCCAGAGAATTGCCCGCGCACCTCCGCCGTACCCTCTTTGGCCGACCGCGACTTCGCCGCTGAGCCCAAAGACATACGACGAAGGTGTGACACTTGAAGACAGGTCCTGCCTCCCGGCGGCCGAGCCCCGCCACGTGGATGCCCGGTCAACGCTCTGAAACGTCGCGTAGCCACCTTGACGGTCGCCCGACGCGGCATTGACATACGACTGATCCGCACCGGCCGGGTGCAGGTCCACGACGGTCCACTGGGCAAGGGCCATCGAGGGGACGGACAAAGCAATCGCCGCGGCAACTGGGAGGTGAGATGCGAGAACAAGCATGGGAACGTCATCGGCGGATCGGGATGCCCCACAGGAATTGCCGGCTCGCGCGTTCGGTGGGTGGCCGGAACAAGTCTGCGCAATTCGCCCGGCCGCCCGTTGTATAGAGTGGGGCGATATGGAACGCACCTTGGACCGCAGGCTGGCATTGGCGTGGGTGCTGGGAGCGGTTTCGCTCGCGCTCAGCGTGGCTTCGCTCACCATCGCTGTGACTTCGGTAATTCACCCGCCGGTTTCCAAGTGGCTCAGCATCGCCCAGAACGCGGGCGTAGCGACCCAGATGAAACTCAACCTGTTGCCCGCCTTGCTGACGCTGGCGTGGTCGTTGATGGTCGTGGCTTCGGTAACGCTGCGTCGCCCTCTGCTCTGCTCGCGGCAATCGCTGCTGCGCGCCAGAGAGGGATCGGGGGCGGCGCTCGGAATTGTCGTAGTCGCAATGCTGACGTTGTTTGCCACTTTGATCAACCCGGCAGCGTTGTCCTTCGCGGCAGAACGCGCAGCTGGCGGATCGATCACCGACAGCTCCGCGTTCTCAGCGATCGGCCTTTCGCTGGGTTCCGCGGCATCGATGACCGGCATCGGAGCGTTCCTGCTGCTGGGAAGATGGTGGCGGCTAAAGAACGTACCCCCGCAGGCATTGGACGGAGGCAGTCCGGCCATCAAAGCGTCGTGAGAGACTCCGATTCTTATCCGTCCAGAACGGGTGCGCGGCACCCAAGGCCACGGGTGGACTTCGGTGTGGCTTGACGTTCGCACCCGCTCCGCCCGCCTCAACCCCGCTGCATGGATGTTGCCAAGCCGCCATCAGTTGCACGACCGGCTCCCCGTCCTGCGAAAGGCGCTTGATTCGCGCCGCACGCGGCTGTTTCGCTTCCCGCTCTTCTTCTCCGTAATCCGCCCAGATCGCCCGACTCCCAGGCCAACCCGTGTTCATTTGGCCCGGATGACCCGCGTGAACGTCAATCCCTTCTCTTCCCAGAACCCCGGGCGGTCGCCGTAGTGGCGGTAGACCCACAGGGCGCGGTCGGGGCTGCTGGTCAGCAGCGTTGCGCCGGGCACGTTTCCGTTTTCGTCTGCCTGCAACGCCGCGTCAACCGTTGGTGCGGGGGCGTCGTCTGAGCCCGGCTGGTCGAGCAGCTTGACCGATGGCGCGAGGGTGATCTGCACCTTCGGCCAGTTGATCGTCAGTCTGTCGCCGCTCACCGCGACGGCGATGAAGAGCTGCTTGGAGATCGTGAACGTCGGCGCCAGGCCTTCGGGCGCGGGCTCATCGTTCTGCACGCAGAGGAGGGTCCGCCGGCCCGCGCTTACGGCGTAGGCGCGCGCGGCGAGTGCCTTTGTCGTCACCTTGCCGTCGTCGTCGGTCTCGGTGCTCTCGATGTGAAGGGTGTAGACCTCGGCGGTGTCATCGCCGCGGGCGCGGGCCATCGTGGTGTTCAGGGCTCGGGCCTTGAGGCGGCCCGCTTCGAGCGACTGCCTGTCGGCGGTGAAGGTGAGCTTCAGGTCGGTCTTGTCGAGCCCGGTGCTCTGCCAGGTGCCCGCGAGTGAGGGGAGGGCGGTGAGGTCGCCGGAGCGGAAGGCGGGGTCATCCTTCACGCAGCCGGCGGAGCCGCCGAGCAGCAGCGTCAGGGCGATCAACCGCAGGGCACAGAGCGGGGTGGCGTGCATTTGAGCCTCCTTGTGGCCAGTGGCCGCTGCATCGGGGGGGGGCGAGGGGCGGGGGGAGGAGGGAGGAAAAGGAGGGGCAGGACGGAACCGGTGAGGAAGGATAAGTTGACGGGCGGGAGGTGGTCGGACGGCGGCGGGCAGCCGGATAGGGGTATCTCCTGTGGGCGGGTGGTGTGCGTGGGGGAGGGGACCGGGGGGGGCGATCGGGGGGGTGCTGCTGCTGCTAAACCCTTTCGCCACAGCCACTTGAAACCGTGGGCGGCTTTCGGTACTACTCTTGGCAGTTGGGCCCGGGCGGCACGCTGCCGCCAGTGGGTTGGGCCTTGGCCAAAGGAGTTCCCCGTGCATCTGGTGACGAAGATCCTGATCGTGTTCGCCGCGCTGTTCGCCGTTCTGCTCGCAGCGCTTGCGATGGCCTTCTCATACAACGCCCAGACGATCCGCGACAGCGTCGACGCCGCGCGGGCCGAGAAGTCGGCCGCGATCCTCTCGCTGAACGAGGCCCAGACCTCCGCGCAGAAGGAAATCGCCAACGCCAAGCAGGCGTCGGAGCAGGCCAACGCCGCGCTCAACGCGATGCGCACCGACTACCTGAACGTTCAGAACGAGCGTTCGAAGCTGCAGGCCGACCTGAAGGCCGCGCAGCTCGACGCCGCCCGCTTCATGAACGAGTCGTCGGGCAAGGATGCACGCCTGCAGACGGCGACGCAGATGGCCTCGGCGCTCAACGACGAGAACACCAAGCTGCGTGCCGAGTACCTCCGCCTTTCAAAGGAGGCAACAGAGAAGGATGTCCGCCTGGCCGACCTTGAGAGCCAGATCCAGGTCGCGACGCAGAACCTGCGCGCCACGCAGGAGCAGATGGCCGACATGATCGCCGCGCAGGACAAGGCCGCGAACACGCCCTCGACCGCCCGCAGCGGCACCGAGATCACCACGGGCCCGCTGATCACCGCGAAGGTGAGCAAGACGGCCAAGGCCCCCAGCGGCGACACGCTCGCGTTCATCTCGGCCGGCTCATCCGCCGGCGTGAAGGCCGGGCAGCGGATGAACATCGTGCGCGGCGGCAAGTTCGTCGGTGCGCTGGTCATCCTGACCGCCGACGTCAACGAGGCCGTGGGTCGCATCGACACCCTCGGCAGCAACAACACCGTGATGGCCGACGACACCGTTCTCAGCCGCATCAACTGATCCGTCTGACTCTACAGGAGACCACACCATGAGCCAGATGGGTATGAACCTTCCCGGCGCCACCCGCCGGCGCACCGCCTCGATGGACATTTACACGGGCCTTCTCTTTGTGGCCGTTGTGGCGCTCATCGCTGCGTGCGCGGTTGTGTTTATCAACGGGGCGATCCTGGGCAAGGGCGGCAACGCCTTCGGCCTGCAGGATGCCCCCACCGGCAGCAAGAGCAACCTGCAGTTTGCCGGCGGCGCTCAGTAACCGGTCGCGCCCGCACGCGAACGACACGCGTGGTGCGCTTGACTTGTGCCGGTTCGCGACTAGATTTCCCCCCCCTCGATCGGCCCGCAACGGCCGGAGCGCGGGGTACGCCCCGGGGGCGTAGCTCAATTGGTTAGAGTACCGGACTGTCGATCCGGTGGTTGCGGGTTCGAGTCCCGTCGCCCTCGCTTTCAGGCCCTGCCAGCAATGGCGGGGCTTGTTCGTTTTGGGGGCTGCGGGGCGTGTTTCGCAGCACCACTGGTGTGGCTGTGGACAAATCGTGGACAAACTGTCGCCAGAATCCTGGAACCTTGCACTGGCATCAATAGTATGGTATACATAGTATCTCTGACAGGAGCTTCCTATGCGGGTCGAGCGTGAGATGATGCGTGGTGCCGGGCCGGTGGCGGTGCTCAAGCTGCTGGCCGATGGCCCGATGTACGGGTACCAGCTTGGCGAGGCCCTCAGCCGGCGCTCGGAGGGGGTGCTGGATATGGGCCAGGGGACGCTCTATCCGATGCTCTACAACCTCGAGGCCAAGGGGCTGGTGGAGTCGTTCCTGCAGGATGGGCCGAGCGCGGAGGGCGGGCGCGAACGGAAGTACTACCGGCTCACGGAGAAGGGGAAGAAGCGGCTCGCTACCGACATGGCCCAGTGGGCGCGGGTGGCCAAGGCGATGGCGGGGCTGGGGGTCATCAGCGCGGAGCCGGCGCGGCTGGCCGCGGCGGGCGGGCCGGAGGCGATAGCGCAGGGGGGTGGGCGATGACGACGGCCACGATGGTTGGCAACGGGGGCGAGCACGAGCGGCGCCGCAGCCTGAGCGGACGGTCACCGACGGAGGTTGTGCGGTCGTCGGGGCTGCCGGGGCCCCTGGCGGAGCTGGTGCTGGCGGTGACGGGGAAGACGCGCCTGTGGAACCGCGAGCGGGTGTCTGTCGCTCGCGAGTTGTGCGGGCACTTTCTTGACGGGCTCGACGCGGGCGCAACGGCGGAAGAACTCAAGGCGTCGTTCGGCGACCCGCGGCGCACCGCGCGGCTGATCACACGTGCGAAGAAGCGGAACCGCCCGTGGGCGTGGCGCGCCTTCCGCAAGACGGCGCAGACCGTGTGGGTGCTGCTTGCCCTGCTCGTGGTGTTCTACGGATGGAGCACCGTGCGGTACTACTCCGGCACGCCGACGATCACGTTCAACGTCCAGGCGGAGATGAACGCGGCGTCGCTCGCCGTTCCGCTCGATGAACGCGGCTGGCCCCACTACCGCGACGCGGCGCGGCGGCTTGCCGCGGCGAAGTTCGGCGAGACGGTCGAAAAGATCGACGGCTGGCCGAACCCCCGACCGGGAACGCCGGAGTGGGGAGCGGCGTGCGCGGCGGTTGATGCCGTGCGACCTGCGCTGGAGCAGGTGCGGCTTGGCGCATCGAAAGCCCGGTCGGCGTGCGTGCTGTCGTCGAAGGGGCCGGCGGAGGGAAAGCTGGGCATTCCCGACGGCGAGCGGGTCGATCCGAAGGAGAACCCGATCGGGCTGGGCGTGCTGCTGCCGCAACTGAGCGTCTACCGCCAGCACGCGCGGCTGCTGGCCTTTGAGGCGAACCGGGCGGCGTACGAAGGGCGCGGGGCGGACGCGGTGTCGGCGATCGAGCAGATGCTGGCGCTCTCGCGCCACAGCGGCGAGGATGGAACGCTGATCGCGCAGCTGGTGAGCCTTGCGATCTCCAACCTGACGTTCGATACGCTCAACCGGGCCGTTCGAGACCGCCCGGCGCTCTTCTCAGAAGGGCAGTTGGTCCGGCTTGCACACGGTGTGGGGGCGTATGCACCCAATTCGCTCGGCGGGGATGGGGCGTGGCGGCCGAACCTGCGGCTTGAACGCCGCGCCTTTGAGGACCTGCTTCAGAGGTTCTACACCGATGATGGCGATGGCGACGGGCGGTTGTGCGACGGGCTGTCCACGTACGCGAGCGAGTTTGGAGTAACGGAGCCGATGGCGGGAGCGTTCTTCAAACCCGTCCTCGCGACGGTCGTTGCGCGGCGGAAGGAGACGGCCGAGTACTACGACCGGATGATGGATCGCTTTGAATCAGAGAACGCCAAACCGCCGTACCTCCGAGACCGCGACGGTCTCGAAAGGGACATCGAGGCGCTCAGGGCGGGCGCGGGCGTGCGGAACTCGCTTGTCGAGCTGATGGTTCCGTCGCTTACGCAGGTCACGAGTTCTTTCGACGTCGCACGGGCACAGCGCGATGCGTTGGCGGCCGGGCTGGCGGTTGAGCTCTACTTCCGCAGGCAAGGGCGATTCCCGGCGTCGTGGGGAGAAATGGTCCCGCTTCAACTTCCAGCGGCCCCGATCGATCCGTGGTCTGGGCGTGCGCTTGTGCTTCGCGCAGGAGCAGGCGCTGGAGGTCGCCCGCTGATTTACAGCGTGGGCGCCGACAAGATCGACAACGGCGGCGTGATCGGCACGCCCTGGTCGCCGATCAACGCCGCGACAAGCCCGGTGTTCCCCGCTGTCTCCGGCGATATCCCAACGGGCGACTGGGTGCTCTGGCCGCAGGTTGAGCCTGCGGGTGATGCGTCTCCGATGAAGGGAGCTCCAGTCAGCAGCGGCAGAGGGTTCACCTGGGGGTGGCTCGGTTCGCTGATGGGGCGTTGACGCTGGCGGCTCCGGTGGTTAGCGGGGCGCGTCGGTAATCTTGACGATCGCCGCGGCGGCGGAGATGCGTACCTGCTTGTCTGTGTCGCCAAGGAGCGTTGACAGCGTCGGCAGGTACTTGGCGTCGCGTGTCTCGCCATAGACGGCGGCTGCCTGGGCGCGGATGGCCGGCGACTTGTCGCTCACGAAGCCGTCGGCGAGGTTGACGGCGTACTGGTCGCCCATGCGGGCGAGGCTGGCAGCGCAGGCGAGGCGGATCTCGACGGGCATGGGGTTGCCCGAGTCGTAGCGGTCGCTGCTGAGGTTGCGGAGTTGGGCGCGGGAGCCGCTGTCGCGCACCTGCCCGAGGATCTGCACGGCCAGCGCTGTGGCCTCGATGTCCTCTGAGCGGCTGGGGTAGAGCGCGGCGCGGACCTCGTCGATCGCCTCGCTCTTGCCGAGCTTGAGCAGAGCCTCGGCGATCTGCAGGCGCATGAGCTTGTCGGGGACCGCGCCGGTGCGGCTCGCCGGGGCCGCCGATGCCGACAGCAGCATGGGGACGGCGGACTTGTTGCCCAGTTCGCCGAGGATGAAGGCGGCCAGGGCCCGTTCCTGGGCGCTGTCGCTTGCGAGCATCGACGCGAGGATGTTCGGGTCTGCGGCGGCACCGTTGCGCTGCAGGCCGAAGACCGCGGCGGCACGCACGAGGCGCGACTCATCGGCGGTCAGGGGCTGAAGGTTATCAACGAGTGAGCGGATCCTGGCCTTGCCCGCGGCCATCGCTGCGATCGAGCGGATGCCGATGGCTTTGTCGGTCAGGGCCGAGCGGAGGATCGGTTCGAGGCGTCCGGGCATCGGCAGGAGGCCCTCGATGGCGTTTGCACGGAGGGAGTTGTCGGCCGGGTCGGTGGAGTCTGTTGTCTGCACAGAGGCAACGGCGACGAGCACCGCGGCGGCCTTCTCGCGCAGTTGCAGCGTGCCGGTTGTGTCGGCGGTCGCTGGAACGGCGGCTCCGGCGGGCTGCGGCTCGAGCGCGGGTCCGTTCCGGGCGGGCGTGCAGCCGTTCACCGTGAGCGCGAGGGCGAGGGGGGCGATGGCGAAGGTTGAGGTTTGGGTGCGCATGGTGTCAACTATCGGGCGGCGGGTGGGCCGGACGGGAAAAGGCTACGACGCGAGGGGGGATCCGGGTTCGGCGGCCCTGGGGCGGGGGAAGAGGGCGAGTGCGGCCAACGCTGCGCCGATGGCGACGATGAGCGTGCTGAGGTGGTGGCCGACGCGGGCGTAGAAGGTCGGCGGAGCGGCTGGGTCGGTCAGGGGGACATCGGCGGTTAGCACACCCTCGGTCTGGTCCTGGGGCTTGCCGCCGTCGAGCGAGGGTGTGAGCACCTTGCCCGAGGCGTCGATGACGCAGGAGATGCCGGTGTTGGCCGCCCGGACCATTGGGGTGGCGAGTTCCGCGCAGCGCCAGCGTGCCTGCAGCAGGTGCATCTGGCGGTTGAACGCCGACTCGTAGAACCAGCCGTCGTTGGTGATATTGATCAGCAGGTCGGCACGGCGCTTACCGTCGGCGGTCGTTGTGAACGCGCGGCAGGCCGCCTCGTGGCAGACTTCAAAGCAGATCGGCGTGCCCGTGCGGACTCCCTCGATGTCGAAAAGCGATCGCCCGGTGCCGAAGGCGAGGTCAAAGGCCATGCCGTGGGCGCCTAGGCCGGTGAGCCAGCTCTGGACGCCCGGCCAGCGGTAGACGACCGGGATGTATTCGCCGAAGGCCATGAGGTCGACCTTGTCGTAGCGCGCCGGCTGGGCCGCGCCGTCGGTCACAAGGATCGCGCTGTTGGTGCGTGCATCGCTGGTTGGTCGCACACCCTCGCCGTCGGCGGTGAAGCGGAGCCCGTCGATGGCGATTGAGCCGATCAGGAAGGGGATATTGCAGCGGGTCTGCGTGTCGATCAAAGCGTCGGCGAACCACGTCACGGGGAGTGGCCCGCCCGTGCCTGACGCGGCCGCTGAGTAAGTCAGCCCGGCGCGACGCTGGGCTTCGATCGACTCGGGGTTGAGCGCGAGGCCTGGGAACATGGTCTCGGGCCAGACGATCAGCTGCGGGCGTTTGGGCTGGGCAGCGGCTTGTTCGCTGAGTGCGAGCCAGTGACGGTGGGTAACCACGCGATCTGCGAGCGGCCATCCGAGCTTGTTGTCCTGCGGCAGGTTGGTCTGCAAGACGGCGACGCGGAAGCTGCGGAACACAGGAGGGGTTGTCGCTGGGACGAACGTGCTCAGACCGAGGCCGATCAACGCCGCGAGGAAGACTGAATAGCCGACGCCAGACCTGAGTCCACCCGCGTGAACTCGGCGTGCCAGCTCGTATGCGGCGCAAGCGGCCATTGCCACAACCAGCGAGCAGCCGTACGCGCCGACCATGCGGGCGGGCCAGGCCGGTCCGCTCTCAAAGGTCAATGCGTGACCGACGAGGTACCACGGGTAGCCGCCGATCAACCACTCGCCGCGGACAATTTCGATGGCCACCCACACACAGGGCAGGGCGAGCGCCAGCGGCACGCGCGGGCACTTCGCTCGAAGAAGCGAGGTGAAGTAGATGGCGAGAGCGGGAAATGCGGCGAGGTAGATCAGCAGCGGGATGAACGCGGGCGCAGCGGTCTTCCAGATGTACCAGTGAGCGAGGCCGAGGGCGGGCAGATGACCCAGGCCAAAGAGCCCAGCGCCGAGCCAATACCGCCCGCGGACCCGCAACGCCCCCCCACCGCTGGCGGCGACGTGTGCGACCGGCAACAGGCCGAGGGCCGCGAGCACGCCCATCCGGGACCAGATTGGGCTTTGCCCTCCCCAGGTGATGGCCACAAAGCCGGCAGTCCAGAGGAACGAGGAGAAGATGCCGAGGATCAGCGGCTGCCACGGGTTGGCGCTGGCGTTGGTCGGTGTTTCGTTCGGCTCGCTCAATTGGGTACAACGATAGTGGGCAAGCGTTCGGCAGGCTTTCGGCGACGGAGAGTTCGGGCAGATGCAGTGCGGACTGCCCGGCCGATGAATAGAGTCTCATTCGTTGAAACGGCGGCACGGAGCACCCCACCCTATGGGCAGCGGACATTCGAGCAAGATCCCCGTCGGCGAGCACGGCGTAACACGGTTTGTTCTCTTCCTGAATCGTTGGCGTATCACCGTGGGGCTCGTGGTGCTCGGCGGGTGCGTTGTCGAGGGGCTGATCAGCCGTGAGTCACCGCTTGATCTTCTGCACCCAACGCCGCTGGCGATCGGCTCTCTGGTGCTGATCCTGCTCGGCGCTGCGATCCGAATCTGGGCGCTGGGGACGATCCAGAAGAATCGCGTGCTGGCGATGACCGGGGTGTACTCGCTCTGCCGACACCCTTTGTACGTGGGCTCGACGCTGCTGTACCTGGGCTTTGCGCTGCTGATGAACGATGCCGAGTTCCTCTACCTCGGTCTGCCGTACATCGTGCTGTTTTTCGGGGCCGCGGCCTTCAGCGAGGAGCACTACCTCAAGGCCAAGTTTGGGGAAGAGTTCGAAACGTATCGGCACATGGTGCCCGGCTTTGTGCCGCTGGGGCGGTGGCAGAAGGGGGAGTTCTCGCTCTCCCGCGCCATGAGCAAGGGTGGGCTGCAGTTGATCGTGGTGGTGCTGGTGCTGCTGGCGGGCATCGCGTTCATGGCGCGAGCGTTTGCGTGATCTGTTCGGCGCCGGCCTGCTCGGCGTGGCGGCGTGAATTGAGAATGCCCCGGGCAGGGCTCGAACCTGCAACCCTCGGTTTCGAAGACCGATACTCTATCCAATTGAGCTACCGGGGCGATAGGCAAGAGTGTACACGCGGCGATGGTTGCGGCGTTTGCCGGAGCGCTGACTCATCGCAGAGCCGGGGAGCCTGTGGCGCCTGACCCGAATCGTGGTGCGCCACTCAAAGCGTCCCGGGCGCGATTCGAACGCGCGACCTGCCGCTTAGAAGGCGGCTGCTCTGTCCAGCTGAGCTACCGGGACGTACGGCGGGAGGGTATGGTGCATGGCAGGCCCGGAAAACACCCCAAGCGGCGCTGGCGCGTTGCTATCGCCGGTGCGCTCGCGAATGATGCGGCATGGCTGTTGTTGAGGCGTTTGGCAAGCACGGGACCGGCGAAGTCGCGGATGCGCCGGCGGTCGAGCCCGGCACGTGCGTGTCGATTCCTCAGCCGCTGCGCCATCGCACGCTTCGAGCGGCGGTGCTGGAGCTGAGCAAGCCGCGAATCACGCGGCTGGTGACGATGACGGCCGGCGTGGGCTTTGTGCTTGGGCTCGTGCAGCGGGCGGTGGAGGCCGGTGGTGTGCGCGCGGCGGGTTGGACGACGGGGGAGCTTGCCGTCAGCGCCGCCGGATGTCTGGCGGGAACGGCGGTCTCTTCGAGCGGGGCCAACGCGCTGAACCAGTGGTGGGAGTCGTCTCGCGATGCCCGCATGCAGCGGACGAAGGACCGGCCGATTCCGGCGGGTGTCATCTCGCCCTCGATCGGGCTCTGGGCCGGGCTGACGATGAGCGTTGCCGGCGTCGGGCTGCTTCTGGTGGCGTGCGGCCCTGCTGCCGCGCTGGTATCGCTGGCGACGATCCTGATCTACGTGCTCATCTACACGCCCAGCAAGGTGCTGACGCCGTGGAACACGGCGGTTGGCGCAGTTCCCGGCGCTCTGCCGCCATTGATCGGCTGGTGCGCCGCGGTGGTCGTCGGTTCGCAGGGCGGCGCGTGGTGGGCGGGGCTTGCGGGGTTTGGCGGGTGGTCGTTGTTTGCGTTGATGTGCGTGTGGCAGATCCCCCACTTCCTCGCGCTGGCCTGGATGTACCGAGACGACTACGCGGCCGGTGGCTACCGCATGCTTCCATCGGTGGATCCTTCTGGCCGGATCACGGCGTGGACGACGCTGGTCGGAGCGGTCGTGCTGGTGCCCGCGACGCTCGGGCCGCTGTTTGCCATCCCGGGGACGCTTGGCTGGGCATACGGCGCGGTGGCGCTGGTGAGCGGCGCCGCGTTTGTTGCACTGGCTGCGAAGATGGCCTTTGTGCGCGGCGGGACCGAGGCGGAGCAGCGGAAGCGTGCGCGGAGCGTGTTTTTGGCCTCGATCATCCACCTGCCCCTCTTGCTGGTTGCGATGACCGCCGAGGCGCTTGTGCGGGCGGTGATCTGAAGGAGCGGCGATGGATCGAGCGATGCGCATGGTGTTCGCGGGGGGCGTGACGCTGCTGGTGTGTGGGCTGGCGTTTCTTGTGTACCTCGGGTATCTGCACAACAACCCGTCGGCCGTGATGGCCGGCGGGGCACCGGGCAAGGCGGCGATCACCGGGCCGGCGCTGCGCATCCCTGCGTTCACGCTCGTCGACCAGGACAACAAACCACGCGACCGCGGCCTGCTGGAGGGGCGGATTTCGGTGGTGTGGTTCATGTTCACGCACTGCCCGCTGGCATGCCCGGCGATGAGCGTGCAGATGGCCGAGATGCAGAAGGGGCTCCGCAACAGCGGTGTGCAGTTTGTCGCGTTCAGCCTCGACCCTGCGCACGACACACCGGCGGCGCTGAGGGCGTACGGCGACAAGTACGGCATCGACTGGAGCAACTGGACGTTCCTGACCGAGCCGGCGGGGTCGCCGATCAAACGAACCGGCTGGTTGATCTACGCCGACGACCTCAAGCAGTACGTCGAAGAGACCCCGGCCAACACGCTGACGCTGGCGGAGGGGGGCACGATGCCGAGCATCGAGCACGCGGTGAATTTCTTTGTCGTGGGCCCGGACGGCGAGGTGCTCGACCACGGCTGGTACAGCAGCCTGCACCCGGAAGAGCTGGTGGCGCTGCGTGAGCGTGTGCTCGCCTCGCTGAAGTTCTACGGCGACAAGGGGCGGTTGAAGCCCTGACGGCCGTCAGCCCGCGACGAGGCTGACCCTGTGCGCATCCACGTTCACACGCACACCCGACCATTGGAGCACCTTGGGGTCTGTCTGACGGGAGCGGATCAGCCGCACCGCACGGTCGATCGTCCGCGCGGGGAGCCGGTCGAGAACCTGCGGCCCCACGAGTTTGGCCGCGGCCAGCCGCAGCGCTTCACCGACGACGGCGGGGCCGAGGGAGCGGAGTTGCCCGCGCGGCCACGAGAAGCCGCCCTCGGTTGAAGCGCCCGCGATCGCACGCACGGCCTGTTGGGTGACCGTGTCGGCCGCTTGCTTGCAGCGGAGGGCGGCCGACGCGATGCGGCGCTCGGCGCCCGGACGCAGGGCGAGCAGCCGAGGGAGGATCTCAGCACGCACCGCGTTTCGCAGGCGCGAGGGGTCGTCGTTGGTCGCGTCGTGGGCGAACGCCCACCCGGCTTGAGCGCAGAGCGCGCGGGCCTCACCAGGGGAGACGACCAGCATCGGGCGCACGAGCCGGACGCCGTGTGAGAGGCGCCGCGACGGTGCGATGCCCGCGATGCCCTTGGGGCCGGCGCCGCGCAGGAGCGCCATGACAACCGACTCGGCGAGGTCGTGGCTGTTGTGGGCGGTTGCGAGCCAGGCAAACCCGCGTGCCCGGGCGATTTCGACGAGCGCTGCGTACCTGGCGCGCCTTGCGTTTGCCTCAGCGTTTCCGGGGAGCGAGTCGACGGCGACTGACGCCGCGAAGAACGGAAGACCGAGCGCCGCGGCCAGAGCCTCGGCTCGCTCTTTGTCGGCCGTGGCCTCGCGCGGGGTGCGGAGGTCGTGCACGATGTGTGCCACCGTGAGCGAGCGTGGTGCCGACTGCCCGGCCGCGACGGCGAGGGCGATCGCCAGCGCTGAGGAGTCACCCCCCCCGCTGCAGGCGATAAGCGTCGGCTCGCCGGGTCCGTTCCGTGATGAGCCTGGAGAGGTGAGTCGCCGCCACTGGGCCGCGACAGCGCGGACCGTCGGGTCGCGCCGGGAGGGAAGGGTCAAACCGCCCAGATTGACTGGCGGCTCGCCGGGCGGTGTGAACAGTTGATTCCGCACGGAGAGAGGTTAGGGTGATCGCGTGAGCATCAGCCCGCGGGTGTTGGCGCTGGAGGAGGTTGGCACGGGTGCCGGCGGCGCGGTGCCTGTGTGGTTGCCGTGGGCGCTGGTTGGCGTTGGCGGGGTGCTGCTGACGGCGGTGCTGGTGACGATGCTTCGCGCCCGGGCCTCGCACCGCGCCGGGGGTGGAGAACTGGCGGACCTTGAGCACCGCCTGATCGAGGTGAAGAAACTGGCGGCAACGGTCGCCGACGATCTGGACAGGCGCGCGCAGCGGCTTGAGCGGCTGATCGCACGGGCGGACGACCTGCTCGAGCGGGACGGGGGAGCCGAGGACCGTCCCAGCGCTCAGACGCGCAGCGCACAGCGCCCGCCCGCGACACCGACGACGGCCGTCGATGACCTGGCGCTGCGCGTGTTCGAACTGGCCGATCGCGGGCACTCGGCGCTCCAGATCGCGCAGGCTTTGCGACAGCCGATCGGGAACATTGAACTGATGCTGGCGCTGCGTGGCGGGCGCTAGCGGCGGCTCTACGCTTCAGCTGCGCTGGCCCGTCAGCGCACCGCGGAGGGATTGCTCGAGCCTGGTTTCCGCCGATCGTTCGTCGCTCAGACGCATGGGAAGGATGACCGAGAACATCGCCCCGCGCCCGACCTCTGACTGGACCTGCATCTCACCCTGGAGCAGTTGCGTGAGCTCCTTGGCGATAGAAAGGCCCAGGCCGGTCCCGGCGTGCTTGCGCTGGTGCCCGCCGTCGAGCTGCGTGAACTTCTCGAAGATTCGCGCCTGGTCGGCGGGAGCGATGCCCGGGCCGGTGTCGAGGACGCTGATGCGGACCCTGTCGGCCGAAGCGGGGATGCCCCCGGGGGCGGAAGCATCACCGCCGGCTGCGATGTCGGCGTCGTCAGACCGCGGCACGAGTCTCTCGACGCGCAGGGTGACGACGGCGATGCGGGAGAGCTGCGCGGCGGCCTCGGGGTCCATCTGCGCCATCTGCGCGGCCTTGCCGTCGGCGTAGTCGGCGGTGAACTTGATGGCGTTTGAGGTGAGGTTGTAGAGCACCTGCTGGAGCTTGCGCGAGTCGGTGTACATCGGGGCGAGGTCGTCGATGCCCAGCGGCTCGTAGCGGAGCTCCACCTGACGCTTGTCGGCGAGCGGCTTCATCATCGCCAGGTGGGTCTCGCACAGCTCCTTGACGTTCACCGCGGAGACGGTCAGCTCCATCTTGCCGGCCTCAACCTTCGCCATCTCGAGCAGACCGTTGATCAGCTCCAGCAGCGCACGCCCCGACTGGGCGATGTTGTCGACGTAGCGGCGGCGCTTGGCGATGCTGGCGGGGGTCGGCGGGGCGGGCGGCTCGGCGGACACCCCCTCGCCGTCGCGCTGGATCTGCTCTTCGAGGAGCTCGGCGAAGCCGATGATGCTGTTGAGCGGCGTTCTGAGCTCGTGCGTCACGCTCGCGAGAAACTCACCCTTGAGGCGGGCCGCTTCAAAGAGCGAGCTGTTGCGCTGCTCCAGCTCGGTTAGCTTGTCGTCGAGGCTGGCGTTGAGCAGGCGCAGCTGGTCCTGCTTGACCTGCACGTTCTGCAGCATCTCGTTGAACGAGTCCGCCAGGTCTTCGAACTCGTCGCCGGTGTGGATGTCCGAGCGAAGGTCCAGGTTCCCTTGGCGCACGCTCTCGGCCGTCTCTCTCAGTCGGCGCACCGGAGAGAGGATGATCTTGTTGGTGATCAGGTAGAAGACCAGCACCGCCAGGCCCAGGGCCACAAACCCCGCCGACAGCATGAACCCCGTGTTGATCAGCACGGTGCGGCCCGCGGACTCGCTCGTCCGCTCCAGGACGACGATCGCGTCGGCCTTGGCCGGTTCCGGGCCGCCCGGATTCGCCGGCGCGCCCGCGCCGCCCGGGGTTGGCGCGACGCTGAAACCGCCCCGGAGCGCACGCGCTACGCGGTAGTTGCGCTGGAACAGCGTCCGCTCGACCTCCGCCAATTCGCTGACACCCCGTTGCGGCTGCTCGACGAGGCGCTGCCAGGCGCGAAGAGCGAAGGGTGACTTGTCGGCCGCGGCCTCGGCCTGCTGGCGGGTGTAAACCGCCACTCGGGCGTCGCCCACGTTGAGGCGTTCACCCGGCACCAGTCCCGGACGCGGAGCCGGGGGGGCGGCAGAATCAGGCTGGAGCGTCGCCGGGCGCCGCTCGGCTGCTTCCCACGTTGAGAGGGTCTGGCGCGAGACCGCCAGTTCCGACTCGTCGACGAGCTGGTTCATCCGCACCCAGGGGACGGAAAGAGCGGCGACGATGATCATCACGACCGCGAGCCCGAAGAGCAGCAGGCACTTGTTGGCGAGTGAGATCCTTCGGAGCATGGGCGGTGGAGTGTAGTGGAAGCCGCCGGCGGCCGCGCTGGCGGGGGTCTGGACGCTTCTGGGCGCATAAACTCCCGGCCCTGCACTGGTTCTCACATGGCCAACCCCTCCGTCTATCTCGAGACCTTCGGCTGCCAGATGAACGAGCTCGACAGCGAGCTTGTGACTGGCTCGCTGCGGGCGCTGGGCTACCGCTTCACGCAGGATGCCCAGGCGGCGGACGTGGTGCTCTACAACACGTGCTCCGTGCGCGAGCTGGCCGAGCAGAAGGTCTGGAGCCGCCTGGGCGAGATGGCCCAGCGCAAGGCCCGCCAGCCTGGGCTGGTTGTCGGCGTGCTGGGGTGCATGGCGGAGCGCGAGGGCGCGGCGCTCATGAAACGCATGCCGGTTGTGGATGTGATGGTGGGGCCGGGCGAGCTTGACAAGCTTCCGGGCCTGCTGGACAACGCGGTGCGCACGCGTGCGGCGCTGGCGGAAGAAGTCGAACCGGCGGACGCGGCGGAGCAGCGCCCCGATACGAGCGGGCTCACCAGCGCGCGCCAGGCCGCCCTCGCGGGCAACACCAGCCGGCGGAGCGCAACGCTGGCGGCGGCGGCTGACGCGCTTGAACTGCTCGACCTTTCACGGGCTGTCTCGCCGGAGACGCTCGGGCCTTCGCGGAGCGCTTATGTGCGGATCACACGCGGGTGCAACAAGTTCTGCACCTACTGCGTGGTGCCGTTCACGCGCGGGGCCGAGGTGCACAGGCCGCCGCAGCACATCATTGATGAGTGCAGAAAGCTGGCCGACGCGGGCGTGATCGAGGTGACGCTGCTTGGGCAGACGGTGAACCACTACCGCTTCGAACACGGCGCATCGGTCACGCTCGGGGGCGTGGTGCAGCCGCAGAAGGGGCGCACCTACAAGCGGGGGGAGAGCCAGACCGACGCGTACGCGGGGGTGAACGTCACGACGTTCGCCGACTTGCTGCGGATGATCCACGAGGAGGTTCCTGCGATCAGGCGGCTGCGGTTTGTCACCAGCTACCCGCGTGACTTTGGCGACGACGTGCTGACGGTGATCCGCGAGTCGCCGCGGATCTGCCGCTACCTGCACGTGCCGGCGCAGAGCGGCAGCGACAGGGTGCTGGGCCTGATGAACCGCGGCTACACCGTTGGGGAATACCTGGAGTTTCTCGATCGCGCGCGGGCGCTGCTGCACCAGCCGGAGATCGGACGGCCGCTCACACTGGCGGGTGACATCATCGTCGGCTTCCCGACCGAGACCGAGGCCGACTTTGAGGCGACCAGGCGCCTGCTGGAGCGGGCCCGCTACAAGAACTGCTTTATCTTCAAGTACTCGCCGCGCCCGGGAACGGTGGCGATCGACCGGTTCGTTGACGATGTGCCAGACGACGTCAAGCGGCGGCGCAACAACGAGCTGCTGGCGCTGCAGAACGCGGTGAGCGACAGCGTGGGCGGTGAGTTTGTGGGCCAGACGCTGGAGGTGTTCGTGCAGGGCGTCAGCCGGCGTACCGCGAAGGCGAGGGCCCGCGCCGAACGAACGACCAGCGGCGCTATCGGCTTGACCATCGGCGGGAAATCGGTCGATGGGACGGGCGAGGACGGTTGCGATGGTCAGGGGGCGTGCTCAACGGCGTCGAGCCGATCGGTCGCTCTTGGCGATGCGCCAACGGCAGCGCCGGGCGAGCCGGTGCAGATGACCGCCCGCACCGACGGCGACTTGATCGTGCTCTTTGACACGACGCGCCCGGCCGACGACCTGATGGGCACGGTCCAGCGCGTGCGCATCGACGCGAGCAAGTCGCTCGCGCTGCACGGCACGCTGATCTGAAGCGGGCTTTCTGCCCGGGGCCTACGGCTACCCTCCGCCTATGACTCAGGCCCTGCTGTGGACCGGATTTGTCTTGTTCGTGCTGGGGATGCTCTTTGTTGACCTTTTCGTGGTCAGCCGCGGAAAGAGCGGCGAGCAGCTGGTCATCCCCCCGAAGAAGGCGCTTGGGATCACCGCGATCTTCGTCTCGCTGGCGGTGATGTTCGGCGCGGTGGTCTACGCCGTTTACGACAACCAGTGGATGGGCGAGGGGGCGTTGACCTACGCGGGCCGCCCGATGACGGGCGGCGCAGCGGCGGCGGAGTACTTCTCGGTCTGGATGCTCGAATACGCGATGAGCGTCGACAACCTGTTTGTCTTCACGCTCGTGTTCTCGTTTTTCAAGGTTGAGGCGAAGTACCAGCACAGGGTGCTCTTCTGGGGCATCCTCGGGGCTCTGATCCTCCGCGGGCTGATGATCGGGGTCGGGGCCGCGCTGGTGGCAGCGTTCGCGCCGATCCTGATCCTCTTTGGGTTTGTGCTCGTCTGGACGGCCTTCAAGATGCTCACGAGCGACGACGAGAAGTTCGACCCGAGCAAGAGCCTGGCGATCCGTTTGGTGAAGAAGTGCTTCCCGGTGACCGACACGATCGAGTGCCAGAGCTTCTTCGTTCAGGCGCCGCTGGGCCCAGTGCTGGCCGACGGCACCCGGAAGCTCGTGCGCGCGGCCACACCTCTGTTCCTGGTGCTGTGCGTGGTCGAGGCGACCGACCTGCTGTTCGCGGTGGATTCGATCCCGGCGGCGTTTGGCCAGAGCAAGCAGCCGTTTATCATCTTCACCGCGAACGTCTTTGCGATCCTGGGGCTGCGTTCGCTCTACTTCGCCATCGCCGGGCTGATCGACATGTTCCGCTACCTCAAGCTCGCGCTGGCGGGGATTCTGCTGTTTATTGGCGTCAAGATGATTGTGACGCCGGAGCTTTCGTTCATCAAGACCGGCACCGATGCCGCGGGGAACCCGACCCACTGGATGGGCTTCCATGTCCACACGCTGGTCTCACTGGGCGTGATCGTGACGCTGCTTGTTGCGGGCGTGCTGGCGTCGGTGCTGATCAAAGACCCTTCCAAGAAAAAGAGCGGCTGAGCGGCATTGGCAAAGGACGGCGCTTGGCCGGTTGGCGCGCAGCCGGCGTGCACGCTGGCCGCGCCGGCGTTTCGCGATGAACGGCCGCCCGACGGATCAGCTTACCGCGGGGCCGCGATCCGCATGCCGCCGCCCCCACCGAACCCGCCGAACCCGCTGTCGCCGGCGTCCTGCGACCGGTCGGGGAGTTTGGCGGCCTGGTCGGGCGTGAGGATGGCCTTGAGCCGGTCGAGGGTGGCTGTGTCAAGCTCGCGCCGCGCCTTGCGGGCCGCCTGGGTTGCCTCGTCCCCGCCCATCATCCGCATCATGCCACCGCCGCCCATCATGCCGGTGAGCGAGAAGTTCGCCTCGGCATCCTCCGCGGCCTTTTCGGCGGCCTGCTCCATCGGCGCGCAGTCTCGCCGGTACTGCTCCTTGAGCGCCGCGATGCCTTCACGCTGGCCCTTGTCAAGGTCGTCCATCGCCGCCGCGGCTGCCAGCGCGCGGTCGGTGTAGCGCTCGCGGTAGACGTCGGGGAAGGAGGCCTTGCGGAACTCCATGCCGAAACGCGCACCGTCGGCGGCGTTGATCCCGGCGATCGTCGCTTCGATCTGCTTCGCGTAGCGCCGGTTGATGTCACGCACGGGGAGCGATGCCTCGCGGCCGCGCTTCATGAGTTCGTCGACCTTCTTCATCATCTCCGTCATGTCGCCGCCCCCCTTGCCGAAGAGGTCGCGCAGGCCCTTGCCCTCCTCCATCGCCGCCCGCTGGACCTCGTCGCGCGCGACGATCGCGCGGTCGAGCTCCATCGAGTAGGCCTCCAGGGTTTGCGCGAGCGACGCGACTGTCGGCTCGGGCAGGCGCAGGCGATCGACGATCTGGATCAGGTCCGCGCGTTCGCCGGCGAGCATGCCGCGGTTCATCGAGCCGGCGCGCCGGTGCGCACGCTCCCACGACGGCCACTTCTGCAGTTGGTCCTTGTCGAGCACGCTCTTGATGTTCTCCAGCAGCTGCGCCTCCTGAGCGGCGTTCTCCTTCCCGAAGGCCTCCATCTTGGGGGCCAGGTCCGTGAAGGCCGAGAAGTCACGGTCCTCTCTGAACGCGGCGCGGGCGGCCTCCTGAGCGGCCCGCATCACATCGGCCCGCTTGGCGTGCTCGGCGAGGTAGCTCTCAAGCAGCACATCGGCCGCGGTCTTCTGGTCGGCCGAGAGCGAGAGCATCTTCGCCATCGTGTCGACGTCGCTCTTGCCGATCGGGGCGACGAGACCGCCGTCCATGCCCCCTCCGAACCCGCCGCCGGTGGTCACCGCGATCTGCTGCGCCTGAGCCTGAGGCACGGCCACCGCAAGACCGGCGACAAGCGAGAGGGCCATCAGCGTGCGGGCAACGACTCGGACAGTACGGGTGGCCATGGTTGGCTCCAGAGCAGCGAGGTTCAGAGGAGTAAAGGAACGGTGACACCGGGGAAACGCGGGCGTATCGCCCACCTGTGGAGTCTACCGCGCGGCATCCCCACAGGTTGCAGGGATGCGCACAGCGTAGAACCCCGTCATCGACCGTTTTGGGCTCTCTGGGCTATTCGTACTGGCCCAGCCGCACCTTGACCTCGAACGGCCGCCCGTCCCTGCGGACCTTGAGCAGGACCTGCTGGCCGGGCTTGAAGGCGGGCGTGCCCAGCAGGCGTGCCAGTTCGGTCTGGTCGCGGACGGCGTGCCCATCCACCGACACGATGACGTCGCCGGCCAGAAGTGGGTTCTTCAGCAGGTTGTTCGTGCCGGTGCCGATGACCACCATCCCCTCGCCGCCGACTGGCTGCATATCACAGGGGAGTGTCGGCAGGCCGGGGGTGTTCTGCTCTCCGACATCCGGCAGGGAGAGGAGCCAGGACTTGAAGTCGCGGTCGAGTTCGGCCAGGGGCTTGCCCAGCACGCGCTCGGTGGTGGTGATGCCGGTCGGGTCGGTCTTGAAGTCGGCGGTGTAGGCGGCGTACCAGTCGCGGAGCCGCGAAGGCCGATCGGCTTGTTCATCCTGCTTGGCATTCGCTCCGCCGCCGCCCTGCACGAGCCAGAGAAAGAAGGCTCTCGACGCGGCGTAGTTTCCGAGCGCGCGGCTGCCCATGTACGTCTTCTCGTCCATGGTCATCAGCGCTGAGAGCTTGGGGAGAAGGTTGATCTTCGCCATTCGTCTGGCGGTGTTTGTCCGCCACGACGCAACGGGCACAACCCGCACCGACCCATCTTTTTCGGTGATCAGGTCAACATCCTCAATCAGCGAACAGAGCCCCTCCTGCACCCACATCGCGTGCACCTGCCCGATGCGGCTCATGTGCCGCCAATGGAGCGCGTGCCAGAACTCGTGGCGGAGCGTCGGGCCAAGGTCCCTCGCCACCAGCTGCTGCTTCCAGTTGTCGTAGAGCCCACCCACCCTGTCGGCACGACCGCCGAGCGTGGCCGCCGCCCACGACTGGAAGTCGGCCGCGTTGGGGAGGAAGACCAGCACCCACGGGTCGGGGTGCTTGCC
This sequence comes from uncultured Phycisphaeraceae bacterium, assembly GCA_964403525.1. GTDB lineage: Bacteria > Planctomycetota > Phycisphaerae > Phycisphaerales > UBA1924 > JAJTGZ01. The sequence continues at coordinate 2,597 of CAYOGE010000008.1, read as the reverse complement.
GTCGGCCACGACGGCAGGAGCGTCCGGAGGGAGGACGTTCGATCGCCAGTAGTCGGTGATCCGCTTCAGCTCGACCTTTGTTTCTGCGTGCCCTTCCTTTGAGAAGCCGCTCACGAACGCCAGCCGCAGCGGAGCGTCCTTTTCTATCTGGTAGCCGCGTTGCACGGCCGTCTGGTTGTTCACCTTCAGCGTGCGCTCGAACTGCTGCAGGCGGTAGTCGATGCCCGTGTCCTGCAGCTCGCGCCACCCTTCGCGGATCGCGGCGAAGACGACGCCCTCGGCCAGCGGCTGGAGGTCCTTCTCTGCGAGCATGCGCGGGAAGTCTGTGAAGCCGAGCTCGATGCACTTGCGCAGGGCCCGCTCAGCGCCGTCGATATCCCCCCGGAGTGTCTGCACGCACGCGAGGTTGTACCGCACGATCGGGTCGCCGGGTGCGAAGCGCACCAGCTCTGCCAACCCGTCCGCCGCGGCGTCGTAGTCGTGCCTCGCGTAGGCCGCCTGCCAAGCCGCTTCGAGCGACTCGCGTGTCGGCTCGGCGGCCTTGGGTGCGGGTGCCGGCGGCTGGGCCGTTGACTGCCGGGCCGATGCCAGCGCGTGTGCGCTGCAGGCGATCAGCACCGCGGCGAGCATCTGTGTCAACGTCATCGGGCACCCTCCGCTGCGGACTTGCCTGCCAGGAGCGCGCCGATCGCCTCGACGTACGCCTCTCGCTCCACCTGAAAGACGCGCGCCGCGAGAGACTCGGGCGTGTCGCCCGCCAGCACCGGGCAGGTCCGCCGCAGCAGCACCGGGCCGTGGTCGTATTCGCCGTCAACCAGGTGAACGGTGCAGCCGCTCATCGCCGCCCCGCTCGCAAGCACGGCCTCGTGCACGCGGCGGCCGTACATCCCTTTGCCCCCGAACGCCGGCAGCAGCGCGGGGTGAATGTTGATGATCCGCCCCTCAAGCGATGCCGGCACCGCCAGACGCTTGAGGTACCCCGCCAGCACGATGTAGTCACCGCCCAGTTGCATCACCAGTTGTTCGAGCGCTGCGGCGGTTGGATGCCCCGGCAGGTGAACAACCGGCACCGAGCCCGCATCCAGCGCGGCCGCACGCTCGTACCCCTCGCTGCCGGGGGGCGTGCTGCTGATCACCCCGCAGATACGGGCGCTGGGGAGGCGCCCATCGCCGGTTGCCTCGAAAAGGTTCATCAGGGTCCGACCGGTGCCGGAGATCATGACCACCAGCCGCGCGGGGTGCGCAGCGGTAAACGGCGGCGTGCGGAGGGCCGGGTGTTGCGCCTGGGCGGCTTGAGGGGGCGGGGGGGGCGGGTGTGCCACGGCTTACTGTAACGCCTTCACCGCGGCGTCAAGGTCCTTCACGATCGCCAGGCCCTTGTCCAGCCGCGTCATCTGCAGCAGCTTGAAGATCTGCGGGTCCATCGAGAAATAGACGACCTTCCCCGCGGGCTTGTGCTGGGCGGCCAGCTTGTTCAGCTTCAGCAGCAGGCCGATCCCCACGCTGGAGAGGAGCTTCACCTGCGAGAAGTCGACCGCGTAGCGGCAGCGGCACTCGGCCGCGAGCTTGCACAGGTCGACCTCGATCGCGTGCGTCTCGTAGTCGCCGACCTTTTCGGTGGTGAGCACCGCGACCGGTACGCCGCTGACGATACTGGATGTCACGTGTGCCGAGTGGACCATGCGTTCCTCACCACGATTCCGGGCCCGGGCCCGCGCCCGCCTGCGCAAACGGTATCGACCTGCCCGCGCTGTCAACCGCAACCATCACCAGCGTCGCCGCCGTCACCGCGATGCCTCCCGCCGGGCCGTGCCCGCCCGCCTGGTCGGGCGCGAACCGCTCCGCCCGCACATCAACCTCCACCGTCACGCTGCTGCGCCCCGTCTTGACTGTCCGGGCGAAGAAGTTGAGCGTGTCTCCAACGAAGACGGGCTGCTTGAACTCGACGCGGTCGAGCGCCAGCGTGACCCACCGGCACCTGGCGTGCAGGCGCGCCTGCACGAAGGCCGCCTGGTCGATGTACGACAGGATCACCCCGCCGAAGATCGAGCCGTACGGGTTGGTGTCCTTGGGCATCGCGATCACCCGCAACGCCAGCCGCGCCTGCGTGTGGTCAAACGCCGCGGTCAACGCTTGCCCTTCTTCTTCGCGGCCTTGGCCGGCGCACGCTTCGCCGATGGCGCCTTGCTCGCCTTCGTCTTCGTCGGCCTGATCACCTTCGCCGGCATGGTCAGGTCGATCACCTCCGCCTTGGCGGCGAGCTTGCGCAGCCTGTCGAGCGAGGCGAGGCAGGCGCGGTGCTCGATGAACCCCTCGGTGCTCTCGCTCACCGTGCCACCCGCGGCATCGCGCAGCACCCACCGGAAGGCTCCGGTCGCATCGCGGCTGATGAGGAATCGTCCGATCGACATGCGCGTGCTCCCATCGCCCCACCCCACCCAGAGCCTAACCGGAAACCGGCGGTGAATCCCGTTGCGGCCGACCGGAATGGCCTCCGGGGTTGGGGGTTGGCGGGGGGGGGTCTTTGGCCGGGGCCCGGCTGGGCGGCCACGCCGACCGATCAGCACGCCGGCACCCTTGATGCGGCAGTGGCTCAG
>CAYOGE010000007.1:96183-101528 GCA_964403525.1 uncultured Phycisphaeraceae bacterium | reverse complement strand
GCGCAGCGCGTGCAGGCCCGGGCCGATCCGCGCCAGCGGCGGCGCGCCGACGGCCCCGCCCGCCGCCATCGGCGAAACCACGTGCTGCGGCAGGTCGTCGGTGTGGATCGTGGGCGAACGCGTCAGCACGCACGCCCGCTCGACGATGTTCGAAAGCTCGCGCACGTTGCCCGGATACGGGTGCCGACGCAACGCATCCATCGCCGCCGCATCAAACCCCACGATCGTCTTGCCCATCGCCGCCGCGTGCTGACGAAGAAAGTGCTCGGCCAGCGCCGGTATGTCGCTGATCCGCTCGCGCAGCGGCGGAAGCTCGATCATCACCACGTTAACGCGGTAGTACAGGTCCTGCCGGAACCGCCCCTGCGCGACAAGGTCCTCCAGCGGCTGGTTGCTGGCCAGGATCACGCGCACGTCGGTCTCGATCGTCACGTTCCCGCCGACGGGCTCAAACCGCTTCTCCTGCAGCACGCGCAGCAGCTTCAGCTGCATGCCCGGCGAGGCGCTGTTGATCTCGTCAAGAAACAGGGTGCCGCCGTCGGCCGCCAGAAACTTGCCGACCTTGTCGGCGTGCGCACCGGTAAACGCCCCCTTGACGTGCCCGAAGAGTTCCGACTCCAGCAGCGTCTCGGGGATCGACCCGCACGCGAGCTCGACAAACGGCTTCGCCCTGCGCGGCGAGCGCAGGTGAATCGCGTGCGCCACAAGGCTCTTGCCCACGCCGCTCTCACCCGACATCAGCACCGTCGTCTTCGTCGGCGCAACCGCCTCGATCAGGTCGTAGGTGCGCAGCATGCGCGCGTCAGCCCCCACGATGTTCTCCAGCCCAAAGCGCGAGTCCAGCTGCTGCTTGAGCGAGCGGTTCTCCGCCTGCAGCGCCTGCTGGCGGAGCGCCCGCTCAAGCGCGATGCGCAGCTCGTCATCAACCACCGGCTTGGTCAGGTAGTCCGCCGCCCCCAGCCGCACCGCCTGAACCGCGCTCTCGATCGTTCCATACCCGGTGAGCATCAGCACGCTCGTCCCCGGGTGCTCAGCGCCGATCCGCTTGAGCAGCTCCATCCCGTTCATCTGCGGCATCGCCACGTCGACGATCGCCACCGCAAACGGGTTCGGCCGCGCGGGCGAGCCGCCCTCGGTCCCCTGCTCCGCCTTCGCGATCGCGTCCAGCGCCTCCGCCCCGCCCGACGCCGTCGCCACGCTGAAGTTTTCAGCCACAAGAAACTCGGCAAGACTGTCGGCGACGATCGGGTCGTCGTCAACGACCAGGATCCGAGCGGGGGAGGCGTGCTGCGCTGCAGGATTCGTTGTGCTTGAAGGCAAGGCTGACTCCGGAAAGGTTCGCAGGGCGGACGCACCGTCAACGCGGCGCAGACCTGATAGCGCAGAACATCATCCAATCGGCGGGGCGGGGGTTTCCATCTCCAGAGCCGGGAATGAAACAGCGAGCGTTGCGCCGACCCCCTTCGGGCCCGTGCGCAGCTCGATGCTCCCGCCGATCCCCTCCACAATCTGGCGGCTCAGCGAGAGCCCGATGCCGACACCGCCCGGCTTGGTGCTGAACGCCGGCTCAAAGACCACTCCCTCCTGCCCCTCCGGCAACGGCGGCGGGCCGAGCCCGCTGTCAGATACCTCCAGCCACACAACCTGGCGCGACGAAGCCCCCGCCTCAGCGCCCGGCCGGCTCTCCACCCAACCGGTCACCGTGATTGCGCCCTTGGATTCTCCCGAGGCAACGATCGACTCAAGCGCGTTGCGCAGCGCGTTCACAACAACGGTGTACAGGTGTCCCGGCGGCAGCGTCCGGAACGAAGGTTCAATGTCCGTCTCGATCGTCACACCGCGGTCGTTCGCCAGCGGCTCCATGATCCCCACCGCGTACTGAACCGCGTCGGCCAGCGTCGCGTTGAACGACGCCTGCAGCCAGTGCATCGGCGCCGCGCCCGCCGCGTGCCGGATGGCATCGGCCATGCGCTCAAGCGCCGCCTGCACCGTGCGCAACCGATCGGCGATCATCTCGGTCTCTCGCCGCGCCGTCACGCCCTCGTCAACGTTCCGCAGCGCAAGCCCGATGTGCCGCATCGAGCCGTCCACCAGGCCCGAAAGCTCGTGCACAAGCAGCCCGAGCCTGTCCGCTACCAGATCAGGCTCGGCCGGTCGGCGCCACGGTTTCGGGGCCGGCGTGCGCGTAGGCCGCAGGCCGCCGCCCTCGCCCGGGGGGCGTGAAGATGGAGGGAGTCCGCTCATGCTGTTGATAATCGACCACACCGCGACGCCGCGGCAAGCGGGTGTGGCGAAAATGCGACAACCGGGGGTCGGTCTGTAACGGTTGGGTGTTGCGGAGAGGCAACACCACGCACGATCGTGCGGCGCCAAGCCCCGCGCCACGCCCCCGCGCTTATGGGACGTGCTGCCACAGAAGCCGCCCGGGGTCGCTGTTCCTGATCGCAAACAGCAACATCGTCAGCGCGGACGTGCAGGATCGCACGCGAACATCATGGCGATCACCCGTGAACCGGAAGCACCGCGCATCGACAGCAAGCGGACCCGGCCCGCGCGCTGCGCGCGCAATCCACACCGTCCCCACCGGCTTGTCGCGCGTCCCACCGTCCGGTCCCGCGATGCCCGTGATCGCCAGCGCGTGCGTAGCACCGGTCGCCGAAAGCCCGCCCAGCGCCATCGCCGTAGCCGTCTCGCGGCTGACCGCACCGTGCGATTCGATCGTCTCCTTCGGGACCGCCGCCAGAGCGACCTTGAGCTGATCGGCGTACGTCACCGCGCCCCCCACGTACGCACTCGACGAACCGGGGATCGCGGTGAGCATCTGGCCCAGCATGCCGCCCGTGCACGACTCGACCGTCGCCAGCGTGTGCCCCGCCCGCCTAAGGGCATCGAGAACCGCCACGCACAGCAGCTCGTTCGCGGGCCGGTCGGAGGCCGGCGCCTCGGCAATCTGGTGGGCGCCCAGCAGTTCCCGCACCGCCGCCAGCGTGCCGTCGAACCTCCCGGCGAGGTCCGCCGTGAGCTCGCCCTCCGCGCGCGCCCGGATTGTCAGGATGCCCCCGCTTGCCGTCAGGTTAACGGTGATGTCACCCCCGCGCCGCGTGAGCCCCTTCAGCCGGTCGGCCGCGTCCGCCTCCGGCAGGCCCGCCGCGTACAGCAGGTGCGCCCGAACGGCATGACGCGGATCCGGGCGCAGCCGCGGCTCGACATGGTCGCGCCACATCGGGCGCAGCTCACCCGGCGGACCGGGGAGGCAGAACAGGTCCGCCGTTCCAACCTCAGCGTGCAGCCCGGGCGCTGTGCCCACCGAGTTGGTGAGCGGTGTCGCCCGCGCAGGACGCTGCGCCTGCCGCAACTGCCGCTCGGTAACGGCCCGGCCGCGCGACGCGAGGTAGGCCGTGAGGCGCTCCGCCACCGCAGGGTCGGTCATCAGCGTGTCGCCGGTAAGCCGGCAGACCGCCTGACGCGTGAGGTCTCCGTCGGTCGCGCCGAGCCCGCCCGACATCACAACCAGCGGGGCGACGGCGCACAAGCGTTCCAGGGTTGACGCGAGCCGGTCGAGGTCGTCACCCACAGCCGCCGCTTCAACCACCCTGATCCCACGCTCGCTCAGCCGCTCCGCCAGCCACCGCGAGTTGGTGTCCTGCAACTGGCCCATCACCAGTTCATCACCGGTTGAGAGGATCGCTGCGTGCGTGTGCGGCCGGCTGTTCATCGGTGTTCCGCGAGTGTGCTACGGGTGACGGTAGAACCCGGTTGAACTGTCGGCGACGTAGTGCACCGCGACCACCGTCGCGGGCTTGGCAACACCCAGCGGGCGGCCCGCCACCAGCACGATCGGATCGCCCGGCGCCACCCACTCCCGCCGAAGCAGGTCATCGTCGATCGACCTGTTCCACTCACTCAGCGACGAGTCGCCGGGCGGGTCGGCCAGCAGCGGAACCACGCCGCGCAGCAACGCCATCCGGCGCGTCGCCCGCTCGCTGCTGCTGAAGGCGATGATCGGCACGTCGAAGCCCGTCTGGCTCAGGTAGCGGGCCGTGCCGCCGCCCTGGCTCCAGCAGACGATGAGCTTTGCGCCGATGTCCCGGGCGATGTGCCACACCCCGTGGGCGAGCGCTGCGCTCGACTGGCGTGACACCAGGCTGTCGGAGGGAGGTGTTGCAGCCCCCGGCTGCGTGAGCGCCCACTCCTCCGTCCGTCCGATGATGCGGCGCATCGTCTCAACCGCCAGAACGGGGTACTGCCCGGCCGCGCTCTCGGCGCTGAGCATCACCGCGTCGGCCCCGTCGGTGATCGCCGTCGCCACGTCGCTCGCCTCGGCCCGCGTCGGGCTCGGCGCGTGGATCATGCTCTCGAGCATCTGCGTCGCCACGATGCACGGCTTGCCGAAGCGGCTCGCCGCGTCGATGATCTTCTTCTGAACGATCGGCACCATCGCGATGTCCATCTCAACGCCAAGGTCGCCGCGCGCAACCATCAGCCCGTCGGCCTCGCGCGCGATCGCGTCGATGTTCGCCACCGCCTGCGGCTTCTCGATCTTCGCGATAACCGGGATCGAAGCGCCGTGCGCAATATCACCGGCGACCCCGTCTACAGAGCACATCGCGGCGAGACGCTCGCGCAGCAGCCGGACCTCCTCGGCCGTGCGAACAAACGAGAGCGCCAGGAAGTCAAGGCCGTGCCGGACCGCCCACTCCACGCACTGCCAGTCCCGCTCCGTGAGCGCGGGGATCGAGATGTCCGTCTGCGGGAGGTTGATCCCCTTGTTGCTCTTGACAAGCCCGCCGGTCGTGACGCGGCAACGCAGCGCACCCTGCGCGTCGTCGCTCCCCCGCTCAATCGCCACCGCGCGGATCGCCCCGTCGTTGATCAACACGCGGTTGCCCGCGACAACATCCCGGCCGATCCCCGCGTACCCGCACGGAAGTCGCGCCGGGTGCCCCTCGCTCCCGGGCTCGGCCGCGGAAGCCGAAGGGTCGATCAGAAAGTCCTGACCCGTCTCCAGCGTGATCCCCGGTTCCGCAACCGTGCCGACACGGATCTTCGGCCCGGGGAGGTCGCCAAGCACCGCCGTTGCCGTCCCCTTCCGATGGGCCACCGTGCGGATCACCTCCAGCCGCCGGCGGTGGTCCTCAAAGCCGCCGTGCGAGAAGTTCATCCGAAAGACCGCCACCCCCGCATCGATCAACTTACCGACCATCTCCGGCGTATCGCTGGCCGGACCGATGGTGGCGACAATCGACGCAAGAGTGGGTCGGACGGGCGTCATGTCCGGGAGCGTAGCAACGAGCCCCGAGCATGAGTTTCCTATGTATCAATCAGTCAGCGCACGCCATGAACTC
>CAYOGE010000007.1:0-96083 GCA_964403525.1 uncultured Phycisphaeraceae bacterium | reverse complement strand
CCCTCCCCGGAGGGGAGGGGCAGGGGGTGGGGTTCGATCACCGTGTCAGCCGCCTACACCGAAGCTGTGGCACATTCCTCTGACGAGACACAGCCGCGAACTCCCCTCCCCCGAGGGGAGGGGCCGGGGGTGGGGTTCGATCACCGTGTCAGCCGCCTTCACCAAAGCTGTGGCCCATTCCTCTGGCGAGTCGCAGCCGCGAACTCCCCTCCCCCGGAGGGGAGGGGCAGGGGGTGGGGTTCGATCACCGTGTCCGCCGCCTTCACCAAAGCTGTGGCCCATTCATCTGGCGAGTCGCAGCCGCGAACTCCCCTCCCCGGAGGGGAGGGGCAGGGGGTGGGGTTCGATCACCGTGTCAGCCGCCTTCACCGAAGCTGTGGCACATTCCTCTGGCGAGACACAGCCGCGAACTCCCCTCCCCCGAGGGGAGGGGCAGGGGGTGGGGTTCGATCACCGTGTCACTCGCCTTCACCAAAGCTGTGGCCCATTCGTCTGGCGATACACAGCCGCGCACTCCCCTCCCCCGAGGGGAGGGGCCGGGGGTGGGGTTCGCTCACCGTGTCAGTCGCCTTCGCTGAAGCTGTGGCACATTCGTCTGGCAAGACGCAGTTGTAAGCAAGCCCCACCCCCAACACCCCTCCCCTGCCGAAACGGGGAGACGCATGCATAATCAACTTCCGCACATGGTTCGCGACAAGCCACCGCACACCGGGTGCGCCCGCCACTACGCGATCAAGCCGAGCCTCACAAACCCCTCGATCGCTTCGTACTCCGCGAGCCCGAGCTTGTCGAAGAGCCGGGCGGTGTTCCGGTTGCGCTCCTCTGCGCGCTGCCAGAACTCGCGCGCATCGCTGGGCCCCGGGAACAGGGCCGAGTCCTTCTGGCTCTCGTGCTTGAAGATCGCCGCCCGCTTGCGGCGCACCTCACTCGGCGCCAGCGGAACGGCCATCTCGATCTCATCTGCCCCCCACTCCTGCCACGCCCCCCGGTAGAGCCAGACCTGGCAGTCCTTCACCCACGGATCGTCCTTCACCACCGCAAACGCGCGGGTGATCGCCGCCAGGCACACGCGGTGCGTGCCGTGCGGATCGCTCAGATCGCCCGCCGCATACACCTGATGAGGCCGCACCCGGCGGAGCAGCTCAACAGTGATCCGCACGTCCTCATCGCCCAGCGGCTTCTTGCGCACGCGCCCGGTCTCGTAGAAAGGCAGGTCAAGAAAGTGGATGTTCTCCGGCTTGACGCCCGAGTAACGCGCGGCCGCCCTGGCCTCGGTCCGACGGATCAGCCCCTTGATCTGCTGCAGCTCGGGGCTGTCGGGCTGCCCGGGCTGCTTGTGCGTGATGAACTCTTCGATCGCCGCCTCGAGCCGCTCGGCGAACGCACGCCCAAGGCTCGGGAACGCCTGCGCAAACTCACGGACGAAGTCGGCGTGCCGCATCGCCGACTCGTCCCACACCGCGATGTTGCCGCTGGTCTGGTACGCCACGTGCACGTCGTGCCCCTGCTCGCAGAGCCGGATGAACGTTCCCCCCATGCTGATCACGTCGTCGTCGGGGTGCGGGCTGAACACGACAACCCGCTTGGGGAACGGCTCACCCGCAACGCCACCGTCCGCCGCCGGCTTGCCGCCCGGCCAGCCGGTGATGGTGCGCGCCAGCGACCTGAAGACTTCGATGTTGATGTCGTAGGCGCCGCCGTCTTCACCCCGCGCCGTCAGCAGGTCCTGAAGGTGGTGCTCGTTGTAGTCCTCGTCGGTCAGCTTGAGGATCGGCTTATCAACGTGCCGGGCCAGCCAGACCACCGCGCGCCGCGTCAACCGGTCCGACCACTCCGGCACGTGCTCCAGCCGCCAGGGCGTGCACACGCGTGTCAGCTCCGCCGCGCTGGCGCTGTCAAGCAGCACCACCGTGTTGGGGTGATCCTGCAGGTAGCTCGCCGCGATCGTCGACGTCTGCGGCTCTTCGACGGTTCGACGCACGATCGCCGCCTTGTGCTCGCCGAAGGCGATCAGCAGGATCCGCCGCGCGTTCAAGATCGTCCCCACGCCCATGGTGATCGCACGCCGGGGCACGTTGCTCTCGCCGAAGAAATCGCTGGCCGCGTCCGCCCGCGTCACCCGGTCGAGCGTGATCAACCGCGTGCGGCTGTCGCGCGGCGAGCCCGGCTCGTTGAAACCGATGTGCCCCGTGCGCCCGATCCCCAGCAGTTGAATGTCGATCCCGCCGGCGGCCTCGATCGCCCGCTCATAGGCGGCGCAGTGTTCGGCCACCGCCCCGGGCGCGCACGCGCCATCGGGAACATGGGTGTTTGCGGGATCGATGTCCACGCGGTCAAAGAAGTTCTCCCGCATGAACCGCCGGTAGCTCTGCAGGTCCCCCGGCCCCATCGGCCAGTACTCGTCGAGATTGAACGTCACCACGTTCGAGAAGCTGAGCCCCTCTGCCTCGTGAAGACGGACGAGCTCTTCGTACACACCAAGCGGCGTAGACCCAGTCGCCAGGCCGAGCACGGCCGTACGCCCCTCCGCCCGACGCGACCGGATCAACGCGGCGATCTCGGCCGCGGCCTGTGCGCTCGCGCCGGTGCTCTGTGCAAAGACCCGCACGGGCAGTCGCTCAGGGGTGCCGCGGTCGATCGAGCGTACAGGCAGGCTCTCCATTCCAGCATCTCCACGCGCCCAGGGCGTTCCACCACCAACGCCGGGCGAGGTTTGCTATTCTCACACTCAGCGGCGCCGGTTGCAAGCCTCCACCAGCGCCGGCACAGCTCAGGTGGGGCTCACACGTTCGCGATGGACCGCCATGCCAACCCTCGGCCTCTGCTCCTGGTCGCTCCACCCCTCAAGCGTCGATGAACTGGTCGAGCGCGTGCGTGCGTGCGGCGTCAGCGCCGTGCAACTCGCCCTTACGCCGATCGCCGAGGGGCAGTGGGACCAGCGCCGCACGACCGACACGCTGAACGCCGCGGGGATCAAGGTGCTCTCGGGCATGCTCGCAACCGTCGGCGAGGACTACTCAACCCTCGAGTCCATCCGCCGCACCGGTGGCGTGCGCCCAGACGAGCACTGGAAGGCGAACCTCGAGCGTGCGACCAGGGTCGCAGACACCGCGCACCGCATGAACCTGAAGCTCGTCACGTTCCACGCCGGGTTCCTCCCCCACGAGCCCGCCGACCCGCTGCACCACGTGATGCTCGACCGGCTCCGCCAGATCGGAGCGCTGTTCGCTCAGCGCGGCGTCAGCGTGGCGTTTGAGACCGGCCAGGAATCGGCCGCCACGCTCGTTGACGTCATGCGCGAGCTCGACGCCGGCCACATCGGCGTGAACTTTGATCCCGCCAACATGATCCTCTACGGCATGGGCGACCCGATCGAGTCGCTGCGTCAACTCGCCCCGTGGGTGAAGCAGGTGCACGTGAAAGACGCGGTTCCGACAGGCACGCCGGGCACGTGGGGGCGAGAGACGCCCGCGGGGCATGGCGCCGTAGATTGGAAGGCCTTCTTCACCTTCATCAGCCGATCGCTGCCGCACGTTGACGCCGTGATCGAGCGTGAGGCCGGCGAGAAACGCGTCGACGATATCAAGGCCGCGGCCGACCTCGTCCGCACGTTCTACACCGGCGTTCAGGGGTGACCAGCGTGAGCGACTCAACGATCGGCGTCGGCGTGATCGGCATGGGCTTCATGGGAGCGACGCACGTCAAGGCCTACCAGGCCGCGGCAGTCGACGGCTTCGACTGCAGACTCGTCGCCGTCAGCGACCCGAGCCCGCAGCGCCTCACCGGCGAGCCCGCGGGTGGCGGCAACATCGGCCCCGCAATCCAGGAGCGTCTCTTCGATCCGGAAAAGGTCCACACGTTTGCGCACGCCGCGGACCTGCTCGCCGACCCCGCGGTCTCGCTCGTGAGCATCTGCACCCCCACCGACACGCACGTCGCGCTCGCCATCGCCGCTCTGGAAGCCGGCAGGCACGTGCTGCTGGAGAAGCCCGTCGCCTTGGCGTCGAGCGATGTCGCCCGGCTCGCCGCGGCCGCGCAGAGCGCTGGCACCCTCTGCATGCCCGCGATGTGCATGCGATTCTGGCCAGGATGGACCTTTCTGCGCGAGGCGTACCGCGACCGCCGCTTCGGCAGTCTGCGCGCCCTCAGCCTGCACCGGCTCGGCAGCGGACCGACTTGGTCGAAGGACTTCTACAAGGATGTATCCCGTTCTGGCGGCGCCCTCGTCGATCAGCACATCCACGACACCGACTTCGTCGTTCACCTCCTCGGCGCACCCACGGCCGTCCGCAGCAGCGGCGGACCCATGCACATGGAAACCATCTACGACTTCCCCGCTCTGCCCGGCGTGAGCGTCAGCGCTGAAGGATCGTGGGCGATGGACCCCGCCTTCGGCTACCGCATGCGCTACCTCGCCGCCTTCGAACGGGCCACCGTTGAGTTTGATCTGGTGTCAAGCCCGACCGTCACCGTCTATGCAGACGGCGGCAAGACGCACCCGCTCCTGCCCCCGGGCACCGGCTACGACGGCCAGGTGAGACACCTGCTCAAGGCCATCGCCAGCGGCTCGCGCACGCTTGACGCAACGATAGATGAAGCCGTGACCGTTGCTCGGGTGCTCGAGGCCGAACTCCGCAGCACACAGACGCGTGCGGCCGTTCCCGTCTAGGACTCTCATTCGAAACTCGTTCAGTCCCGCCAGCGCACGCGCCCTGTGTCGCCGATGATCTCCGGCGGTGCCGACCCGTGATGCACGATCAACGTCACGCCGCGCCCTTGGACCAGCCGGCCCCCAAGGTGTTCTGCCCCAAGCACAGAGGCCGCTGTAGCCGCCGCATCGACGTACACACCATCGCCGCCGATCGCCGTTACAACCGCACCGCCAACCACGCCGAGGCCGGTACGCGGATCGACGATGTGCGAATAGCGCTTGCCATCAAACTCCACAAACTGCTCGGTATCGCCGGAAGTTGAGACGCACCCATGCGCGACAACCAGCGTGCCGACAACCCGTTCGCTCTGGTCGCTGCGCACCTGGATTCGCCAACCACCTTCCCCGCCCCGGTCAGACGGCGGCGCACCCGCGTAGACGTCACCCGCCAGCGCCACGAGGCAGCGATTCAGTCCGAGCCCCTCCAGCACGCGGCCCGCCTCCCGCGCGGCGTACCCCTTGGCGATGCCGCCCATGTCCAGGGCCATGCTCGCCTTCAGCAGACGCGCCCGCGGTGGCGAGCGTTGAACCTCCACCGCCCGCCAATCGATCCGCTCCCGCGCGGCGATCACTTTCGATTGATCGGGCAAACGGCCTGTCCCCCGCGCCTCGCGCCACAACTTCACCGCGGGACCGACGGTGACATCAAACGCCCCATCCGTCCGCTCCGAAACATCACGCGCCACCGTCAGAAGCTCCGCAAGGTCGCGGCTCACAGGGCGCCACTCACCGACCGCCGCCTCCCGGCACAGCCGCATCAGTTCGCTGCCGGGCCGGTAGTCGCTCGCCACCTGCTCGATCTCCGCCATCCGCTCATACGCCCCCGCTGCACCCCGCAGGGCCGATTCCCGTGAATCTGCTTCAACCACGATTGTCGCAGAAACCCCCATGGTCACTCGTGTAAACTGAAACCGCTCCATCCGCGGAGCCGTACACCCCCCCGCTCCCAGGGCGACAAGGCCAACCAGTAGTTTCAGCAAACCTCGCAACACCATGAACCACTCCGTGTCAGCCCGACCAACCCGCCCCTCCCACGCCTTCGAGCGTATCGCGCTCTCGCTGCTGCTCGCGGGGACCACCGCGGCCGCCGACCAGCCCGGAGCAAGCCCACCGAACCAACCCACCCCTCCCTCGCAGGCGGCTCCCCAGCTCGTGCCCTTCTCGCAGGAGGTCCCTGTCGCTGCTTACAAGATCGAGATGCTCCCGATCCCCGGGTCAACACCGAGCGCCGCCGGCGGCGAAGCGATCAAGCCGTTCTACATGTCCAGGACCGAGGTGGGATGGGAAGCCTTTGACGTCTACATCTACCGGCTCGATGAAGAAGCCGGCAAGGGCCCAAAGGACGCCGACGCGGTGACCCGGCCCAGCAAGCCCTACCTGCCACCCGACCGCGGCTTCGGGCACGAGGGTTACGCAGCGATCAGCATGTCGCACAAGAACGCTACCGAGTTCTGCAAGTGGCTCTCGCTGCAGACCGGGCGTAACTACCGCCTGCCGACCGAGGCCGAGTGGGAGCACGCCGCCCGCGCCGGCGCACCCGTCAGCAACCCCACCGGCAACGCGGTTCCCGAAGGGGCAACCCTCTCCGACTGCGCGTGGTTCGCCGCGAACGCGGCCGATACGCCCCACCCCGTCGGCAAGAAGCGTCCCAACGCGTGGGGACTGTGCGACATGCTCGGCAATGCCGCCGAGTGGGTCACCGACAAAGACGGCAAGCCGGTTGCCAAGGGTGGCTCCTTCCGCGACCCGGCCGAGAAGCTCACGATCACCGCGCGTGCGCCGATGGACCGCGCCTGGAACGCCAGCGACCCGCAGATCCCCAAGAGCAAGTGGTGGCTCTCCGACGGCCCGCACATCGGCTTCCGCATCGTGTGCGATGCGACGCCGCCCGCTCAGCCAACAACGGCCCCGATCCCGCCCGCTCCGGGCGCGCCGCACGACACCCCGCCCGCCAAGCCGGGCAACCCCTCGCCCGCACCAACGCCTTTGGAGAAGCCCTGATGACCTCACCGAACACCTCCGTCGAGTTTTCCCGCCGCGGCGTGCTTGCCGCGGGTGTCGCGGCCGCCGCGGGTCTTGCGGCCGCTTCGTCGCTGGCTGGGTGCCAGGCGAACCCGGTCGTTCATGGGCCGGTGCCCGAGCAGCTGCCGCCTGCGACGCCGCTGAACGGCACGATCCGCATCGGCGTTGTCGGTTGCGGCGGGCGCGGCACAGGGGCGATTGTGCAGGCGCTGTGCGCGGACCCGAACGTCAAGCTCGTCGCGATGGGCGACGTCTTCAAGGACCGGCTCGACTCGTGCTACACCGCCATCAACGAAGAGCTGAAAGACCGCGCCGCCACGTGCATCGACGTCCCACCCTCGCGCCGGTTTGTCGGCATCGACAGCTACCAGAAGGTGCTGGCCTGCGATATCGATGCCATCCTCATCACCGGCTATCCGGCGTTTCGGCCCGAGCACCTCAAGGCGGCCGTCGCGGCGGGCAAGCACATCTTCGCCGAGAAGCCGCTGGCGGTTGACGCGACGGGCATCCGCGCGGTCAAGGCGGCCGCGGCGGAGGCGAAGGCGAAGGGGCTCAACCTCGTCGTGGGCTTCTGCTGGCGGTACAACCCCGGCATGCGCGAGGCGTTCAAGCACGTCAACGGCGGCGGGCTCGGGCGCATCGTCACCGTCCACACCGACTACCACACCGGCACGCTCAGCAAGCGCCCGCGCCGGCCGGAATGGAGCGACACCGAGTTCCAGCTGCGCAACTGGTGGCACTTCACGTGGCTGAGCGGTGACCACATCGTCGAGCAGTCGATCCACTCCATCGACCGGCTGATGTGGGCCACCGGCGACCGCCTGCCGGAGAAGGTGATCTGCCTCGGCGGGTGCGCTGCGCGCACCGGGCCTGAGTCTGGCAATTCGTTCGACCACTTCGCCGCGCTGTATCACTACGCAGACGGCACCCGCACCTACCACACGGCCCGCCAGATCGACGGCTGCCCCAGCGACAACAGCGACTACATCTACGGCTCCAACGCCTGGTGCGAGGTCAACGGCTGGAAGCCGACCTACCTCACCCGAAACTACGACGGCAAGGTGCTCTGGGAGCACAAGCGCCCTGTGCAGGCCGACATCAACACCTCCATGCGTAACGATGAAGACATGTACCAGGTTGAGCACAACGAGTTCTTCGCCGCCATGCGCAGCGGCAAGCCGATCAACGACGGCGAGCGCGCGGCCAACGCCTGCCTCATGGGCATCATGGGGCGCATGGCCGCGTACACCGGGCAGACCGTGACGTGGCAACAGGCGCTTGAGAGCAAGGAGAGCCTCGTGCCCGCGGAGGTCAAGATGGGGCCGATGGAGATGCCGAAGCTGGCCATCCCCGGCAAGACGAAGCTGATCTGATTCGCCCGTCGCCGCCCTCCTTCTCCCGCTCCCAGCGGGAGAAGGTGCCCGAGGCTTTGCGAGGGCCGATGAGGTTTCATCGGTCGGCGCTTGCAACACTGCACAGCGCGATAGGGAGCATTCATGCATAGACGAGACTTCATCGCCGGTGTCGGGTTCGCGGCCTTGGCGGGCGGCGGGATCGGCGAGCGATCGCTGTTGGCGCAGCGTGGCTCCCCCGCGCAACCCCCTCAACCAGTTTCGCCGCCCGCCCCACTTCCACTGCCGCGCACGCTCCGCAAGGCTGTGGGCATCGGCATGGTGAACGACCCGGGCGCCAAAACCAGGCTCGAGAAGTTCCAGCTCCTGCGCGATTGCGGCTTTGACGGCGTCGAGATCGACTGGCCGTGTGCCACGCCGCTGGATGAGTTCGCCGCCGCGCAGGAGAAGACGGGCCTGAAGGTCCACGGCCTGGTCGACAGCCAGCACTGGAAGCAGACGCTCAACCACGGCTCGCCGGATGTTCGCAAGAAGGGGCTCGATGCGCTGATCGACTGTCTGCACGCGGCCAAGGCGCTCGACGCCCTTTCGGTGCTGCTGGTGCCGGGGGTGGTCAACAGTGACAACCCCTACGACGACTGCTGGCGCCTCTCGCAGGAGCAGATCCGGCTTGCGATTCCCGTCGCGCAGGAGACGGGCATCCAGATCGCCGTCGAGAACGTCTGGAACGGCTTCCTCCTTTCGCCGCTGGAGGCCGCGCGCTACGTGGATGAACTGAACCCGCGCACCGAGCGCGTTTCCCCGATCGCCTTTCACTTTGACATCGGGAACATCATCAACGCCGGCTGGCCTCACCACTGGGTGAAGGTGCTCGGCGGGCGCATCGCCAAGCTGCACATCAAGGACTTCTCACGCAAGAAGCGCGACGACCTGGGGCTGTGGAAGGGCTTCGACGTCGAACTGGGCGAGGGTGATGCGCAGTGGCCCAAGGTGATGAGCGCGCTGGATGCTTGCGGCTATTCAACCGGTGAGACGCGCCGCGGCGGGGGGAACTGGGCCACCGCCGAAGTCGGCGGCGGTGACCGCGCCCGCCTGCTGCAGATCGCGGGGCAGATGGACCACCTCTTCAGCTTGTAGCGCTGGTCGGTGGGCTGCGAGCGGGGTGCGGGTGGTTCCGGCGTTCGTGGGCTCTGCTCCCGAACGCACGTGCGCCCGCTCTGCGGGCGAAGGGGGCGGGGTGGAGGGGGAGTCGGGCGAATCGCAAGGACCCCTCATCCGCCCGCCGTCGGAACGGCGGGCACCTTCTCCCCGCGAGCGGGGAGAAGGGCTTCCGGCGTTCGTGCGCTCTGCTCCCGAACGCACGGTCTCCCGCAAGCGGGGAGAAGGAGTTGATTCGCAGGCTGCGGCGAAGCGGAGGATGTCGCGGGCGGCCTGGAGGCAGAGGCGGATGCGCTGGGTGGTGATGCGGGCCTGGGCGGGGTCCTCCGGCTCTTCCTGTTCGCTGGGCTGAGCGCGGGTGAGGCCCTTGGCGAGGTGGAGCATGATCTTGTGGATGGTCTCCAGCGCATCACGCTGAGCCTGCTGGAGCGCGGCCTCGGAGAGCGCGTGGCTGGTGGCGGTTTCTGCCGGTGCGACTGACTGCATGTGGACCCCCTTGCGTGCTTGATGCCTGGCTGGGATCGAGGGGGTGTGGGCGCGGCCTTGTCGCCCCTTGCCTTTGCCCCGATCCCGTGTGCACTGGATGGGAGTCTACATCAAGAGTTTGGGGTTTGCAAGGGTGTACCGGACAGATTCCTGATATTTCTTGCAATTGTGGGTTTTGGGGGTGCTGGGAGGGGTTTTGGATTGGGGATTGGGGGCAGGGGGTGGGTGTCCCCGGGCTTCTTCCGCGGGGCTCGTGGGGGCCGGTGGGTTGGGTGTCCCCCGGGATGCGGTCGCGGGACGATGACCCCGGATCGATTGCGATAGGTGTAGCTTTTTTCGGACGACCGGCCGCTCGTGGTTTTGACGATCGCGCATGCAGCACGCTCGATCGCCGCTACACCCACCGGATCAACAGAAGCTTTCCCACTCTTTGAGACACTCGACGCAGTCCTTGTCACTGCCACCGATCGTGAGCTTTGTGCCGAGACTCTGCTTCAAACGCTGGCGGAACCGCTCACCTTCATCATAAGCGGACGCGAACAACCGCACGTTCTCGTCGAGGTTCTCGGGGAAACCGACCCTCTTGAGGTTCACCGGATCGAACGCGAAGCCGAGGAAGGCGATCTGGCTCGCATTGGCGATGGCGATCCGGGCTGAATCGAGTTCCTCGCTCTTGCCGGTGATAGCACGTGAACTGGCGATCTGGATGCACTCAGCGCTCTGGCGGACGGTCTCCTGGCCGTGATTGCACGTGAAGCGGTTGCCGGCGCGTGTGTGCTGCCCGGCGAGTTTGCCGTAGACGTGGTAGATCTTCGGCAGATTGCGCTGGTTGCCGTGCTCCGCGGCGTTCTCGATCAGCAGTTCGAGGTGCCACTCGGCAAGCCGGTCGTAGTTGAAGGTCACGATCGTTACGTTTTCGAACGCGTGGGGCGGTTGGCGTAGCGCGTTCCATCCATTGACGGCTTCGTAACTCTCAGCGAACGTTGCGCACCGGCTGACGAGCCAGCGATAGATGCCCTCGATCCTTCCCCGCGCCAGCGCACGCTGCTCATACTGGTGGATGACGGCGACGACGACCTCGCGCCCTAATCCTTCAAATGTCGGATGCTTCTCAAGCAGCGCATCGATCGATTCGTACGGTGATGCCCCAATCTTCTCCGCCAAGGTCTTGATCTGCTCGAGCCGCTCGGTCCTCTTCGCCGTGCCGCCGTTGGGAAAGAACGCGCTACTCGGTGCGCCTTCCCATGCCTCTGGAGCGAGGAGCATCATGGCCTGCTTCCATTCGTCGGGGGCCTTCTCGGGTGCTTCTGCCCAGTTGCAGAGGCCGTCGCGGAACTGCTTGCCGGTGGGCATGCCGTAGTCGACGTGGGCGCCGGCGCCGATGACCAGAACCGTCTGCTGCTTGAAGCCCGGCATGCTCAGATTTCTCCTTTGAAGGCGCGGTCGAGGATGGCGGGGAGGAGAGCGTCGAGTTCGGCGGCGGTCTGCTGCTGGAGGGCTTTGAGGGCGTCCACCTTGGCTTGCAGGGCATCGAGGTGGGCGACGATGCGGCGCTGTTCGTCAGACGGGGGGATGGGAACATTGAGCTCTGCAAGCTTTGAGCCATTCAGATTTGGCTGCCCAGTTCCTTCCTTCTCGTCCGCGATTTGCGCCCAGTATGTCGGACTCTGAAAGTATCTGTAGAGGTAATCCACGGACACAGTTGAACGCACTCGTAGACGGATGAGATAGGAGGCGAACACGGCCTCCGGGCAATCTTGAATCACAAAGCTCTTGCCAGTCGTTGCGCCGGTTCGAGCGAACACCAAATCGCCCGCTTTAAGGAGGTACTTGGCGGGCTCGTTGCACCTACAGAAAGGCACCGCAGACCAGCTAGGCGAACTTCAGACCCAGCATCTCGGCATAGGTCTTGGCCTGCTGCATGCCATCTGCGGCGTTCTTGTACCCCGGCTTGGCCTCGACCACTGCCAGCGGCATGTCGCGCGTGTAGCGCAGTAGATAGTCAACGCGCTTAGGGGGCTTACGGAGGAACCCCTTGCCCACTGGGACGATGCGGCCGTCGGTGATCGTCCGCTGCTCGGTGATCGAGTGCGGATCGTCCTCCCAGCCCGCCACTTGGAGCGCAGGGACGACAAACTTGCGGCATGTGTCGGCTTCGTTGAGTGACAAGGAGGGCCCAGTCTACAGGCCGCCCTCCCCACCTGCAAGGGGGGTTGGGGTCCAATAGAAAGGGTTGGGGGGGGAGGGGGGGAGTGGACAAATGGCAATCGGCAGATCGCAGTCGGCCTGCTGGGCCGCGGGGATGTGGAGGCGCGGGCGCAGCGCGCGGGTATTGGCACGTGGCTGTCGGCCTACACTCGGCCCGTATCGTGCTGGGGAGTAGCCTCCCGCAACCGGCCCTGCGCTGCTCGCGCTGCGGTCGGGACAAGCGGGCTGGGACTGGCCGTCAACACGGGCGCCCCGCGGCGTGCCCGGCCGTTCCGTGCGTCATCACGCACAGCGCAAGACCATCACAAGAACGGGCCGCTGCGCGCGACGCGGTCCCGGTCTTGGTTGCCTTCGCGATGAACTGGACCCACCCGCCCATGCCGCTTCTCAACACGCTCCTCTCCCCCACCCTCTCCACCTCCATTTCCCTGTTCCTTTCGCTCCCCCTGGGCGCGATTGACACCGTTGCGCCGCTGGGCGCGGTAGCGGGCACGCCGCCGGCTTCGGTTTCGCCCGGTGCGGACGCGGGCGCGGCGATCGCCACGGCGGCCGATGCGCTGGCGCAGTCTGGCGGGAGCGGCATCGCGTGGTTCTACGCGGGGTTCATCGCGCTGGTGCTGGTGTTTCTGGCGCTTGACCTTGGCGTGTTTCACCGCAACGCGCACGTGGTGTCGGTCAAGGAGGCGGCGGTCTGGTCGCTGGTGTGGACGTCCTGTGCGCTGGCGTTTGCGGTGTTTGTCTACTTCGGGTACCAGGGGCAGTGGCTGGGGCTGGGGGTGAACGTGCCGGTGGTCGGTCAGCCGGGTGTGACGACGACGCTCGACGGCGCGATGGCCGCGCGGCAGTATCTGACGGGGTACATCATCGAGTGGTCGCTCTCGGTTGACAACCTGTTTGTGATCGCGGTGATCTTCTCGTACTTCGCGGTGCCGCCGGCGTATCAGCACCGCGTGCTGTTCTGGGGCATCCTGGGTGCGCTGGTGATGCGCGGGGCGATGATCGCGCTGGGGGCGGTGCTGATCGCGCGGTTCGGCTGGATCACCTACATCTTCGGCGGGTTCCTGATCCTGACGGCGATCAAGATGGCTTTCGCCGGCGGTGAGAACGTCCACCCCGAGCGGAACATCCTGGTGCGGGTGGTGCGGAAGTTCTGGCCGGTGACGCCGGGGTACGAGGGGCAGAAGTTCTTCAGCACGGTGACCGGCAAGGACGGGCTGGCGCGGCGCGCGGTGACGCCGCTGTTCCTGGCGCTGCTGGTGGTGGAGTTCACGGACGTGGTCTTCGCGGTCGACTCGGTGCCGGCGATCTTCGCGATCACGGGCGACCCGTTCATCGTGCTGACGTCCAACGTGTTTGCGATCCTGGGGCTGCGGTCGCTCTACTTTCTGCTGGCGAACATGCTGGGGAGGTTCCGGTTCCTCAAGCCGTCGCTGGTGGCGATCCTTGTGTTTGTGGGCGTGAAGATGCTGCTGGTGCACAGCACGTTCAAGATCGATACCACGGTGTCGCTGCTGGTGGTGGTCGGCCTGCTGGGGACGGCGGTTGTGGCGTCTGTGCTGTTGCCGGCCAAGCCGGGCAACGCGCCTGGGCCCACGCCGCCAGCGCCCGGGGCGTGAGTCGATCGTCGGGCTAGGGACTCGCACCTGTGCGGGCTCAGCAGCTAAGCGGGCTCAGCAGCCGGCGAAGAACTGGTCGATGAAGACGATGAAGTCGTTGTTGTCCCATGCGCCGTCGGAGCCGGGGACTCCGCCGGTTACGCCGCGGTCGGCGAGCGGGCTCTGGGAGAAGAACAAGTCGATGAAGACGATGAAGTCGTTGTTGTCGAGCACGCCGTCGCCGCCGTGGGTGCCGCCGACGCTGCCGAGGTCGGCCGCGCAGCCGTAGCTGGCGTTGCTGCACCAGCTGAGCGTCACGCCGGGGGTGAGGACGGTGAAGGTGATCTCTGCGGAGATGTTGGCCTGGACGGTGTCGGTGTAGACGGTGCCACCGAGGATGCGGTAGGGGCGCAGTGTGCAGTTGAGCGTGCCGGAGGCATCGAAGGTGGCGCCGACGGCGGTGGTGAACTGCTGAGTCAACTGGTTGCTGGCCGGGTTGAGCGTCATGCCCAGAGGGCCAGCGTAGAAGATCGCGTTGGCTGAGACCTCGGCGGAGGGGTCGCTGCTGCTGGCGGTGCCGAAGAATCGGGCGGTGGCACGCACGGAGACGGGGGTGCCGTTGGGGAGCGAGGAGCTGAGCAACGCGGCGCGGTCTCGGAACTGTGCGTGCGGGTCGGCGTCTAGCCACATGAAGAGGCCGTTGCCGGGCCCGTTGGTGCCGGTGCCGCTTCCGGAGAATGCGAGGCGGCCGAAGTCGCTGCGCGCGACCCACGAGGCGGAGGTTGAGCCGCCGAAGGCGCTGCTGTCGCTGGCGCTGGCCGGCGAGATGAGCGGTGCGACGATCGACCAGCCGGTGTCGATGACGACCTCTGGCGAGGTGCCGCCGTTGACGCGGTTGACCAGTCGCATGATGTTGCGGACGCCGCACTCCTGTCCCCAGGCGGCCGAACCGGCGAAGAGCGCGGCGATGACGGCCAGGCAGGGGAGTGAACGGACGGCTGCGGCCGAGCCTGTTGCTCGCGGTGATGAACTGAAGGGCATGAACTTCTCCCGGCTGAATACCGCGCGGCGGTGCGTTGAAGTGCGCCGGTTCGTGCGGTTGTTCGCTCTGGGTTCATCTTACCTGCGCTTCGCGCATGCGGCCCACGGAAACCGGGCGGAAAAGAGGAGAAACGTGTGGAGGGCGGGGAGGCGAAACGGCAAAGGGCAAGCGGCAAAGGGGCAAAGGTCAAGTGAAGAGCTCGGGGATTGCTGGCTGGCGGCTGGTCCGCTGCTGTCCACTGGCGACTTGCGACTAGCGACCAGCGACTTGCATTTGCTGCCACCATCTTGCCCTGTTTGACAGTGCTGGTTTGCGGTGGCTGGAGGTACCGGACGCGCACGCAGTGTCATTGAGCAGCACGCGGGACCCGCCGAACCGGTCTGGGGGCGCGTTGCCGGGCATTTAACCCTTGCGGCAGGGTATTGGAAGTGCGTCCGCTACTATCGCGATTCCCCGCGTTCCACTCCGCCCTTCCAGCGACGCTCCACCCATGGCCAAGACCACCGCCTTCCCAACCGATTTCCTCACCGTTGATGCGTTGACGCCGGCGCAGCTGGGCGCGGTGCTCAAGACCGCCGCGCGCGGGAAGAGGGATCGGCGCTTTGGGGCGAGGGCGCTGGCGGGCAAGAGCATCGTCATGCTGTTTGAGAAGCCGTCGCTGCGGACGCGGGTGAGCTTTGAGGTGGGGATCAACCGGCTGGGCGGGCACGCGTTGTTTTATGACCACGCCAAGGAGCGGATCGGCGAGCGGGAGAGCATCCACGACTACGGGCGGGTGCTGGAGCGGTATGCCGACGGCATCGTGGCGCGGGTCTTCAGCCAGGGGGCGCTTGAGGAGCTGGCGGCCAACTGCGGCGTGCCGGTGATCAACGCGCTGAGTGATACGCACCACCCGTGCCAGGCGCTGGCGGATGTGCTGACCATCACCGAGCACCTGGGGAGCGTGAAGGGGAAGACGGTGGCGTACATCGGCGATGGGAACAACGTGACGGTGTCGCTGGCGCAGGCGGTGGTGATGCTCGGCGGGCACATGCTGGAGGTGGCGCCGAAGGGGTTCGGGCTCGGCGGGGCGGAGGTCGCGGCGATCAATGCGCTGGCATCGGCGAGCAGGGCCGGGGGCTCGTTCACGGCCAGCAGCGATGTGGAGTCGATGTCGGGTGCCGATGTGGTGTATACGGACACGTGGGTGAGCATGCACCACTCGAGCGCTGAGGGCGCGCGGCGGTTGCGGGCGTTCAAGCCGTATCAGATCAACGGGGCGATGATGGCGCGGGCGGGGGGGGCGATCTTCATGCACTGCCTGCCGGCGGAGCGGGGCGTTGAGGTGACGGCTGATGTGATCGACGGGCCGGCGTCGGTGGTGTTTGATCAGGCGGAGAACCGGATGCACGCGCAGAACGCGCTGCTGCTGCACCTGTTTGGCGAGGCGTGAGCGCGGGGCGGATGCCCAGCGGCCGTTCGATCTACGCCAGCGACCACTTCTTGCCGTCGCGCTTGATCGTGCGGTAGAGGGTGTCGCGCTCGACGGGCTTGAAACCGGCCTCGCGGATCGCGCGCGTGAGCGACCAGACGCTGACTTCCTGGTGGGTGGTTGAGCCGCCGACCTTGGTGATGTCGTACCAGACGACGGTGCCGTCGATGTCGTCGGCTCCGCACTGGAGCATGAGCTGCGCCATCGGCAGGGTCTGCATGATCCAGAACGCCTTGACGTGCGGGAAGTTGTCGAGCATCAGGCGGGCGATGGCGAGCGAGCGGAGGTTTTCGAGGCCCGTCGGGCCGGGGAGGTGCTCGAGGTCGCAGCCGTCGGGGAAGAAGGGGAGCGGGATGATGGTCTGGAAGTAGCCGTGGGAGGGAGACGCGAGACGCGAGACTTGAGACGTGAGTGACGAGGCGGCGAAGTCGAGCGGCTTGAGTGTGCCGGGGCGGGTGAGGGTGATGACGGGTGCGCCCATGCCGGGGTCTTCTCCCGCGCCGAGGTGGCCGCTGGCGACATCTTCGGCCCCCCACTGGTTGGGCTGGCCGCTGCCCTGGTAGCCCATTCGCGAGAGGGCGAGGTCCTGGGCGCGGCGGAGCATGTCAAGGTGCACCAGCCGCTCCTGGCGGCGTTCGATGTGCCCGTAGAGCATGGTGGCGTTGGTGTTGAGGCCCAGCTCGTGGGCCACGCGGTGGACGTCCATCCAGACGTCGCTGCGGATCTTGCCTTTGTACGCCTCGTCGTGGATGCGGTCGTCGAAGACCTCAGCGCCGCCGCCCGGCAGCGAGCCGAGCCCCGCGGCCTTGAGCTCGCTGAGCACGTAGCGGATGCCGGCGGCGCGGTCGTCGACCTTGTACTTCTTTGCGATCTTCGCGAGGTGGACAACCTCGACGGCTGTGAAGGCTTTGACGTGAAGGTCGCTGCCCATCTCCTTGGCGGTCTCGCGGATGGCGCTGACAAAGTCGGTGTAGTACTCGAAGGGGAGCTTTGGGTGCAGGCCGCCGACGCAGTGCATCTCGGTGGCGCCGTTCTCGACCGCTTCGCGGGCCTGCTGGCGGATGTAGTCGAGGTCGCGGGTGTAGGCGCCCTCCTGGCCGTCCTTGCGGTAGAACTCGCAGAACTTGCACGAGAGGGCGCAGACGTTGGAGTAGTTGAGGTGGCGGTTGATGTTATAGAACGCGGTGTCACCGTGCAGCCGCCGCCTGACTGTGTCGGCGAGGTCGCAGACGGCCCAGATGTCGCGTGTTTCGAAGAGGGCGCGGCCGTCGGCGAGGGTGAGGCGCTCGCCCCGGGCCACCTTCTCGCGGATCTCGCGCAGACGGTTGTCGGCAGCGCCGATGGTCGCGGTGGGCGTCGAGCGGCGGTCGATCGGTGTCGCGGCGGTGGTCATTCGTCGTGACGATAGGGCCATCCGGAGCAGTTTTCACTGAAAACTGAAAACCACGGAGGCGAAGTTTGACTGTATTTAAGGGGTATTACCTGCCAACCACCTGTTTGCGGTGCATAATGCAGATGGCCGCTTGCCGAAGCGGTCATACACCAGACTGAAGGAGACGACATGATCCGTGCCGCCGCAACGCTCTGCCTCTTCGTGAGCATCCCCGCCGCTTGCTTTGGTCAGTTCACCTTTGCCGAGGAGTTCAACGGCGGACTGAGCAACACGTGGGGGACGACGCCATCGTTCCCGCAGCTTGACGTTGGCGGCCCGACGACGTTTGTCGGCCTGCCCGCGTACACAGACCTTTCGCTTGACGGTGCGCAGGCGTTCCGCTTCACCAACACGCTTGCACCGCGCAATGTTGCTGGGATGGTGGCCGCGCCGACGCTCATCGGCCCGCGCGGCGAGGTGACGGCCCGGATCAACACGCTGACGCAGGACGGGACGCACATCGACGGTTTTTTCCTGATGATGCTCGTGGATGCGCAGGACAGTTCAAAGTGGTTGAGCACGTCGTTTTTCGGGTCGAACTACTCGACCAGCCGCCTCTGGGGCGGCCAGGCGTCGTTTGGTGCGCCCTCGAGTTTCAATCAGAACTACGCCAACAACACCTGGTACCGCCCGCAGCTGCTGGTGAACGGCCGGATCATGCGTGCCAGCCTGCTGGCCGACAACGGGACGACGCTGCTTGGGCAGTACGAGTTCATCGCGCCCGAGGGGTACTTCAGCGGGCGGTGGAACATTGCGATCGGCCAGTACATGGGCATGCCCGACGCGGCGACCTATATGACCGACGTTGCCGTTGACTGGGTTCGGGCCCAGACGCTCCCGTGCGGCACGGCGGACATCGGCAGCGCCGGCGCGGCGCCCGAGCCCGACGGTCTGCTGGACAACAACGACTTCATCGTCTACATCGACCGGTTCTTTTCCAACGATCCGACCGCCGACATCGGCAGCGTGGGCGCAACTCACGCACCGGACGGTCTGTTCGACAACAACGACTTCATCGTGTACATCGATGAGTTCTTTGCCGGGTGCTGAGCCGGTCGCGGCGGAGCTCCGTCTACAGCAGGAATCCCTTGACGAGCGCATCGGCAATGCCCGTGAGTGACCAACCGGCGATCAGCCCGGCGCAGATCGGCTCTCTTGTGCCGATCCAGAAGCGATGGCCGAACGACTCCTTGCGCGACTGGTAGATCCTGCCGAGTGCCCAGAAGAGCGTTGAGCCGAAGAACATGGCCATGGTCGAGTCGGGCGGCAGCAGGAAGCCGAGCCCGAACGCAACCGGCGAGACGGGCGACTTGTTCTTGCTGAAGATGCGGAGGAGTTCGAAGGCGATGGCGAAGACCGCGCCGATGGCCATGGCGATCTGGGCGCTCTGCGGCAGCCCGCCCCAGCCTTTGTTGATCAGGTCGCTGATGCCCTTCCACTGCACAGCACCGACGAACGAGAAGTCGCCCGACACCAGCATGTCTTCAACCTTCACGCCGGACAGCTCGGGACGGGTCCTGGTGAACGGGTTCTGCGGGTGCCCGGCGAGGAACATGACGAAGAAGAGCGGCGTGCTGGCGAGCGCGCCGGCGAAGATGCCGATGCAGTGACCGATGGCCTGCTGGCGCGGCTTTGCGCCGAGCATGTAGCCGGGCTTGATGTCCATCAGCAGGTTCGCGGCGTTGCTGGCGACGTCGGTGGTCATCGTCGCCGTCATCAGGTTGGTGCCGGGGTGCTTGGGGTGCAGCATGCCGAAGGTGAGCTGCGTGATCTTGCTGAGCGAACCCGTCGGCGTGATGCTGGTGAGCGCCGTTGCGTTGATGGCGATGAGGGTGAGCGCGATCGTCAGGGGGATCGCCAGCGCACCGAGGAGGATCGGCACGTCGAACCACGCGTGGGCCATCCAGACGCAGATCGCGCCCACGATCGGGATGCCGACGACCGAGATCCACAGCGGGAACTCGATGTCCTTCAGAACGTCCTCGGCGCCGGCCTTCTTTGAGAAGAGCCCCTTGAACGCGGAGATGATCACCTTGGGCTTGGCAAAGAACGCGACAAGCGATGAGAGCACGACGATCGCGACGCCGGGCCACAGCGGCCACTTCACGAGGATGTCGCGCTGGTTGTAGACCGCCTCAACGGTGGTGCCGTCGACCACGGTTGCGGCGATCTTGGGCGTGATGTCGCCGGTGTTGATGAAGATCGGCACCAGGACGGCCCACATCAGCACCATGCCCAGGACCATGTTCACCGCGGACCGCATGCCCATCAGGCCGCCCGCGCCGACCATCGCCAGTTCGATGCCCGGCTGCATGCCCAGGTTGTCGAGCGGCACGCCACCGACGCGCACGTGCGCGACGTCCTTGATGTCCTTGCCCTGGATGGCGGCGACGATCCAGTAGTACCAGTGGTCGAGCGACTCGCTGAGCCACACTGCTTTGCTGAGGCCGAAGACCTTCACCTGCAGGTACATCTGGAACGACTCAGCGCTGATGAACTTGGCGAACGCCGCAAAGAGCGCGGCGTATGTCAGCACCTTTGCCTGGAACACGCCCACCGACGGGTCGGAGGTGTAGAGCGTGTCGAGCACCACGCCGCACGCGCGCCCCTCGGGGAAGGGCTGCTGCTCGTCGTTGATGAACCTCCGCTTCATCGGGAAGGCCACCAGCACGCCCAGGACCGCCAGCACCACGTTGAACAGCAGCATCTGGTACCACGGAAGCAGCTGGTTCTGCACCATCATGTAGGCGGCGAGGCCGGAGATGAGCGGGCCGGTCATGTATCCGGCGCTTGTGGCGATGGACTGCATCGCGTTGTTCTCAAGGATGGTGAAGTCCTTGGCGAGGCGCACCGCCGAGAGGGCCTTGAAGACGGCGAAGGCGAGGATGACGCTCGTCAGGCCCACGCCGAGGGTCCAGCCCGTCTTGGCGCCGATATAGAGGTTGGTCGCCGAGAGGATGCCACCGAGGAAGAACCCGGTGATGGCCGAGCGGATGGTCAGCTGCGGCATGTTGCCGCGGAAGACCGTAGTGAGCCACCAGCGGTCCTTCTGCTCGACCGACCACGTGCGAACTTGTTCTTCCGTCAGGTGCGGGATCGCCATGAGTGCGGAGAGTCTACACAATCACCGCGCAGGCTTTGCGGCCGGAACCGGACCGCCCGTTGGCGTGGACAAACACCCTAGATGGTCCAGCCCATCAGGCCGGCGGCTGTCGCGAGCATGGCGATGAACGCGGCGATCAGGCTCTCGCCGGCGACCAGACCCGACGCGAGCGGGATGCAGTATGTGGTGTAGGTCTTCTTCTCGACCATCGACCAGATCCACGCGATCACTGCGCCGATCGTGAACGCGAGCGAGTTGTAGAACGGCAGCATGAACGCGAGGCCCAGCCCGGTTGCGCTGGGCATGTACTTTCGGTACTTCGCCGGGACCACGAAGCGCTCGACCACGGGGAGCAGCACGCCGATGAGGCCACCGACGAGCATCGCCACCTTGGCGGACATCGGCAGGAAGTCGAAGCCCTTGGTGAGCACCTCGGCGACCTTGGCCCAAGTCTGGGTCGCGGGCGCAGGGAGCTTCTCGAGCGCCGCCTTCGTGGGCACCATGAGGTACCAGATCGGCACGATCGCCAGCGTGCCGAAGAAGACGCCCCAGAACTGCGCCAGGAACTGGCGCCTGGGGTTCGCTCCAAGCAGGTACCCGCTCTTGAGGTCGGTCAGAAGGTCGGCCGACGAGCTGGCGCTGTTGGCGGCGATGCCGGCGGCCGCGAGGTTCGGCGCGACCTGGCCCGGCTTGAGCACTGCGAAGATGAGCTGCATGACCTTGCCCATCGCCCCGATCGGCGTGGTGTCTGTCTCGCCCGTTGCGCGGCTCGCGACCAGCGAGAGCACGAACGACATGCCGACGGCGATCAGGCCAGCCCACCATGCGATGTCGAACGCGATCACCTGCAGGATGAGCATGCCGATGGTGATCGGGATCATGCCGATCACCATCCAGATGAACGGGACTTCGACCTTTTTCATCTCTACCTGCACCGCGGCGTCGGTCTGGACTGTCCCTACCTCGGCCACCCGGGTGAACGCCCGGACGATCGTCTTCCACTGGAACGCGAGCGCTGTGAGGCTGGCCATCACAAGGATGGCCGTGCCGCCCCAGAGGCCCCAGCGCGGGTAGTGGTACATGCTCCCGCCGGCGATCGTGTCGATCGAGGGGATGTACTTCGGCGTCGCCGCGTTCGCCACGTCCATATCCACCAGCGTCGGACCCAGCCAGAAGTAGAGGATTGCCGAACCGAGCAGCATCGACAGGCTCACGCGCATGCCCACGATCATGCCGGCCGCGACCAGCAGCACGCTGGTGTCAACGCTGTACCCGTAGACCTCTTTGCCGTTCGCCTTCGCGAAGCCCCCGTGCGGCAGGTGCTCGGGGATCATCAAGTTGGTCTTGGCATAGAAGGTGTCAAGGAACTTGAACGTTCCGGTCCCCGCCCGCAGGAAGGCCACGACCGCGCCGATGGCAAGGCCCGCGAGCAGCACGTACGCCTTCCGCGCGGCCTCTTTGCTCTGGCTGTAGAGGCTGCGCAGCGTCTCGGCGGCGGCGATGCCCGTTGGGAACGCCAGCTGCTCGTGGTTGATCATCTGACGCTTCATCGGGATCGCCAGGAAGACGCCCATCAGGCCCGTCAGCAGGGTGAACGTGACCACCAGCCATGCCGGGTGGATGTTCCAGGTCTTCAGCGTCTCTGCTGTCTCGCCGACCGGGGGCACGGCCATCAGCACCAGTGCGCCGAACATCGTCGCGATCGTTGAGCCTGTGGAATACCCGGCTGCGCTGGCTGTGCTCGCCATGCAGTTGGTCTCCAGGATCGTCATCTTGCGGCAGCCGACCAGCGGCGTGATGACCGACCAGAAGACGTAGCTGATCACGCTCGCGGTGATCGCGACGCCGAACGCCCAGCCGATGTTCAGCGTGGTGTAGAGGTTGCTGGCCGCGAGCATCATGCCCAGGATGCCGCCGGTGATGACCGCGCGCCACGTCAACTGGGGCATTTTGTCGCCTTGGTAGACGTGCTTGAACCAGTGCGCATCTTTTTCTTCGGCGGTGGCACCGTCGTGGATCGGCGGAACGCCGGGGCCGAAAACTGACGGTGTGACGGAGACGGGAGCGGTCTCTGATGTCGGTCCGGCCATTGGTCGTTCTTTCGCGTGCAGCGGCACGATCTGCCAGGTGCGGGGGGGGAGGGGGGTGCGGTGCCAAGGCGAGGAGTCGTCGGGACGGGGAGTCGGGAACGTGCGATCCGAGCAAGGTTGCTCACCAAACGGTAACCGATCTGTGAATCAACCGCAAACTCGGGCCAGAGGATAGCCGGACTGCCATTCTGGCACCCCTCAGGCGTCAGAGACTCCTGCCAGACAGCCCTTGCCCCTTCATCCTTAAGCCACCTTCACGCGGCGGCACCAGAATCCACATCGGGGCACACGCGATCGCCGTGTCGGCGGCTCGGGCTGGCACGGGGGTTGCCATCTTTCGGGCAGCGGGCCGCTCCCAACACGGGCGGCCGCGTCAGATCAATCACCAGCCCCGAGGGGAACAAACTATGGCAACCAACTCAAGCAAGATCATCGGCATCGACCTGGGCACCACCAACTCCGTCGTCGCGATCATGGAGGGCGGCACCCCCAAGGTGCTCATCAACTCCAGCGGCTCGCGGATCACGCCGTCGGTCGTCGGCTTTACCGACAAGGGCGAGCGTCTGATCGGCCAGCAGGCCAAGCACCAGCAGGTGACCAACCCCAAGAACACGATCTTCTCCATCAAGCGCTTCATGGGCCGCCGGCACAACGAAGTGGAGTCGGAGGAGAAGCTCGTTCCCTACGCCGTGCAGGGCGCGGCAAACGACTTCGTCAACGTGAAGGTCAATCAGGGCGAGTTCACTCCCCAGCAGGTCTCCGCCTTCATCCTGCAGGACCTCAAGAAGACCGCCGAGGAGTACCTCGGCGAGACCGTCACCCGCGCGGTCATCACCGTTCCCGCCTACTTCAACGACGCCCAGCGCCAGGCGACCAAGGACGCTGGCGAGATCGCGGGCCTGACGGTCGAGCGAATCATCAACGAGCCGACCGCCGCCGCGCTGGCGTACGGGTTGGACAAGGGCAAGACCAACCAGAAGATCGCCGTGTTCGACCTCGGCGGCGGCACGTTTGACGTCTCGATCCTCGACATCGGCGAGGGCGTCTTTGAGGTGCTCGCCACCAACGGCGATACGCACCTGGGCGGCGACGACTGGGATCAGGCCCTGATGGACTACATCGCCGAGGAGTTCCGCAAGAAGGAGGGGATCGACATCCGCAAGGACCCGATGGCCCTGCAGCGCCTCAAGGAGGGCGCCGAGAAGGCGAAGATCGAGCTCTCGACCATGAACGAGACGTCGGTCAACCTCCCCTTCATCACCGCCGACGCCAACGGGCCCAAGCACCTGCAGGTGACGCTCTCGCGGGCGAAGTTCGAGGACCTCACCAAGAGCCTCTTCGAGCGTCTCCGCGGGCCGTGCCAGGCGGCGCTGCGCGACGCGAAGATCGATGCCAGCAAGCTCGACGAGGTTGTGCTCGTCGGCGGCAGCACCCGCATGCCCCGCGCTGTGCAGATCGCCAAGGAGGTCTTCGGCAAGGAGCCCAACAAGAGCGTCAACCCCGACGAGGTCGTCGCCATCGGCGCGGCCATCCAGGGTGGCGTGCTCACCGGCGCCGTCAAGGACATCCTGCTGCTGGACGTCACCCCGCTCTCGCTGGGTGTTGAGACCATGGGCGGCGTGATGACCAAGCTCATCGAGCGCAACACCACCATCCCCACCTCCAAGAAAGAGACCTTCTCCACCGCGGTCGACAGCCAGCCGAGCGTGCAGATCGTCGTGCTGCAGGGTGAGCGTGAGTTCGCCAAGGACAACCGCGAGCTGGGCAAGTTCGAGCTCTCGGGCATCGCCCCCGCGCCGCGCGGTGTGCCGCAGATCGAGGTTGAGTTCGCCCTCGACGCCAACGGCATCCTCACCGTCACCGCCGCCGACAAGGGGACCGGCAAGAAGGCCGACATCAAGATCACCAACAGCGGCGGGCTTGACAAGGCCGAGATCGAGCGTATGAAGCGCGACGCCGAGGCGCACGCCGCGGAGGACAAGGCCCGCCGCGAGGTGGTTGACCTTAAGAACCGCGCCGACCACGCGGTGATCCAGACGCGCAAGTCGCTTGACGAGCACGGCGCCAAGGTGAGCCAGGAGTCGCGCGGCAAGATCGAGTCTGCCATCAGCGCCCTGGAGACGGCCATCAAGGGTGAGGACAAGGACTCCATCGAGAAGGCCCTCAAGGCCCTCGAGACCGCGTCGTACGACCTTGGCAAGGCCGTCTACGAGGCCGAGGCCGCCAAGACCGGTGCCGCCGGCGCAGGCCCCGCGCAGGCGAGCGCCGAGGCCGAGGGCAAGCCGAGCGCTGCCGGCAGCGATGTGATCGATGCTGACTTTGAGGTGAAGGACAGCAAGAAGTAACCGCACGGTGCGCTCCCCCGCGCAACCGCCGAAGATGTGCAGCGCTCAATCAGCTTGAGTACACGGCCCGGGCGGCAAGCCCGGGCTTGTTCATTCAAGCCCCGCCGCCACCACACGAGCCCTTGCGCTTGCCGCACCCGCACATCCCGCTGTGGATGTGCCCGCCGGCCGATGCGCCCGGCGCGCCCGCGCTCCCCCCCACCGCCACCGTGCTCATCACGCGGGTGAACGTGCGGCCCTTGCCTTCCGGGTCCGTCACGGGTTTGTCGGCATCGGCCATGGGGCGGATGAGTTCGAGTTTGCTGCCATCGGGCGCGGCGTATTCGTAGATCGGCATGGGGTGTCTCGTTTGGCGTGGAGGGCGTTTGAGGACGGCGAGGAAAGCGGCTGAACGGTGGGCGCGGGGGACGAAGGAGTGCGGATCATGCATCCGGTGTGCCCGTCCGCTTTGACGAACGGGCCAGCACGGCCGCGAGTGCGACGACGACAAGGAACGCAGCGCCGATGCCGATCCACGCCAGCGGGCCGATCGAACTGAGCGACACACCGCTTGATGGAACAACGGCAGGAACGGGCGTATCGGTTGCGATCTTTCCGGCGGGGCTTGCGGCCGCTGGAGGCAGCCCTCCCGGCACCCCTCCAGCATCGGTTGCGAACCCCGCCGCGGTGAACATCGCCCCCACTTCTCCAACCGCGGCCAGGATCCCGTCGCCCGCCTTGCCGGTCTTGAGCGCGGTCAGCACCGGGCCATCGGCCAGGTGCTGGGCCGAGAGCCGCTGCTGGTCGGGCCAGCCGGCACCGAGCACGATGCGTGCCTGCAGGTCGTCACGCGAGAGCAGCAAGAGCGCAGCGCGCTCTCCCCCAACCTGATCGGTCGTCCAGCGTTTGAACACTTCGGTTGCGTACGGATCGA
The DNA here is from genome assembly GCA_964403525.1 of uncultured Phycisphaeraceae bacterium. Classification (GTDB taxonomy): domain Bacteria; phylum Planctomycetota; class Phycisphaerae; order Phycisphaerales; family UBA1924; genus JAJTGZ01. The sequence continues at coordinate 70,155 of CAYOGE010000007.1, read as the reverse complement.
GCCCTTTCGCGGGGTCTGCGCCCATCACCTCGAGCGAGCGGATGGTGACGACCATGACCGGCAGCCCGGTCTTGATCTTCACCAGGGCCGCGGCCTTGTTGATCCCCGTCTGCTGGTCGATGGAAAGGACGACCCCACGGTCAGAGACGTAGATCCCTTCGGCGGGAGGCGCGGGGTATTCAGGGTCAAAGGTAATTACCCGAGGCTGGGCGCCTGGCGTTGCGGCTGGGGCGGACTGGGGTTGGCTCCACCCGATCGCGCTGCACGTGCCGAAGGATGCAACGGCGGCCGCGGCCGCAAGGACTGATTGATGCAAGCTCGCCCGTTGGTTCATACCCATCAAGGGTAGCTCGGTGCTGCATGGCGGTTGCTGCGGGTTGCGCGCCGGCCCTTCGCGACCTACCTTCTTCGCGTGAAGTCCGCCCGGATCATCATCGTGCTGGCGCTCCTGGTGATCGTCGGTGTGCCCGTGGTGGGCAAGTGGCTGCGCACGCCCAAGGGCGCAACCGACGCGGGTGCCGACGGCGCACCGATGCTGGTGGTGGTTACGCCGCACATCGAGCAGATCCGGCTGGAGTTTGGCGTGGCCTTTGACGCGTGGCACCGGCGTGTGTACGGCTCCTCGGCCGTGATCGACTGGCGGACCCCAGGCGGCACGAGCGAGATCCGCAAACTTCTAGAGTCGCAGGCCGAGGCAGCCGTGGCGGCGGGCGCGTGCACGATCACACCCCCCAAGGCGCTCAAGCACCGCGGCGGCGAGAAGGAAGAACTGCCCGAAGCGGTGATCGACGCCGAGCGTGCCGACCTGCCCGACGTCTTCTTCGGCGGGGGGTCGTTCGAGCACACGGCTTCAAAGGTCGGCATCGTGACAACCGTGAGCATCGACGGCAAGCCGACGCGCGTGCGCGTGCGCATCAGCGCCCCGCCGACGCCGCCGTTTTCGCAGGCTTACCTTGAGAGCGTCTACGGGCCGGAGAACCGCGTCGGCGTTGAGCGGCTGTACGACGACGACCAGCACTGGTTCGGCACCGCACTGTCGGGCTTTGGCATCGTCTATAACCGCGACCTGCTGCGCGAGCTCGGCGTCCCCGAGCCGACGTCGTTTGCCGAGCTTGGCGACCCGCGCCTCTACCGCCGCGTGGCGCTGGCCGACCCGCGCCTCTCCGGCAGCGTCGCCACGCTCTACGACGCCATCTTGAACAAGGAGGGGTGGGACAAAGGGTGGCGCATCCTGCGAGAGATGTCGGCCAACGCCCGGTACTTCTCGTCGTCGAGCACGCAACCGCCGCTGGACGTGAGCCAGGGTGAGTGCGCGGCGGGTGTGGCGATCGATTTTTATGGTCGCGGCCAGAGCCAGTCGCTGCTCAAGCCGGGCGATGACCCGGGTTCCAGCCGCGTGGGGTACATCGACCCGCCCGGCGCAACGTACATCGACGCCGACCCCGCGAGCATCATCAACGGCGCCCGGCACGCGGAGCTCGCCCGCCGCTTTGTCGAGTTCTGCCTTACCGACGAGGCGCAGGCGCTCTGGCAGTTTGCGCCGCTGGACCAGAGGCCGGGTGCCGCGGGAGACGGCCTGGGCCCGAGGCACGACCGCCTCCGCCGGATGCCCGTCAAGCCGTCGATGTACGCCAAGTACCTCGATCGGTTCACCGACAAGACCAACGCGTTCGACATCGCTTCGAAGACGCCGCTGCGCGGCTGGCGCGACCTCATCGGCCCGCTCATGGGGGCGTTCGCCATCGACACGCACCGTGAGATACAGGAGGCTTGGCGGGTGCTCAACGTGGCCCGCGAAAAGCCGGGCTTCTCTGCGGCGGGCCTCGCGCAAATGGAAGAGGCGTTCTACGCCATGCCGACGCAGACCGTTATCGACGGGGCGGGCGGTCAAACCGACCTCACACTGAGCGAGGCGAACTACAAGGCGATCGCGGCGTTCACGGGGCGGTGGCGCGATGCTGAGAAGGGTTCCCGCGCCAAGATCGCCTACACCCGGTTCTTCCAGCAGCAGTACCGGCTGGTCGTCGAGATCGCCAACAAGTACGGCGTTTACTGACGCTCCGCCCACCCGGCACCCCAAGCACCGCCGGGGCCGCGTACCATCTGGCCTTCATGCCCGCCCCCAAAGAACGCTCAAACCTCCGCGCTCAAAGCGAGCGCGCCATCCTCGCTGCGCTCCGGCTGCCCGACAGCAACTACGACCCGCGCGACCCCTTCGGGGAGCTGACAGCGCTCGCCCAGCAGGCGGGGGCCACGGTCGTGGGCACGCTGGAGCAGCGGGCAGACAAGCCCGTCGCCGGAACGTACATGGGCACCGGCAAGATCCAGGAACTCGCCGAACTCTGCGATGAGCTCGACGCGACGATGGTCATCTTCGACCACGAGCTTTCCCCCAAGCAGATCGGCGCGATCGAGAAGGTCGTCGAGCGAAAGATCATCGACCGCTCGGAGCTGATCCTGGACATCTTCGCCAGCCGCGCCACGACCGTGGAGGCCCGGCTGCAGGTCGAGATGGCCCAGCTCGAGTACACCCTGCCGCGCCTGCGTGCCATGTGGAGCCACCTTGAGCGCATGGCCGGCGGCGGCGTCGGCACGCGCGGCCCGGGTGAGATGCAGCTGGAAACCGACCGCCGGCTCGCCCAGGCCAAGAAGAACGCCCTGCAGAAGCGCCTCGCCGAGATCCAGCAGCGGCGCAGCCGCGAGGTGGCGGCGCGGAACGTCGACCACTTCACCGTCGGCATCGTCGGGTACACCAACGCCGGCAAGAGCACGCTCTTCAACACGCTCACGGCCGGCGGCGCGTACGCCGACGACCGCGTCTTTGCCACGCTCACCACGCGCACGCGGGAGTGGGACCTCACCGGCGGCCTGCGCGTGATGCTCTCTGACACCGTCGGCTTCGTGCGCGACCTGCCGCACAACCTCGTCGCCTCGTTCCGCGCCACGCTCGAAGAGGCGACCCACGCCAACATCCTGCTCATCGTGCTCGATGTCAGCGACCCGGCCGCGGAGCTCCACTACGACACCGTCAACAAGACCCTCGACGAGCTCTTCAAGCAGGTGCGCGGCAAGGGGAAGGACGACGACAAGGATGCGCCCCTGCCCAAGCGCGTGCTCCTGCTCAACAAGGTCGACAACCTGAAGAACAACAGCCAGGTCCTCATCTGGCAGCAGCGCGTGCCGGGGGCGATCGCCATCGTGGCGAACAAGACCGGTCACCCCGGGCACAAGGCCCTCAACGACGTCATCCTCGACGAGGCACAGGGGGGCGTGCAGAACCTGCTGGTCACCGTCCCTCTCAGCGACGCCAAGACGATCAGCATCCTCGAGAACCGCGGCGAGGTCACCGGGCGCGACTACACAGACGAGGCCGTCACGCTGCACGTGCGGATCGGCACGCGCCAGCTCGACCAGCTCCGCTCGCTGGGGGCCCGCATGACCATCGCCAAGGCGGCCGCTGGCCCGGCAGCGGCGTCAAGGCCCGCCCCTAAGGGCCGCAAGAAGCCTGCGGTAGCTGGCAAGACCGCCCCAAAGCTGGGCACCAGGCCCGGCAGGGCTACCAAAGCAGCCGGCCGCTGAAGCAGCCCCGAATACCGCCTGGTCCAGTGGCTGCTGCGCATGAATTGCACGACCAAAGCACGCATGAGTGGCGTAGTAATTTGTGCATCCCTAAGGTGGTCCCCGCCGAAATCAGTGGCAGCCCTCGTTAGGGTGTTTTTCTGAGTCGCATCGGATGGAATCACAACTATGAGCACGACCCCCTGGACCAAACTGACCCTTGCCGCCGCAGGCGGCGCAACCCTCGCGCTTGGCGTTGCGTACTTCGGATTCTGGCGCCCCGATCACACGGAGAAGGTTGAGCAGATCGCCAAGCTCGACACGAGCGTGAAGGAGCTGACCGAGACCAAGGCCAAGCTCGAGTCGACCGTCAAGGTCGAGACCGAGAAGAGCACGCAGCTGGCGACGACGGTCACCGAGCAGAACGGCAAGCTCAACGAGATCCGCACGCGGATCGGCGACCTTGAGAAGAACGTGACCGACCTGAGCGCGCAGAAGGCGACCACCGAGAAGGAGAAGGCGGAGCTTGAGAGCAAGCTCGCCACCGCCGGCAAGGCGCTCGACGCAGCACGCACCGAGCTGGCCGAGATGGTCAAGCAGAACGGCGCGCTCAAGGGGCAGGTCGCTGACCTTGAAGGGCGGCTCGACGCGGCCGAGGCACGCGTGGTGGCCATCAGCCGCGACCTTGAGGCGACGACCGTTGCGCTCAAGCGTGAGCAGGCGGCCCGCGTGGAGATCGAGAAGGTCGCCCACGACACGCAGCTGATACGCATCGCGGTGACGCAGCAGAACGCCGAGATGCAGCGCATGTACGCCCAGCTCACGCCGACGCGGCTGGAGCAGCGCAACGAGACGCTCGTGGGCCGCAAGCTCGCGCAGAAGAACGGCGTGCCGCTCGGGTTCATCTTCGACGGCATCGGCGACGCCCTCCAGGGGACCAGCGAGGCGGTCGCCGGCAAGAAGGGCCCGCAGTACTGGGTTGCCGTCATGCCCGACAAGACCGAGGTCCGCATCACCGACGAGATTGCAAACGCCTGGCAGAGCAAGGGCGTGCCGGTCGCTTCCGCCGAGAAGTGAGACGCACGGGTTCGCAACACGCAAGAGAAACGACAAAGGCCCGCGAGCGATCGCGGGCCTTTCTTCATGCTCATCGCCCTCACGGGCCGGATCACCACCACGGCTGCTGGACGGTCGGCCAGCGGGGGTCCCACAGCTTGCGGAACTGCACCGGGTCGTTGACCTCGCTCGCCTTCATCCGCCGCTGGTGCCCGTCGGCGAAGACGACGTTGCCGCTGCCGGTCGTCCCGCGCTTGCCGCTGTGGCGGTCATCCACGCCCTCAAACGCCGCGGCGATGCTCGGGAACCACATCGACATCGACCAGAGCCCGTCGGGGCGTGGGCAGGTGTCGGCCATGAAGACCGTCGAAGCCGGTGTCACGACGGATGCCGTCTTCATCGACCGCGTCGTCACCAGCGGGAAGCCGTCGGCGTTGTTCCACCCGGCGTACGCGCCGGCCGCCTCCGCCGCGCCGTAGGGAGAGAAGCCGAAGAAGAACGCGTTGTACCCGTAGCCCACGCGGTGGGCGTCGAACCGCCACGACCAGGCGTTGCCGTGCACCTCCTCACCGTCGCGGATCGACGGGCAGTGGAATGCCTCGAAGGTGCCCGCGACCACGTCCGCGGGCGCCGCCTCTCGGTCCTGGCGTGTCGGGAGCGACGAGTCGAAGACCGCCGGGCCCCACCACCAGTCTGCGTCGACACCGTCGGCCGCGGCGGACCGGTGGGCGGGGTAGTTGTCGCGGCAGTCGACCACGTACGAATCCATCAATAGACCGATCTGCCGCAGGTTGCCCGAGCACTTGGCGGCGCGAGCTTCGTTCCGCGCAGCGCCGAGCGCCGGCAAGAGGATCGCGAGCAGGATGGCGATGATCGCGATGACCACCAGCAGTTCGATGAGCGTGAACGCGGGCGCGGGGAAAGGCCTCTTGCGGTGTCGCGGCATGTCCGAGCTCCGTTCGGCGCGTGTGGAAGGCGGCGGAGCGGTGCGCACGGCTCCGTGTCACCACAGACGCCCGAGCCCGGGGCAGGTTCCCAACGGTTTGGGATTTATCAGATAAAGAAGTTCTCAGATCAACGTGCGCCCGACGCTAGGTCCGCACGCTGTCGATCGCGGCGGCGATGACTTTCACCGGCGCATCAGAGCGGATGCGTGTGCGGCCGCCCTTGATCGGCAGCACCAGACGCAGTTTGCCCGCCGCTACCTTCTTGTCGTGCCCCATCCGCTCGATGATCTGCGCGTTCGCCGCGAGGCCCTCGATGCGAGTCGGCAGCCCGGCCCGGTTCAGCAGTGCCTCGACCCGCGCCGGAAGGCCCTTCTCGCAGAGTCTCATCGCCGCGCTGACCCGCGCAGCACAGACCAGCCCCACCCCGACCGCCTCGCCGTGCTTGAGCGGGCCGACCATCTGCACGCCCTGCGAGGGGTCCTTCCACGCCAGGCCCGGCAGCGTCTCGATCGCGTGGGCGAAGGTGTGCCCGAGGTTGAGCATCATGCGCCCGCCGTCGGGCTTGGTCGACTCCTCGCGTTCGTCGGCCTGCACCACCCTGGCCTTCACCGCCACGTTGCGGGCGACCAGTTCGGCCAGCACTCCGCCGTCGAGTGAGAGAACATCCGCGCAGCGTTTTTCCGTCCACGCCAGCAGCGTCTTGTCGCCGAGCCCGCCCGACAGCAGGCCGTGCTTGACGCATTCGGCCAGCCCGGACTTGAGCTCGCGCAGCGGGAGCGAGCGCAGGCTCGCCACATCGCACACCACGCGTGCCGGCTGGTGGAAGACGCCCACCGCGTTCTTCAGCAGCCCGGCCTTGCCATCCTCGCCGGGGACGCTCAGGTTGGCCGCGGTCTTGCCACCGACCGCCGCATCGACCATCGCCAGCAGCGTTGTGGGGCACTGCACGATGCGCACGCCACGGCGGTAGACGCCCGCGGCGAACCCCGCCAGGTCGGTCACGATGCCGCCCCCCACCGCGATGATCAAGTCGCCACGCTCCAGGCGCAGGCGGGCCGATTCGATCAGCGTCGCCTCCAGCGTTGAGAGGCTCTTGTCGGCCTCGGTCGCCGTGACCACCTTGGCGGCCCAACGCACACCACTGCCATCGAGGCTGCGGATCAGCGGCTCGATGGTCTCGCGCGGCACGTTCGCATCAACAACCACCAGCGCCCGCTGCCCCTTGCCGACCAGCCCCTCGAAGCACGACTCGATCAAGCCGCTGCCGACGAGCACGGAATAGCCCGCGCGGGGCATCCCCGCGGTCTTCACCTTCAGCGTGCGTGTGCGCGTCTTCGCCGCCCGTGCAACCTTCTTGCCCATGCGGCGAGGGTAGCTCAGCGGGCCTTCTTCTTTGCCGCTTTCTTTACGGCCTTCGCGGCGGGTTTCTTCGTCGCCTTCCTGGCGGGCTTGGCGGCCTTCTTCACCGGCCTGGCCGGCTTCTTCGCGGGCTTGGCGACCGCTTTCTTTGCCGGAGCCTTCTTAGCCGCGGCCTTCCCGGCAACCGGCTTCACCTTGGCGGAAGCCTTCTTCGCTGCGGCCTTTGCAGTCACCTTCTTCGCGGCGGGTGCCTTCGCCTGCTTCTTCGCCTTGCGCGCGGGCTTGGCGACCGATTCGCGCACACCCTCGGCGAACGCTTCGGCGGTGCCGGTGGTCATCTCGATGTCCGCGTCGGGCTCGCTCGACGCGGGCGCCGCCGCATCGGCGGGCTCATCGCTGTCGCCGGCATCGTTGCTGTAATCCTCGGGCACGTAGGGCTTCTGACCTTCGCGCAGCCATTCGACCTTCGGCGCATCGCCCCACATGCTCTCGAGGTCGTAGTACGCGCGGGTGTTGGGCTCGAAGATGTGGATGACGGTGTCGACGCAGTCGACGACGATCCACGTGCTCTGGTCGTCGATGCTCGTGCGGTAGACGCTCGAGCCGAGCCTCGGCAGCAGGTTCTTCACGTCGGTCGCGGCCGAGCGCATCTGCCGGTCGCTGGTGCCGCTGGCGAGGATGACAAAGTCCTGCACGCTGCTGACGCCGCGGACATCAAGGAGCGTGATGTCGGAGCACTTGTCGTCGGAGAGGAGCCGGGCGATCTCGATGGCGACGGCCTTCACATCGAAGGTGGTTGCGGCGGTGGGGATGCTTACGGGTGTCGCGGGGGGGGGGTTCAATGAGCTCATGGGGGAAGCGTTCGGGGTGGGGAGGGTCGTCAACGGGTCGGGTCCGGATAAGGGGGTGGGGTGAGGCCGATGATAGGGAGCGGCCGGGCAGGACGAACCGGAGCCGTTTTTGCGCTGGTGCGCGCGAAAGGAGATGGACACCCTTGATTCTGACGCGCCAGGGCCGGGGAGCGCTCTGTCTGCTCGCGGGATGAAGTTTCTCGTCGCGGGAAACTCTTTCCCGTCGCGGGAAACTCTTTCCCGTCGCGGGATGCTCCATCCCGTCGCGGGAAACTCCTTCCCGTCGCGGGATGCTCCATCCCGTCGCCAAAGACGGTTTCTCGTCGCCAAAGACCATTTCTCGTCGCGAGATGGAGCATCCCGTCGCGAAAAATCGTCCCCCGTCGCCATTGGGCGTCTCCCTGAGCAAGAACGCGCAACGCGAACCTCGGCGTGGAGCGTCCCCATATTGGACCCTCCGTCCCGCACGCCCGGCTCGCGAGGTTCAGGCCCACAGCCCCATCTGCCGGCCCTTCATCACCACCCGCGCACGCTCACTGCGCCGCACCGGCACCCACCGTGTCGGCTCATCCTGCGTGGAGATCGTCAGCGTGTAGTCGCACCCTTCGTGCAGCGCGGCGACCAGCGCCGGGTCGTTGCACTGCTGCGAGAGGTGCAGCAGCACCACGTGCTCGCGCGGCGCGATCGCCTCGATCGCGCTCAGCGACTCGTGGTTGCTCAGGTGCCCGCTGCCCCCCATCACCCGGCGCTTGAGGAACTCGGGCCGGTCGCTGGCGAGCTGCAGCTTCGGGCAGTAGTTGCTCTCGATCACCAGCGCATCGACGCCGCCGTACGCACCCTCGCACCCCAGGTGGTCGATCAGCTCGCCCGTCACGCGGCCGAGGTCGGTCGCGTAGCCCAGCGCCGGCGCACCGTCGCCCTCACCCACCTGCACGCGGAAGACCGCTGCGCCCAGTTCATCGTGCGACACCATCAGCGGGTGCACGATCAGCCCCGCCACACCGCAGGCAACGAACGAACCCCCGGTCCGGCCCTTTTCACCCCTGCCCACCCCACCCTTGCCCACGCCGCTCTCGCCCGCAAACGGCGACAGGCGGCCGCCGTTGAGCCCGCGCGCGTACGCGCGCTGCAGGTGCCCCTCGTGCAGGAAGAGCGATGCGCCCGCCGGCAGCCCACACCCGTCCTTGCGCTCAACACCGTTCCAACCAGGGTGGCAGTGGTCGGCATCAAGGTGCGTCAGCAGCACCGCCGTGACCATCTCCAGCGAGAGCCCTACACGCTCGAGCAGGCGCTGCGTCATCCGCGGCGAGAAGCCCAGGTCAAAGAGGCAGACGGCGTCGCGCCCGTCCGCGCTGCGGGTGTGCAGCGCTGCGCAGTTGGCCCGCGAGCCGGACCCGAGCACGCAGAGGCGTGCGGCCGCCGTGGCCGCCGCTCCACCCGGCCCGATCTGTCCGATCACCGCATCCATGCGCTGCGAACGCTCCTGCCGCCGCCCCCTCAAGGGTCCCGTTCAATCGTGGTTGTCGTCGCTCTCGCGCCGGCTGATCGGCGGGCGGTATGGGCAGATGGGCCGCTTGGCCGTCTTGACAAACTCGAGCATCTCCAGCACCGGTGCGCAGGGCGCTGCGGCGCCGCCGGGCCCCTCGGCGGCGATGGCGGTGAGCCGCTCGATCATCAGCGGACGCGCCAGGTTCTTGCGGAAGACCTCGCGGTACGCGCGCCGGGCGAGGGTGATGTCATCGCGCGAGAAGCCGTTGCGCCGCATGCCGACAAAGTTCATCCCCGCCAGCGTGTTGCGCGAGTGCGTGACGCAGAAGGGGGGCACCTCGGTCGAGATCGCCGACATGCCGGAGATGAACGCAAACCTTCCAACGCGGCAGAACTGGTGGATGCCCGAGTTGCCGCTGATCGTTGCCTTGTCGAACACCTGGGTGTGGCCGGCAAGCACCGCGCCGTTGACCAGGATCACGTCGTTGCCCACCTGCGCATCGTGCCCGGCGTGGCTGTTGACCATCATGAAGACGCGGTCGCCGATCTTCGTCGGCCCCCCCTCGCCGGCCGTCTTGGTCGCCGCGTGCACGGTGACGCCCTCGCGGATCAGGCAGTCGGCGCCGATGGCTACGCCCGCGGTGGGGAACCCCGGCTTGACCTTGTAATCCTGCGGGTCGCACCCGACGCACGCGCCGGGCCAGAAGCGCGTCCGCTCGCCGACGGTCAGCGGCCCTTGAAGGTAGACGTTGGCCAGCAGCACAACCCCCGCGCTGAGCTTGACGGGCCCGGTCACCACGCAACCGGGCCCGATCGTGACGTCGTCTGCAATCTCCGCCGCCGGGTCGACCACTGCGCTCGCATGAATCTTCGCCATCGCGCTAGTGTACCCCGTGCAGGGGCCCCCTTTTCAGCGCATCGAGCTCGCCGCCGGACACCTGGAAGTGCACGACCTTGGCCGCTGCGCCTACGCGCCCGCCTACCAGCGCCAGACGGCCGAGGTCGAGCGCATCCTCGCCGCCCGCGAGGAGGGCGGGCCGCTGCTGGGCTCGTTGCTGCTGGTCGAGCACACGCCGGTCATCACCGTCTCGAACCGGCCGACGGCCGCGGCCAACCTCACCGCCACGCCCGAGATGCTCGCCCGTGCCGGCGTCAGCATCGAGCGCACCGACCGCGGCGGAGACATCACCTACCACGGTCCGGGGCAGCTCGTCGCCTACCCGATCCTCGACCTCAACCGGCTGCACCTGCGCCTGCACGACTACATGCGCCTGCTCGAAGAGACCGTGATCGGCACGCTCGAGGCGTTCGGAATCAAGGGTCACCGCGAACCGGGCGCAACGGGCGTGTGGGTAGAGCAGGAAGGGTCAACGGCCAAGATCGCTGCCATGGGTGTCCGCATCCGCCGGTGGGTCTCGATGCACGGGCTGGCACTGAACGTTGACCCCGACCTGTCGCACTTTGACCTCATCGTGCCGTGCGGCCTCGCGGGCCGGCGCGTGACGAGCATGGCCGCTGTGCTTGGGGCTCCCCCCGCCATGGGCACGACAAAGGCAACCCTGGTGAAGCAGATGGCCGCTCAGCTCGACGCGACGCGGTAGTGCACGCTGCGCCCCTGGTCGCCCTGCGCTTTCACCAGCGCATCGACCAAACCCGCGTGCTCGCCGAGCCGCTCGGGATTGATCACACCAGCGCCCAGGCCTGCCTTCTTCAGCGTTCCGTCGAGCAGCATCCGCGCCACGATCGCGCACGGGAAGCCGGTCGTCCGGCCCATGCTGGTCTGCCGGCCGTCGGATCCGTTCCCCTGCGTGCCAAAGTCCAGCACATCCCAGGCGGCGCGCTTTCCACCCCCTTCACCGACCACCCGCATCACGGTCAGGTCCTCCTCGCCCGGCGTGTACGTCCAGTGCGGGAACATCAGCTTGGCCAGCAGTTCGCGCGGCCGCACCCGCACGCCCCCCACCTCCGCTTCCTCTTCGCTCATCAGGCCCGTCGCCCGGAGCACGCGCATCTGCTCGATGTGCCCCGGGTAGCGGAGCGTCTTCTCCACCATGTGCGGCACAAGACCCAGGTACGTCCGCGAGAGGGACCGCAGCCCGTCGGTGTTGAACGCCTCCAGCGTGCCCACACCGTCAAAGTCCATCAGTTCCGGCTCGCTCAGCGCCTCGCGGACGACCACCCGGCCGTGCTCGACGATGCGCGACGGGCGTGTGTACTCCTCTAGCACATCCGCCGGGCTGAACGCCGCCTTGTACTGGTACGGCCACGTGCGCACCCGCGGCAGCCCGCCGACGTAGATCCGCAGGCTCTCGGTCTTGACGCCCGCCGCCGCCAGCCGCCGGTGACAGTCCGCCGCCAGCACGTGGCTCATCCCCGGTGCGACACCGATATCCACCACGGCGCACCCGCCGTGTGCTTTCGCAACCGCGTCGAGGGTGTCGGCATCTTCACCCATGAAGGAGATATCGCTGTAGAGCTTGCCGCTCTCCATCACCGCGCGCAGCACCGAATAGGCGATTCCGCTGGCGACCGCGCCGCACACAACGTCGGCCCCCTCAACCAATCGCTTGACCGCCGCCGGGTCGGAAAGGTCCGCAACAACCGTCCTGATCGCGCCGCCCGCCGCCTTCACGCCCGCGGCCGTGCGCTGCAGCGCATCAGGGCGCGAGTCGGCAACGGTGACATCCAGTCGCGGCGACCTCGTCGCCAGGTCTCCGGCGATCACACTCCCGATCATCCCCGCGCCGAGCACGATTGCATGAGCCATAGGGCCGAGTGTACGGGCGGCACACCGCTGGCACTCCGCCGCGCCATCCATTAGACTCACCGGCGCAACGGAGCTTCAGCGTGCCAAGCAGCGACACAGCCACCGGCGGTGCAACCCTCTCGTGGGCGGGAGACCGATTCATGCGCATCGCCTTCGACGGTGCGCCGTGCGATGCGACCGGCCAGCGCGTAAGGCTCGCCCTGCGTGCACTCACCGGGGCGGGCATCCCCGCGCTGCTGGATGTCACCCCCGCGTACACCACGCTGCTGCTGTCGTTCGACCCCCTCGCCCTCGTGCCCGACGCCGCCGAGCACGCTGTGCGGACGGCCCTGAGCCGTGCCGACAGCACCCCGGCGTGCCCGGAGTCCGTTGTGGTCGAGGTTCCGGTCTGCTACGACGCCCCGCACAGCCCGGACCTGCCGGAACTCGCCGCCTCTCACAACCTCACGCCGGCAGAGGTCGTAGCCCTTCACTCATCCGCCGAATACCGCGTCGCGTTCATCGGCTTCACGCCCGGCTTTCCCTACCTGAGCGGCCTCCCCGATCAACTCGCCACACCGCGCCTCCCTTCGCCGCGGGCGCGCATCGAAGCGGGGAGCGTCGGGATCGCGGGGAAGCAGACGGGGGTTTATCCGGGCGGCACGCCGGGCGGCTGGCGGCTCATCGGGCGCACGCCGCTTCGCATCTTTGACCCAGGTCGCGAGCGCCCGGCGCTGCTGACACACGGCGACCGCGTGCGTTTCCTGCCAATCTCCGCCGCGGAGTTCGAGTCGATCGCCGCTGCCCAGAGCAAGGAGGGACGCTGACGTGGGATCGATCGTCGTCATCGAGCCCGGCATGCTCACCACGGTGCAGGACCTGGGGCGCCCAGGGCACGCTGCGCTGGGCGTCCCGGCCGGCGGCGCGTTCGATGCGCCGGCGCTGCGGGCGGGCAACCGACTGGTGGGCAACGACGACAACGCCGCCGCGCTCGAGTGCACGCTGATCGGGCCGACCCTGCGCTTTGAGCACGACGCCACCGTCGCACTGACCGGCGCGGAAAACCCAACCCGCGAACCGATGTCGTGGACACGCCTGACCGTCCGCGCGGGGGACCGGCTCCGCATCGGCACCATCGCGGGGGGGGCGCGTCTCACCGTCTGCATCGGCGGCGGCCTGCGCGTGCCGCTGGTGATGGGGAGCGCTTCAACGCTGCTGAGCGCCGGCATCGGCGGGCACATGGGGCGCGCCCTGAAGGCCGGCGACCGGCTCGAGTTCGGCCCGGCCGGTCCGCACTCCGCTGCGCATCCGGCACAGCGGATCGTCACCGACCTCAAGCGGGCGCACGCCCAGGCGGCGCAGGGTGGCATCCGCACGCTGCGGGCGGTAGATGGCCCCCACCCGCACGCCTTCAACGCCGCCGCCACCGCCGCGTTCTGGGCGGCCACCTTCCGCGTCGGCAACCGGTCCGACCGCACCGGCCTGCGCCTGGAAGGGCCGACGTTCTCGACGATGATCAAGGGGGACATGGTGAGCGAGGGGGTGCCAGTCGGCGGCATCCAGATCACCACCGGCGACGGCCCCGGAAGCGGGCAGCCGATCGCCCTCGGTGTCGACGGGCCGACCACCGGCGGATACCCGATCATCGCGACCATCGCGACCGTTGACCTTCACCTGCTCGCTCAGGCGCGCCCCGGCGAGAAGGTCCGCTTCGACCGCATCACCCGCCAGGAGGCACAGCGCGCGCTGATCGACCGTGCCTGTGACTGGGACGAGGGCACCCCACCATGACGCCACCCACTCCGCAAAGCGCTGGCCCCGGGCCCCGAGGCTCTGGCGTCGAGCCGCACGCCTGGCGTGCGCTCTTTGCCTCCGGCGCCGGCTGGATGCTCGACGGCATGGACGTCATGCTCTACGCCCTCGCGCTCGGAAAGATCAAGGAAGAGTTCAACCTCACCGACACGCAGTCGGGCATCGCCATCGGCATCACGCTGCTCAGCGCGGCCGTCGGCGGAGGGTTCTGCGGCATGCTCGCCGACCGCTACGGGCGGGTGCGGATGCTGATGGTTTCCATCCTTATCTACTCGGTGTTTACGGCGTTGACGGCCACCTCAACGGCCTTCTGGCAGCTTGTGCTCTGGAGGGCGCTGGTGGGGTTTGGCATGGGGGGCGAGTGGTCCGCCGGCGCGGTGCTGGTGGCCGAGACCTGGCCGGCGAAGCACCGGGGCAAGGCGATCGGGCTCATGCAGTCGGGCTTCGCGATCGGCTACATCGTCGCCGCGCTGCTGGCGGCGTGGATCATCCCGCAGTGGGGCTGGAGGCCGCTGTTCCTTGTCGGGCTCGCGCCCGCGTTCTTGACGCTCTGGATCCGCAAGGCGATCCCTGAGCCGACGGTCTGGTCGGGCGCGGCGGGCACAGCGGGCGGGCGTGTCTCCTCGCTCGGCCTGACCGACGTGCTGCCGGTGATGCTGCGCCCGCCCTACCGCCGCCGCGCGGTGATCGCCACCGCCTGCTGCACCGTGCTGCTGTGCGCCTACTGGGGGCTCTTCACCTGGATGCCCTCGTACCTGGCGCGCCCTGTGGAGCAGGGGGGCGCGGGGCTGAGCGTGGTGAAGTCGACCTCGTTCATCGTCACCACGCAGCTGGGCGCGTTCTTCGGGTACGCGCTCTTTGGGTTCATCGCCGACCGCCTCGGCCGCAAGCCGACGTTCATCGCCTTCGTGCTCGGCGCGGCGGTGGTTGTGCCGATCTACGGCTGGAGCGCCCGCAGCGCCACGACGCTGATGATCGCCGGCCCGTTCATGGGGTTCTTCGGTCACGGGTTCTTCAGCGTCTTCGGCTCGATGCTCGCCGAGCTCTTCCCCACCACGATCCGCGCCACCGCGCAGGGCATCTGCTACAACGCGGGGCGCGCCGCCAGCGCGCTCGCCCCGGTGACCGTCGGCGCGCTCTCCGCCCGGCTCGGGCTGGGACCGACGCTCGGGCTCACCAGCCTGCTCTACATCGCCGGAGCAGCCCTCATGCTCATGCTGCCGGAGACGAAAGGGAAGGAGATCGAGTGACCCGCACGATCGACCTCAACTGCGACCTGGGCGAGTCGGCCGACCCGGCGCAGGTCGCCACCGATCTTGCGCTGCTTGAGATCGTCACCTCCGCAAGCGTCGCCTGCGGGGGGCACGCCGGAGACGACGCGTCGATGGCGGCAACGGTCGAGGCGGCGCTCGCGCGCGGCGTGGCCGTCGGCGCCCACCCCGGCTACCCCGACCGCGCCAACTTCGGGCGCAACGCCCTCAGCCTGACGCCCGGTGAGGTTGAGCGCTCTGTGTTCGATCAGGTCGCCGCGCTGGACCGCACCGCCCGCACCCTCGGCACGCGGCTCGCGCACATGAAGACCCACGGCGCACTCTATCACAAGGCGATGCGCGATGAGCCCACCGCCCGCGCCATCGCCGAAGCCGTGCAACGCGCAGGTCCCTCGCTGGTCATGGTCGCCATGCCCGGCACAACCGCCCTGCGCCTGTGGCGTGCCGCGGGCTTCACCGTCGCCACCGAGTTCTTCGCCGACCGCGCCTACGAGCCGAGCGGCGCCCTCCGCCCACGCACCGAGCCGGGAGCGCTCATCACCGACCCCGCCGCCGCCGCGGCGCAGGCCGTCAGGCTGGTTAGCAACCTTCCGGCCGCCGACGGCCCTTTCACCCTCTGCATCCACAGCGACACACCCCACGCGGTCATGATCGCCGCGGCCGTCCGGGCCGGGCTCGAGACGGAAGGTGTTCGGTTCGCAGCGCCTGCGTGACCCTCCTCACCTGCAGCGTCCTGCTCCATGGATGCGGCGCGGTTTTCCATGGATGTGGCGCGATTCTCCATGGATGCGGCGCGGTCTTCCATGGATGTGGCGCGATTCTCCATGGATGTGGCGCGATTCTCCATGGATGTGGCAGGCTTCTCCATGGATGTGGCGCGCCTTTCCATGGACGAAGAACCGCGCCGCGGCCCGCGGGAGCGCGCCGCGGACCCGTGTAACACGACAGAATCAAGGCCAGCCCGCGCCGCACGCCGGAAACGACGGTTTTATTGGTCCCGCGCCGCCGCGTTACCGGGCGACCGCCGCTTCGATCATGTGCGGCCCTTCGTATCCCAGCCCGAAAACCGTCTGGTTGAACGTCCCCAGCGAGACATCCTCCTGCTTGATGAAGCCGGACCTGGCGGTCTTCCCCTGGCGGTGCAGGTCGACCATCGCGCAGACGCCCGCCGCCGTGGTGAGCTCGATCGCCGGCCACAGACGCCCGAACATCTCCGTCGCGGGGATGTTGCGGCCGAAGTTGATCTGGCGGCGGATGCCGTCGTGCCCGATGCCGATGCCGGTGATGAAGACGACGACCATGTCCTGCGTCGTGCGCGGGCAGCCGTGCTCGAGCAGGTCGACCGCCAGGGCGCGGTCGAAGATGCGCCCGGCCCTGGTCGGCTCGGCGTGCTCCTGGCCAAGGCGCAGGTCGCCCAGCAGGAACTTCATCAGCTCGGCGTGCCCGGGGTAGCGGATCGACTTGTACGCCAGCGTGGTCTCAGCGCCGGTCTTGCCGGCGGCGACGAGCGTCTCGACGAGGCTGCCGATGCCGCCGGAGGTGAAGAAGGCCTCAAACTCGCACCCGTTGAGCGTGAAGTTCTCAACGCCCCCCAGCGCCGGCACCTTCACGCTCTTGCCCCCGAGCATGACGTTGCACGGCTCGCAGTACTCGTTGATCACGCCCGCGGCGGACCAGGTGACGTTGTACTTGAGCCGGTTGGTGGGGTACTGCGGGAGCGCGCCCACGCGCAGGATGAGCGTGTCGATCGACTTGAAGTTGCGGGCCACCTCGTGGGCGGCGATGGCGATGTACCCCGGCGCCAGCCCGCACTGCGGCACCAGCGCCACCTTTGCACGCCCGCCGTCGGCGATCGACTTGACCTTGTCGGTCGTCTCGACATCCTCGGTCACGTCGAAGTAGTTGACGCCCAGCTCGTTGGC
Source organism: uncultured Phycisphaeraceae bacterium (assembly GCA_964403525.1). GTDB lineage: Bacteria > Planctomycetota > Phycisphaerae > Phycisphaerales > UBA1924 > JAJTGZ01. The sequence goes on along the minus strand of CAYOGE010000007.1, from coordinate 53,145 downwards.
CGCCTCGGCGATGCCCATGACGAAGTTGAACGGCAGCATGCAGATCACCGAGTCGTGCCCCTTCAGCAGGGCCTTGACCGCGCTCGGGTCGCTCACGTCAACGGTCTTGTACTCGCACGGAACGGGGTGCTTCACCAGCGAAGCGAGCCGGGAGATGTTCTCCTTCGCGATCGCCAGCATGCCCGCGTCACGGTCGGCCAGGGTCACGCTGTACGCGCCCTTGCCGCAGGCGAGCAGCAGCTCCGCGACCGACTTGCCGACCTTGCCCGCGCCGAGAACGAGTACCTTCGTCATGCGAGAACCTCCATCCCGGAAAACCGGGGCGGATGTTAGCGCGCACCGCGCGAGGTCACGTACGCCCCATAAGACCCGTAGGGCCTATTTCCTACTTCGCCGGCACCAGCCGGACCACTTTGTCCGGCCCGTTGAGCACGAGGTAGAGGCAGCCGTCTGGCCCAAAAGCAACATCACGCACACGTCCCATGCCGTGGATGAGTTCTTCACGCTCGGTGAGTTTCCCGTCCACGACCCGCAGCCGTTCGACCGTCTGCCCGGCCAACCCGCCGGCGAAGAGGTCGCCCGACCACTGCGGAAAGGTCGGCTTGACGTTGGCGCTGCGGGCGCTGTCGAGCCCGCACGCGGCGATCGACGGCAGCCAGCGGTAGATGGGCATCGTGATCGGCGTGCCGTCGGCGGCCTTCTCCTTCCACGGCGTCACGAACGGCTGGTCTGAATAGTTGATGCCAAAGCACGCCTGCGGCCAGCCGTAGTTGCCGCCGCGGACGATCAGGTTCAGTTCATCGCCCCCGCGCGGGCCGTGCTCGGTGTCCCAGAGGTTGCCGCTGTCATCGATGCAGACGCCCTGCTGGTTGCGGTGCCCCTTGGACCAGATCGACGGATAGGCCTTGGCCGGGCCCTGCGCGTACGGGTTGTCGGTCGGCACCGCGCCGTCGTCCCACAGCCGGTGCATCTTGCCGTTGGGCCGGTCGAGCTGCTGCGCCTGCTCGTTGCCGCCGCGCTCGCCGATCGAGAAGTGAACGTACCAGCGGCCGTCAGCGTCGGCGGTGCCGGGCGCGGGCCTCTGGAAGACGATGCGGCTGCCGTAGTGAACGCCCGGGCCGACGTAGTGCTCAGGCCGCGCCGCGAAGATCACCTGCTGGTCGGTGAACGACAGGCCGCCGCCCGCGGCGGCGGTGAGCTTGCCGCGCACGATCTTGGTCATCTCGCGCTTGCCATCCTCGCTCGGCTCGGCGAAGGAGAGGTAAATCCACCCGTTCTTCGAATAGTCGGGGTGCGCGGCGACATCCATCAGCCCACCCTGTCCACGCGAGACAAGCCTGGGCAGTTCGCCCACCTCGCCGGTGAAGCGGCCGTCGTCGTACACCTTGAGCTTGCCATCTTTCTCTGTCACGAGCGCGCGCTGCGGTTCCCCATCCTTGGCCGGCAACCACTCGATCGACCACGGCGTCTGCAGCCCGCTGGCGATGAACGGCTCAACCTTGAAGCGGGCGTGCTGGGAGGTGTAGACGCCTGCTTTGTCCGCCTTGGGGTCACCCACGCGCTTGCGCCAATCCTTGCTCTGCATCTCGCGCAGGTGCACGATCAGCGCCCAGCGCTCCTGGTCGCTCATCCCCGCGGCGACCGCGTGCGGCCCCTTTGCGGCCTGGAGCGTCTCAAAGAACGGACGGTCGAGCGTCTGCTCCATCTTCTCATCAACAAGCAGCGACTTGGCGAGCGTCCCCTTGCCCTCTCCGCTTGCGCCGTGGCAGGAGAGGCACGAGGCTTCCCACATCGCCGTTGCGCTGCTTGAGCCTCTCTGCTGCGCCATCGCGGGCGACGCGATGCCCCCGATCCCGCCCACTCCCACCGCCCCGGCCAGCCACAACGCACCGATGACCTGCTTGCTCATGCCGTCAGTCTACCAACGCCGCCGGCTGACCGCTCCGCGGTCTTTGTGAGGCTCATCCGTATACTCACGGCCATGCACGCGCGTGTGAGAGCCCGCCCCATCTTTGCGATCGCCCTTCTCTCCTGCGCCAGCGCGTGCGAGAGCATCCCGGCGATGCGCACCACATCGCCGCAAACGGCCCCCACCGCTCAGTGCGACCTGAACAACCCGACCGCCGCAGCCGCGGATGCAGCGCTGGGCCCCCACAACCTCCACTGGCTCAAGGCCCGCGCGGGTGATGGCAAAGGCGCTGACGCCGGGCTCCTCTCGGGCGGCGCCCCTGAAGATGACGACGACTTCGCATTCCTGGCGTCCCTTGGGATCAAGACGCTCATCAGCGTTGACGGCTCGGCACCGGATGTCGAGGCCGCACGCAGGCACGGGCTGGCGTACATCCACATCCCCACCACCTACGCGCGGGTGAGCCCCCACGAACAGCTCGAAGTCGCCCGCGCTGTCAGTTCGTCGATGGCCGCCGGGAGCGTCTTCATCCACTGCCACCACGGCAAGCACCGCGGCCCCGCCCAGGCGGCGGGCGCGGCCGTTGCGCTCGGCTGGTTCACGCCCGCCGAAGGCGTCGCGTTCATGAAGCTCGCCGGCACCGCGCCGACCTACGCGGGCCTCTACGCCAGCATCGCTGAAGCAACACCCGCGGACCCGGCCGCCCTGCGCGCACCGATCTCGCCGGGAGAGTTCGCGCCTGTCCGCCGTCCGGCCGGGCTCACCGCCGCGATGGTTGAGGTCGACGCCGCCTTCGATCACCTTGGCCAGATCCGCAGCGCCGCGTGGAAAGTCCCCAGCGACCAGCCCGACCTCGTCCCCGCCGCAGAAGCAGGGCGCATGGCCGACCACTTCCGCACCGCAAGCGAAGACGCCGCCGCCAGGTCGCACGGCGACGAGTTCATGCGGCAACTCGCCCGCGCGGTTGTGAGCGCTTCGGCGCTTGAAGAGGCGCTCGTCCGCAAGGACAGCGCGGCTCAACTCGAGGCGCGCTGGGCCCCCGTCGCCGCCTCGTGCGCCGACTGCCACAAGCAGTATCGCGACAGGAAGTAACCGCGAGTCGCCAAAGAATCCGCGGATCGGACAGTCGGTGGCCGCGAGGTTGACTTGTTACTCGCGACTCGCGACCAGCGACTCGCGACTACCCCTACGGATACTCCTGCCGCGTCGGGCGCACCAGAATGTCGGCGATGTGCACGTGGGCCGGCTGCGAGGCGACAAAGGCGATCGCCCGCGCGATGTCGGCCGGGTCCAGCGCGGGCCCGATCTTCTCCATCACCCCCTTGAACCAGGCCGGGTCGTACCCCGCGACACCCTGGAACTCGCTGATCACAAACCCGGGCTCAACCAGCGACACGCGCACACCCTTCGGGGCAAGCTCGCGCCGCACACCCTCAACCATGCCGTGCACGGCGAACTTCGTGCCGCCGTACATCGACGAGTAGGGCGACACGTTCCGCCCGACCACCGAGCCGATCACGATCAGGTCGCGCCCCGCCCGCTTGAGCCACGCCCCGGACTGGCCCGTCTCCCCGTCTGGAACAAAGGACGTCAGCCGCCGCGCTGCCGACCGCATCAGCGCCGCCGCGCCGAGGATGTTCGTGCGCACCATCTCGTCCCACTGGGTCGTGTCGGACGTCAGCACCGAGCCGCTCAGCCCCCGGCCCGCGTTGACCACCACCAGGTCGGCCTCCGCGCCGAACGACCGCCTGGCGGTGTTGAGCATCTGATCGATCACCCCTTGCTCGGAGCAGTCGCCCGCCACCGGCACGCACCGCGCTTTGTCGGCGGGGGCGCCGACGCTCAGGTTGATCTCGTCGGCAACGTGCTTGAGCACCTCCGCCCGGCGCGCGTTGATCACCACGCTCGCCCCCTGCGACGCGAGTTCCTGCGCGATCGCCAGTCCGATGCCGGCCGAGGCCCCCGTTACCACCGCGATCCGCCCGCTGAGTGTCGTCATGGCGTGAGGGTACGACCGCGAGGGACGCCGCTTCTTCCGGCTTCGCTGGCCCGCTTACGCTCGCTCCATGTTCGGCTCCCACCTCTCGATTTCCGGCTCGATGACCAACGCCCTTCGCGAAGCCGAGTCCATCGGCCTCGACTGCGTGCAGGTCTTCACCAAGAACCAGCAACAGTGGAACGCCAAGCCGCTGGAGAAGTCGGCGATCCACGAGTGGGCCGCCGAAATGAAGCGGCTCAAGTGGAGTGGCGGGCACGTGACTTCGCACGCTTCGTACCTGGCGAACCTGGCTTCGCCCAACCCCGAGCTCTACAAGGGGTCGATCGAGCTGATGCGGATCGAGATCGAGCGGGCTGAGCAACTCGGCATCGGGCTGCTGGTGTTTCACCCCGGTGCGTTCACCACGAGCTTGCTCGAAGAGGGGGTGGCACGCATCGCCGCGGCGTGCGCCAAGCTCATCAACGAGACCGCGGGGTACAAGGTCGTCATGTGCCTTGAGAACGTCGCGGGCCAGGGGAGCACGATCGGGCGCACGTTCGAGGAACTGGCCGATCTGCACGGGCGCATCGCACAGGCCGTGGGAGCGAGCAACCGCATCGGTTTCTGCATCGACACCGCTCACGCGCACGCCGCCGGATACGACCTCTCGACGCGCGCGGGCGCTGAACGCATCCTTGCCGAGATGACGGCCAAGCTCGGCGCGACCAACATCCGCTGCATGCACCTCAACGACAGCAAGACCCCCTGCGCCAGCCGCGTCGACCGCCACGCCCACATCGGCGAGGGCACCATCGGCCTCGCGGGCTTCGCGGCCGTCGTCAACCACCCCCACCTGGCAACCGTCCCCAAGCTCATGGAAACCCCCAAGGAAGACAAAAAGCCCGATCCGGGCAACGGACCGTGCTGGGACCAGATCAACGTTGCGCGGCTCCGAGCGTTGATCGGCTCCACGGCACGGGAGTTCCCTTCCGTAAGCCCCATCGTCGGCGCAGCGCCGAAGCCAGAGTCAACACCGACCCGCGCGGCAACGACGAAGCCACGGAAGGCGGCTGCTGTCGCCAAACCCGCCGCGACGCCAAGGAAAAAGGCCCGAAAGCAGGCAAGGAAGCCAAGGGTCTGACGGCCGGGGCGCAACCCCAGCGGCGTTTTTGGCCTTGCAGGCAGGTGCGGGCCGATACTTTCGCACCATGCCCGCGCACGACCTCAACCGATACAACGCGCCCGCCCACAATCCCCGCCCATCGCGCCGCCTGCTCGCGGCCGCCGGTGGCACGCTCGCAGCGCTCGCGCTGCTTGTGGGCGGTTGCCGGACTTCCACCAGTACCAACGCCCCTGACCAAGGCGGCGCAGGCACCGTCGGTGGACCGGGGCTCGAGCACATCATCGCCGGCGAGGCCGCGATGGACGCAGGCAACAACGCCGCCGCTATCGAGGAGTTTGAAAAGGCCATCGCGATCAACCCGACGCTGACCGACGCGCACCTGGGCCTCGGTGACATCTACCGCAGCGAGGGCGACTACAGCAAGGCGGAGAAGGCCTACGGCGAGGCGGCCCGCGTCGCCCCAAAGAACTTTGATGCTCAGTACTACCACGGCCTGATGCTCCACCTGCTCGACCGTGTGACCGAAGCGGTCGGTGCCTACCTCAAGGCGCTCTCGGTCAAGCCCGATGACTTTCAGACGAACCTCAACCTCTCCGTCGCATACTACCAACTGGGCGAGAGCAGCCAGGCCTACACCTTCGGCGAGCGGGCCATCAAGATCGACCCCAAGAACGGCCCGGCACGCGTCAACCTCGCGGCCGTCTACGCCGACCTTGGCCGGCACGAAGAGGCCGTCACCGAGTTCCAGCAGAGCTTCGAACTCGTCGAGTCCACGCCGCGAATCCTGCTTGCATACGCGGAAAGCCTCAAGAGCCTGGGGCGCTACGGCGAGATGCGCAGCACGCTGGAGCAACTGGTCAAGACCGTCCCCTCCGCCTCCGCATGGGAGCGCCTCGGATACGCGCAGTTCAAACTCGCCGACTACGCCAAGGCGGGCGAGTCGTTCGAGGCGAGCCTCAAGCTTGACCCCGACTATTTCCCGGCGCTCAACGGCGTCGGCGTCTGCGAGCTCAACCGCTATTACTGGTCCAAGAACACCGACAACGACGCACGCCAGCGCGGCATCAACGCGCTGCGCCGCAGCCTCGCCATCAACCGGAACCAACCCTCTATCGAAGCTCTGCTGGGCCGGTTCCGCTGATAGACGGCGGGCGGGTACGCCGACCAAAACCGATCGCACCCGTGCTGCTACGCTTCGCCCCTATGGCCGACGCGAAGCTCCTCGAGGCGTTCAAAACCCCGGGCGATACCCCGTTTGTGATCGAGCACGTGAGCGAAGAGTTCACCAGCAAGTGCCCCATGACCGGGCACCCCGACTTCGCCGCCGTCACGCTGCGCTACCAGCCCGCTCCAGCCAGCACCGCAGCCGGCAAGCACGGGTGCGTTGAGCTCAAGAGCCTCAAGCTCTACTACCAGAGCTTCCGGGATCAAGGGATCTTCTACGAGGGCGTGACAAACCAGATCCGCGACGACCTCGTCCGGCTGCTCCGACCGACCTGGCTGCAGGTTGTCACACACTGGCGCGGGCGCGGCGGCATCCGCAGCGTGATCCGCGCTGAGCACGGAAAGGTCCCCGCCGAGTGGAAGACCCTGTGAGACACCCGGCTCATCCGGCCTTGCGCTGCTCATGGCCGTCGCCGGCCTTCGCTCGCGTGCACATCCCTACAAGCTGACGCAACTGCTTCCCGCACTCGGCGAGGTTGTTGGTCGCGTCGATCGCAACCATCGCGGCGGCGGCCGATTCGCCGATGCCCCCGAACCCGAGCGCCGCGGCGGCACCCTTGAGCTGGTAGCAGATCCGCCGCGCGGTCGCCGGGTCGTCGGTGACGATCGCCTTGGTGATCTTCTCGGCGAACTGCTTGAGCTCCTCGACAAACTCCGGCACAAACTTGAAGGTCGGATCCCCCGCAGAGAGCGAGCTCACAACCGCGCCGCCGGTCTCGGCAGGGCCGGTGTTGTTGACGATCAGGAACTCCGCCAGCGCCTGCAGCATGACCTCCTTGGACGTTGGCTTCGGAATGATCGCGCTCACGCGCGCGTTCCGAGCGCCCTCCTTCGCGGCGGGCCGCGTGTCCGCCGTCAGCATGATGATCGGCACCGCCACGCCCTGCGCACGGAGCGTCTGCACCAGCTCAATGCCCGTCATGTCGCCGAGGTCGTTGTCGACCACGATCACATCGAACCCCTCGCCGATGCGATCCATCGCGGCCTTACCAGTCTCGACGGAAACGATGTTCAGCGATGTCTCCGCCAGATAGTGACGCACCAGCCGGCGGTCCATCGCTGAATCGTCCACGTGCAGCATCGAGCCGACGATCTTCGTCGGGTCAACGTTCTCGAGGATGAAGCTCCCCTCCATCGGGTCGACGATCAGGAAGTCTCGCACGTTGATCGGTGACTTGAACCGCAGCCCGACCTCGTGGATCAGCCCCTTCACGTGCCGGCATCGGACCGCCAGAGCCTCGATCGGCACCTCCTGCCCGTCGTGATGCTTCAGGAAGACCAGGCAGCGCGTGCCAGGGTGCACGTACGAGTTGTGCAGAATGCCCAGCCCCTCCGAGGAGATGTTCCGGGCGGCGTACTGAAGGCTGATGCTCGCACCACCGGGCTGGTGCATCTCAACCCGCACAGACAACTGCACATAGTCAAGCCGGATGCACTTTCGCGCGTGCGAAGACCCGCGGCTGGCCGCCTCGAGCTCCTCGTGCAGTTTCTGAAGGTCCGCAGCCTTCAGACGAACGGTGTTGGTCTGCTGCGGCTTCGAAGGTTGTGAAGCAGGGGTTGGGGGCATGGGCTACCTGCGCGCCGGGCGCGTGTGGGAACAAAGGGTGGCACACCAAAGATCGGATCGTTTGCCCGGCTGGTGTAACCACACCGCACGGATGTCTTCAAGGTCGCCATCCTTCAAAACACCCACCTGGGTTATCGGACAAAGCGCCCGGATCGGACCCCCGAAGAAACAACCAGTGGCACCTCGACGACCACCCCTTCGACTGGGACAAATACCCGATCGCCAGCACCTGCCCGCACCTCGCCCGTGCCCGTGAAGCTGCCAAATGCCGGCAGCACCAGTTGCCCGTTTGACAACCAGAAGCACGCGACCCTCGCGGAATCGCCAGCGCCCCGCACCCGCACCGCCGGATGCACGTGCCCTGCAAGCGTCGCCCCCCCACCCGGTTCCGCCACCGCTTGCGCCGACGGGTGGTGCCGCAGCGTCAGGCCCCGATCGTCAAACGGCTCGTCCACGCAGCAGATGCCAGCCGACGCCGGCGGATCACCCGCCGCCTGGTCGTGATTCCCACGAACGAGAAGAACCTCAAGCCGGCCGTGCGTCCCACGCCACCGCGCTAGCAACTCAAGCGTGCGCGGGTCACGCCCGCCGGCGGCATGCAGCAGATCTCCAAGCACCACGAGCCGCTCCGCTCCGGTCTGAACAACCAGCGCCGACAGGCGATCAAGCACGTCCACCGTCGTCGCCTCGAGCACCCCCCCGCTGATCGGCACACCCCCACGCGCAAACGCCGAGGCCTTGCCGATGTGCAAGTCGGCAACGTAGAGCGTCCGGATCGACCGGCGGAACACGCCGCGCCCGGCCAGCAACTCCAACTGGTGATCGCCGATGCGCACCGTCGTCACGGGGTTCCTCTCGCCTTGACCGCTGCCCGCCCGGCGCGGTCCGCCCGCGCCTCAAGCGTGACCAGCATACGCGAGAGCCTGTCCGTCCACTTCTCGGTTGTCAACTGCTCACGCAGCGAATCGACCCAGAGCGGGAACGCGAAGGGCGAAAGGCAGGGGAGGTCGTTCACCGTAAACCTGGCGTCGGCCAGACGCCGCAGCGCAACGGTCAGCCGCCGGAACTCGAGTTGCTTCTCCAGCACCTCTCTGCGGGCCTGGTCCAACAGCAGGTTCCCGGGGTCATACTCGCTGAACACGTCGTAGAACAACTCGCTCGACGCCTGCAGGTGCCGGTTCGACCGCCCTTGCCCGGGGAACCCGGGGATGATCAGTCCTGCCACGCGCGCCACCTCGCGGAACTGCCTGCGGGCGAGCTGCGCCGCGTTCAGGCACGCCAGCAGGTCCTCCGCCAGCGACGTTGTCGCAAGGGCACCGCGCCACCGCGCCTCGTCGAAGCGGAAAGGCGTCGGCGACAGCAGGTGGAACCCGTAGTCGTTGCTGGCGAGCACGAACGTCCGCGGTTCATCCCGCGCAAACCGCCAGGCGGTCAACGCCGCGAGCCCTTCGTGCACGAGCCGCCCCTCGAGCGGGTAGACAAACGCGTGGTGCCCTTCGTTGGTTGTCGCATACTCAATCAGCAATTCGCCCGGCTGAGGGAGCGCCGACCAGGCGCCCTGGACCCGCAGGATCGGCGCGGCCGCCTCCATCTCGGGCCCTCTGAACACGCCGCGCCGAGCCTCACCCAGCCGAACGCGCACCGCGCCGGCTAGGTGCGTGGAGATCGCCATGCGCGAACCCTGCCAGGAAGGGACGCTCCCACGAGACCTCCGCGCCGGGCGCACCACGGCCGTCATGTCACGCACGCGCACAAGCTCCAGCACACGCCCCGAGAACGCGAACACGTCGCCAGGCGACATCCGCCCGATGAACGACTCCTCGACCGACCCCAGCACCTTCCCGTTCGCCATCTTGACGGCGATGCTCGCGTCGGAGGTAATCGTTCCGATGTTCAGCCGATGGTTGCGCACCAGCGGTGGTGACGTCACCCGCCAGCGGCCGCCGGATCGACCTTCCTGCGTTGCCCGGGCGTAGTGCGCATACGCCGTCAGCGCCGGGCCGCCGCGGTGAATGTAGTCCATCGCCCAGCGCCACTGCTCGTCTGTCAGCGTGCTGAACGCGTTGGTCGTGCGCACCTCGGCCAGCAACTGGCGCTCGTCAAACCCGCCCCCCACCGCCACCGTCATCATGTGCTGAACCAGCACATCCATCGCGAGCACCAGCGGCTCGCGCCCCTCAACGTCGACCGGCCCCCCCTCGGCGGCGATCGCGTCCCGCGCCGCTGCAAACTCCACAAGCTCCAGCGCGTTCGTCGGCACGCACACGATCTTCGAAACCCCACCGGGCTGGTGCCCCGACCTGCCCGCACGCTGCAGGAACCGCGCGATCCCCTTCGGCGAGCCGATCTGAACGACCTGATCGACCGGCGCAAAGTCCACACCAAGGTCGAGGCTGCTCGTACACACCACGCACTTGAGCTCGCCCCCCTTGACCGCTTCTTCAACGCGGGCACGCAGCTTCCGGTCGAGCGACCCGTGGTGGATCGCGACCTTCCCCATGTACCTGTCGCTCGCCCGCAGCAGCGACGAGAACCAGATCTCCGACTGCGAGCGCGTGTTGGTGAACAGCAGCGTCGAGTTCGCCCCGTCAATCGCCGCGCACACCTGCGGCAGCAGACGGATCCCCAGGTGCCCCGCCCACGGGAACCGCTCGATGTCCGGCGGGATGATCGTGCGGAACTGGTACTCCCGTCGCCCAAGCCCACGCACCAGCACGCCACGCGGCGCCGAAGCCCCCAGCAGCACCCGCATCGCCTCGTCCAGGTTGCCGAGCGTCGCCGATAGACCCCACGTGCGTACCGACGGGTTCAAAGCCCGCACGCGCGCCAACCCGAGTTCCGTCTGCACGCCGCGCTTTGTCCCAAGAAGCTCGTGCCACTCATCCACGATGACCGCACGGATGCCCCCCAGCGGCGCGGCCACGCTTACGTCGCCCAGCGCCGTCGAAATCGTGCCCCCCGCGCCCACGACAGAGGCGGGCGTAACAAGCCGCGCACCCTCCACCAGATCCGGGTACGAGAGCATCACCGACAGGCTCTCCGGCGTCGTCACGAGGATGTTCGGCAACCCGTCCACCCGCTGCTTCCGCTTGGTGCTCTGCGCGGTATCGCCCGTTCGCAACTCAACAGACCAGTTCAGCCCCAGCCCCGCTACCGCCGAAGCCAGCGCCTCCGCGGTGTCGTTCGCCAGAGCGCGCAGAGGCGTCAGCCAGAGCACCTTCAGCCCACGCTCGCGTTTGCGGCTCCCCCCGTCTTCTCGACGGGCCGCCTCTTCAAGCAGCGGGCCCATCGCCACCGCGAGCGTCTTGCCCATCCCCGTCGGCGCGTGCAGCAGCCCGCTCCTGCCGTCGAGATACGCCCTCCACACTTCCTCCTGGAACGGAAACGGCGACCAGCCGCGCGAAGCCAACCAACCGCGGGCCGGCGCCAGACGGTCATCGGCGCCCCCGGCCGTCGCATGCAGCGCTGCGGCCTTGCTCCGTCGCGGCTTGAGCGGATCGCTCCTCACCCGTTCTCCCCCGCGTTCCTGGTGTGCTGCGCGAGCAACCCCTTCACAAACCCAAGCGTGTCAGCCTCTTCAGGCTTCTTGTCCGTGCGCCAGCGGTTCATCCGCGGGAACCGCGTCGCCACCCCGCTCTTGTGACGCGGGCTCGGCGCAATCCCTTCGAACGCGATCTCAAACACCAGCCGCGGCTCGACGAGGCGCCCACCTCCTCCCTGCAGCCGCCCGGTCGTGTGGTCGCGCACAAATGCATCGACCTTCAGGATCTCCTGGTCGGTCAGCCCGGAATAGGCCTTCGCGATCGGCACAAGCTCGCCCTCCCCGCGCTCCGGGCCCGTCCACACGGCGAAGGTGTAGTCAGTAAACAGCGAAGCCCGCCGCCCCGAGCCGCGCTGCGCCACTGTCAGCACGCAGTCGACCAGGTAGGGGTCCACCTTCCACTTCCACCACCCGGCCCGTACCGGTGAGTCGATCAGCGTCGTCTTCGTGCGGCCAACGCCGTAGGTTGAATCAAGGTGCTTGAGCATGACCCCCTCGACGTTCCGCTCCCGCGCCCCCGCACGCAACTCTGCCAACGCCTCCCACGACTCAGCCTCGACCACCTCCGACACCTGCAGCAGCGTGGAGCCAGCGCCCCGCACGACCTCTTCCAGCCTCGCCCGCCGCTCACGCAACGGTCTCGCCCGCAGGTCCTCTCCTTGTTCTTCCAGCAGGTCATACGCGCGGAAGATCACCGGCACATCGGCGAAGAGCAGGCCCGTCGGCTGCTTCTTGTTGATGCGGTGTTGAAGATCGGCGAACGGGAGCGGGCGACCGTTCTCCCACGCGAGGAGTTCGCCGTCGAGCACGGTCCCGTCGGGGAGGCGGTCGGCGGTCTCCAACAGGTCGGGGAATCGCTCGGTGAGGAGTTCCTCGCCGCGGGACCAGAGGGCAACGCGACCCGCACGCTTGATGAGCTGCCCGCGGATGCCGTCCCACTTCCACTCGGCCTGCCACTGGGCGATGGGGCCGAGCCTCTCTCCGATGAAGGCGGTTTCTTCGAGCTGGTGGGCGAGGAAGAAGGGGTAGGGGTTCCAGTGAACCGCACGTCCCTCGCCGCCAACGTCTACCGGTCGCATGAGCGATCGATAGAACTCGACCGTTGGCGACCACTCGCCCATCAAGCGGTGGTCCATTTCCTCCTGCGGCACGCCCGCGACCCGCGACAAAGCCCGCACAGCAAGCAGGCGCGAGACCCCTACGCGGAACGTCGCGCTGATGAGCTTGTGAAAAATGAACTTGCCGCACTGGTCGAGCTGGTCCCACGTCTTGAGGACGATGGCTTTCTTGTGCGCCTCGTCGTACCGGGCCATCGAGGCTATACGGCCCTCGATCACTTCTCGCAGCGAGAGGTCCGCGGGGTTCTTCGGCGGCGGCAGAACAAGCGAGAGGACCTCGGAGAAGTCCCCCACCGCCGCGTGCGACTCGCCGATGAGCCACTCGGGGTAGCCCGAGACTTCGGAGGCCCAGGCGTAAAGCTGCGTGTAGTTGACTGCACGCTTGACGCGCCGGCCCATGAGCAGGGCGAGGGCCCAAGCGGCATCCTCGGCGGGCGCAGACGAGAAATACCGCACCAGCGCGTCAACCTTGTCGGTCGTGCCGGTGGAGGCGTCGAGTTCTTCGAAGAGCTGGCCGAACCGCTTCACGCTCCCTCCCCGTTCTCGCCGGGGTCGTCGGCGCCTGGCCGGCCGCTCTCGATGCTGGACAGCAGCGTGGGTTCGTCGAGTCTCTGACCATCGCCGTCGCTCTCGCCAGTGCCGCCGCCCTCCTCGGCACCCGCCTCACCTTCCCACCGCGTGGGGACGGCGAACGCGTGCCTGCCTCTCTCCGTCAGGAAGCGCACGACCGGCCCGATCGCGCCGTGCGTAACGCCGACCGACTCTGCGCCGGTCGCTTCGATGGTCGACATGATGCCGTTCCAGTCGGCGTGGTCGGAGAGGGCGAAGCCGGTGTCGAGTGAACGCCTGCGGCGCGTGCCGCGGATCTGCATCCAGCCGGAGGCCATGGCGGTTGCGAGGTCTTTGACGGCGTTCTTCTTGACGAGGTTGAACGCCCAAGGGCTGCGGACAGCGCTGGGGGGCGCGAGCACCAGCGCCCGGCCCGCGGCCGCCTTCACCGAATCCTGCGTCGCGTGTCCGACCGGCGGGAGCTTGACGCCCGCTCCGCGGTGCGCCTCGGTGCAACGCGTAAGCGCTCCGTGCATGAGGATCGGCCCGATGGACGGGTCGAGCCCGGCCATGATCCGCTGTGCTTTGCCGAGCGCATAGCACGCGACCATGCACGTCTTTCCCGCGTAGGCGTTGACCCTCCACCACGCGTTCATCTTCGCCATCACCTCGTTCTGCGGCCGCCACGCATAGACGGGCAGGCCGAACGTGCTCTCGGTGATGAACGTGTGGCAACGCACCGGCTCGAACGGCTCGCTCACACCGTCATGCTGCGTCTTGTAGTCTCCGCTGACGACCCACACTTCCCCCGTCGATGCGTGCTCGATCCGCACCTGTGCCGACCCCAGCACGTGCCCCGCCGGGTGCAGCGACACAAGCACATCGCCGATGCGCTGCCGCTCGCCGTACGCGATCGCATCGACCAACCCTTCAACCTGTTTGCCAAAGCGAGCGTTGAGCACGATCGCGCCCGTCGGGGTCGACAGGTACCGCTTGTGCCCCCACCGCGCGTGATCCGTGTGCCCGTGCGTAATCACCGCGCGCGAAACCGCCTTCCACGGGTCGATGTAGAACCCGCCCGCCTCACAGAAGAGGCCCCGATCGGTCGTCCGAAGCAGCGCGGCCATAAGCCGAAGCCTACGGCCCCCAGAAGGGAGTTGTTCGGTAGCCGATTCCTCTCGGGCTGACCCGGGTGCCACAGACTCCTCCGCCTTGGGAGGAGTCTGTGCAGCATCCCCTCCAACAGAAAAAGCCCGGCAAACCTGCCGGGCTCAATGTTCGACGTTTCCAACACCGCCGTTACTTCGCCGTGGGCGCAGCGGGCTTCGCTGCCTCCAACGCCGCCGCCACACCCGGCACGCCGTCCGCGCCCGTGGGCACAGTGATCGAGGAGCCCACAAAGTCACTCCCGATCGGCTCCGCCCGGCCTCCCAGGTGCTTCGCAAGGAACGCCTCTGCCACCGCGTAGAAGCTCAGCCGGTTCTGCGGCCGCGCAAAGCCGTGCCCCTCGTCGGGGTAGAGCACGTACGTCACCGGCAGGCTCTTGCTCTGCATCGCGCTGACAATCTGCTCGGCCTCGGTGAACTTCACCCGCGGGTCGTTGTACCCCTGGCCGATCAGCAGCGGCTTCTTGATCTTGTCGACAAACGTCAGCGGGCTGCGGCTCTCCAGGAACTTCTGCCCCTCGGCCGTCCGCGGATCACCAACCTGCCGTGCCATTGTCTCAAGCATCGGCGCCCAGTGCGGCGGGATGCTCTTGAGAAGCGTGTTCAAGTTGGTGGGGCCCACGATGTCCACGCCGCAGGCGAACACGTCCGGAGTGAACGTCAGACCCACCAGCGTGGCGTATCCGCCATAGGAACCGCCCATGATCGCGACCTTGTCCTTGGTCGCGATCTTCTTCGCAACGGCCCAATCCACCGCGTCGAGCAGGTCGTCGTGCATCGCCGCCGCCCACTGCAGGTTGCCAGCGTTCAGGAACGCCTTGCCAAACCCGGTCGATGACCGGAAGTTCACCTCAAGGCACGCGTACCCCCGGTTGCTCAGCCACTGCGCAGTAGGGTTGTACCCCCACGAGTCGCGCGCCCACGGCCCACCGTGCACGTTCAGCACCAGCGGCACCGGCGCATCGGGAACCCCGTCGCCGTTGGCGTCCGAGCCGGGGGGGAGCGTGAGGTACGAGACCAGGTCCATGCCGTCGCGGCTCTTGATCACCACCGGCCGCATCTTCACCAGCGGCTGACCGTCAAGTTTCTTGTTGGTTGAGTAGAGAAGCGTCGCCTTCTTCGCTGCGCGGTCGTAGATGTACGCGCGGGGCGCACCGGTGTCGATCATGTAACCAACCAGCCACGTCTGGTCGTCGTCTGACCGCGCCTGCACGGCAAACTCCCCGTCGGTTACGGTCTTCAGGTAGTCAAGGTCACCCTGGATCGAAGGGTCGAGCACCTTCCAGTGCTGACGCTCGTATTCAAAGCTCACGGCCTGCGGCTTGCCGGTCCTGGGGTCCTCCATCGCACCCCCGACGTCCGCCCTGGCGTCCTGTGCCAGCACCTTTGTCTCGCCGGTCGCCCAGTCGACCTCAACAAGGGCGGTCGTGTTGCTCGTCCGGCCATCGGTCATGTAGAGCGTCTTGCCGCTCCGGTCGAAGCCCCGCGGCTCGGTCGACTGAGCATCTTCAAGCGCGACGGACATGAACGTCGCCCACACCGGAGGCTCCCCCGGCTTGGCGGTGTTCTTGAAGTAATCGACACCGCCCCGCTCGTTAGGTGATCCTGCCAGGCGGACGTTGAAGTCGTCGTCGATCACAAACTGCGCATACTCGTCGGTCTTCAGCAGCATGTCCAGCTTGCCCGAGGCAAGATCGAGCGTGTAAAGGTCGTGGTACTGCGGGTTCCGATTGTTCAGCCCGACCACGATCTTGCCGGGGTGGTTGGCGCTGAGCGCAGCGATCTGAGCCGCCGGGCGCAGCGGCTGACCCGTCGGCAGCGAAATCGGCTTGCCGTCAGGCCCGGGGATGCTCTCAAACGGCGTCAGGTCGCGCGCGGGCATATCGGGGTGGTGCACGTTCACCGCGTACACCTTCCAGTTCTCGTCACCCCCCTGATCCTGCAGGTACAGAATGTGCGCGTTGTCGTAGGCCCACATGTACGTCCGGATGCCCCGGCTGGTGTCATGGGTGACCACCGTCGCCCTGTCCGGAGAACCCTTCGGAGCCACGTAGACGTTCATGACCCCCTTTTCATCAGGTGCAAGCCACGATACCCACTGACCGTCGTGGCTGAGGCTCCCTCCGCGCTTGTCGGGGTTCCCAAACAGCACTTTCCGTGGGATCAGCGGGTGATCGGCCGTATGCACCGGCTGGGCCGATGCCGCAGAACTGAGCAGGACCGAGGCGGTAACGACAGTCGCGAGAATGCTCTTCACGTGCGTGGCTCCGGGGTGTTAGAGGGCATGTCCGAGAACCAGCAAGCATATCAGGGCCATCAATCAGCCCAACCCCCTGCCAGATACGCATGGATAGCTTGTCAGCAACCACATTATCGGTAGACTGTGTTATCGCCCCGGCCCGCAGCCGAACGGCGAAGGGAGCCCGATCATGCCATCCATTCGTTTGTTGTTCGTCCTGCGCTCGATGCTCGGCGCGTGCCTTTGCCTGCTGCCTGCAACCGCCGCCTTCGCTCAGCCAATCGCGTGGACGGGCGCGGGTGATGGCGTCTCCTGGAACCAGCCGGCAAACTGGTCACCCGTCGGTCTCCCCGGTTCTACAAGCAACGTCATCATCCCCGCGGGCGCACCGATCAACCTGAACGTAGCCGCAACGGTCAGCACCCTTTCCACCGATCGTGCCATCACGCAGACAAGTGGCTGCAACGCCCTCACCATCACCGGCGGGCTCAACCTCGGCCCCGCGGGCTCCATCACCACCACCACCTCTGCCTGCAACAACCTCACCTTTTCCGGCACACAGTCCATCACCGGCTCCGGAGTCATCAACCTCAACTCCGGCTACATGACCGTCGCCGGCTCAAGCGCCACCCTCACCGTCGGGTCCGGCATCGTCGTGCAAGCCGCCAACAACGCCGCCAACATCGTCATCAACGCCGGCAACACCCTCCTCAACCAGGGAACCATCCGCGCCAACGCCGCCTCACGCACCGTCAACATCGGCGGCAGCGCAACCGGCAACCTCACCAACGACACCACCGGCGTCATCGAGGCCTCAAACACCGGTGCCGTCGTCATCGCCACCGTCAACTGGACCAACAACGGCACCTTCCTCGTCAACAACGGTTCGCTCAGCCTCGGCGGCTCGTTCAACGCCCTCGGCACCATCAGCCGCACCGGCGGCTCCATCGGCATCAGCGGCAACTACTCCGGCGCCACCATCGCCGCCAACGCCGCCAACGGCTCGTTCAACCTCGGCGGCGGCGCCGTCTTCAACGGCACCACCTTCAACGCCGCCGACGGCCAGTCCTTCTCGCTCACCAGCGCGTTCACCATAAACGGCTGCACCCTCAACGCGCCGCTCACCCTCAACGGCGGCTGCAACGCCCTCACCATCACCGGCGGGCTCGTCCTCGGGGCCAACGGTTCCATCACCACCACCACCGCCGGCTGCAACAACCTTACCTTCTCCGGCACGCAGTCGGTCACCGGCTCCGGCGTCATCAACCTCAACTCCGGCTACATGACCGTCGCCGGCTCAAGCGCCACCCTCACCGTCGGGTCCGGCATCGTCGTGCAAGCCGCCAACAACGCCGCCAACATCGTCATCAACGCCGGCAACACCCTCCTCAACCAGGGAACCATCCGCGCCAACGCCGCCTCACGCACCGTCAACATCGGCGGCAGCGCAACCGGCAACCTCACCAACGACACCACCGGCGTCATCGAGGCCTCAAACACCGGTGCCGTCGTCATCGCCACCGTCAACTGGACCAACAACGGCACGCTCCTGGTTAACAACGGCACGCTGAACCTCGGCGGAACCGGCGCAGCACTCGGCACCATCAGCCGCACCGGCGGCACCATCAACCTGACCGGGAGCTACACCGGCTCGACCCTCACCATCTCAAACGCGACGGGCGCGATCGCCTTCGGAGCCGGAACCGCGTTCGACGGCACCACGCTCAACGCACTCGACGGACAGACCTACTCGTTCACCAACTCGTTCACCATGAACGCCTGTACCCTCAACGCGCCGCTGACGGCCAACGGCGGCTGCAACGCGGTCACCATCACCGGCGGGCTCGTCCTCGGGGCCAACGGCTCCATCACCACCTCCACCGCCAGCTGCAACAACATCGTCTTCTCCGGCACGCAGTCGGTCACAGGCTCCGGCTTCATCCGCCTCAACTCCGGCTACATGACCATCTCCGGCTCAAGCGCCACCCTCACCATCGCCAACGGCATCACCGTCGAGGCCGCCAACAACGCCGCCAACATCGTCATCAACGCCGGCAACACCCTCCTCAACCAGGGAACCATCCGCGCCAACGCCGCCTCACGCACCGTCAACATCGGCGGCAGCGCAACCGGCAACCTCACCAACGACACCACCGGCGTCATCGAGGCCTCAAACACCGGTGCCGTCGTCATCGCCACCGTCAACTGGACCAACAACGGCACGCTCCTGGTTAACAACGGCACGCTGAACCTCGGCGGAACCGGCGCAGCACTCGGCACCATCAGCCGCACCGGCGGCACCATCAACCTGACCGGGAGCTACACCGGCTCGACCCTCACCATCTCAAACGCGACGGGCGCGATCGCCTTCGGAGCCGGAACCGCGTTCGACGGCACCACGCTCAACGCACTCGACGGACAGACCTACTCGTTCACCAACTCGTTCACCATGAACGCCTGTACCCTCAACGCGCCGCTGACGGCCAACGGCGGCTGCAACGCGGTCACCATCACCGGCGGGCTCGTCCTCGGGGCCAACGGCTCCATCACCACCTCCACCGCCAGCTGCAACAACATCGTCTTCTCCGGCACGCAGTCGGTCACAGGAAGCGGCCAGATCATCCTCGCCAACGGCTACGCGATCGTCTCCGGCACCGGGGCCGTACTCACTGTCGGTAACGGCATCACAATCCGCAACACCGGCCTCCACAACGCAAACCTGTACATCAGCGCAGGAGCCTCGCTCGTCAACCTCGGCACAATCACCGCGACCGGCGCAACACGTTCATTGACCATCAACGGCACACCCACAAGCACGTTCAGCAACCAACCCGGCGCCACGCTCTCGGCGTTCAGCGCGGGCCAACTGATCGTCGACAACAACCTTGCCAACTCCGGCCGCATCGTCGCGGGCACTAACGGCACGGTCGTCCTCGCCGCAGGGCGCACACTCACAAACGCTGCCGACGGCGAGATCGAACTCCAGGGCACAGGGCCCAACTCCACCACCGACTTTGGTCACCTCCGCATCCTCGGCACGCTCAACGCCGGCGGCTTGCTCGCCGTCACCTACCCCAACGGGCTCGTCCCGGGCTGCCGCATCGCCGTGCCGATCATCACCACCCAGGGCGCGGGCACCATCAGCGGCCAGTTCGCCACACGCACCGGCCCGCCGAAGCCCTCGCCCTTTGCGATCTACTTCAGCGTCACCCCCACCGGCGCGATCTTCTCCTCGACAAACCTCGCAGACGTCGGTTCCGCCGGCGCCGTCCCGCAGCCAGACGGCGTGCTCGACAACAACGACTTTATCGTCTTCATCGACCTCTTCTTCTCGCTCAACCCCATCGCCGACCGCGGCAGCACAGGCGGCGTGCCCGGCGCCGACGGAGCCTGGGACAACAACGACTTCATCGTCTACATCGACCAGTTCTTCGCCGGGTGCGGCTGAAAACTACGGCCGAACCGATCCCAGCTACCCCATCTTCCCAGCACCCCGGTCAGCCAGGTTGGCCACCCGACGAAATTGGTGTACCTTTGGTAGCGCGTGCTGAGCGTTACCACCCTCGTTCCTGCATCGCGGCATGTCCGGAGCGGTACCACCTTACTGCCAGCCAAACCGAGCACCAGCGGAGCAATCAATGCGGTCACTTCTTGCCATCGCCATCCTCTGCACGATCCCGGGTGCCGCACTCGCCCAACCGTACCACTACGCGATCAACCAGCCCGCTTCGTCCCTCTCCTACAACATCAACTTCACGGCCCCCTTCCAGACCTCACCCGCCGGCACCAGTTACTTCGTCGGTGCCGCCGCAGGACCGGACGCGATCATCGGAAACACCGACGACACCGCCAGCCCGCCCGCCACTCGAACCATCCCCGGCTTCACCGGCGGCAACGTCTCGATCAACCAGTACGTCAACCTCACCAGCGGCAACATCACCGCCAGCGGCAACAACGGCACCACGGTGATCCGCCCTTCCGGCGCCTTTGACGCAGCCTTCAACACCGTCGCGGGCACCGTCGCCATCACCAACCTCAACACCAACCTGCTGGGCGGCTCAACCGCCGCCATCACGGCCAACGCCACGATCGGATACTCAACCTTCCGCACCCGTGAGCCCACCTGCACGATCTTCAGCCTCGGGCCCATCACCGTGCCAGTCGGCACGATCAACGCCACATCAATCACCGGCGTGCAGAACGGCCCCTCCACCAACGGCACCCTTACGCCCGTCAACGGCCAGCCCGGTCACTACACCTTCTCCGCCATGGTCCCCGCGGCCGTCACCGTCACCGGAACCCTCAACGGCGCCCCCGCACCCTTCGACCCGCAGAACGTCACACTTGCTGTCACCGGCACCGTTGACCTCACGCAGCCGTCCGCGCCGGTCACCGCGCAGATCTCCGTGAACGAAACGCAGACCGACGTCACGCCCGTCCCCCTCGACCCGATCGCCTTCAACGAAGTCCCCCTCTGCACCGGTGCCGCCCTGCTGATCAAACTCACCCTCGCATCGACATCCACGACAATCGGCCTCACCGCCAACCTCACCGCCGCCGGCACCCTCGCCGCGTGCGGCCCGGCAGACATCGGACGCCAGGGCGGCCTCCCCGGCGCCGACGGAACGCTGAACAACAACGACTTCGTCGTCTTCATCGACTACTTCTTTAGCAGCAACCCCCTCGCCGACCGCGGCACCACCGGCGGTGTCCACGGCTCAGACGGCCAGTACGACAACAACGACTTCATCGTCTTCATCGATCAGTTCTTCGGCGGCTGCTGAGCCTCCCCTACTCCATCCGCACACTTTTAAACGCAGTTCTCACTGTTTGCTTTGGTGGCCGCGCGCATCCGGATAGACTCCACATATCCACTCGCGGGGACGTGCAACAGGGAGTGCTCACACATGCGTACATACTTGCTTTCCGCGGTCATGCCGCTCTGCCTCTGCGCTGGCACCGCGTTCGCGCAGCCCGCCAACGACTCATGCTCCAACGCACAGCCGATCAGCGGCTTCGGCCAGACCGCCTTTGACTCAACCGGCGCAACCACCGACGGACCGGCGATCGGCTGCGCCGCCGGGAACGCAAACGACGACGTCTGGTTCACATGGACGTCCGCGTTCACCGGCGCGGTTCAGGTCGACCTCTGCACCGGAACCGCCCACGATACCGTGCTGGCAATCTACAGCGGCGCAGGTTGCCCCGCCGGCGCCGAGATCGCCTGCAACGACGATTCTGACTGCGGCCTGCTGAGCAAGGCGCAGTTCAACGCCGTAAGCGGCCAGCAGTACACCATCCGGATCGGCGGCTACAGCCCCGGAGACCAGGGTTCGGGCGTCGTCACGATCCAGGAATACATCGCCCCGCCCCCCACCACGATCGTCGGCCCAGTCGTCAACCCCGCAAACGGCCACACCTACTACCTGCTCGCGGCCAGCTCCTGGACCCAGGCGGAGGCAAACGCCGTGATCCTCGGCGGCCACCTCGCGACCGTCCGCAACGAAGAAGAAAACATCTTCATCTACAACGAAGTCCAGCGCCTCAACGGCGCCGTGCGCCGGGCGTGGATCGGGCTCACCGACGTCGCCCAGCAAGGCACCTACGTCTGGACCAGCGGCGAGCCCGTCACCTATACAAACTGGGCCGCGGGCGAGCCGAACCACGCCGGCGGGGTTGAGTTCTACGCGCAGATCCCGTGGTACTCGACACAGTGGAACGACAACCGCGACCTGCCGTCCGACGATCCCTGCTACGGCGTTGTCGAGATCATCCCCCCCTCGTGCGCCGCTGACGTCGGCTCAACCGGCGGCACGGCCGAGCCCGACGGCGTGCTCGACAACAACGACTTCATCGTCTTCATCGACTACTTCTTCAACGCAAACCCCCTCGCCGACCGCGGCACCACCGGCGGCGTCCCCGGCTCAGACGGCCAGTACGACAACAACGACTTCATCGTCTTCATCGACCAGTTCTTCACCGGCTGCAACTGACGTCCACCACCCAGCTCACCCTGCCCCCACCGGCGCGTGACAAGGCCCGCAGCAAACAAGCCCCGGCAGGAGCCGGGGCTTTCTTCATTCCCGCTCCAACCGCGCCGAGAGCCTCACATCCGCCACAGGCTGCTCGACCACGTCAGACCCGCCCCAAACGCCACGAACATCACCAGCTGCCCCTCTTTGATCCGCCCACCCCTGCGCAGCTCGTCAAAGCACAGCGGCACGCTCCCCGCGGACGTGTTCCCGAAGTTCTCGATGTTGATGTGGAGATGCTGCTTGTCGATCCCAAACCGCTCACTCGCCGCCTCAAGGATCCGGATGTTCGACTGGTGGCACACAAACATGTCGATGTCGCCCACCGACAGCCCGGCCTTGTCCAGCGTCTCCTGGATCACCTTGCAGAACGTAGTCACCGCGAACTTGAACACCTCGCGACCGTTCATGTGCAGGCAACCCGGGCGCACCAGCGCACGGTCGGCACCGTCCTTGATGTGCGCATCCCACCCCGGCATGTACAGCTCCTGCCAGCCGTCGCCGTTGGCGTGGTTGCACTGGGCGACAACACCCTTGCTCGCATCGTCGGTCGCCCGCAGCACCACCGCCCCCGCCGCGTCGCCGAAGAGGATCGCCACGTTCCGGTTGGTGTAGTCAGTAATCGCACTCACCGTGTCGCACCCGATCACCCCGACCGTCTTGAACGAGCCCGCCCTGATCAGATCGTGCGCCGTGTTCAGCGAGTACACAAACCCGCAGCAGGCCGCGCCAAGGTCCCACGCCGCCGCCGTGCCGCAACCAAGCTCCGACGCAACCAGGCACGACGTCGAAGGACACCGCATGTCCTGCGTGATCGTGCCGCAGATCAGCAGGTCAAGCTCGCTCGCGGACACGTTCGCGCTCTCCAGAGCGCGGCGCATCGCGTCGGTGCAGAGCGTCCGGTTGCTCTCCCCGTCCGCCGGGTCGCAGATGCGCCTGTTGCGGATGCCCGTGCGTTGAAAAATCCAGTCGTCGCTGCTGTCGCACAGCGCCGCGATCTGGTCGTTGCTCACCACGCGCGTCGGCACCGCCGACCCCGACCCAAGAATCCGAACGCCGATCTTCGGCAACGCGGGAGGCTTGGCGGAGACAGCAGCAGCAGAAGGTGTGCCCATGGTTCGCCCGCATCATACGCGCACCCGCCACACGAGCCCTGCGCAGCGCCGCAGCGACAGCCCCCGGGCAACCGCCCGACCATCACCGCCACAGCAATCTACTCAGCTCCCCCCCCACACGCCACTCACGCCACCGGCGTCGGGTTCCCCATCTGCTCGTTCATCAGCTCGACCTGCGTCAGCCGCTCAACGATCGCCTGGTTCAGCCCCGTGTTGACGTACAACTGGCACTGCCGGATCGCCGCCCGGATCGAACGGTCAGTCGACGAGCCGTGCGCGATCATGCAGACGCCGTTCACGCCAAGCAGCGGCGCGCCGCCGTGCTCGTGGTAGTCGTTCTTCTTGAAGATGTCCTTGAACACCGGCTCAAGCGCCAGCATCAGGTTCGGGTCGCGCACCATGATCTCGCGCGCCAGCCCCGAGAACAGGCTCTTCGCAAGCCCCTCAACGGTCTTGAGCACCGTGTTCCCCAGCATCCCGTCGCTCACCACCACGTCCGCTCCGCCCTCGAACAGCTCGCGCCCCTCGATGTACCCCACAAAGTTGATCCCCGGCGTGTTCTTGAGCCGGTTGTACGTCTGACCGATCAGGTCCGTCCCCTTCCCCTCCTCCGTCCCGATGTTCAACACCGCCACGCGCGGTTCCTCGCGACCCAGCAGCTTCTTCGCCACCACCTCGCCGATAATGCCGTACTGCTGCAGATGCGTGTCCCGCGGCTCAGGATTCCCGCCCGCATCCATCAGCACAAACGGGCCGCTGAACGTCGGGATCGTCACCGCGATGCCCGGCCTGTGCACGTGCTCCAGCCGACGCATGTACATCGTCGCCGCGCTCACGCACGCGCCCGTGCTCCCCGCCGACAGCACCGCGTCGCACCGCTCGCCACCCACCGCCGCGGCCTTCGCAGAGCCCAGCTTGGCCATGTGCACGATCGACGATTCCGGCTTGCCGCGCACCGCCTCAACGGCGTGCTCGTGCATCTCGATCACGTCCGGGCAGTGGTGAATCTCAAACCGCGGCTCATTGACGCCGTAGTCCGCCAGGTATTCCTTGATGACCGGCTCGCGACCGATCAGCACCAGCCGGTCGTCCGGCCCGAGGATCTCCCTCGCCAGCATGCACCCCTTGAGAATCGCGTCGGGCGCGTGGTCGCCGCCCATCACGTCGATGCCGATGCGCATGGGGCGGGTCACTCCGATTAGCAGGGGGGAACTTCCAGAGCCACAAAGAACGGTTCGGCCACACGGTTACAGCGCACCGCACCGATCACCGCAGGCCCGCACGCAAGAGACCGAGCCCGGCTTACTCGCCGCCTTCAGCCTTCTTCTTCTTCTTCGGCGCGCCGATCCCCAGCTTGTGGACCACCACCGTCAGCCCCGGACGCACATAGCCAGACTCGGCCGATGCGCGATGGTGAGCCTTCGGCATGCCCGAAACCGGGTCAACACCGACGGAGATCGCTTCCAGAGCGTGGTGGGCGCGGCGGCGGCGTGAACGGCCGTACGAGATTCTTTGTGGAGGGAGCATGAAAAAGGGTCCTGTCAGTCCAAAGAACGGCCAAAAGCGGCCGGGCCAAGGGGGGAAAGGTTAGGAGGGGGGGCTTGCCCGGTCAACCCTGCGGCAGACACCCCCCATACCCCTTCTCCCAACCATCCGGCGGAACTCTGCAAACGGGTGATCAGCCTTTCCACGCTACCCATCCGCACCAATTGCCCGCGGCGTCCAACCCTCCGTCCCTTGACCCCACCAGCCAAAGCGCTAAACTCGCTCCAGCGCCTCCGTAGCTCAGTTGGTAGAGCAGCTGACTCTTAATCAGCGGGTCAAAGGTTCGAGTCCTTTCGGGGGCACTTCATCATGCATCGCGGCCCCGGTCTTACCGGGGCCGTCTGCGTTTTGCAACCGGCATCCTGCCGCTCGTTCGGGCACAATAACGAACCACAACGCCCCGCGTCCGAAGCGTTCGCGAAACGATGCCGGACCCAATCCCCCCAACCCAGACACACGTGCCCCCTCCCGACCCGCGCTGGATGGGCCGCTGGCTCGCCGCGGCCGGCATCTACAACCTCCTCTGGGGCGCAGTCACGATCGCAGCGCCGGAGCGCACGCTCCGTCTCCTCGGCGTGGAGACAGTGAGCAGCGAGGCCTCGCCGCAACTGTGGGCGTGCATCGGCATGATCGTCGGCGTCTACGGCGTGGGATACCTGATCGCCGCGCGCAATCCAACCCGTCACTGGCCCATCACGCTCGTCGGCCTGCTCGGAAAGCTCTTCGGCCCGATCGGCTTTGTCGTCGCCGCCTCTCAGGGCCAGCTCCCTTGGTCAATGGGCTGGACGCTCCTGACCAACGACCTCCTCTGGTGGGCCCCCTTCACGCTCATCCTCCTGCACGCCGCCCGCGCAAACCGGGCAGTTCGGACGCACCAATGACCACCCCCACACAGAGCCAGCCCGGCGCGTTCATCGTCTTCGGCGCAGCCGGCGGCATCGGCACCGCCCTCTGCCAGACGCTCCGCGCAGGCGGCCGCACAGTCATCGCCGTGGGCCGCACCCAGGAACGCCTTGACACGCTGCTCGCTGCAGTCGATGTCGAAACCGCCGTCGCCGACGCCACACGACCGGCCGAGGTTGACGCCCTCTTCGCCGATGCGCTCACCAGGCACGGACGCGTTGCCGGCGTCGCCAACCTCGCCGGCGCGTTCATCCTCAAGCCCGCTCACCTGACCACCGACGAAGACCTCGCCCTCCAACTCTCCGCAAACCTCATCACCGCCTTCAACACGCTCCGCGCTGCCGTGAAGGTCATGAACGACGCCGGAGGCTCCATCGTCCTCATGTCATCGGTCGCAGCCCGCATCGGCCTCGCCAACCACGAGGCCGTCGCCGCCGCCAAGGCCGGCGTCGAAGGCCTCACCCTCGCCGCCGCCGCAACATACGCGCCGCGCCAGATCCGCGTAAACGCCGTCGCCCCCGGGCTCACACGCACGCCGCTCACCGCACGGCTCACCTCGAGCGAAGCCTCCCTCAAAGCCTCAACCGCGATGCACCCCCTCGGCCGCATCGGCGAAGCCCAGGATGTCGCTTCCGCCGTCGCCTGGCTCCTCGGCCCCGAGTCATCATGGATCACAGGGCAGGTCATCGGCGTCGACGGCGGCCTCAGCCGCGTCCGCAGCCGGGCCTGATCGCAGCAGAGACCTCCGCAATGCCAACGTTCACCAGCCAATCCACCATCAACGCTCCGGCATCGCAGGTCTTTGCCTGGCACCAGAGCAAGGATGCCCTCACAAAGCTCATCCCCCCGTGGGAACGCGTCGTCGTCGAACGCGCGCCGGAAAGCCTCGCCAACGGCCAGCGCGCTGTCCTCCGCCTCAGCATCGGCCCCGTCAAACTCCGGTGGGTCGCCGAGCACACCGGCTTCATCGACCGCGGCCCAGAAGGCGGCGAATTCACCGACGTTCAGGTCTCCGGCCCGTTCAAGTCGTGGCGCCACCGCCACTCGATAACCGCTCTAACCCCCACCTCCTGCACGCTCACCGACCACATCGACTACGCGCTCCCACTCGGCTGGCTCGGCCGCGCATTCGGAAGCGCAATGACCCGCCGCAAGCTCGCGCGAATGTTCGCCTTCCGCCACCGGGTCACGCGCGAGCAGAACGAATCCTCCACCACCGCGACGAGCGCCAGCCGTTGACCGCCGACACCGCCATCTTCACCGTGCACGCCGCGGCCACCTGGTTCATGACCGGTCTCATCTGGTTCGTCCAGATCGTCCACTACCCGCTCTTTGGTGCCGTCGGCAACGCCGACTTCCCCGCTTACGAGCGCGAGCACCAGCGCCGCACCACCCTCGTCGTCGCCCCCGTCATGCTCATCGAGCTCGCGGCCGCCGCCACCCTTTGCTTCCGCACCGCCGGCACCGACCGCACCCTCGCCCTCACCGGCGTGCTCCTGCTCGCCGCCATCTGGGCCAGCACCTGGCTCCTGCAGGTCCCGCTCCACAATCGCCTTGCCGCCGGTCACCAGCCCCCCCTCGTTCGCCGGCTCACCGCCACCAATTGGTTGCGCACCGCGGCGTGGACCGCCCGCGCCGCCGTCGCGTCGGCCCTGCTCATCCGCGACCTGAAACCATGATTCGAAATTGTTACCGCTTCTGGGTTTTCCCTGCATCCGCCCGCCGGCACCCCGCGAATCGAGCACCCATGCTGGTCCTCCTCAAGGCCAACCCGTACCGCCCGCACGACCCGCGCGGCTGACCTTTCCGCTCGTTCTCGAGCGGGACCCACCCACATCACATCGAGTTTCCGCGGGCCGATGGTCCGCTCTCTGTCATCCACGAGGCGCCGGCCCAGCCGCCGGCGAGCCACCATGTTCTTCAACATCCAATCTGCTGACCGGCGTCCGCTCCCAAACCGGGTCCGCGCTGCGCAGAGCTACATCGAGTTCTGCCGCGCCATCACCGAGCCTTGCTGCGAGGACGACACCTCAAAGCGGCGCAAGCTGACGCCAAAGGAGCTCTCCGCCTACGAGGCGTCGATCGAGACGATCCGCGCCTACATCGTCGGCGAACTCAACCTCGGCGATACCCCGGTCGAGCCAGCGGTCATCCAGCCCCAGCCCGACCAGTCGGCCGAGCAGACGCACTGAAGTGGCCCGCAGGGCGAAAGCCCCGCGGGCCGCGTTGCACTCACGCCGCCATCTGGTATGCTCACCACATGATCACCACCCTCGCCGCCGCAGCCCTCGCAGCAACACTCGCTCAGCCTAGGCACGCCGTCGCGCTCAACGACGCCCTCGGCTGGGTTGATCTTTCCGAAGCGCCCGCGCAATCGGTCTGGCGCGGCTACAAGAAAACCGACTTCCCGTCAAAGGGCTGGTCGCAGGCCGACGGCGAACTCACCAGCGAGGCCGGCGGTGGCGGCGGCGACATCATGACCCGCGACACCTACGGCGACTTCGAGCTCACCTTCGAGTTCCGCTGTGCGCCCAAGGCCAACAGCGGCGTCATCTACCGCTCAACCGAGAAGCACGGCGCAAGCTGGCAGACCGGGCCCGAGTACCAGGTCATCGACGACGCCGGCAACAACCTCAAGCCCGACGACGCTCACTCCGCCGGTGCGCTCTACGACATCATCAAGCCACCCGCAGACAAGGTCTGCCGGTCCGGCGAAGCGTGGAACAGCGGCCGCATCTACCTCCACAACGGACTGCTCCAGCACTGGCTCAACGGCAAGAAGGTCGCTCAGATCGATGCCTTCGACGCGAACGGAAAACCAACCGAAGCCTGGACCAAGGCGATCGCCGCCAGCAAATTCAAGGAGTACGAGGGCTTCGGCATTCAGCCCAAGGGCTCGATCGTCCTGCAGGACCACGGCGACTCGGTCAGCTACCGCAACATCAAGGTCCGAGCGCTCGACACCGCTCTCCCCCACCAGGTGAGCCTCTTTAACGGCAAAGACCTCACCGGCTGGACGGCCGTCGTCCCCGAACTCGCCGACAAAAAGGAAGACCAGACCAAGCCCTGGACCGTCAAAGACGGCGTCCTCGCGTGCGCCGGAAACCCCGGCGGCTACATCCGCACCAACGAGAAGTTCACCAACTTCGTCTTCCGCTGCCAGTGGCGCTTCGATCCATCCAAGGGCGCAGGCAACAGCGGCGTCCTCCTCCGCACCAACGGCGAGGACAAGGTCTGGCCCCGCAGCATCGAGGCCCAGCTCCAGAGCGGCTCCGCCGGCGACTTCTGGAACATCGACAAGATGAAGATGACCGTCCCCGCAGACCGCACCAGCGGCCGCAACACCAGGCACACCCACGCCGCCGAACGCCCCCTCGGCCAGTGGAACCAGTACGAGATCATCTGCCAGGGCGGGCGCGTAGCGCTCTACGTCAACGGCGAGCTGCTCAACGAAGCCACCGACGCCGAAGAGACCCCAGGCTTCATCTGCCTCCAGAGCGAGGGCTCATACATCGAGTTCCGCGACATCAACATCATCCCTTTGCCATGACGGACGCGCAACAACTTGGACGATAATGCGGATTCTGCATCGCCTCAAGCCGCGACCAAGAACAGCGTTGGCGGTCGTTGCCGCGGCAGCGATTCTCAGCGTACTGCTCCCCTATGCAATGGGAACCGCCGGTGCTAAGTGGGCGTACTCCCCTCCGTTCAACACGCTGCCTGTGTGGAGAGAGTTCTACATCATCGGATGGGAATCGAGCGGTCGCGAAGGAAAACCTCGCATCATGTCCGAACGCGTCCGGCAACTACAAGAGCAGCGCGAGAAGGGCCTTGTCAGAGACTGAAGGCGATCGAAGCGGGGTACTTCAACGAAGAAGTGACGTCACTCGGAAGTTTCCTCACCCCATCCACTTCAGATACTCCGCCTCCAGCGCATCAAGGTCCGACTTCAGCTCCGCCCGCCTGTGCGTCAGCGCATCCGCCCGCTCGCGGTCCTTCCAAGTCTCCGGGAACGCGAGCTCTTCGTCGATCCCCGTCATGTCCGCCTGGACGGCCCCCATCTTCCCCTCAAGCTCCTCATCACTCAGCCGCGAGAACCCGCCCCCACCGCCCCGCTGCTTGCCCCGATTCGAGCCCCCGCCCAGGTTCTGCTTCGGCTGAGGAGCCGCCGCCGCCTTCTTCGCCGCTTCCGCCGCGGCCTTCTTCTTCTCTTCCGCCGCCCTTCGCTGAGCCTCCGCCTGCTCCTTGCGCGCTTTCTCCGCGTTCTCTGCCTCGCGCCGCTGCCGTAGGTCGCGGGCGCACCGCGGTTCAGTACGTGAGCGTGGCGTGGTAGCGCGGCACGACGCCGCGGGCGTGGGCGGGCTTGCACCTGTCCGCCAGCATGACGTGCAGACCGTCGTCCTGCATGAAGCTAACCATCTCGTAGGGGTGGGGCTGCCCGTCGATGATCGCCGTCCCCTTTGCGCTCTGCATTGTCCCGGTGAAGTCACGCAGTTCCCAGATCACCCGCTCAGTTCCCGCTCGCCGCTCAACGACGCGGCAACCGAGCAGTCGCTTGGCCTGCGTGGTCATTTCGATGGTGGTGTCTGGCACAGGGGCGTAGTCCTTCTTCGGGTCCACGTCGATCAGGCAGTCGCCGTGCCACTTCCGCTCGGCATCGGGCGGCGGGGTGGGCGGCGTGCCCGTCGCTTCGGCCCACGTTCGAGCCGTAGGCCAAGGGCCCCGCTTGAACACCAGCGGAGTGCGCTTGCCGGCCACTTCGTCCCCGGTGAGGCCGATCTTGTGCGCGTCAGCGAGATCAACAGAGAGGTAGCCGGTCACCGCCTCGCCCGAGAGCGGCTGATCGAACTCGAGGATCGTGCGAGCAGGGGCGATCGAGGGCATCACCCGCTTGAGCAGGAACACCGCGCGCCGGTCGGTCGCCTCGTACTCCAGCATCGGGATGACTGACCCGTGCGCAAAGTCATCGGAGGCTCGCGGCGGCGTGGCAAACACGACCAGTTCCAGCGCCCCTGCGCGCGGCCTGACCGCGAGCGCCGCTGAGGGATGCTCCCCATCGCCGCCGGTCCAGACCCACCCGATCTGCGCTTCCTCCGCAGCCGGGGCGGGTGAATGAACCTGCGTCGCGGGTGGGGCGGACTCCGGCGCTGCCGCGGGGCTGGATGGCTCAGCGCACCCGGAGGCAGCCAACCCGAGGAGCACGACGAGGACGTGTTTCGGAGCGTGAATCATCTGCTGCTCACCCCATCCGCTTGAGGTACTCGGCTTCGAGCCCATCAAGGTCCGACTTCAGCTCCGCCCGCCTGTGCGTCAGCGCATCCGCCCGCTCGCGGTCCTTCCAAGTCTCCGGGAACGCGAGCTCTTCGTCGATCCCCGTCATGTCCGCCTGGACGGCCCCCATCTTCCCCTCAAGCTCCTCATCACTCAGCCGCGAGAACCCGCCCCCACCGCCCCGCTGCTTGCCCCGATTCGAGCCCCCGCCCAGGTTCTGCTTCGGCTGAGGAGCCGCCGCCGCCTTCTTCGCCGCTTCCGCCGCGGCCTTCTTCTTCTCTTCCGCCGCCCTTCGCTGAGCCTCCGCCTGCTCCTTGCGCGCCTTCTCCGCGTTCTCTGCCTCGCGCCGCTCCTTGTCGCGCGCCAGTGACTTCTCGCGCCACTCGGTCCACGAGCCCACGAACACCTCCGCACCTCCGTGCCCGTCCAGAATCAGCAGGTGATCGCACGTCGAGTCGATCAGCGCGCGGTCATGGCTGATCAGGATCAGCACCCCCTCGTACCCGTCGTCGCCCGTCTCCTCGTCCGGCCCCGCGAGCGCCTCTTCCAGACGCTCGGCCGACGAGATGTCCAGGTGGTTGGTCGGCTCGTCGAGCACCAGCAGGTTCTTCGCGCTCGCCAGCAACCCCGCCAGCACGGCCCGCGACCGCTCGCCCCCCGAAAGGCTCCCAAGCTCCCGGTCCTGCTCCGCCCCGCTGAACAGAAACGCCCCCGCCAGGTTCCGCGCCTGCTGCTCGCTCAGCAGCAGCCCGGGGCACTCCTTCAGGATCACATCCTGCAGGTACCGCACCACCGTCTTCTCCATCGCCAGGTGCTCGTGCGTCTGCGCGTAGTGACCGATCACCACGTTGCTGCCAAGCCGCACCGTCCCCGAGTCCGCCGGCTGCTCGCCCAGGATCACCCGCACCAGCGTGCTCTTCCCCGCGCCGTTGGGCCCGATGATCCCCCACCGCTCGCCGCGCCCGATGATCAGGTCCAGGTCGTGGAACAACTGCTTCCGCGAACCATCGTCCCCGTCATACCCCTTGCTCACCCCGCGCGCTGTCACCACCAGGTCACCCGTCCGCGGAGCCTTGGGCAGCTCAAGCCTGAACCCCGCCAGTTCCATCGGCCGCTCAAGCGTGCTCTCGTCCTTCGCCCGCGTGAGCTTGCTCAGCCGCCCCTGCGCCTGCTTGGCCCGCTGCCCCGCGCGGTACCGCCTGATGTACGCCTCTTCTTTCCTGAACTTCGTCTGCTCGTTCTCAAACGCACGCGACTGGCTCAGCCGCCGCTGCGCACGGATCTCAACAAACGCCTCGTAGTTGCCCGGGTAATCAATCAGCCGCGCCTGCTCAACCTCAACGATCCGATGCACCACGTTGTCCAGCAGGTACCGGTCGTGGCTGATCACCAGCACCGCACCCCGGAACTCGTTGACCAGGAAGTTCTCAAGCCACAAACGCCCATCGATGTCCAAGTGGTTCGTCGGCTCGTCCAGCAGCAGCACATCCGGCTGCTGAAGCAGCATCTTCGCCAGGCTCAGCCGCCCCTTCTGCCCGCCGCTGAGCCCTTCCACCGGCGTCCCGAACTGCCCGTCGCTGAACCCCAGCCCGTGCAGCACCGCGTCGATCTTGTGGTCCACCGCGTGCCCGCCCGCGTTCTCGATCTGCCCCTCCAGCTTCCCCTGACGCTCCATCAGCCGCTCCAGCCCTTCACCCTCCGCGTGCGCCATCTGGTCAAAGACCTTGTTCAACTCCACGTGCAACCGGTGCAACTCCGCGAACGCGCTCTCCGCCTCGCCGCGCAGCGTCTCACCCGGCGTCAGCACCGGGTCCTGCGTCAGATACGAAACCCGCGCGCCCTTGGCCACCTGCACGTTCCCCGAGTCGGGCTGCATCACCCCAGCCAGCACCTTCATCATCGTGCTCTTACCGCCGCCGTTGCGCCCGACCACCCCGATCCGCTCCCCCGGCTCGATCGACAGGCTCACACCATCGAGAATCACCTTGAGTCCGTAAGCCACGTGCAGGTTGGTCGCGGTCAAAAGAGGCATCAAGTCTCCAGCAGGGCAATACCGACGGCCGTTGAAGGGATAGGAAGGAAGGGAGAGGAGTTTAGAGCGCAAAAGCCGCCAGACCGCGAACCCCGATTCAATCAGTGCCGGCCGCCACCAACTCCTCCGCCCCGTGAGGAGTCGGTGCCCACGCCAATCCAAAGGCAGCAACCCACACCCCACCGCGATCCCAAAGCGCCCGCCGCACCCCAGGCGCCGTGTAACCACCGACGGACTCACCCAGACCGCACAATCCGCCCGACGTACCACCAATCCTGATCACTTTTGCGCCCGCGGCTCATCCCGCCGCTTCCACCGTCCGATCTCCTGCGGCGGAAACCCGAGCAGAGAGGTCATGGATGAGCACTTCGCAGCGTACGTTTAACCAGGTCAAGTCAATCCTCGGCAAGCTCGATCAGCGGATCGACTCGCTGCGAGCAGCACGCAGCACGCCGGCCCCTGCCGCGCTCATCGGAGGCGACCGCCTCATCGGCCAGGCCGTCACGCCCGCTGCCATGCCCGCCGCCACCTTCACACCGCCGCCACCCCGCAGCCCCTTCGGGCGCGCAACGCCCATCCGCCCCACAAACGGCTGAGCGCATCCAGCACCCAAAGAGCAACCACCCGCCCCGCGCACGCCGCGGGGCTTCTTCATTGGCCAAAGACTTGGACCCCACACCCTCAGGCGGGTACACTTGGCCGCTCCGCACACGAGCGCCAGACCCGCAGGGGTCCTGTACCACAGGGGTATAGTGTAACGGTAGCACAACTGACTCTGACTCAGTTAGTCTAGGTTCAAATCCTAGTACCCCTGCTTCAAACGACCCGGCCCATCAGCCGGGTCGTTCTCGTTGCGCCCCACCCGCGCGCAACCGTCGACGCCGCGCACCCACACACACCCGCCGCACGCGCACGCTCGCCCGCTGATCGGCTACACTCGCTCAACGCCCCGAACCGTTGGTGGAACCAACCCCGCGCATGAACCTCCTCGACATTCTCCAGCCAAACAGCATCAAAGCCCCGATGGCCGCGACCGATAAGCGGGCCGCCATCCACGAGCTCGTCGACGTCCTCGCCGAAGCCGGCAAGGTCGCTGACCCCGCCGCGCTCAAAGAGGCCGTCTGGACCCGCGAGCAGACCCGAACCACCGGCATCGGCCACGGGCTCGCCATCCCCCACGGCAAGTGCGCGGGCATGGCCGCCGGCACCGGCCTGGCCATGGCACTCGGCAAGCCCGCCACGCCCATCGAGTTCGGCGCCATCGACGGCAAGCCCGTCCGAATCATCATCATGCTCGCAAGCGCCCCCGACCGCAACAGCGACCACATCCAGGCACTCGCCCGCGTCAGCCGCCTGATGATCATGCCCGACTTCCGCGAGCGCATCTACGCCGCCACCACGCCCGACGAGATCTTCGCCCTCATCAAAGACCAGGAAGGGCGCTGAGCCGTGGGCCTGCCAAAGGGCTCCCCCGCCTCGGGTGCCACCGACTCCGCGGCTCGGAGCGGAGTCGGTGCAGAACGTGACGCAGGCCAAACTCACACTCCGGGTGCCACCGACTCCGCGGCTCGGAGCGGAGTCGGTGCCGAGCGTGACGCAGGCCAAACTCACACTCCGGGTGCCACCGACTCCGCGGCTTTGAGCGGAGTCGGTGCCGAGCGTGACGCAGGCCACACATCCCCGCAAGACCCCGCCGCGAGAACAAACCTCTTCCTCCGCGAGTCCATCGACCGCCTCGCCCTCCCCGCGAACCTCCACGACGCGGTCATCTATTCTCTGCTGGGCCCCGGCAAACGCCTCCGCCCGCTGCTCGCCTGGCGCTCATGCCAGGCCGCCGGCGGTGACGGACCCGAGTCACTCCCCGCCGCCGCCGCCGTCGAGCTCGTCCACGCCTTCAGCCTCGTCCACGACGACCTCCCCGCGATGGACGACGACGACCTCCGCCGCGGCCGGCCAACACTCCACAAGCACACCTCCGAGGCCATGGCCATCCTCGCCGGCGACGGCATGCTCACCTTCGCCTTCGGCATCCTCACAGACCGGATCACCGACGGACGCCTCGCCGCCCGCCTCTGCGCCGAACTCGCCCGCGGCGCCACAGCCATGATCGTCGGCCAGGTCTACGACACACTCGGCGCAGCCGGCGACCCGCTCCCGCCCGACCAGCAACTCGCCCGCATTCACGCCAACAAGACCGGCGCGCTCATCAAGGCCTCCTGCCGCATGGGTGCGCTCTGCGCGCACGCCTCCGACCGCACGCTCTCGATCATCGACGCCTACGCAGACGCCGTCGGCCTCATGTTCCAGGTCGTCGACGACATCCTCGACGTCACCCAGCACGAGGGCCACGTCGGCAAACGCACCGGCAAGGACGCCCAGGCGGGCAAGCTCACCTACCCCGGTGCCCTCGGCCTCGACGCCGCCCGCACCCACGTAACGCGCCTTGAAGCCGAAGCCCTCAAGGCCGCAGCCCAACTCGGCAAGCCCGGCGAACCGCTCGCCCAGCTCGCCCGCGAGATGGCCACGCGCACACGCTGACCGCGACGCCGCCCGCTCGTCAAACCCTCAACGTCAAAAACCGGTACCCTCTCGGCACGAAACGCCCGCCGACCGCACGCCAATTCAGCGCGATCGTCTCGCCTTCCCCCCCCACCCCCACCCAGCCAAGCCGATCGGACCCCACGTTTGACAACCGCCACCCAGTCAACCTGCCCCGACCTCGGCTCCCTCCCCTACGCCGCCACGCCAGACAGCGACAACCGCCGGATCCGCCTCTACGACGTCCTCCCCATCCTCTCCATCCACCTGGTGGGCGTCGCCGCGATCTTCACCGGCTTCAGTTGGACGGCCGTTGCCGTCGCTGCCGCGCTCTTCTGGGCACGGATGCTCATCATCACCGTCTTCTACCACCGCTACTTCTCACACCGCACCTTCCGAACCCACCGCCTCACCCAGTTCCTCGCCGCCGCACTCGGCACCACCTGCGCCCAGCGGGGCCCCGTCTGGTGGGCCGCTCACCACCGCGTGCACCACCAGCACGCAGACGACCACCCAGACCCGCACTCCCCCGGCCTCAAGGGCCTCCTCTTCTCCCACGTCGGGTGGTTCCTCACCCAGCGCGGCCAGCAGATCGACTGGAAACGCGTCCCCGACTGGCGCAAGTACCCCGAGCTCGTCTTCATCGAACGCTGGCACATGGCCGGCGCGTTCGTTCTCGCCGCCGCCCTCTTTGCCCTCGGCTTCACCCTCCAGCACGCCGCCCCCTCGCTGAACACCAGCGGCCCGCAGCTTGTCACGTGGGGCTTCGGCATCTCGACATCGCTCCTCTACCACGCCACCTTCACGATCAACTCCCTCGCGCACACCGTCGGCTCGCAGCGCTTCAACACCGGCGACGACAGCCGAAACAACTGGTTCCTCGCGATCATCACCCTCGGCGAGGGGTGGCACAACAACCACCACTTCTACCCCGGCACGGCCCGGCAAGGCTTCTACTGGTACGAGTTCGACCCGGCCTATTGGGCGCTGCGGCTGCTCGCGGTCGTGGGCGTCGTCTGGGACCTCCGCCCCGTCCCCGCGTCGGTCTACCGCGCTGCGCAGGTCCACGCGCTCCAGCGCAACCTCCGCTCCCCGTTCCCGAAGGCGAGCACATGAAGGTCGCCGTCGTCGGCGCCGGCATCAGCGGCCTCACCGCGGCACTGCTGCTCGCAGACGCCCACCAGGTCACGCTCTTTGAGTCCGAGCCGCGCCTCGGCGGACACGCCAACACCGCCACCGTCAACGTCGACGGCCGCCAGGTCCACGTCGACACCGGCTTCATCGTCTACAACGAACGCAACTACCCCGGCCTCACCCGCCTCTTCAAACGCCTGAGCGTCGCCACAACGCCGACAGAAATGTCCTTCAGCGTCCACGACACCGCCACGCGTTTCGAGTTCGGCGGCGCATCCATCGCCGGCCTGATCGGCTCGCCATCAAACCTCCTCTCGCCCCGCTGGTGGTCCGTGGTCAACGGCGTGCGCACCCT
Organism: uncultured Phycisphaeraceae bacterium; assembly: GCA_964403525.1. Classification (GTDB taxonomy): domain Bacteria; phylum Planctomycetota; class Phycisphaerae; order Phycisphaerales; family UBA1924; genus JAJTGZ01. The sequence goes on along the minus strand of CAYOGE010000007.1, from coordinate 15,806 downwards.
CGCCACAACCGGCAGGCGGGCGATCGAGTCGCTCCCCCCGGGCGCCACCGTCGCCGACCTCCGCGACTCCGGCGCGATCTCAATGGGCCTCTTCAACGACTACCTCCTCCCCATGGCCGCCGCCATCTGGTCCGCGCCGCGCCGACAGATGCTCGACTTCCCCGCACGCTTCCTCCTCCGCTTCTTCGACAACCACGGCATGCTCGACCTCCGCCAGCGCCCCCAGTGGCGCACCGTCGTCGGCGGTTCACGCAACTACGTGCAGGCCCTGCGAGACGCCCTCCGCGCAACCGTCCGCACCGGCTCGCCCGTCCGCTCAATCACGCGCAGCGAATCCGCCGTCTCGCTCACCCTCGCCGACGGCACGCCGCACACCTTCGACCACGCCGTCCTCGCCCTCCACGCAGACGATGCGCTCAACCTCCTGGCCGACCCCTCACCCGCCGAGCGCGAGGCCCTCGCCGCGATGCCCTTCCAGGCCAACGACGCAACCCTCCACACTGACCGCACCGCCCTGCCCGACCGCCGCCGCTGCTGGGCCGCATGGAATTACCGCACCGACTCCCGGCTCGGCGACTCCGCCGACCCCGCCCCCGTTCGCGTCACCTACAACCTCTCCATCCTCCAGCACATCAACACACCATCGCCACTCTGCGTAACCCTCAACGCACACAACGACATCAACCCCGCCAGCGTCCTCGCCCGCTACACCTACCACCACCCCCTCTACACCACCGCCGGTGAAGCCGCCCGCGCACGCTGGAGCGAGATCAGCGGCCCGCGCCGCACCCACTTCTGCGGCGCCTACTGGTTCAACGGCTTCCACGAAGACGGCGTCCAGAGCGCCCTGCGCGTCGCAAACGCCCTGGGAGGTTCGCCGCTATGACCCTCCACAGCGCAATCTACACGGGCACCGTCCGCCACCGCCGGCGCCACCCGGCACACGCCTTCACCTTCCCGCTCTACATGGCCTACCTCGACCTCGCCGAACTCGACGAGGTCTTCACCATGTCGCGCTGGTGGGGCCGCTCCCCACTCTCGCCGGCCCGCTTCTGCCGCGACGACTACCTCCGCCACGGCACGCTCCCCCTCGCCGACGCCGTCCACGCCACCGTCGCCGATCAACTCGGCCGCTCACCCGCCGGCCCCGTGCGCATGCTCACGCACCTGCGCAACTTCGGCTACACCTTCAACCCCGTCACCTTCTACTACTGCTTCACGCCCGCGGGAGACCTCGACGCGATCGTCGCCCAGATCACCAACACGCCCTGGAAAGAACGCCACAGCTACGTCCTCGACGCCCGCGCTTCACGCCGCACCGCCCGCTCGCACCGCTGGACCTTCGACAAGGCCTTCCACGTCTCACCCTTCATGCCGATGGACCTCGGCTACGACTGGTCATTCACGACGCCCCAAAGCTCGCAGCACAGCAAGCTGCTCGTGCACATGAACCTGCACCCGCTGCAAGCCCCGGCGCCCCACGGACGCCCCTCTCCCAAACCCTTCGACGCCACCCTCAGCCTCACACGCAGAGAACTCTCCCCCGCCTCCATGCGCTCGGTCATCCTCCGATACCCCTTCATCACCGCGCGCGTCATCACCTCCATCCACCTCCACGCCCTCCGCCTCTGGCTCAAAAAGGCCACCGTCTACTCACACCCCTCGACCCTTCCGACCAAGGCGAACGCATGACCACCCTCTCCTCCGCACGAGGCCCCGCCCTCGCCGCCGAATCCTCCCGCGGCCTCCCCCTCGTCGCCGCTCCACTCCGCGCCGCGGGCAAGAAGCTCCTCCACACCGCCATCAACCACATCAACATCGGCGGCCTCACCGTCATCGACGGCGACTCCACCCACCGTTCCCCCGGCGCAGACGCGACCCACCCCACCGTCTACATCCACAACCCATCCTTCTACGCCGCAGCGTTCGGCGGCTCCATCGGCATCGCCGAGTCGTACATGGACGGCCACTGGTCCACCACCGACCTCCCCGGGCTCATCGAAACGATCACCGTCAATACCACGGCGATGGACACCATCGAGAGCCCGCTCACGCGCATCCTCGCCCCGTTCACCGCCGCGGCCTACTGGCTCGAGAGAAACACCCGCGCCGGCAGCCGCAAGAACATCGCCGCCCACTACGACCTCGGCAACGACTTCTTCGCCCTCTTCCTCGATGAGTCGATGACCTACTCCTCCGGCGTGTTCGAGTCGCCAGCCGACTCACTCGCCCAGGCCCAGTCAAACAAGCTCGACCGCGCCTGCCGCGCACTCGGCCTCTCCCAGAGCGACCACCTGCTCGAAATCGGCACCGGCTGGGGCGCACTCGCGATCCACGCCGCAACCCGCTACGGCTGCCGCGTCACCACCACCACCATCTCACAGCGCCAGCACGACGAAGCCCGCCGCCGCATCGACGCCGCCGGCCTCGCCCACCGCATCACCCTCCTCAAGACCGACTACCGCGACCTCACCGGCAGGTTCGACAAGCTCGTCAGCATCGAGATGGTCGAAGCCGTCGGACGCGAGAACATCCCCCGCTTCTTCAAGGCCTGCTCGGACCTCCTCAAGCCCGACGGCGCCGCGTTCATCCAGGCAATCACCATCCGCGACCAGTACTTCAAGTCCGCCGCCCGCACCCGCGACTTCCTCAAGAAGTACATCTTCCCCGGCTCCTGCCTCCTCGGCAGCAGCGCAATCCTCGACGCCACCACCCGCCACACCGACCTCCGCCTCTGGGCGATGACCGACATCGCCCCCCACTACGTCACCACGCTCCAGCTCTGGCGCCAGGCCTTCAACAACCGCCTCGCGGAGGTCCGCGCCCAGGGCTTCGACGACCGCTTCATCCGCATGTGGGACTTCTACTTCGCCTACTGCGAGGGCGCCTTCCGCGCCCGCCACGTCGGCGACGTGCAGATGCTCCTCACCAAGCCGATGTGCCGCCTCCCCTCCACCGCCCTCGCCTTCACCGGCCCGGCACCGGCCGCATCAGCCCCTCCAGCGACGTCACCCGTCGTGACGCGACCAGCACATACGCCAGCGTCGCAAGGTTGCCAAGCGTGATCAGCGCCAGAAACCACAGCCCGACCCGCCAGCCGCTCCGCTCTCTGTACGCGATATACGCAGTGAACAGCAACAGCCCCGTGTACACATCCACCAGCGTGAGAGCCCCCCACCACGAATCCGTCGACGCCTTCAGCCCCTCCCAGACGTTCATCTCCAGCGACGACCGCACGATCAACGCGATGAAGACGACGATCCCCACCGCGGCAACGGCCTGCACAAGCCTGATCCCAGCCATGTTGATGCTCCTTGACGACAAACGCGTTTCGGACCATAGACACCCGGGGTTTGCACAATGACCTGGACCGAACAACTCGCCTGGGCCACCGGCGTCGCTCTGGCAGCGATGATCATCCTCTGGCTCATCCAGATCGCCACCCGAAAAGTCGCCCTCGTCGATGTCGGCTGGTCCACACTCATCGGCGGCTCCTTCGTCTTCTACGCGCTCACCGGCGACGGCGACCCCACCCGCCGCTGGATCGCCGGCGCGATGGGCGCACTCTGGGGCATCCGCCTCGGCTACCACATGCTCTTTAACCGCGTCCTCACCCCCCACGAAGACGGCCGCTACAAGCAGTGGCGTGAGGAGTTCGGCCCCGCCAAGTTCCAGAAGGTCATGCTCGCCTTCTTCCTCGCCCAGGCCGTCACCGTCCCGCTCCTGGCGGCACCTCACCTCCTCAACTCCCACAACCCCGCTCCGATCGGCCCCCTCGACTACGCCGCCATCGCCCTCTGGCTCACCGGCTTCGTCGGCGTCTTCATCTCCGACCGCCAGCTCGAGAACTTCAAGAAGAACCCCGCCAACAAAGGCAAGGTCTGCGACGTCGGCCTCTGGCGCTACTCGCGCCACCCCAACTACTTCTTCGAGTGGCTCATGTGGCTCGCCTACGGCTTCATCGCCGCAACCGCCCCGAACGGCTGGCTCGGCTGGTCCACGCCCCTCCTCATGCTCCTGCTCATCACCAAGGTCAGCGGCATCCCCCCCGCCGAAAAACAGTCCCTCCGCAGCCGCGGCGACGCCTACCGCCGCTACCAGGCACGCACCAGTCCGTTCGTCCCCCTCCCGCCGCGCAAGCCCGCGGAGCCCACACCATGACCACCGCCAACTTCCCCGCATCCCCCATCGCCACCTCCTCGCCCGCACCCGCAAAGGCCGACTGGTACGAGAGCCTCCTCGACCGTGGCTACATCCCAGACCCCCTCCTCCGCGCAGGCATCCGCGCGAGACTCCGCCAGCGCATCGCCCACGAGACCCGCGGCGGCCTCGAAGCCACCCACGACCGCTTCCGCGCCTTCGTCGACTCCCTCCGCCAGTCCCCCATCGCCATCCACACCACCGAAGCCAACCAGCAGCACTACGAGCTCCCTCCCCCCTTCTTCAAGCTCTGCCTCGGCCCCCGCCTCAAGTACAGCAGCGCCCTCTGGCCAGAAGGCGTCACCACCCTCGCCCAGGCCGAAGAAGCAATGCTCGCCCTCACCTGCGAGCGTGCGCAGCTCAAAGACGGCCAGCAGATCCTCGAACTCGGCTGCGGCTGGGGATCACTCACCCTCTACATGGCCGAGCGCTTCCCCAGCGCGAAGATCACCGCGGTTTCAAACTCCAAACCGCAGCGCGACTTCATCCTCGCCGAAGCCGCCCGCCGCGGCGTCACCACGCCCACCATCATCACCGCCGACGCCAACTCCTTCACGCCCCCAGCCGCCGGCACGTTCGACCGCATCGTCTCCGTCGAGATGATGGAGCACATGAAGAACTACGGCACGCTCCTGGAGCGGATCGCCTCCTGGCTCAACCCCTCCGGCAGGCTCTTCGTCCACATCTTCACCCACACCAACATCGCCTACGCGTTCGAGGGCGACGACTGGATCGGCCGCTACTTCTTCACCGGCGGCACCATGCCCAGCGACGACCTCCTCCTCCACTTCGCCGACCACCTCTCCATCACCGACCACTGGCGCGTCAGCGGCACCCACTACGCCAAAACCGCCCGTGCCTGGCTGAACAACCTCGACGCCAACCGCACGCAGGCCCTCCGAATCCTCGCCGAAAACTACGGCGATGCCGAAGCGCCAAAGTGGTTCAACCGCTGGCGAACCTTCTTCATCGCCTGCGAAGAGCTCTGGGCGCTCGACCGCGGCTCCCAGTGGATCGTCAGCCACTACCTCTTCAAGCCACGCCGCTGACCCGGCTCACATACGCTCTCCCCGTGCCGATCGATCCACCCGTCAAACACGCGGCCCGCTTCCCCGCTTCCGCGACAGTCGCCCTCTCCGCGATCATCCTCTCACTCTTCTGGTGGTCCGGCCGCGACTTCGACGCGCTCGTCGCCACCCGCGAAAACGTCCTTCACGAGCCCTGGACGCTCTTCTCTTCCACGCTCCTCCACGTCAACTTCATCCACCTCCTCTTCAACCTCTCGTGGTGGTGGCCCTTCGCCTGCCGCATCGAATACGCCTGGGGCCGATGGAAACTCATCGGCATCACGCTGCTCCTCGCCGCCGTCAGCGGCGCCGCACAGGTTGCCTTCTCCGCGCCCGGGGTGGGCCTCTCCGGCGTCGTGTACGGCCTCTTCGCCATGTTCGCCGTCGCCCAGGGCACCCACCCCGCCTTCTACGGTCTCATCACCAAACGCACCATCTACATCTTCATCGGCTGGTTCGTGCTCTGCGTCGCCCTCACCGTCGCCAACATCATCCCCATCGGCAACTACGCCCACGGCTTCGGCGCCGCCGCGGGCTGGCTCCTCGGACGCGCCATCGTCGCCGCGCCCCGCGCACGCAAACTGTGGATCACCGCACTCGCCGCACTCTGCGCCGCCACCGGCCTATCGCTGACCGTCAACTTCCCCTGGCAAAGCAGCAGCCCGAACCTCCCCGGCCGCGCGGCACAGCGCGCCGAAGCCGCGTTCGACCGCGGCGATTTCGAAGAAGCCGCTCGCTACTACGAGCAGGCCCACCGCGATTCGCCAGACGATGTCGCCTTCACCGTCAACCTCGGCATCACCTACCAGCGCCTCGGCAAGAACAACGACGCACTCCCCCTCTACATGCAGGCCGCCGGACAGGAAGAACGCGCACGCCGTGAGCTCTCGCCGGTGATCACCGCCATCCTCACCAACCAGGCCTACAGCGAAACGCTCAGCGGCGACTTCATCGCCGCACACGAGAAAATCGTCGAGGCTCTCCAGTGGAGCCCGAGCGACAAGGCCGCGCTCCGGATGCTCGCCGAGATCCGCAACGTGCTCTCGCTCCCAGCCCCGCCACCATCCGCAGTTGACAGCCCCGCGCCAACCGCCCCCTGACGCGCCCAGGGGCACGCAGCAACCACCAACACAGATGGCCTGCATCCCCTATACCAATCATTTACCTAAAAACCCAAACAAAAAGCTTGCAGATAGTCTATTCTTTGATAAACTATCGGGCTGCGTCGAACTGATCGCCGCTCGCTCAGCATGCCACAGGGGGTCCACCACATGTACGCCACCGAGGTCATTTACAACCGCGCGCTCGCACGCCTCAAGCTCGATGCGCTCCGCATCCTCGCGCGCGAACTCCATTCCTGCGACTCACCAACAGACGCACGCCGGCTCGCACTCGGAATCATCAACGCCCGAACACAGGAAGCAGACAAGCACATCGACGAGCAAGGCCAGCCCGACACCCTCGAGCTCTACGACCGCTCCTCCCCTCTCTACGCTCCCCCGTGCGCGACAACGACCACATCCCCGTCCTCCTCCAACCTGTCCTCGATATCTTCTTCCACCCCTCCCCGGAGGGGAGGGGCCGGGGGTGGGGTTCTTCCGAGCCCGCTAAACCCACACCCTCCGATCTCGCCCGCCGCCCCCGCACCCTCCTCGACTGCACCGCGGGCCTCGGCGGCCACGCCGCCGCACTCGCAGCATCCCTCCCCAAAGGCTCAACCGTCATCCTCAACGACCTCGACGCCGCCAACCTCGCACACGCCGCCGCCCGCGTCACCGCCGCCGCCCCTTCGGCCACCATCCTCACCCACCGCGGCAACTTCGCTGCTCTCCCGCGCTGGCTCACCCAGCAGCAACCCCCTGTCGCCGCCGACCTCCTCCTCGCCGACCTCGGCTTCGCATCACCGCAGGTCGACAACCCCCAGCGAGGCCTCTCCTTCCTGCACGACGGCCCACTCGACATGCGCTTCAACCCCGAAGCCGGCACCACCGCCGCCGACCTGATCGCCTCCCTCCCCGAGGCCGACCTCGCCCAGATCATCTACGAATGGGGCGACGAACGCCACTCCCGCGCAATCGCCCGGGCGCTGGTCGAAGCCAGGAAATCAGCACCGATCACCACCACCGCCCGCTTCGGCGAGGTCGTCCGTGCCGCACTCCGCGGCAAGGTCCCCCCGCGCGAAGCCACCGGCACCGACCCGGCAACAAAGACCTTCCAGGCCCTCCGCATCGCCGTCAACGACGAGATCGGCAACCTCAACGCCCTGCTCGACCTCATCGAAAAAGCCGCGATCGCCGCCAAGGCAGGCCGACCGACCTGGCTCGCTCCAGGCGCAACCATCGCCCTGATCACCTTCCACTCGCTCGAAGACAGGCCCGTAAAGCACGCCTTCGCCAGGCTCGTTGAGAACGACCTCGCCGAGCAGGCCACCCCCAAGGGAAAGCCCATCTCCGCAGACGATGCCGAACTCTCTGCAAACCCCCGCGCCCGGTCCGCCAAGCTCCGCGCCGTACACCTCAAGCAGTGACCCCCTCAGGTTCATTTCATCCACATCGCTCGCCAGCCTTGAAAGCGCAGGCTCTGCCTGCCATCATCAACCACCGCAAAGTGGTCAATAACCACCGCCGCGGCCGATACTCAGCGGCATGGACGCTGCCGCCGTAGTTGAGCCCAAACCCGCTGCGCAAACGGATTGCGTACAGGAAATCAAGGGCTCAACCGTCACCAGCGCTGTCAAGGAAGACACCATCGTGAACCGTGAAACCAAGCTCGCTCTGCTCATCGGCTTCGTCGCAATCGTCGTGGTGACCGTCCTCGTCGGCGAGCACTTCGGCAAGGCCCGCAACACCGCCCCCGCAACCGTTGACCTGGGCACAAGCAACGCCGCCGCCCCCAGCGTCAGCGGCCTCACCGTCGACCCGATCACCGCGTCACCCGTCGCCACCCCCTCCGCGCCGCTCATGCAGCCGATGGGTGAGAGCGGCAACGCCACCCAGCCCGTCACGCTCACCAGCGTCCCCGCACCGATCAACGCCGACCCCAACCGCTTCATCCCCGCCGCCGGCGTCGACTCTTCAGCCACCAGCCCCGCATACGCCGCCAACGGCGAGATCCCCGGCACCCGCCCCGTCGACACCATCGGCGAGCCCGCCGCGCCGACCCTCGGTGGCCGCCCCGTCTCAAGCGGCGTCGAGAAGATGCACCCGCTCCAGCGCGGCGAGACCTTCGCCACCCTGGCCCAGAAGTACTACGGCGATAAGAACCTCGCCAAGCAGCTCAGCACCTACAACGCCAAGCGCCTCTCCGCCAACGGCACCGTGCGTGAGGGCGTCACCCTCCGCATCCCGCCGCTGGATGTGCTGACCGGCACCGCCGTCCTCTCACTCACCGCCAGCGGACACGCCAGCACCACCCCCGGCCCCGTCGCCGAGGCAACAAAGCCCGCGGCGAAGACCGCAGCCAAGCCCGCCGCCGATAAGTCCAAGGCCACCGGCCCCAGAACCTACGTCGTCAAGAAGGGCGACACCCTCATGCACATCGCCCAGCGTGAGCTTGGGTCCGCGAAGCGTTGGGAAGCCATCCTCGCCGCAAATCCTGGGCTCGACGAGAACAGTCTCAGGGCCGGATCGACGATCAAGATCCCGGCGACAAAGTAAGACCCGGTCGGTTCTGCGGCGGTTCTACCCCCTCCGTTCTGCACTCCCCGTGAGGTCCTTGTGTTCGCCAAGCTCTGCGTGCTGACCATCTCGATCGGGCTCGTCGCCTGCACACTCCTGGCCCTCCGCCAGCAGCGCATCAACGCCGTCCACCAGATGGCGATGGTCAACCTCCGCATCATGGAGGCCGACCGCGGCCTCGCACGGCTGCGGACCGACATCGCCGCCAACCTCGAGCCCCGCAACATCGAGGCGCTGGCGTCCAAGCTCGGCAACCTCTACCCCATCGAGAACCACCCGCAGCGCCCCGGAACGCTCCCCACCAACCGCCAGCCCGCCTTCGCGCAGAACACCGGCCGCCCGGCCCCCCTGCCCGCTCGCGGCGCCGATGATGCACCCTTTGGCGGCGGCGTGAACCGCCGCTGATCACCGGGGCGGTGGCCAGGCGCCGCCCAGCGACCGCCGCCCGACAATCGCCCGCGTCCACCCCGGCGAACGGAGTCGCCGCACAATGCCACTCACCAACCCCATCGCCTGGCTACGTTCCCTCCCCGCACGCCTGGCAGACACCGACAAACGCGTCAACCTCGTCGGGGTTGCCGTCGCCGTCGGCGTCACCGCCATGCTCGCCGCGACGGCCGTCCGCGTTGCGCAGCTCCAGCTCAAGCCGAGCGAGCAACTCGCGGCGCACCTGAGCGACCGCCAGGTCACCGTCGTCGAGCCCGCCCGCCGCGCCGACATCACCGACCGGCGCGCTCGCGTGCTCGCCGCCACGCGCTTCGGCTACCACGTGATCGTTGACCCCGAGCAGTTCCCGCGCAAGAACACAGACGAAGCGATCGTCAAGCTCGCAACCGCCCTGGGCCTCAAGCCCGAAGAGATCGGCGCCCGCATCCTCTCCCGGATGGCCTCAAACCAGGAGAAGAAGTCGGCCCACACCCAGGCCCTCGCCGAGCAGGCCGCCCAGCGCAAGGCCGCCGCAGACCCGCTCGCCACCAGCCCCGCCGAGGGAGACGACGAGACCGACGCCAGGCCCGCTCTCGCACGCTACCTCCCCATCGGCGGAGTCCTCGACGACAGCCGCGTCGACGTCGTCAAGGCCCTCAAGATCCCCGGCGTCCACCTCGAGTCACGCCAGGTGCGCGTGATGAACAGCAACGACATCATCGGCGGCCTCGTCGGCAAGGTCGGCTTCGGCGACAAGGGACTGATGGGCAGTGAGAAGCTCCTCGACAAGCCCCTCCAGCCCACGCCGGGCAAGTTCACCTACACCGCCGACGTAAGGGGCAAGCCCATCTGGGTCGAGCCCAACGCCTACACACCCCCCACCCGCGGCGCCGACACGGCACTGGCGATCGACCTCGAGGTGCAGCGCATCGTCGAGGAAGAACTCGAGCGCGGCGTCGTCGAGGCCGACGCCGCCGGCGGGCGCGCCGTCGTGATGGACCCCGACACCGGCGAGATCCTCGCGATGGTTGACATCCTGCGCGACCTGCCGCAGCTCCGCGACTACGACTGGAAGACCCCCCTCCACCGCGACGAGCCCCCCGTCCCCGGCCAGCGCTGGCGCATCATCCCCGAAGACAAGGGACGCGACACGCACCCGGCACTCGGGCGCAACCGGTGCGTCGAGGACATCTACGAGCCCGGCTCCACCTTCAAGGCCTTCATGTGGGCCGCCGTCACCGAGCTGCAGCTCGCCAAGCCGAAAGAGATCATCCAGACCCACGGCGGCGCGTACAAGGTGCCCTACGGAAACCGCTGGGTCCGCGACGTGCACGGGCACGCGAGCCAGACCTGGCAGGAGGTGCTCGTCAACTCCTCCAACATCGGCATGACCATCGGCTGCGCCCGCATGAGCTTCGAGCAGCACTACAACGCCATCCGCAAGTTCGGCTTCGGCACCCGCCCCCACACCAACCTCCCAGGTGAGACCGCCGGCCTGGTCCCGCCCCTCTCGCAGTGGACCGACTGGACGCAGACCTCCTGCTCCTTCGGCTACCAGGTCGGCGTCACGCCCGTGCAGATCGCACGCGCCTTCTGCTCCATCTCGCGCAGCGGCGAAGAGAACGGCGTCCTCCCACCCGCCCGCCTCCTCGCCGCATCCAACAACCTCCCCGCAGACGTCGAACCCCGCCGCGTCCTGCCGCGCTGGACCGCCGACATCACCCGCGAGACGCTCCGCGGCGTCACCGCGTCGCTCGACCGCAAACTCGCCGCCAAGCCCGTCCCCGAGAAGGACTGGAAGTACGAGCTCTTCGGAAAGTCCGGCACGGCCTTCGCCTCCGTCGGCACCGGCCCGATGGACGAGCGCGGCGTGCGTGCCAAGCCGCCCAAGGGTGGCGACAGCTACTTCCCGCAGTTCAACTCCAGCTTCATCGCCGGCGGCCCGGCCGTCAACCCGCGCCTGGTGATGATCGTGGTGATCGACGACCCGGGCCCCGACCTCATCCGCCGCAAGGAACACCGCGGCGCCAGTGTCGCCGGCCCCGTCGTCCGCCGCGCGCTCGAGCGCTGCCTCACCTACCTCGGCGTGCCCCCCTCAGCGCCGCTCAGCGACGAGCTCAAGAAGCGCAACCAGGACTGAGCCCGCAGGACCGCGGCACATCGCCGCAACCTCCACGCCGCCCCCGCGGCCTGCGATCGGTGCGCTCCGCCTAGCCTTGGTCCGATGAACGCCACCCCCGGCAAACCTCGGCGATCCTGGGTCCGCCGGACCGTCGCGCTCGCGCTGGCGGTCGGTGTCATCCTCGGCCTGCGCCTGGTGTGGATGGACCTGCTGGTCGACCACATCATCGTCCGCAACTTCGGCGTCGTCGAGCCGGGCAAGATCTACCGGACCGGAAGGCTCACCGAACAGACCCTCGCCCGCGTGACCAGAGACAACGCGATCAAGACGATCGTCGACCTCGGGGCGTACCTGCCCGACTCGCCGCAGGAAAAGACCGAGGCCGCCTTCGCCGAGCACAACGGCATCAACCGTGTCGTGCTGCGCCTCTACGGCGACGGCACCGGCAACCCCAACGCCTACGTGCAGGCGCTGCGGATCATCACCGACCCGGCGAACCAGCCGGTGCTGGTGCACTGCAACGCCGGGTCCGAACGCACGGGCGTCGCCGTGATGCTCTACCGCAACATCTACCAGAACGTGCCGCTCGAGACGGCCCACGCCGAAGCGCAGACCTTCAAGCACAACCCCGGCAAGAACACGCGGCTGCTCCCCTACGTGCAGCGCTGGCGCGACCCCATCGCCGCGGCCCTCAAGTCCGGCTCGCTCATCCCAGACATCGCCCCCGCCGATGCGCTGACCCCCGCGACCGCGCCGCAGTTGGCCGACGTCCAGGCGAAGAAGTAGCTCCCTCCCGCACACCCGAAGGAAAGGGGCGACCCCGCGTTCTGGGGGGCGGTGCGGCCTGCGCAATTCTGACGCTCTCCGGCGGTTTTGGCCGATGATCCCCCCCTGCAAGGACGCAGGGACGGTTTTTCGACCGTTCCGACACACGGAAGGGACACGATGAATCACGCAACGGTGCTCGTGGTGGACGACAAGGAAATGCTCCGCGACAGCGTGGGCGCAACGCTCGCACGCGCGGGGATGCAGGTCTCAACCGCCGACGGTGGCGAGGCCGCGGTGGCCGCGATCGCCCGCCAGCGTCCAGACTGCGTGGTAACCGACCTGAAGATGCCCGGCATGGACGGGCTCGCCCTGATCGACGCCGTGCGCAAGCTCGACGACGAGCTGCCGGTGATCCTGATGACGGCGTTCGGCACCGTCGAGACCGCCGTGAAGGCGATGAAGCTCGGCGCGTTCGACTACGTGACCAAGCCGTTCGAGGGCGACGAACTGATCATCGCCGTCAAGCGCGCCGTCGAGCACGGGCGCCTGCTGCGTGAGAACGCGATCCTCAAGTCCGGGCACAGCGCGGCAGCGCACACGCCAAAGTCAAACAGCGGAGCCGCGATGGGCGGCCTGCACCGGCTGGTCGGTGAGTCGGCGGCGATCCGCCGCGTGAAGGAGCAGGTGCTCGCCGTCGCCGAGAGCGCGGGGACCGTGCTGATCTGCGGCGAGAGCGGCACCGGCAAGGAGGTCATCGCCCGCGCGATCCACGAGCTGAGCCCGCGCGACGGGCAGGCCTTCCTCGGCGTGAACTGCGCTGCGCTCTCCGACACGCTGCTCGAGAGCGAGCTCTTCGGGCACGAGAAGGGCGCCTTCACCGGCGCTGAGAAGCTCCGCAAGGGACGCTTCGAGCTGGCCGACCGCGGCACGCTGCTGCTGGACGAGATCAGCGAGACCCCCTCGCGCCTGCAGGCCAAGCTGCTGCGCGTGCTGCAGGAACGCGTCTTCGAGCGCGTCGGCTCGAGCACCGCCATCGGCTGCGACGTCCGCGTGATCGCTACCAGCAACCGCGACCTGCCCAAGGCCGTCGGGCGCGGCGAGTTCCGCCAGGATCTGTTCTTCAGGCTCAACGTGCTGCCCGTGCACCTGCCGCCGCTGCGCGACCGGCTGGAAGACATCCCCGCGCTGGTTGCCCACTTCATGCAGCAGATCAGCGTGCGCGAGGGTGGCAACCGGGCGCCGCTCACCTTCAGCCCCGAGGCGATCGCCGTCATGCAGGCCTACTCGTGGCCCGGCAACGTGCGCGAGCTTCAGAACATCGCCGAGCGGGCCGCGGTGCTCTGCCGCGGGCACGCGACCGTCGGCCCGGAGCTGATCCGCCCGTGGCTCGGCCAGGGCTTCACGCCCACCGGCGCCCTGGCGCAGGCGATCACCAACGGGCTCGCGGACCACAACGCCTACGGCGGTGCGGCCAACGGGTTCCCCGCGTTGCCGCGCCCCGGCATCACCGAGGTCAAGCCTGAGGTGGTCGTGGTGTCGAACAACCTTGAGCCCGAGCCGCTTGAAGAGACCGAACGCAAGGCGATCGTCACCGCCTTGAAGAACTACGGCGGTCACCGCCAGAAGACGGCGATCGCCCTGGGGATCGGCGTACGAACGCTGGGGCTCAAGCTCAAGAAGTGGAAGAGCCAGAACCTGGTTGAGGCGAGCCTATAGCGCCTCTGCCCGCCCTGTCTTCGGGAGCGGGCAGAGAGAGGGCACACCGCTTGCGTGCAGACGGTCTGGAGGTCGTCTTCAACCATGTTCAACGAAGTCGTCAACACGGCCGCGAGCCAGGCGCTTGAAGCAGCGCTGCGGTTCGCCGGCCAGCGCCAGCGGATCATCGCCCACAACATCGCCAACATCTCCACACCGAACTTCATCCAGCAGGATGTCTCGGTGAGCGCGTTTCAGAACACGCTGCGCGAGGCGATCGACCGGCGAGCGGCGGCGGGCGGGCTTGAAGACCTGATGCTGACTGGCAACAGCGAGGTCGAGATGGGCCCCGGCGGCTCGATCAGCCTCAACCCCACTACCCCCCGCGGCGGCATCCTCTTTCAAGACCGCAACAACCGCGACCTCGAGACGCTGATGCAGGACAACGTCGAGAACGGCACCATGTTCCGCGTCTGCTCCGACCTGCTCAAGAACCGCTCCGACCTGATGCGCGCGGCCATCGCCGAGCGCATCTGACCGCGGCCTGAGCCCGGCCGAGCTCTCCAGCCCCTGACCCGTGCATGACCTCTTCAGAAGCGGCACGCGCTTTGCGATTGCCCCTTCATGTACGGCTTTCTGGACGTCTCAACCTCGGGCATGATCGCGCAGCGGGTTCGGCTGGAGGCGGCCTCGGCCAACCTGGCGAACCAGAACTCGCTGCTGGACTCAAACGGCAAGCTCGCCCCCTACCGGCGGCGCGAGGTGATGCTGGCCCCCGGGCGTGCGGACGGTGGGTCTGGCGCAGAAAGTGCGCGTGAGGGGGGTGGCAGCGGGCGCAACTTCGGCGTGCAGATTGCGCAGATCGCCATCGACCAGTCCGACCCAAAGCCGGAGAAGTACGACCCCACGAGCCCCTACGCCTACCAGGATGGTCCGTACAAGGGGTACGTCGCCACGACGGGGATCAACCCCGTGGTGGAGAGCGTGAACGCGATGGAGGCGGTGCGGGCGTATGAAGCGAACGTGACGGCCGCGGAGTCGGCCAAGCAGATGATCGCGGCGACGCTGCGGCTGATCGCTTAGGCGTAGTCGCGAGTTGCTGGTCGCGAGTCGCGAGGGGAGCGGAAGGCAGGCGGGGCGAGAGCGGGCGGGCAGGAAGCCGGGGAGAGTCGGGTGCGTTGGTGCTGCCAGGGATGGTGGCGGGTTGGGCCAGGGATGGCCGATGAACATGTGTCGGATCGGTTAGACTGGCGGCGTGACGTATGGCTGACCCACTTGGACTCATCGGCGGCGGATCGGGGCTACGCGGCTCGCAGGGGCTCAACGACCTGCTGGGAGCCGGCGCAAACGGCATCGGCGCCGGCGGGGCGGCGGCGACCAACGAGAACGGCGACACGTTCAAGGATGCGCTGTTCAAGAGCATCGAACAGGTGAACCACCTTCAGGGCGAAGCGGACGCGGCGCAGGAAGGCCTGGCGACAGGCGACCGCTCACTGGAAGACGTGATCCTCGCGACGCAAAAGGCCGACACGGCGTTCCGCGCGCTGCTTGCGGTGCGGAACAAGTTCACCGCGGCGTATGAAGAGCTGAAGCAGATCCGGGTTTGAGGCCTGTGTGCGGGCGCGTTGTGAGCCGTGCGCTGCGTTATCGCGCCGCCGCCACTGGCTGAGAACCGCGGCCTTTCCGTACACCAAGTCCCGCCCTCGCCGACGGTGAGCCGGTTCGCACGCGGCTTCAGTTGGACGATACCGCACCCGGGTCGTCGCTCTGCCAAGGGTCATCGAACCCCGGTTCTTGGCTAGGTTCTGTTTGACGGATCGAGCAACCGCAGGCACCTCTGGATCATGGCGA